>CAYTZZ010000032.1:0-31790 GCA_964442645.1 uncultured Bordetella sp. | reverse complement strand
CATGGTTGATTTCTCCAATAGTATGACCTGTGCAGGTTTTTAGTGGGTCATTACACTTTTGCTTTAAACACCTTTCGCCTTAGCCTCCTGTTGCCGCCTCCCTCCTAGGGCTAACACCAATAAAAGTCGCTTTTCAATGGATTGACATCCGGGGTCATTTGCCGGACATTTACTTCAATATTGAAATATTTAATTTCAAAGCAACTGGAGTGAAGCGACATGAATATCGTTTGCATCGGCGGCGGCCCCGCTGGCTTGTATTTCGGCTTGTTGATGAAAGACCGCCATCCGGCTAACCAGATCACCGTGGTCGAACGCAACCTGCCCTACGACACCTTCGGTTGGGGCGTGGTGTTTTCCGATGCCACGATGGACAACATGCGCCAATGGGACCGTGAAACGGCCGATCAAATTCAAGAAGCCTTCAACCATTGGGACGATATTGAGCTGCTGTTCAAAGGCCGCACCATTCGCTCAGGTGGACACGGTTTTGTAGGCATCGGGCGCAAAAAGTTGCTCAACATTTTGCAAGCGCGCTGTGAGCAACTTGGCGTTGTGTTGAAGTTTGAAAGCGATGTGAATTCAGACCTTGAGTTTCCCGATGCTGATTTGATCATTGCCAGCGACGGCATCAATTCCAAAATTCGCACGCACTACGAGGACGTGTTCAAACCCGACATTGTCACCCGCCCCAACCGCTACATCTGGTTGGGCACCCACCGTTTGTATGACGCCTTCACCTTTGATTTTCAAAAAACCGAGCACGGTTGGTTTCAGGCGCACATTTACAAGTTCGACGAAAAAACCACCACCTTCATCGTGGAATGTCCCGAGCATGTGTGGCTCGCGCATGGCTTGGACAAAGCCGACCAAGAACAATCCATCGCCTTTTGCGAACAACTGTTTGCAGACAACCTCCAAGGCGCCAAGTTGATGACCAACGCGCGCCACTTGCGTGGTTCAGCATGGTTGAATTTTCAACGGGTGGTGTGCGAGCAGTGGTGGTTGAAAAACAAAAACGGCAGCCACGTGGTGTTGATGGGTGACGCTGTGCACACCGCGCACTTTGCGATTGGCTCTGGCACCAAACTCGCGCTGGAAGACGCGATCGAGTTGACCAAACAATTTGAATTTTTTGGCGACAACCCATCCAGAGTCGGTGACGTGTTAGCGGCCTATCAAGAGGCGCGTCGCATCGAAACATTGAAAATTCAAAACGCCGCATGGAATGCGATGGAATGGTTTGAAGTGTGTGGCGAGCGCTATTGCGATCAACTCGAACCTGAGCAGTTCATGTATTCGATGTTGACACGCAGTCAACGCATCAGCCATGAAAACCTGCGTTTACGCGACAAAGCTTGGCTGGAGGGTTATGAGCAATGGTTTGCCCAGCGCGCTCAGCCGGCTGTGGCGCACCCGCTCACACCGCCGCCCATGTTCACGCCTTACAGCGTGCGCTCGGTCACGCTCAATAACCGCGTGGTGGTGTCGCCCATGGCGCAATACTCAGCCACCGAGGGTGTGCCCGGCGACTATCACTTGGTGCATTTGGGTGCACGTGCGATGGGCGGTGCAGGATTGGTCTTTGCCGAAATGATTTGTGTCAGCCCCGATGCGCGCATCACCCCCGGCTGTCCCGGTTTGTGGAACGATGCACAAACCCGTGCTTGGCAACACATCGTGCAATGGGCGCATGACAACAGCGACGCGCGCATGGCGGTGCAATTGGGCCACGCTGGTGCCAAGGGTTCGACCCGTCGCGCTTGGGACGGTATTGATTTGCCTCTGCGTGCAGATGACAGCGAACCCAATTGGCCATTGATCAGCGCCTCGCCTCAACAGTATTTGGAGGGCACCAGCCAAACTTCCAAAGCCATGACACGCGATGACATGGACCGTGTGTTGCAAGATTTTGTGGATGCCACCCATCGTGCAGCGCTTGCAGGCTTTGATTGGTTGGAGTTGCATTGTGCGCACGGTTATTTGTTGTCGTCATTCATTTCGCCATTGACCAACCATCGGCAAGACGAATACGGTGGTTCGCTCGAAAACAGATTGCGTTACCCCTTGGAAGTGTTCAAAGCCGTGCGTGCCGCATGGCCTGAGCATTTGCCCATGTCGGTGCGTATTTCAGCCCACGATTGGGTGGAAGGCGGCATCACACCAACTGATGCTGTGCGAATTGCCAAGGCCTTCAAAACCGCAGGTGCTGATGTGATCGACTGCTCTTCAGGTCAAGTGAGCAAACAAGAAAAACCAGTGTACGGCCGCATGTTCCAAACACCGTTTGCGGATCGCATTCGGCAAGAGGCAGGCATTGCCACCATTGCGGTGGGGGCCATCAGCGAAGCAGACCATGTCAACAGCATCATCGCTGCGGGTCGTGCCGATTTGTGCGCGGTGGCACGACCCCATCTGGCCAACCCCGCTTGGACGTTGACCGAAGCAGCACGCATTGGCTACACCGACGTGCCGTGGCCAAAGCCCTATGTTTCAGCCAAGCGACAACTCGAAACCAACTTTGAACGTGCGGCGGCGCAAGCTGCGCAGTTGACCGCCAACAGCAAATGAACATGAACGCATCACTTCACAACCGTCACATCGTCATCACCGGCGCCGCGCGTGGTATCGGCGCTGCCATTGCGCATGCTTTGGCGAATGCAGGTGCCAAACTCACGCTCTTGGGGCGACATGTCGACACGCTGCAAGCCCTGGCCCAACAACTCAATACACAAACGCACATTGAAGGGGTCGACATCAGCGTAGAAGCAAAAGTGCAGCAAGCGGTGGCCAACGCGGTCAAACACTTGGGGCCTGTGCATGTGTTGGTCAACAACGCAGGGCAAGCGAGCAGCCAACCGATTGAAAAAACGGACCTCGCACTTTGGCAACACATGCTCAATGTCAACCTCACCGGCACTTATTTGTGCACGCAAGCGGTGTTGCCATCCATGAAGGAAGCCGCCGCGCAAGGCATGCCCGGTCGCATCATCAACATCGCCAGCACAGCGGGTTTGAAAGGTTATGCCTACGTCAGCGCGTACACCGCCGCCAAGCATGGTGTGGTCGGTTTCACCCGTGCGTTGGCGTTGGAGTTGGCGAGCAAAAACATCACGGTGAATGCGCTGTGTCCGGGTTACACCGAAACCGACATTGTGAAAGATGCCCTCACTTTCATCGTGCACAAAACTGGCAAAACCGAATCAGAAGCACGCACACGCATGACCGCACGCAACCCACAACAACGGATGGTACAACCCGCAGAGGTGGCCAACGCTGTGCTGTGGTTGTGCAATGCTGGCAGCGAGGCCATCAATGGACAAGCCATCGCCATCGATGGCGGGGAGCTAGCAGGATGACCCCCATCGAAACCCAAGACCACGAACTGCGCGCGCACGCAGACCATCACGCCTCGCTGCGTTTGTGGTTGCGCATGTTGTCTTGCACCACGTTGATTGAAGACACCATCCGCAGCAATTTGCGCGAGCAGTTTGGTATCACGTTGTCACGTTTTGATTTGATGGCACAACTCGAACGCCACGCCGAAGGCTTGACCATGGGTGAGTTGTCACGACGCATGATGGTCAGCGGGGGCAACACCACCGTCATCGTCGATCAACTCGAAAACGAATCGTTGGTGCAACGCAAAACAGCTTCCTCTGACCGACGCTCGTTTCGGGTGTGCCTCACCCCGCTTGGCAGAAAAACGTTTTCACGCATGGCTGCCGCGCACGAGCAATGGGTGATCGGTCTTTTTGCTGGTTTGAGCGACAAACAACAAGAACAACTCAGCACCCTGCTGGGCCACCTCAAGTCAGGCATACACCAACACCAAACCGCATCCAACACGGAGACACCATGAGCCAGAAATACCTGAGCGGTCAACCGCACCAATTGCCGCGCCACCGTCAAAGCTTTGCCAATTACCAAGGTCAGCACATATTGTTTTCGCTCGAAGGTGGGGTCGCCACCGTTTCACTCAACCGGCCCGAACGCAAAAACCCTTTGTCGTTTGAGTCTTACGCCGAACTGCGCGATTTGTTTCGCAACTTGAGTTATGCCGACGACGTGCATGCCATCGTCATCACTGGGGCTGTACAAAACTTTTGCTCTGGGGGCGATGTGCATGAAATCATTGGCCCCCTCACACAACTGGACATGCCGGGACTGTTGGCATTCACACGCATGACGGGCGAGGTGGTCAAAGCCATGCGCGCTTGTCCGCAACCCATCGTGGCGGCCATTGACGGCATTTGCGCGGGTGCAGGTGCCTTGCTCGCACTAGCGTCTGATTTGCGTTATGGCACCGAACGCAGCAAAACTTATTTTTTATTCAACAAAGTGGGCTTGGCGGGTTGCGACATGGGCGCTTGCGCGTTGTTGCCGCGTGTCATTGGTCAGGGGCGAGCCTCAGAACTTTTATACACCGGGCGCGGCATGGGCGGCCTAGAAGCTGAACGCTGGGGTTTTTACAACCGCGTATGCACCCCAGAAGAGTTGCAAAGCGCTGCGAACGATATGGCGCGCAGTTTGGCCTCGGGCCCCACCTTTGCCAATGGGATGACCAAAAAAATGCTGCAACAAGAGTGGAACATGGGGGTGGACGAAGCCATCGAAGCCGAGGCTCAAGCCCAAGCCATTTGCATGATGACCAACGATTTTCATCGCGCCTACCACGCCTTTGTGGCCAAACAAACCCCAGTGTTTGAGGGAGATTGAGTGTGAGCACCACATCGCCTAACGCCCTCCCCAAAGCACTCGACTGGCCGTTCTTTAACGCACACCATCGTGAACTCAAACGTGCATTGCAAGCTTGGTCGCACCAGCACCTCACCACGCACGCAGAAGATGACATTGACCAAGCCTGCAAAGACTTGGTGCGTGCGTTGGGTGACGGCGGTTGGTTGCGTCATGCCATCGCAGGTCAAGGCTACGGTGGTTTGCACGATGTGATCGACACGCGCAGCATTTGCCTGCTGCGAGAAGAACTGGCGTCGCACCATGGCTTGGCCGATTTCGCATTTGCCATGCAAGGCTTGGGTTCTGGTGCGATCAGTTTGTTTGGCTCTGATTTGCAAAAACAACACTACCTTCCCCGCGTGGCCAAGGGCGATGCGATTGCTGCGTTTGCGCTGAGCGAACCCATGGCCGGTTCGGATGTTGCTGCCATGCAATGCAGCGCCACCTTAGACGGCGACCACTACATCTTGCGTGGTGAAAAAACTTGGATCTCCAATGGGGGCATTGCTGATTTTTATGTGCTGTTTGCGCGCACCCACGATGCACCGGGCGCGAAAGGCATCAGCGCTTTCATTGTGGACGCCGACACCCTCGGCTTGAAAATCGCAGAACGCATCGATGTGGTGGCACCACACCCACTGGCATTGCTCAGGTTTGAGAACGCACGCATTCCTGCGTCACAACGCATTGGTGACAGTGGTGGCGGCTTCAAAGTCGCCATGGCCACCTTAGATGTGTTCAGAACTTCTGTGGCCGCTGCGGCTTTGGGTTTTGCCCAACGCGCGCTTGATGAATCGTTGGCGTGGGTGCAGCAACGGCAGATTTTCGGTCACCCCTTGGCTGAGTTTCAAATCACACAAACCAAATTGGCCGACATGGCCACCGCGCTCGATGCGGCGCGTTTGCTCACCTACCGCGCCGCTTGGTTGAGGGACCAAGGCCTGCGCATCACGCAAGAGGCGGCGATGGCCAAAATGACGGCCACCGAAAATGCGCAACGCATCATCGACATAGCGGTGCAGTTGCACGGTGGCATGGGCGTGAAAAAAGGACACATCGTTGAATCGCTCTATCGCGAAATTCGCGCATTGCGCATTTATGAAGGCGCGACCGAAGTGCAACAACTCATCATTGGCAGAGAACTTCTCAAGGGCGCTCGCACATGACACACCACACAACGGCATTGAGCCCGTCATCTCACCAAGACACTTTTGCACGCGACCATTTGCCCCCAGCAGAGCAATGGCCGGTGTTTTTGTTCGATCGACCCGAGGTGCAATACCCTGAGCGACTCAATGCCACGCAAGCGCTGGTGGACCAACACATTGCACAAGGCAAGGGCGAGCGCGTTGCGTTGTATGGTGAAAATGCCAGCGGTTCGTACCGCTGGACCTATCAAAAACTGCACGACAAAGTGAATCAAATCGCCCATGTGTTGACACACGAGATGGGGTTGGTGTCAGGCAACCGTTTGCTACTCAGGGGGGGCAACAGCCCCATGATGGCTGCGTGTTTTTTGGCGGGCATCAAAGCCGGTTTGGTCATGGTGCCCACCATGCCCTTGTTGCGTGCTGCAGAGCTGAAAACCATCATCGAAAAAGCAAAGGTCAAAGCCGCGCTGTGCGCCCACCATTTGATCGACGAACTCGATTTCTGTCTAGATGAAAGCCATCCACATCACGCACCCGAATTGAAACAAGTCATGGCGTTTGCCTCTGACGCCCCTGATGGGCTAGAAGCACACATGGCCCAAAGCAGCACGCAGTTCACAGCCCACCCCACCAGCCGTGACGATGTGTGCCTGATCGCGTTCACCAGCGGCAGCACCGGCAAGCCCAAAGGCACCATGCACTTTCACCGCGATGTGTTGGCCATGTGCGATTTGTTTCCACGCCACGTTTTGCAAATGAACGAAAACGATGTGGTTTGCGGCACCCCACCGATTGCATTCACTTTTGGCTTGGGAGGCTTGTTGGCGTTTCCGTTGCGCTACGGCGCTTCGGTGGTGTTGATCGAAAAACACACGCCAGAGTCTTTGCTGCACACCATTGCGCGCTACCGAGCCACACAGTGCTACACAGCGCCCACGTTTTATCGCCAAATGGCTTTGATGGCCGAGGGGGTTGATCTCTCCAGTTTGCGTCACCCCGTGTCAGCCGGCGAAGCGCTGCCGGATGCCACGCGTCAGTTGTGGAAGCATCACACCGGCATTGAAATCACCGACGGCATTGGTGGCACCGAGGTGATTCACATCTACATTGCAAGCGCAGGCCAAGAGGTGCGTGCCGGCTCTATTGGCAAAGTGGTGCCTGGCTACATCGCACAAATTGTGGATGACAACATGCAACCCGTGCCCCCCGGCACACAGGGGCGTTTGGCCGTTCGCGGCCCCACCGGTTGCCGTTACTTAGACGATGCACGACAAACCGACTATGTGAAAGACGGCTGGAATTTACCAGGCGACACCTTCGTGATGGATGAACAAGGTTACTTCAGCTACATGGCACGCAACGACGACATGATTGTCTCGGCGGGCTACAACATTGCTGGCCCCGAAGTAGAGAGCGTGTTGCTGCAACACCCAGCGGTTGCTGAATGTGGTGTGATCGGGGTGCCAGACGCTGAGCGCGGACAAGTGGTCATGGCCTATGTGGCCCTCAAACCGAACGTTGCAGCCAATGCAGACATGGTCAGCGACTTGCAAAACTTTGTGAAGCAAAACATTGCGCCCTTCAAATACCCCCGACGCATAGAATTTTTGGCCGCGCTGCCGCGCACCGAGACCGGTAAGTTGCAACGGTTTCGTTTGCGTCAAATGGCCATGGGTCAATGAGATAGACATTGGATCAGGAGAGACAACATGTGGCATGTTTTACAACCCGAAGGCTGGGCACCCCCCAAAGGCTATTCCAATGGCATTGAGGCCAGAGGCCGACTCATTTTTGTCGCCGGTATGATCGGTTGGAATGGTCAAGCGCAATTTGAAACCGACGATTTCGTGGCCCAATGCAAGCAAGCCCTGCAAAACATTGTGGACACACTGGCCTGTGCCAACGCAGGGCCGCAGCACATCGTTCGCATGACTTGGTATGTGAAAAACAAAAAAGAATATTTAGCGCGCGGGAGAGAGTTGGGGGCGGCTTACAAAGAAGTCATCGGCAAAAACTACCCCGTCATGGCCTTGGTGCAAGTGGCTGATTTGGTAGAGGACCGCGCGTTGGTCGAAATCGAAGCCACAGCGGTGGTGCCTGACTGACACCTCTTGAAAAAAACGTGTTCAATATTTGCCAGCGTGCTTTTTGAAATGCTCGACAAACGCAAGCGCCACTGGCATCACGTCCGTTCCGGTTTTGGTCAGCGCCACAATTTCACGCTCAACCACCGGTGAGACCAACGCCAAGGTGGCCACCGACGCAAACCCGTTTTCTTGCGCCGCCGCCTGAGCCCGTGTGATTGCATACGACTCCCTCGCGCGATCAGAATCCGACCCCAACGCACTGCCTTTGCTTGACAGGCCAATGCCTGCTGGTAATAATTTGCTCACGATTCAGATTAGAAACATTGTTTCACTAAAGAAACAACATCTCAACGCAGTGAGCTTAGCCACCAGAGGTATGCATGCGGATTTTGGGCATTGAAGAAATCACTTTTGGCACAACCGACTTGGGCCGATGCCGCCAGTTCTTTTTGGACTGGGGTTTGCAACTGGTGAATGAAGACGCGCGCACATTGGTGTTTGAATGTTTGAACGGTTGCCGTGTGGTGGTCGCGCATTCAGACACACCCAATTTGCCCAAAGGCATTGAGCCCGACCCCACCTTGCGCGAAGTGGTGTGGGGTGTGACCAGCCAAAGTGAATTAGACACACTGCGCAGTTCACTGCAACAACAACCGCATTTTGTAGACACACAACATCGCGTGGGTTGCACCGACCCTAATGGTTTGGCGGTGCGGGTACAAGTGACCCAAAAACGAGATGTGGCCCTGCACTGCGCACAAGCCAACACCTGGGACAACAAAGGTCGCATCAACCAGCCCAGCCCTGCGTATGAACGCGCTACACCGATTGAAGTGGGGCATGTGGTTTTCTTTGTCACAGACTTGGCCAGCACCACCGCGTTTTACGAAAAGTTTTTTGGCTTTGTGGTGTCAGACCGCTATCCCAACCGTGGCACTTTTTTGCGTTGCGCACCCGAAGGTGGACACCACAACTTGTTCATGTTGCAACTGCCCGAACCCCGCGCCGGTTTGAACCATGTGGCCTTCACCGTGCGCGATTTGCACGAGGTGTTTGGCGGTGGCTTGCACATGTCACGCTGTGGTTGGGACACCGAACTCGGGCCCGGCAAGCACCCCGTGTCGTCTGCTATTTTTTGGTATTTCAACAGCCCTGCAGGCGCACTGGTGGAGTACTACACCGACGAAGACGAACTCACCGCCGAATGGCAACCGCGCGAATTCACACCTGGCCCGACGGTGTTTGCTGAATGGGCCATCAAAGGTGGGATCGACGGCAACACCCGTCGACAAAAAGATGCAGAAGCACCGTCGGGTCGCTTCATGACTGACAAATCAAAACCTTGAATGGAGACCGCCGATGCGTCAACTTCCTCCTCTGTACCAAGAAACCCATCAACACCGCAGCGCACCACCAACAGCGTATGAAAACTTGTTGGGCGATTCGATCGAACGCGCGTTTTCGCAAGGCATTCATGAGCTCGCCGCGTTGGTGGATTACCTCAACACAGCAGGGCCCTCAGGCCCCGATGGCCAAGCATGGACCACGGCTTCTTTCGAGCGCGAAATGGCGCGCTTGGGCCAATGATGGCGACAGGAGTGAATGATGAACACCGCTACCCTCCACTACCAACAAGACCCCATTGAAGCCACACTGGCCGCTGGTTTGAAAGACCTGTGGTACCCCGTATGCCCCTCGCACTTTGTGAAAGAAAACCCAGTGTCGCTGCGTCGCTTGGGCTACAAAATCGTGTTGTGGCGCGATCAAGACGGCAAAGTGCATGCGCTCGAAGACCACTGCCCACACCGAGGTGCGCCCTTGTCGTTGGGCGTGATTTTGGGTGACCGCATTGCGTGTCCGTACCACGGCGTGGAAGTGCGCTGCGACGGTACCGTCACACGCGTGCCAGGCAGCCCTGGTTGCAAACTCGAAGGCTCGCGTCAAACACGCACCTTTCACACCGCAGAAAGCAACGGTGCGATCTTTTTGTACAACGCGCTCGACCCACAACTTGAAACACCGCCACCACTGCGTTTGCCTGAAGAGTTGACTTCCCCCGAGTGGTCGTCTTTCATTTGCTACGCCGAATGGGGATGCGACTACCGGTATGTGATGGAAAACGTGATCGACCCGATGCACGGTGCCTATCTGCACAAGCAGTCGCACACCATGTCCGAGGGCGATTTGACAGCTGAGTTTCAGGTGCGCGAAACCGACACCGGTTTTTCGTTTGAAAAGAAAGGCCAGCGCAACGTCAATTTCGACTGGACCGAGTGGATTGAAACCGATATGCACCTGATGCGTTTGGAAATTCCGTATCCAAAAACAGGTGGCCCTGGTGGCCCGTTCACCATCATTGGCAGCTATGTGCCCATCACACGCGATGCAGCAGGTATTTTCTTCTGGCGCTGCCGCAAAGTGTCGGGCTGGCAACGTGACACCTGGCGATTCCTCTACAAAAACCGCCTAGAGGCCCGCCATTGGACGGTGTTAGAGCAAGACCGCGTAGCGATGGAACACATGGAGCCCGACGCCAACCAACGCGAGCACTTGTACCAACATGACATGGGCATCGTGCGCCTGCGTCGAATTCTGAGAAACTTGGCACAACAACAATTGGACAAACAACACGCCAAGGCTTAACCACATATGGCTTCGAACACACTGCAAGTTTTTGTACACACGCTGCGCTATGAGGCAGAGGGCATCATCAGCATCGAGCTGCGTGCCCCTGACCAAAAAGACTTGCCAGCGTTTGAAGCCGGTTCACACATTGATTTGCATTTACCCAATGGCATGGTGCGAAGCTATTCGCTGTTGAACGATTGCAGTGAGCGCCATCGCTATGTGCTGGGTGTTTTGAAAGACGCCAAAAGCCGCGGTGGCTCTAAAGCGGTGCATGAACAATTGCGCGTGGGCATGCGCATCGAGATATCGTCGCCCCGCAACAACTTTGCCTTGCACGAAAACGCCACGCATTCGGTGTTGGTGGCTGGCGGCATCGGCGTAACACCGATTTTGTGCATGGCACGCCGTTTGAAAAGTTTGGGTAAATCGTTTGAGGTGTTGTACTTTGCGCGTTCGCGTGAACATGCGGCTTTTCTTGACGATGTAAAAGCCGTGGCCGCCAATGTGCATTTGCATTTTGATGACGAGCAATCTGACCCGCCTGATTTGAAAGCCTTGCTGGCCACACGCAACACCGCCAACGCCCACTACTACGCCTGCGGACCTGCGGTCATGCTCGATGCATTTGAAAGCCATTGCCAGGCCTTGGGCTACGCCAATGCGCACATCGAACGCTTTGCGGCGGTAGAAGTGGCGGCATCCACCAATGCCAAACAACACTACACCGTTGAATTGAAACGCTCAGGCAAAGTGATTGAGATCACACCTGACATTTCTTTGTTGGCCGCTTTGCAAGCTGCCAACGCCGATGTCATGACCAGTTGTGAAGAAGGCATTTGCGGCTCGTGCGAAACACGCGTGCTCGAAGGCATTCCTGACCATCGCGACTCGGTGCTGAGCCCGGCAGAGCAAGCCACCAACCAAATGATGATGGTGTGTGTTTCGGGTTGTCAGTCTGAACGCTTGGTGCTTGATTGCTAAGCGCTTGGTGCTTGACCACTGCGCGTTTCACACACCTGCAAAAGACCCGCCATCGAGCAAAATATTTTGCCCATTGATGTAACCCGCATGCACGCTGCACAAAAACGCACAGGTGTTACCCAACTCTTGCGGTAGCCCCAACCGTTTGGCAGGATGTTTCGCAATGCGTGCCGCACGCACAGCCTCGGGTGTGCTGCCTTCGCGTTGCGCTTGCGCTGCAAAATTGCCTGCCAAACGTGCCGTGTCAAATGTGCCTGGCAACAAGTTGTTGATGGTCACGCCGTGGGCCACGGTGCTGCGTGCCAAGCCTGCTACAAAACCAGTCAAACCACTGCGCGCGCCGTTGGACAAACCCAAGCCATCGACAGGCGCTTTCACCGCACTCGAGGTGATGTTGATGATGCGCCCAAAGCCACGCGCCATCATGCCGTCTACCGTGGCTTTGATGAGCTCGATGGGGGCCAACATATTGGCGTCTAAGGCTTTCAACCACACCTCGCGGTCCCATTGACGAAAGTCACCTGGCGGTGGGCCACCGGCGTTGGTGACCAAGATGTCCACATCGAGGTGCGTCGACAAAATTTTGGCGCGACCTTCTGCAGTGGTGACATCTGCGGCTACCCAAGAGACCTCACCTGCATGCACATCGCGCAAAGTTTGCGCTGCATTTTGCAAATTGCTTTCGGTGCGCGCCACGATCACCACATGCACACCTGCTTCGACCAAAGCCTTGGCACACGCAAAACCCAAACCTGCGCTGGCACCGCAGACCAATGCCTTTTTTCCTGAAATGCCAAGATCCATCTAATGTGTTCCTCAACTATGCAACTCAATCGGCCGTGATGCGCCTCGATCGAATCACACGCGCCCAGTCAGCCGTCTCTTTGCGCATGTGAGTCGCAAACTCGGCTGATCGCATGGATGTCAATTGAAGGCCTTGTGCCTGTAGTTTTTCTAATACGGCTGGTTGCGAAAGAATGTCTTGCGCATCGCGTACCAGTTGTTCCACGATTGGCGCGGGCGTGCCAGCCGGTGCCAGCAAACCGTACCAAGAAGTCACAGCCACACCGGCAACTCCCTGCTCTGCAAGCGTTGGAATTTCAGGTGCAACAGGGCTTCGCACCGTATCTGTCACACCCAAAGCGACCAACTTGCCACTGCGAATGTAGGGCAATGTCGCAGGTAGATTGCTGAACATCAGCGGCACCACCCCTGCAAGCACATCATTGAGCGCTGGGCCGGTGCCCTTGTAGGGGACATGCAAAATTTCCGTTTGTGTTTGCGCCTTGAACAACTCTCCCGCGAGGTGCAACCCACTACCGACTCCGGGTGATGCATATGACAGGCTGTCCGGTTGACGCTTTGCCTGAGTCATCAGGTCATCCAGATCACGAAGCTTTGCTTGTGGACTGGCAACAAGCACATTAGGGGCCTTGGCCAACATGGTCACTGGCGTGAAATCGCGCTCAATGCTGAAAGGAAAGTTAGGCATCAATGTCGGATTGATGGTGAGGTTGCCCGCTGGGACAACCAACAACACATGACCGTCTGGTTTACCGCGCCTGACTTTATCCATTCCCAGATTGCCTGCCGCACCCGGAAGGTTCTCCACCACTGCCGGTTGGCCATAGCGTTGAGACAGTCCCTCAGCCAAAAAGCGCGAAAGTGTATCGACTGGACCACCAGGCGGAAAAGGTGACACGATGGCAAACCGCTCCTGCGCCAATTGCTTTTGTACCGCTGACATACCTGTCGACGGCTGTGCCAAGGTGGCCGTGCAAGATGCAGCCAGGGCAAACATTGACAGACATCGCCAAAGTTGTTGATACGCGGGCACAAAGGGTTGAACATGTTTCATATAGAACTCCCGCCAGTTAAATTAACTCGTCGCCCAAGGCAATGGCGACTCGTTCAAGCCCCAATAAAAACTCTTTTGGCTGGTGTATTCCAAAATACCCAAGCGCCCTTTTTCTATGCCATAGCCACTCATCTTGACACCTGAGAACGGCGTGCTGATCGAAAACAGTTTGTAGGTGTTGATCCACACCGTGCCCGTTTGCAATGCGCGACCAATGCGCCAAGCGGTTTTGTAATCGCGCGTCCAAATGCCAGAGGCCAAACCGTATAAGTTATCGTTGCATTGCGCAATCAAATCGGCTTCATCGTGCCAAGGCAGCAACGCCAACACGGGTCCGAAAATTTCTTCTTGGCACATGCGTGCACTGTTGGGCAAACCTTCCATCACCGTGGGCAAGTAGTAGCTGCCTTTGTCATACAACGCGCCTTGTGGTCGTTGCCCGCCAAACAACACTTTGCCGCCTTCGTCGATGCCCATTTGCACATAGCGCTCGACAGACGCGCGGTGCCCCATGTTGACCAAGGGGCCCATGTGCGTTTTGTCGCTCGCGGGGTCACCCACGCGCAAGTTTTTCACACCGGCTAACAAACGGCGTTTGAATTCGTCATACACACTGGCATGCACAAACGCACGGGAACCTGCGATGCATGATTCGCCCGATGAACTGAAAATGCCAAACAACACACCCGCCACCGCGTGGTCGAGGTCGGCATCAGCGCACACGATGGTGGGCGATTTACCACCCAACTCCAACGACGTTGGCATCAACTTTTCAGCAGCCAAACATTGAATGCCCATGCCGACAGAAGTACCACCGGTGAAAGCAATTCGCTTGATGAGTGGGTGCTTCACCAACGCATCACCCACCACCGATCCTTTGCCAGGCAACACGCTGACAATGCCATCGGGCACACCGGCTTGTTGTGCAATTTTGGCCAACTCAATGGCCATGCGCGGTGTGATTTCGGCGGGCTTGAAAACAATCGCACAACCTGCGGCCAACGCAGGAGCCATTTTTTGTGCTTCGCTGGCAATGGGTGAGTTCCAAGGTGTGATCGCACCCACCACACCCAACGGTTCATGCACGCTCATGGTCATGAAGTCGCCGCGTGCGGGGGTGAGGGTGTCTTCCCAAGTTTCGCAAGCTGCTGCAAAAAACTGAAAAGTGCCCGCAGCACTGGCAACCAAGGCACGTGTTTCGTTGATGGGTTTGCCGTTGTCCAAACGTTGTAATTGCGCGAGCTCTTCACTCTTAGCGCGAATGCCTGCCGCGATGCGATGCAAGATGCCCGCACGCTCATGGCGCTTCAAGCCAGCCCATGCGGGTTGTTGTCTGGCATGTTCAGCGGCTTGCACAGCTTCGTTCACATCGTCAGCTGTAGCGGCATGCAACTGGGCCACCACGCTGCCGTCTGCGGGGTATTCGGTGGTGTATTGCGGGCCTGACGCATCACGCCATTGCCCTGCGATGAAGGTTTGAAGTTTTTCAGTCATGCCTTGAAAGCCATTTCAAGTGGTGATGGGTGCGGCTTGGTTTTGCAAAAATCGAACCGCAGACAACACGGTCAATGCCGATGTTTTGGGGTTGTCAGGCAAAGGCTTGCCACGCATGGTCAGTTGCATCTCACCAAAGCTGCCTTGCACATGCACTTCGTGGATGTTTTCAGTCACACCTGGGTCAGCAATCAAACGCACGCGTGTGGCGTCTAAGCCCAAACCCGCCAACGAAATGGTGGCGGCCACATTCGCGTTTTTCGGATACAAACGTGCCGCTTCGCGCGCTGAAGAATCCAAAATCACCGCAGGCTCTTTGAGCGTTTCCAAATTCACAACGTCTTCAGCAGGCGAACCACGCCAACCCAACGGCGGCTTGCGACCGGTGTAGGTGACATGCGTCAAACCCGCCGTGCGTGCTGCGGCAATGGCATCGATGCCACCGATCGCACCAGCCAACAAATGCACTTGTGCACCGCCCTGCTTTGCAGCAGCTTCTAAGCTCTCAGGCAAGCCCACTTCTGACAACGCACCAACCGACAGCACACCACAGGTGACACCGCGTTGCAATGCAGGCAACACATGCTGCGTGAGTGCGCTGTGACCTGCGCACTCCAACACCAGTTGTGTATCTGTTGGCACAGCTGCCACGGCGAGGGCAGCGTTGCCCAATTGCGCTTGAGTGTCAGCCACCTTGCTGTCGCGCACCACGATGTGCGTGATGCGAATGCCAGGAAACTTAGCTATGCGCTCAAAGATAGAACGCGCAATCGCACCCCAACCAATGAGAGTGACATTCACAACAGAAGACGCCATGGGCTCAATCCTTTTTCAAAATAGGACCGGCAAATTTGGCAGCGAAGGGGCCCCATGCATTCATGTCCACTTCCACCACCACCGGCCCTGTTTGTGCAAAGGCTTGTTGTAACACGGCAGCAGATTGCGCAGGGTCAGTGAGTTTGTAATGTGGCACATTCAAACTGCTGCAAAACTGCGCGAAGTCTGGGTTGAGCAATTCAACATAGCAATGGCGGCTGCCATACAAATCGTCTTGGATATTTTTGATCACGCCATAGCGGCTGTCATTCATCAAGAGCACCACCAGATTGGCTCGCTCCTGCACCGCACACGCCAACTCACCCACATTGAGCATAAAACCACCATCGCCTACCAGCGCCACGGTTTTGCGTTTGAGTTGGTGTTCATGGTCGGCAATGGCTGTGCCAATCGCCATCGCCAAACCCTGACCAATGCCACCCCCCAAAGCATGCACACCGGCACGCGGATGGTCGAGCATGGGTGCACGGTTGCCCCACATGCTGTTAGACAACGTGATGTCACGCACCCACCACAACG
Source organism: uncultured Bordetella sp. (assembly GCA_964442645.1). GTDB lineage: Bacteria > Pseudomonadota > Gammaproteobacteria > Burkholderiales > Burkholderiaceae_C > Limnohabitans. The sequence goes on along the minus strand of CAYTZZ010000032.1, from coordinate 15,495 downwards.
CTGCGCCCACTTGCTCAGCCAAGGCTTGTTTCAATTGGACATAAGGGCCCAAGGTGCCATCAACCAAAGCCACTGACTGTGCATGTGCTTGTTGTACATCGTTGATCAATGTAGGGTCAACCCACATGTGTCCTTCTAACAAATCAGCCAAGGCATGCAGCGTGGTCAAGGCATCGCCTTGCACAAAATAGTCACTGTTGTAGCCACGGTTGTGCGCCAAGGCATTGGCGTCGATGCGGTACACATGTTGCGGCAGTTTCAGTTTGTAGCGCAAGGTTTCGTTGCTGCGCAAACGCGAGCCCACCACCAACATGGCGTCGCATGTTTGGTAAAAAGCCTCAGCAGGCTTTTGCAAGTTGTAAGAACCCAAATTGGCTGGATGCGCCTCTGACAACACACCGCGGCCTTGCACTGACGTCACCACACCCCAACCCATTTTTACAAAGCGTTCTACCGCTGGGCCTGCTGCGCGTGCACCACCACCTAACCACAGCAAGGGGCGTTTGGCCTGTTTCAAATGTTGCGCCAGCGCTTTGACTTCTGCAGGTGCCGCCAACACAGGGTGCACAGGCAAGGGCTGCAAGTCAGCGGGCAAGGGCAACAACTTGGCTTGTATGTCGATGGGAATTTCAATGCTCACCGGACCACACGGCGGCGTGAATGCCACACGTGCTGCTTCGCGCAAAGTGGCCAACGCGGTTTCGGGGTTGCGAATGCGAAACGCGGCTTTGCCCACTGCAGACAACATGGCCAACTGCGCTGGTGCTTCGTGGATGTAGCCCAAATCGCGGTCCAAATAATCTGACTCAATTTGCCCTGTCAAATGCAACAAAGGTGTGCCTGCAGTCATAGCCTCGATCAATGCGCCTGCTGCGTTGCCCGCACCTGTGCCAGTGCTGGTGACACACACACCCAAGCCACCAGTGACACGCGCATAGGCATCTGCCATGTTGCAGGCACCGGCTTCACCACGTGCTGAGACAAACCGAATGTGTTGTCGACGATGGAAGGCATCCAAGATGGGCATGTTGTGAATGGAGATCACACCAAAAGCGGCCTTCACACCGCATTGCTCTAAAAATCTGGCAGCAAGCTCGCCAACGGTCACTTGTTCTGCGTTGTGTTGTGGGGTCATAACCATTTTTTTCTTCAAAGATGACTGATGCGTTGTGTCAGTTGCATGGCCGCATCGCGCACCAACTGAATCAATGGATCCGCTTGTTCATTGGCCACCTGTTGCGCAGGCACCGTGATGCTCACCGCAGCCACCACACGTTGCTCGTCATTGAACACAGGGGCGGCAATGGTTGAAATACCGGTCACGAACCCCCCTTGGCTCAAACCATAGCCAGCGGCGCGATCGGCTTCCATCAACGCTTTGAGTTGCTTCAACGATGAGGGGGTTTTGTCGGTGTAGGCGTGCAATGTTTTTTCGGGATAGAGTTGCGTGAGTTCTTGCATCGTCAAATCAGACAACAACAAACGCCCCAGCACCGTGGCATGGGCTGGCAAACGCGCACCCACTTGGATGGAGTGAAACAAAGCGCTGCGCCCAGGGGCCTTCACCACAAACACCACATCGCGCCCATCGCGCACCACCAAATGCGCTGAATAGCCGGACACATCACGCAGTTGTTCCACCACTGGTCTGCCATGCTCGGTCAATTCCATCGACGACAAATATTCAAACCCCAAACGCAACACACCAATGCTGAGTTTGTAGTTGGCAGAGTCACCCACACGTTCTACAAAACCAGATCGTTCGAGGGTGTGCAACAGTCTGAACACCGAGGCGCGCGGCAGTTCTAAATTGCGAGCTAACTCTGCGCCACTCAAGGTTGGCGTTTGGCGAGTGAATTGACCCAACAACTCCAAGCCGCGTTGCAATGCAGGCACCACATATTTGTCGTCAACGGGTTCGTTCATGCGTGGGCCTTCTGCGTTGACATCGCGCGGGTAGCCGTCAGTTGCAACAACGCATTCACTGCGTCAGCAGCTTCTAAGGCACATGCGTGACCTGCATTGCCCAAATCATGCCAAGTCACTTGCCGCGCTTGGGCCACTGTCTGGCAGCCACTTGCAGGTGTGATGGTGTCAGCTTGACCGCTGGCCACCACCAAGGGGCCAGACCATTGTTGCAAGTCGGTCAGCAAATCACTTTGCGCCAGCAAATGTGTGGCTTGCGTGTAGCCCGCCACATGCACTTGCGCCATGATCGATTGCACAAACGCGATGTGTTCGTTTGATGCTTGGGGCGACAACATGGCACTGGCACGTTTTTGCGCCATGCCAGCAGGGCCCAAGGTGTTGAGGTTGTGCAAACGGTCATCGCGTTTTTGCTGACGCACAGCTTCGCTGGCCGCACCATAGCCTTGCGCTGGTGCCAACAGCACCAACTGTTGCACGCGCTTCCGGATCAACACGGCGGCACTGGTCGCCACGATGGCACCCAATGAATGCCCCACCAAAGTGATGGCTGATGTCACTTGCAAAACATCCAGCCATGCCCACACACGCTGCGCATAGTCTGTCGCCAAAGGTTGTGCAGCGGGCACAGCTTGCGATGCACCATACCCCGGCGCTTCCCACGCCAACACGCGCGTTGCTTGCGGGTCATGCTCGGCTGCTTCGAGTTGCGCCAGCCAACTGGCAGACCCCGAACCAATGCCGTGCAACAACACACAGGTGCGTGCAGCACTTACCGAACCTGCTTGTCTGAATTGCACTTGGCCCAAAGGCGTGCTCACACTTTGCAATGCAAAGTGCGACAAGCGTTCGTGCAAAGTGCGCGTTGACATGGTGTGCTCAGCGCTTGATTTTGGAGAGCGGATGCTCTGGTGGATAAGTGGGGGTGATGGGTTTGGGTGTGCCCAACATCACGCACATCAAAGCGTCTTCATCGGTGATGTTCACTTCTTCGCGGTACACGCCGGGTGGCACAGAAATCAAATCGCGCTCATGCAAGATCGACTCCCAGCGTTGGCCGTCTTTTTCAATCACGATTTTCATTTTGCCGCGCAACACAAAAAACACTTCTTCCACGTCATAGTGAATGTGCGCGGGGCCAATACCACCCGCAGGAATCACCATGGTTGAAAAAGTGAAGTGTGCTGAAGGCACGGTGTTGTTGTCGCTCGACACACCAGTGGCACCGGTGCCCATGTAACGCATTTGTGCACGGCGGTAGCGCTCGTCCACTTGGGTTTGAAATTTCAGTGCATCCCAGTCATAACGGCGTGTGGCAAAACGCGCCACGCGCGACTCCAACCAATCCGCAAAATTTTTGTCTGCAGGTTGCATCAAGCTACGTTGAATATCGGCTTCTGGGGGAATGTTGGCATCCATCAAACCGCGTTCGTTGAACACGGGTTGATTTGCTGCGGGGGTTGACGTCATGGTGTATCTCCTTAATCAATGCATCACAAACCCGCCGTTGACGGGTAACACTTGTCCTGTCACATAGCCGCTGCCATGTGAGAGCAAAAACAACACGGTCGATGTGACATCGTCCGGCACTTGTGCGCGCGCAATCGCGCGACCTTGTTGGTAATAGTCGTGGCGTGCTTGCGGCACATATTCGGTGGCCTCCACCAAGGTCAGGCCCGGTGCAATCGCATTGACCGTGATGCCATGTGGTCCCAACTCGCGCGCCATCGATCGCGTCATCGACATGACTGCACCTTTGCTCGCCACATAAGCCATCAAACGCGGTGCACCCCACAGCGCGGTGTCAGAAGCCAAGTTGACCACGCGTCCACTGCCTGATGCGGCCAAATGCGGCGTCGCTGCCACGGTGGCCAACCAAGGACCACGCACATTCACAGCCATCACTTGGTCCCAGGTGTCCACCGTCAAATCTTGCATGTCTTTGCCACCCGAATTGGTGATGGCAGCGTTGTTGATCAAGCCGTCTAATCCACCCAGGTGTGCCGCAGCGGCATCGACACCGGCTTGCACAGCTTGCGGATCACACATGTCCATCGGCACATAGTGCGCGGCTTCGCCCAACTCAACGGCCAAGGCTTGGCCGCGTTCATGCAGCACATCGCTGAGTACCACACGTGCACCTGCTTGCACCAAAGCTCGCACAAAGGCTTCGCCCAAACCACGTGCACCGCCGGTGACCAACACACGTCGGTTGTTCAAATTGATTTCTGAGGGGGTCATGTCAAGCCACGCGCCGTTCTGCACTGGGCAAGTAATGCAACACACGGCGCTCAGCCAACACCACAGCGTAATACGCCATGATGCCAATCACCGTCAGCGCACCAATCACCACAAACACACCTGCCGTGTTACCTTGGCCTTCAAAGAAGACCAACAAAAAACCCAAGCCCATGTTGCCACCGACCAACTCACCCACCACCACACCAATCACCGCCAAGGTGCTGGCAATGCGCAAACCCGAAAACAAGGCAGGCAAAGTGGTGGGGTACTCGACCATGCGAAACACTTGCAGTCGCGTGGCTGAAAACGAACGCGCCAAATTGATCATGTCGTGGTCCATGGTGCGCATGGCGGACAACACATTGATCAACACCGGGAAAAACACAATCAACACCGCCACCAAAATTTTGGGGTACATGGTGTAACCCAACCACATCACAAACAGCGGTGCGAACGCCACCTTGGGTGCAATTTGCAAGGCTAAAAGATAAGGCGACAACACCGCCTCGACGCGCGGTGAAATGCCAAGCGCATAACCAATCAAAGCACCCAGCAAAGAGCCCAGAACAAAACCAATCACCACTTCGGCAGCGGTGATGCCCGCATGCCAAAGCAGTTTTTCCACCTCCCAAATACGCTTCGCTTCAGCACACACGGCTGAAAAATTTGGCAACACAAAATCGGGCACACCAAGCAATGCGGGGCCCCATTCCCATGCTGCCAAAAACAGCACCAGAACCGCCAAGCTCCAGGCTGTGGTGACGATGCGTTCTCGGTTGGCGTTCATGGTGCGATTACTTTCCCATCACGAATTGGTTGGTGTACAACTCTTTGACGGGCACTTCTTTGGGCACCACACCATTGGTCACATAAAACTTTTGCAACTCTGCTAAGCGGGCTTCGTCCATTTGACCCGGCGTTTTTTGTGCGTTGTACACATATTGGTTGTACAACTCGAAAGTTTTCAGCACCGAAGCTTCTTTGCCTTTGTGCGCTGGCACATGTTCCACATACACCTTGGTGGCTGCTTTGGGGTCAGCCATGATGTCTTTCATGCCCTTCAAAGTGGCACGCACCAGTTTTTGAATCAGCTGTGGATTTTTTTGAATGGTGTCATCTGCAGCCAAAATCGCTTGAGCCATGCTCTTGAAATAAATGTCAGCTGGCAAGATGTCCACTTGCGCACCGGCATCCATCGCGCTCACTGTCCAGTCAGGCACACCTGCCATACCGACCGCTTTTTTCGAAGCAAATTGTTGCCACACGCCTGCGGGGCCTGCGGCCTGGATGTTCACATCGTTCTTGGTCAGACCCACTTTGCTCAACATGCCCAACAAAGCGTAGTAGGTGGTGTCGGTGTAAGCCAACACGGTCACGGTTTTGCCTTTGAGCTCACGTGGGCTTTCGATCTTTTCGTCTTTGTGCGTCACCAACTGCGTGAGTGAACCAGCGCCCAACACCGCCACGGCTTTCACAGGAATGCCTTGGGCGCGCGCAATGATGGGCGTGTCACCAATGGCACCACCAATGACCGCATTGCCTGCGCCCACTTGCTTGGCCACATCCACACCACCTCGGCCTGCGACAAATTTCACATCCAAACCTTCAGCCTTGTAATAGCCTTTGGCCTGGGCAATCATCCAAGGACCAAACGCGGGCAATGTGCCAGGCGCAGGTAGCAAGTAAGTGATCTCTTGCAGTGCTTGTGCTTTGACAGTCATTGGCAATGCCAAAGAAGCACAAGCCAAAGTGGCAACTGCCAATCGACGGCTAACTTGAGAGAGTGTGAAACGACGCATGGTGAGTCTCCTTGTGTTGGTATAAAAAAAGGCTTCAATGCACTTCGGTGTTGGCATCGAGTTTGAGCAAATCCATCAAACGCGCAACATAAGCGCCCACTTCTGGGTACTTGCGTCGCTGCATCGGGTTGTTGCGATCGGGAATGTCCACCGTGATTTGCTCAACAATCGTGCCGGGGCGTTCACTCATCACCAAAATGCGGTCTGACAAAGCCACTGCTTCGGTCAAGTCATGCGTGATGAACAACACGGTTTTGCCTTGCTCAGACACGGTGCGTGCCAAGTCTTGTTGCAAGATCATTTTGGTTTGCGCATCTAAGGCTGAGAAGGGCTCATCCATCAACAACACCAACGGATCAACCGCCAAAGTACGGGCCATGGCTGCGCGTTGTCGCATGCCACCAGAGAGTTGATGGGGGTAATGCGCACCAAAACCCGTCAAGTGACACTGTGTCAACAACTTGGTTGAGACACTCTGACGTTCGCCAGCAGCAACGCCTCTGAGCTCAAGGCCAAATTCAATGTTTTGCGCGATCGTGCGCCAGGGCATGAGCAAATCTTTTTGCAACATGAAGGCCACATGTTTGTTGGGCCCGTTCACCACCTCACCGGCCACTTTCACAGTGCCGGCGCTGGGCATGGCCAAACCAGAACCCATGTTGAGCAAGGTGCTTTTGCCGCAACCCGAAGGCCCGATGATGGAGACCACCTCACCCACGGCCACAGAGAAATTCACATCGCGCGCAGCCAACACTTCAGAGGCCGTGCCCGGGAGACCAAAACGCTTGTCGACCCCGATGAATTCAATCGCCGCTGCTGAGGCTGCCATGTCGCACATCCATTTCTCTGCTGATCGCCAGTTGTTTCATAAGTGAAATGGCGATTCATTAAAGAAATATTCTTGCGATAAGCCAAGTTGTCGTCAACAAAGACCTAGCGGAGTTGCGGGTTATTCTGTTTCAACAACCCATCGCCCTCCGGTACCCGCCAATAAAGCAAGCGCAGCATCTGAGGTTGATCTGCGTAGGCTTGCAATTCTGCTTTGAGCTTGCTGCTGACAAACACTGTGCGAGCTTGTGCGTTCTTGGTCATGTCTGCAAGCAATCGAATTTCTTCCTTGATGGTTCCATCGCTCGCTGTTACATCGCTCCAGCGCAAGCAAGCAACTTCTGAAACACGAAGCCCTGCAAGGTGCGTGAGCATCAAGATTGCACGATTGCGTGCAGCGTGCGCGCGCGTTCCAACGTAGCCCAGTACTTGCAGTAGTTCATCGTTGCTGAGTGTTCTGTCGTCGTGGACACCACCAAGGAAAATGATGTGGTGTGCCTGTTCGACCAGGCTTTTGCCCAAGGTGCGAAGCACGCCCCGCCGGAGCTGGTGGTTTTCAACGCGGGCAACAACCGACGCATCGAGTTCACGGAGTTATCCGCCGAACAGTTCGAGGACTTTTGGCGAGTGGGCTGCTTTGGCGGTTTTCTCGTCGGCCGAGAGGCTGTACGACGGCTCGTTCCGCTCGGTCGAGGCACAGTGCTTTTTACCGGAGCTTCGGCCAGCCACTGAAGAAGTCATGTCTTTAAATCGAGTTCAGTTCTGCGTTGGGCGACTGGAGACAGCCCGCCTTGCCATCAGCGGACAAACAGATCTCGAGCATGTAAAAAGCCTGCAGCGCAAGCACGGCGGGCCCAATTAATCCTCGCATCTACGCACAAACAAGTTACGCGGATGTCCTTGCATTCCTACGATTGCAAGTGAACTTGAGAGACGGCTCTCAAGAAGCTTTCAGGGGATTTCTATGGAAAAACTGGTTCTCAGTGAGCCCGAGCTATCAGCGCATTGGGGTGTCAATGTCAAAACGTTGCAGCGTTGGCGAGCAGAAGGGCGCGGGCCTCGTTTTATGAAAATTGGTAGAACCGTGACGTATCTCCCAAAAGACATTGAACACTTCGAAACCTATTCGCTGTACGAAAGTGGGCGCGGTGGTGCAATTGTTGAATCTCCATCTCCAGACATGGAAGCCCTGTCGTCTAACCGTTCGGTGACCTCGCCTCGCCCTCGAACTCCTCAGCAAGAAATCGTTGATTTGTTAGCCGTAGCACTGCTCCGATTGCGCGCGGCTGGACCGCTACCTAAACATCCATCACCAACTCTCACTGTCAACGAAGTTGATAAAGATGAGCTGGCACGCCGTCGTGTTGGCATGCGTGTGCTGACCCAAATGACGGGGGAGGGTTGATGAGGAAAAAACGAGGCGTGTGAGTAAGTCCGGGTAGTGGCTACCAAGCACCACGAACCTCTCATGAACCGCAGGCTGAGCTACGGGCTTCCCATGACTACGGAATGAGGGTTCGTTATGATGCAAACTCCTCCACCATATCTACACGTCAGTGCGAAAGTGCTGACGGTGTTTTTTTGTACGGACCTTGGTTTACAGGCGTTGACTCTGTCATAGTTGGTCTTGTGGAAAATTTCAAAAATGACGAATTTGTCATTTAAAAGCAATCCTCCTGGTTGAAAGAAAGGGAAAATAAAGGCGGGTAACACCATCATGAATCTCTTGCTGGTTGAAGATGAAATCAAAATCGCCGAATTTGTTGTGCGAGGCTTGAGTTCGGCAGGATTTCATGTGGAGCATGTGGAGGACGGTTTGGCGGCTCAAAACGCTTTGTCGGCCCAGGCCTATGATTTGGTCGTCATGGATGTCATGCTCCCAAAGTTGGATGGCTTTGAGGTCTTAAAGAACCTGCGACAGGCCGGCGATGTTACCCCTGTGATCATTCTCAGTGCAAAATCAGATCTCTCGGATCGCCTGCATGGTTTTGAAATTGGTGCAGATGACTATCTTCCCAAGCCTTTTTTTGTGGAGGAGTTGGTCGCACGAATCAAGGTGTTGAACAAACGCCGCAACGCAGAGGACCCGGCCTTGGAAATCATCGTGGACCATCTGAGTCTGGATGTGGTGAACCGCAAAGCCCATTGGCACGATGTGACAGCGGTATTGAGCCAAAGGGAGTTCACCTTGCTTGAGTATCTGATGCGTTCGCCGGGGCAAATCTTCACCCGAAAACAGATCTTGCAGCATGTATGGGACATCCACTTCGATCCTCACACCAATGTGGTTGATGTTTGCATCCAGCGCATCAAGCGCAAACTGATGCGCAAAGACCACATCCACGATTCTCCTATTGAGTCCGTGCGCGGTATAGGCTATCGCCTTAAAACAGAAACACCGTCATGAAGCGCTCATTTCGTTTGCACATTTTTATCCGCGTGATCTTGATTACCATTGTCATCATTTACGCCAACCGACTGATTGCGCAAAATTTCTTGCAGGACCAGATGACTGAGCGTCTTCAAGAAGAAATGGGTTCGGCGCTGCTTCAATGTGAGAACGATATTGGTGACACAGATCGTTTTCTGGCTTGTCAACGAAAGATCCAACCAGGCAGTTTGACCAACAGTTTTTTCGAGCTGGTTGAGCATTGCAACGCCTCCACGCTGCGGGAAGGACGAAACTCCTTGGGTCTGTGTGCCAAGGCTTTACAGGCAACTGACACATGGTTGCAGGCCAAGAGCGTCAAAAATGGCGAAATTCTGCTGGCGAGTTTTAATGAAAATGGCATCCGTTGGTGGGGTGTGCGCCGGGGTAATGCGACAGGCGGTGCGGTTTTGCTGGTCAACGAGCAGACGATAGATGGTCTGATCAAACAGTTATGGTCATTGCGAGACCGTAATTTGGTATTCGTCTTGCCCGTTGTATTGACCATGCTGATTTTCTTGACGCTGTATTTGATGAATGTATTCATGCGTCCTATCGAACAGTTGGAAAAAACGCTTTCGCGCATGACTTCTAACAACCTGGGCCAGGCCAGTCAACTGAACGCCCCTTACAAAGAATTAGATAAACTGGTCCTCGTGTTTGAGGACTTAAGGGTTCGCTTGCATGACAGCTTTGCCAAGGCTCGCCGATTTGCGGCCGATGCCGCGCATGAGTTGCGAACACCCCTGACCATCTTGCGGGGCAATGCAGAACAGATGAACCATGAGTTGCCCGTGGGCTCCAAGTCTCATGTACGCGTCAATATGATCAGTGAGGAAGTGGAGCGGCTGATTGACATCACTGAAAAATTGCTTTTGCTGTCGCGTGCCGATGGCCAAAGCATGGTGCTCGCTCTTTCCTCTTTTGAAATCAGCGAGTTCTTGGCGCTCTTGATCGAAGATGGAGACCCTTATCCCCATAATCTCAAAGTTACCAGCTCATTGCAAGCCGATGTTGTCTGGTTGTGCGATGTTGGCTTGGCCCGGCAATTGATTCACAATTTATTCGCCAATGCCATCAAATACAACATACCTTCAGGCTGGATTCACATGGATCTTCGCTGCCGCGAAGGACGGATGACACTTACCATTTCCAACAGTTCTGGTGAAATTCCGACTGACCTGAACAAGCGCGCATTTGATCGCTTTTACCGAGGCAACTCGGCCCATTCTCGCAAGATTGATGGGCAAGGCCTCGGATTGAGCCTGGCCATGGAGATCGCCAAATTGCATGAAGGCCAGCTATCTATGGTCACCTCCTACGACACGGTGTCCGTGGCCTTGGAAGTGCCACTGCAATTCACGCCCCAAGCATCATGACATCTTTGTCATTGAGAACAAAATGACAAGGATGTAACCCTGTCAGAAAGAAGTCAGCGCTATGGTTGCGCATGGTTTTTACTGACCGATCTTTCCTTGGTTTTTTTGAAGAGCTGCGCACCCGCTTGCGGCTCTCCAGCTTGCGTCCTGAACAAGTGAATGGGTTGACGCCTGCCATGACACACGCAGTGAGTATGTTGTGGATGCTGGCGGCCTCTGGGCGTCTTGATCGCCGGGAGGTAAAAATTTTGCCATCCATGCTCAGAGGGGGTGATCTCACTTTGCTGCACGCAGTCAATTATGTGCAGTCTAGATCGCTGGATATTTTTTTATCGGAGTCGCCAGCCTTGCTGGCGGAGCGGGAGAAATATTTCATCTTTACTAATCTGTTCGACCTGATTTCAAATGACGCCAAAGAAGATAGCCATGAGACGCGGCTGCTATCAAAGGTGATGGATGCGTATGACGTTTCAAGCTCCGAATTCTCCATGTTCGAGAAAGTTTTAGATATTAAAAAAAACCATCTTGTCCTAGGACATTTTGACGGAGCCGCTCTCAGCCTTTCGGATCTGACGCCGCATATGGTGTTCGGAGTGAGCATGTTGTTGACCATGGTTGTTAGCGGAAAAATTGAACCCGGCCATGCAGATGTCTTTCAGCATGCTTTGCAGGCTTATCCTGGTTTGCAAGCGCATGCAGTTCGGTATCTCAAAGCTTGTGCTCTGGATGATTTTTTGGCGCATGCAACTGATGTCATCACGCACGAACAAAAGCTGTTCATTTTCACCAACATCATTCAGTTGGCACTACACAACGGCGTGCTTCTGACGGAAAAGAAAAAATTGCTGTCGCAATTTCGGCAAACTTGGAACATTCACGATGAGTTGCACCATCTTTGCTTTCATGCACTGGCGATCAAATCGGTTCAGCCTTTCACCGATGATTTGCGGCATCAATTACCTGCCCACCTGCTCGCAGTACGAGAAAAACACCATACGCTGCTGACGCCACCCCATTCAATCAAAATGACCATGGCTGAAGAGGGAATCCATTGGGACCGGGAAATCAGACAGGGCTGTGCCGGTGGTGAAGTGACTCAATTGGTAAATCATCAGGTCCAAATTCCCAAAGATGGCTCAGGTACATCTCGGCGCGCACCGGTTTCCCAGGATGCAAGCTCAGGTCATTACGAAAAAATATCGGCAAGAGATCACGCAACCACAAATGTCCAGATCATCCCTGCATCACGTCGGTCGAAAAACTCGATTCAGATTACACACGACACCGCTCTTGCGCAAGTTGATACATCGCCTTCAATGACAGGTGCCATGCTCGGTCGCTGGTGGTCGACGATGGAAGATGCGCTATCGCGTACTTTTGGGATTCCAGAATCGCTGCGCAAGTCTCCGCGCATCCGCATACCTCCGATCATCCATCGCAAAAGAATAGTTGATTTTTCCAGCATAGGGGTTCACTTGCGATACGAAAATGAAACTTCGCAACGACGCACTCAAAATATCGATGCGGTAGCGACAGAGCAATACAGCTACAAACTCAAGACATGTATTTCCATCCTGCGCGAGAACATTGATTTGGTCAATCAGAAGCTCAACCAGCTCGCACCTGATCAGGAATCTTCGTAACCTCCGTCTCAGCGCCTGCACATGGTTTCACTGTGCTTCACTTCAAAATCCTAAACAACGTTCATTTCGCGCAGAGGGCGTGCGTCGAGCACGCGTCTCCAGCCCAAAGCATCTAGTTGAAGTGTTCGAAATTCTCCAAAGGTCACCAATTCAGACAGTGCCCGACCCACTGCAGGTGACTGTTGCAGACCATGGCCACTAAAGCCATTGGCAAATAAAAAATTATCGACATCGGGATGCGCACCCAAAATCGCGTTGTGGTCCAGCAGGTTCATGTCGTAGTGGCCTGCCCAACTGCGCTGCAGCCGCAGCGCCTCAAATCCTGGCACGCGGGCCGCCAAAATAGGCCACAGCACTTCTTCGAAAAGGCTGTGCTGCACTTCAAAATCATGGCACTCTGGGTCTTGCTCGGGGCTGGGCGCAATGCCGCAGAGGTAACCCTCTCCTTCAGGGCGGAAATAAGCGCCCGAGGGATCAATGACCATGGGGCAGGCATCCAAGCGTGCGCTGCTGGTGAAGAAAAAAATGCTGCGTTTGCGCGCCTGTACCGGAAGTGAAATCCCCGCGCTCTGGGCCAGGGCAGTGGCGCCCGTGCCAGCCGCATTGATCACGGTGCCGCACGTGATCAGTTCGCCTGTCGACAACCGCGCCGAAGTCACGCGCCGCCCCTCGCGGTGCAGTGCTTCCACGCGGGCTTGTCGGTATTGCACCCCCAGTGATTGGGCTTTGCGCCGAAAGCCTTGCATCAAAGCGTAGGCATCGAGCCAACCTTCGCCGGAGTTGCCCAAAGAGCCGGCGGACAAATCCTTCACATTGAGCCAAGGAAATCGCGATTGCAATTGCGCGGGCTTCAGCAAGCTGACGTCCACATTTTCAGCGCGCTGGGTCAGGTGATTGGCTTGCAGAATCTCCAGGCCCTGGGCCGTTGCCAAAAAAAGGTACCCGCGCTCTTTGAAGCCAATGGCGGGCACCTCACCGTCAACGCCAAGGTGCTGCTCAACAGACTTCAAGAAGCTGCTTCCAAATTGCGAGAGGCGAATGTTTTCAGGGGTGGAAAATTGGTGCCGAATGGAAGCCGCTGACAAGGCTGTTGCCGATTTCTCGTAGGTGGGGTCTTGTTCGACAACAAGAATTTTCCCCTTGAAACTCGGTTGTGAGGCCAGGAAAAAAGCCGTGGCACTGCCCACGACGGCTCCGCCAACGATCAAGACATCAGTTTGCATAAAGTCTGCGTTGTTGCATGCAAATCTATACTACCTGAAACTCTTCAAGCTAGGCCATGCACCATTTTGATTCAAGGGCTGTTGAAAAGGCTTTGCCTTACCCGTTGTTGGTCGAGGCGCTGGCGCAAGGCTTGCAGCAAGCCATTGAGGCGCCGCCGCGCAGCCACCTGACGCCCAACCATGACGCAAGCTGTGTGCTGATCATGCCGGCTTGGCGGCCCCATCGGTTGATGGGCGTGAAGCTGGTGTCGGTCTGGCCCGGTAACAATGCCAAGGGGGAATCGGCGGTTTCAGGGGTTTACGTTTTGATCTCATGTGACAACGGCCATCCGGTGGCGGTGTTGGATGGCACGGCGCTGACTTTGCGGCGCACTGCGGCTGCGGCAGCGTTGGCGGCACGCCAACTGGCACGCCGCAACAGCAGGACATTGGCGGTTCTGGGAACGGGCGCCTTGAGTGTGCCGCTGGCTCAAGCGCATGTCGCTGCGATGCCCTTTGAAAACGTCTTGATTTGGGGACGCCAGCCCAGCAAAGCGCAAGCGGTGGTCGCTCAGTTGCAACGACACGGCATCGCTGCATCGGTGGCAACAGACCTGGAGCAAACTTTGGCACAAGCCGATGTGGTGGCGGCCGCCACCACGGCCACCGAGCCTTTCATTCGCGCGGCCTGGGTGCGGCCGGGAACACATTTGGGCTTGATCGGCGCATTCACCGCGCAGATGGCAGAGGCCGAACCCGCCCTGATGGCCCAGGCCCAAGTCTTCGCGGACAGCCGAAGTGCAGTGCTTGAAAAGGGGGGAGAGGTGTTTCAAGCGATTCAACAGGGCCTCATGGCGCCCACCGCCATTCAGGCCGAATTGGCCGAGCTGGCCGCTCAGCCCAAAGGCCATGGGCGGCGTGGTGCCCAAGACATCACCGTGTTCAAGTCGGTGGGTTTCGCCTCGCTCGATTTGATTGCGGCGGAGCTTGTGTACAACGTCCAAGCCTGAGGGCTGAAAAGACGTTACACCGACACCGTGTAGTTCAAGGCCATGCGGCCGCCATCCACTGTGATGACCTCGCCCGTGATGTAGCTAGAGGCATCGCTGGCCAGGAAAGCCACCACTTGGGCGACTTCAGCCGGGTCGCCGAGCCGTTTCAGCGGCGTGCGGCTGAGAATCTTGTGGCGTGAGGCCTCGTTGGTCAACACGGCCTGACGCGCCAGCTCGGTGGCAATGGTGCCTGGGGCGACGGCGTTGACGCGAATGCCATCATCGGCCAGGGCCAGGGCCATGGCGCGCGTAAGTTGGTTCAAGCCGCCCTTGCTGATGTTGTAGGTGGCGATTTCGGGAATGGCCACCACCGCATTGACCGAGCTCATGTGCACGATGGCGCCACCGCCAGTGGCCTTCATGCTGCGGGCCACGGCTTGTCCGATCAGGAAGGCCCCGCGCAAGTTGACGCGCAGCACCGCATCAAAATCGTCTTCCGAAATTTCCAAAAAAGGCGAGGCTCTGAAGATGCCTGCATTGCTGACCAAGACATCCACGCGCTGGAAAGTGGCGGTCACTTGGCGAACCAGTTCGTCGACCTTTGTTTTGTCGCCAATGTCACAGGCATAGAAATGGGCGTCTTGGCCCTTTGCGCGCAGTTCTGCTGCAAGGCGCTCGCCAGGGGTTTGCTGCACGTCCACCAGCACAACCTGGGCGCCTTCCTGGGCAAACAAGCGGGCACAGGCTTCGCCAATGCCCTGGGCGGCGCCGGTGATCAAGCAGACTTTGCCTTGAAGGCCATAGGAAATGGTGGGCATGGCGGTCTTGAAGTCAAAAAAATCATTATCTCCTTTTCAAGCAAAGAATGCTTCGCCCCCCGGCGCGTCAAGGGCAGGGTGTGTCACCCGCGGGTCGCTGGCGCTTTCGCCAGCGCGGGGGTTGCTGCACAATCCCGCCAAGACAACCGGAGATATCGCCCATGTCGTGCAATGCCGAGCACATCGTATCGATTTCGCGTCTGACGGGGCAGCCCCGCACCTGGCCCGAAGAGGGTTAC
>CAYTZZ010000031.1:0-33919 GCA_964442645.1 uncultured Bordetella sp. | reverse complement strand
CGCCACCGTGTTGCCAACGGGGCTCACGCATCCCAGACCGGTCACAACAACGCGACGACGGCTCATGCGGGTTAACTTTCGAAAGTCAGCTTACTTCTGGTGGGCCAACGCGTAATCGATGGCGTTTTGCACCGTGGTGATCTTCTCGGCGTCTTCGTCCGGAATTTCAATGCCGAACTCGTCTTCGAGGGCCATCACCAATTCGACGGTGTCCAGGGAGTCAGCGCCCAGGTCGGCCACGAAGGCTTTTTCGTTGGTGACTTGTGACTCTTCCACACCGAGTTGTTCGGCAATGATTTTTTTGACGCGTGCTTCGATATCGCTCATGGTTCCCTCAGAGGGTTGATTAGAAGTCCACCATTTTAGCCGGGTGGACAGGTCAGCTTGAAAATTTCTCTTGTGCCGCCTTCACGACATGAACATGCCGCCATTGACATGCAATTCCTGGCCGGTGACATACGCCGCGTTCGGGCTGGCGAGGTAGGCCACGGCGTGCGCAATGTCAGCGGGCTTGCCCAATTGCCCCAGGGGGATCTGGGACAGCAAGGCTTTGTGTTGGGCTTCGGGTAAGGCGGCTGTCATGTCGGTTTCAATGAAACCCGGCGCGACGCAGTTGACGGTGATGTTGCGACTGCCCAGCTCGCGCGCGAGGGCGCGGGTCATGCCGGCGACACCGGCTTTGGCGGCCGCATAGTTGGCCTGGCCCGGGTTGCCGGAGGCGCCGACCACGCTGGTGATGCTGATGATGCGGCCGTAGCGCTGCTTCATCATGGGGCGGATCACGGCGCGCGACATGCGGAACACGGCTTTCAGGTTGGTGTCCAGCACGGCGTCCCAGTCTTCGTCCTTGAGCCGCATGGCCAACATGTCGCGGGTGATGCCGGCGTTGTTGACCAGCACGTGCAAGCCGCCATGCTCGGCGGTGATGCCATCGATCAGGGCCTCTGCGGCGGCCATGTCGTTGACATTCAGGTTGGCGCCGCGGCAGCCGGGAAAGGCCGCCAGAGCTGAAGAAATTTTGGCGGCGCCTTCGTCGCTGGTGGCCGTGCCAATGACTTTCAGCCCTTGCCGAGCCAACTCAAGGGCAATCGCCGCGCCAATGCCGCGCGAGGCGCCGGTCACCAAGGCCACTTGGCCTGCAAAAGAAAGATCGCTCATGACAACAAGGCTTTCACTTCGGCCAGGGTGGCCGGATCGTACAAGGCGGCGCTTTGCAGTTCCGCATCGATGCGCTTGACCATGCCCGACAGCACTTTGCCGGGGCCACACTCCACCAGGGTGCTGACACCGCGGGCTTTCAAAGCGGCCACGCACTCAACCCAGCGCACCGGGCCAAAGGCCTGGCGGTACAGGGCATCGCGAATGGCATCGGCATCGGTTTGCACCGCCACATCGATGTTGTTGACCACCGGAGTTTGGGGCGCGGCCAGCGCGGTCTCGGCCAGCTTGGCCTTGAGGCGCTCTGCGGCCGGCTTCATGAGGCTGGAATGAAAAGGCGCCGACACGGGCAAGGGCAAGGCGCGCTTGGCCCCCAGGCCCTTCAAGACCTCGCAGGCTTTTTCGACGCCGGCTTTGCTGCCGGCAATGACGGTTTGCGCCGGGTCGTTGAAGTTCACGGCTTCCACCACCTCGGGGCTGCCCGCGCCAAAACTGGCCGTGGCCTGGGCACAGCCTTCCACCACGCGGGCCGCGTCGAGCCCCAGAATGGCGGCCATGGCGCCCTGCCCGACGGGCACCGCTTCTTGCATGGCTTGGGCGCGCAAGCGCACCAGGGGCACGGCCTGCGCCAGGGTCAGCACGCCAGACGCCACCAGGGCGGAGTATTCGCCCAAAGAATGGCCAGCCACCGCCACCGGGGCCGCACCGCCCTCGGCACGCCAGGCGCGGTAAGCGGCCACGCCGGCCAACAACATCACGGGCTGGGTGTTGGTGGTGAGGGCCAGGCTTTCTTTGGGGCCGTCATGAATCAACTGCCCCAGGTCTTCGCCCAGGGCGTCCGAGGCCTCTTGCACGGTTTGGCGCACCACCGGATGGTCGCCCCATGCGTCGAGCATGCCCACGGCTTGCGAGCCTTGCCCCGGAAAAACAAATGCGAAAGAAGTCATGTTTGCGCTTCCCAATTTCAAAACTTGACCAGCACCGCGCCCCAGGTGAAGCCACCGCCCACGCCTTCGAGCAACAGGTTTTGGCCGGGCTGAATTTGACCCGAGCGCACGGCCGCGTCCATCGCCAGGGGAATGGAGGCGGCCGAGGTGTTGCCATGGTCTT
The DNA here is from genome assembly GCA_964442645.1 of uncultured Bordetella sp. Taxonomy (GTDB): domain Bacteria; phylum Pseudomonadota; class Gammaproteobacteria; order Burkholderiales; family Burkholderiaceae_C; genus Limnohabitans. The sequence continues at coordinate 31,651 of CAYTZZ010000031.1, read as the reverse complement.
GCACCGTGAGCACCACTTTCTCCATGGGCAGCTTGAGCTTGCGCGCCGTGCTTTGGATGATGCGGATGTTGGCCTGGTGGGGAATCAGCCAGTCGATGTCGGTGTCTGCCAGGTGGGCTTTGCTCAGGGTGGCACGGGCGGCGCCTTCCAGCAAGCCCACGGCCAGTTTGAAGACCGCCTGGCCATCCATTTTCAGCACCGGATCGCCCAGGACTTGGCCGCCGTTGACATGGCCGGGCACGCACAAAATGCCCACATGCTTGCCATCGGCGTGCAAGTCGGTCGCCAGAACGCCTGGGGTGTCCGAGGCCTCGAGCACCACGGCACCGGCGCCGTCGCCAAACAGCACGCAGGTGGTGCGGTCGTTGAAATCCAGAATGCGCGAGAACACTTCGGCACCGACCACCAGGGCGCGTCGGGCGTTGCCGGCGCGAATCATGGCGTCGGCCACCGTCAGGGCGTAAATGAAGCCACTGCACACGGCTTGCACATCAAAAGCGGGAGCGCCGGCAATGCCCGCCGCCGCCTCGTTCAGCTGCGACAGCTTGTGCTGAAGAATGCAGGCGGTGGAGGGGAACACCATGTCGGGCGTGGAGGTGGCCACGATGACCAGGTCGATGTCTTGCGGGCCGAGGCCTGCGGCCGTGAGGGCGTTCTTGCAGGCTTCGAAGGCCAGGTCGCTGCTGCCCATGTGGGCATCTGCAAAGTGGCGGGCGCGGATGCCGGTGCGCTCCACAATCCATTCGTCGGAAGATTCGACGCCGTGCTGGGCCAGTTCAGCCACCAGGTCAGCGTTGGTGAGTCGGCGCGGGGGCAGGTAGCTGCCGGTTCCAGTGATGCGGGAGTAGCGTGTCATCAAGCAAGGGCTCAGGACGGTGTGGCTTCTGTCAGGCCGGCCGCCAAAAAAGGAGCGGCATGGTCGATGCGGGCACGCACACGGTCGAGCAAGTTGTGGTGTGCTGCATCATACGCCCGGTTGAGGGCGGTTTCGAAGGCCAGCGCGTCGGCCGAACCGTGACTTTTGAACACCAGACCGCGCAAGCCCAGCAGGGCCGCGCCGTTGTGACGCCGGTGGTCAACCCGGTGTTTGAAACCGCTCAAAACGGAATAAGCGCAAATAGCTGCAAATTTCGTGAAAATGTTGCGCGAAAAGCCATCTTTCAGCAAAGTACTGACCATGGTGGCCAGGCCTTCGCTGGCTTTCAGCGCCACATTGCCGACAAAGCCGTCACAGACCACGATGTCGGTCGTGCCTTTGAAAATGTCGTTGCCTTCGACATTGCCGTAAAAATTGAGATCGCCGTTTTTAGATGCTGTTCGCAACAATTCGGCGGTTCTCTTGATGACCTCGTTGCCTTTGATGACTTCTTCGCCCACGTTGAGCAACCCCACCGTGGGGTTGTCGATGCCATGCAGCACCGACACCAGGGCCGAACCCATGACCGCGAACTGCAGCAAATGCTCGGGCGAGCAGTCCACATTGGCGCCCAGGTCGAGCATGGTGGTGCCGCCGCCTTTGACATTGGGCATCTGGCCGGCGATGGCCGGGCGGTCAATGCCATCCAGGGTTTTCAGAACATAGCGTGCGATGGCCATCAAAGCGCCCGTGTTGCCAGCAGATACCGCTGCTTGGGCTTGGCCGTCTTTGACGAGCTCGATGGCGCGGCGCATGGAGGAGTCTTTTTTGCGGCGCAAGGCCACTTCGACCGGGTCGTCCATGGTGACCACTTCGGTCACATGCACGACCTCTGCGCGGGGATGGGACCAGCCCGCAAACGCTTCGGGCAAGCCGACCAGCAAGACGCGGGCGTCGGCATGGGTTGCGAGAAATTGCCGGCAGGCCGCCAGCGTGACGCTGGGGCCATGGTCACCACCCATCACATCAACAGACAAAGTGATCATGGGCCTCCATCAGAGGGAAAGCAGGGGCAACCCGAAACAACCAGACGCTTCATGACAAAAGGCCCGCGCCACAGGGTGAGCGACGGGCCTTTGGGCAGGAGAACCAATCAGGCTTCAGACTTGGTCTTGAGCACCTTGCGGCCACGGTAAAAGCCGTTGGGGCTGATGTGGTGGCGCAGGTGGGTTTCACCGGTGGTGGGTTCCACGGCAATGCCTGGCACATTCAGGGCGTTGTGTGAGCGGTGCATGCCGCGCTTGGAAGGCGATTTTTTATTTTGCTGGACAGCCATGATTGGCTCCTGGACGGTAAGGTTTGAAAAAGGGGCGAGCGCACAACACCATGTCGGCGCAACGGCAAGCCCATGATTATAGCCCAACTCTGGGTTTTCAGGATTTATCGAGTTTCAGGCCGCTCAAGACCGCAAACGGATTGGCGCGGGCGAGCTCGGGCGGCGGCTCGGCCAAGCCCTCGGGGCCCGACAGGGGCTGCGGGCAGACCGGGTGGCGCGGCACCAGGGGCAAGGCCATCAGCAGTTCGTCTTCGATCAGGGCCAGGGCATCGAAAGCGGGCCCCAGCACCAGCAAATCTTCTTCGGCCTCGTCGTCTTCGGCCATGGCGGTGGCCTCGTCGGCCACAAAGCGGAACGCTCGGTCGACCGCCAAGGCCTCCACCATGGGGGACAGGCAACGCTGACACCTCAGGGCCACTTGGCCCTGCGCCTTCAGGTGCAGCCAAATTTGATGGGCGCCGCCGCGCACATCGCGCGTTTCGCCCTGCAAGGACCAGGTGACCGGTGCACTCGCCAAGGCGCCATCGCCCACCGGCTGCTCTTCGGCCAGGCGAGGCAGTGCCGACAAGGGTGTCTGCCCATCGAGTTGGCCACCCGCCCGCGCAAAGGCGCGAATGTCCAGGTTGGCAGGGTCCCATGCGTGTTTCATGCCTGCAGTGTAAGAGAATTGGCACATGACCCAAGTTTCTGCCACCCTGCCCCGCCCCTTGATTCTGGGCTCGACCTCGCGCTACCGGCGCGAGCTGTTGAGCCGCCTGCACCTGCCTTTTGAGGTGGTGGCCCCGGAAGTCGACGAGACGCCACAGGCCGGCGAGACGCCAGCCGCCCTGGCGCAGCGGCTGGCCCTGGCCAAGGCCCAGGCCGTGGCGCGCCAACACCCCGAGGCGGTGGTGATTGGCTCCGACCAGGTGGCCGACCTTGCGGGCGAGCCGCTGGGCAAGCCCGGCCACCATGCGCGCGCCGTCGAGCAGCTCCAGCGCATGCGCGGACAGACCGTGGTGTTTCAAACCGCCGTGGCCGTGGTCTGCCAGGCCACCGGCTATGAGGCTCTGGAATTGGCGCCGGTGCGCGTGCGTTTTCGCGCGCTGAGCGATGCCGAAATCGAAACCTACTTGCGCCTGGAAATGCCCTACGACTGTGCCGGCAGCGCCAAGAGCGAAGGCTTGGGGATTGCCTTGCTGGAGGCGATCGACAACGATGACCCGACGGCGCTGGTGGGCCTGCCCCTGATTCGCACCTGCCGCATGCTGCGCGCGGCGGGCCTGCCATTGTTGGGCTGAGCCATGGCCCACGGCACTTTGTTCCTGGTTCCAGCGCCGCTGGATTTTGGCTGCACGCCGGAAGTTCCACTCACGGAGGTGATGCCGCAGGCCACCCTGAACACCGCAGCACGGTTGACGCATTGGGTGGGCGAGAACGCCAAAACCACGCGCGCTTACCTCAAGCGCATCAACGCGCTGGTGCCGCTGGCGCAGCCGCTGCAAGAAATGAGCATTGTGGAATTGCCGCGAGAGGTACACAAACGCGGCGACCACCAGGGCGAGTTCGATGCCCGCCCCCTGCTGGCGCCTGCGCTGCAAGGGCACGACATGGGCTTGGTCAGCGAGGCCGGCATGCCCGCGATTGCCGACCCCGGCGCCTCGGTGGTGCGGGCCGCGCATCAACTGGGCGTGACCGTGGTGCCCCTGGTGGGCCCGATTTCTTTGATGCTGGCCCTGGCGGCCAGTGGGCTGAACGGCCAGAACTTTGCGTTTGTCGGCTACTTGCCGCAAGACAGCGCGCAGCGCAGTGCGCGCTTGCGCAGCCTGAGCCAGCTGGTGCAGCAAACCGGGCAGACCCAACTGTTCATTGAAACACCCTACCGCAATGCCGGCTTGTTCCAGGCGCTGCTGAGCGACTTGCCGGGGCAGACCCGGCTGGCGGTATGTAGCGGCTTGAGCTTGCCGCACCAGCAGGTGCGCTGCCAGACGGTGCAAGCCTGGAAAAACCAGCCCATGCCGCCCGACAAAAACACGCCTTGCGTGTTCCTCATCGGGCGCTGAGCGGCGCCCGCGCCGCGCTCAGCGCACGCTGGGCAATTGGCGCAAGGCTTTGACGGCGCCTTCACCGATGGCGGCGCCAAAACGCTTGGCCAGGCGCTCGGCCACATTGTCGTGGCGGGTGTAGTCCACGATGTCTTCGGCCTTGACCACTTCGCGCGCCACATAGTCCAGGCTCCCCAGCGCATCGGCCAGGCCCATTTGAATGGCTTGCTGGCCGGTCCAGAACAAGCCGCTGAACAACTCGGGGGTTTCTTTCAAGCGGTCGCCCCGGCCTTCACGCACCACCTGAATGAACTGTTGGTGAATTTGGTCCAACATGGCCTGCGCAAAGGCGCGCTGGGTTTTGGTCTGTGGACTGAAGGGGTCCAGAAAGCCCTTGTTCTCGCCGGCCGTCATGAGGCGACGCTCGACGCCGAGCTTGTCCATCAGGCCAGTGAAACCAAAGCCGTCCATCAGCACGCCAATGCTGCCCACGATGCTGGCTTTGTCCACGTAAATCTGATCGGCTGCAACCGCAATGTAATAAGCCGCAGAAGCGCACGACTCCTCGACCACGGCGTAAACCGGCTTGCCGTGTTTTTTCTTCAAGCGATGGATTTCATCGTTGATGATGCCGGCCTGCACCGGACTGCCGCCGGGCGAGTTGATCAGCAAGACCACCGCCTGCGAGCCTTCGTCGTCGAAGGCGTTGCGCAAGGCGCTGACAATCCAGTCGGCGCTGGCATCGGCCTCGGAAGAAATTTCGCCACTGATTTCCACTAGCGCGGTGTGCGCGGTGCTGGCGTTGGGACTCACATGCGAGCGGCTCAGGCTGAGCCAGAGCACTGTGACAATCAGCAGCAGCCAGGCCAGGCGAAAGAAATTGCGCCAGCGGCGCTGCGTTTTTTGCTCTGCCAGCGAGGCGAACGCCAGCCGCTCCAGCGTGGCACGCTCCCAGCCAGGGGTGGCCGTGGGTTCAGGAGAGGCAGCACGCTGATTCAAGGGGTCGGTCATTTCAAAATTCAACAGGTTTCAAGTTGTAGGCAGTATGCCAGTGGACCACGCCATCGCGTTCCGTGAGGTCAATTTTGATCAAGCCGCCGCGGCCGGGCCCGCCGGTGCAGCGGCCGGTGTCGGGGGCATAAGTGGCGCCGTGAGTGGCGCAAATCAACTGGCGGCCGCCCTCGTCCCAGAACCGGTTGGGCTGGTAGTCCATTTCCATGGCCACATGGCTGCAGCGGTTCAGGTAGGCATGCGCCTGCCCTTGGTAACGGATGGCAAAGGCGCGACAGGTCTGGCCAGCGTAAACCACGTCAAAGGGCACGGCCAGCCCACCGTCGACCAGTTCGGCGGAGCCGCACAGGGGCAACTGCGTATCAGGCATGGTCCGCCAACCACTGATGCAGTTCGGCCACCGAATGGGCCACGCAGCGCGGGCCAAAGGCATGGAAGGCCTCGGGTTCGTGGGCACCGTAACTGACCCCCACGCTGGCACAGCCGGCGTTGCGGGCCATTTCCAGGTCGTGGGTGGTGTCGCCAATCATGAGGGTGCGCTCAGGGTCCACTCCGAATTCGCGCATCAGCTCGTGCAGCATGCGGGGGTTGGGCTTGCCGGCGGTTTCATCGGCGGTGCGGGAGCCATCAAACACGCCCTTCAAGGCCACGGCTTGCAAAGCCTCGTTCAGGCCCTGGCGGCTTTTGCCGGTGGCGACCGTCAGCCAGTGGTGGCGCTCACGCAGGGTTTGCAGCAAGGGCAAGATGCCGTCAAACAGACAAATGTCGTTCTGGTGGGCCAGGTAGTGGTGGCGGTAACGCGCGCCAAGTTCCGGGTATTTGTCGGCGGGCACGTCCGGGGCCGCATGGGCCAGGGCTGGCAACAAGGCCATGCCAATCACATAGGAGGCGGCCTTGTCATCGGGCACGGTGCCACCGACATCGCGCACCGCTTCTTGGATGCAGCGGGTGATGATGCGGGTCGAGTCGAACAGCGTGCCGTCCCAATCGAAGGCGATCAGGTCAAACTGCCGGGGGCGGTGGCTGGACATGGTCTATGAATTGCTGAAGTTCGGGGGGCAAGGGCGCCTGCAAAGTCGCCAACTGGCCGGTTTGCGGATGTTTGAACTGTAACCGCCAGGCGTGCAAAAACATGCGCTTCAAGCCCAGCTTTTGCAGGGCCTTGTTTTGCTCAAAGTCGCCGTATTTGTCGTCGCCCGCGATCGGGTGGCCCAGGCTGGCCAGGTGCACCCGGATCTGGTGGGTGCGCCCGGTCTTGATGGTCACTTCCAGCAAGCTGTAATCGCCCACCAGCTTGGCCACCCGCACCAGGGTGATGGCGCGCTGGCCCTTGGGGTCGTCGCGCGCGACCACGCGGACCCGGCGCTCGCCCTCGGCCTCGCCGGGGCCAATCAGGTACTTCTCCAGCGGCAGGTCGATCACCTTGCGGTTGGAAGGCCATTGCCCCAACACCAGGGCCTGGTAGGTTTTGCCGGTTTCGCGCTCCCGGAACTGGTCTTGCAAGTGGGTCAGGACGCTGCGCTTTTTGGCCACCAGCAAGACGCCCGAGGTTTCCCGGTCCAGCCGATGGACCAATTCCAGCATGCGCGCGGCCGGGCGCGCCTGGCGCAGCTGCTCGATCACCCCAAAGCTGACGCCACTGCCGCCATGCACCGCCACCCCGGAGGGCTTGTTGATGGCCAATATGCCGTCGTCTTCCAGCAGCACCGGAAACTCTTTGGCCGGCGCCGGGGCCAGGGTTTTGGCTTGGGTGCTTTCGGAGACGCGCAAGGGCGGCACCCGGATCAGGTCGCCCGCCTCGACCCGGGTGTCGGCGCTGGCACGGCCCTTGTTGACCCGCACCTCGCCGGAGCGAATGATGCGGTAAATATGGGTTTTGGGCACCCCTTTGAGGTGGCGCAGCAGGAAGTTGTCCAGGCGCTGGCCGGCCGATTCCTCGTCGACAGCCAAGTTTTTCACTTCAGGAGGACGGGCGGCGTGTGTTGCCCCTATAATGTTCTTCACCAGCGATGGGTTCCAAGTGCTTGATTTAATTCACTGATTAGAGCACGACCGCCCCATGCTGTGAGGTCGATGCCCCTTGAGGCCCTGCGCCCCAGCCCCTTTAGAGCCTTCGTGGCACGGGTGATGCGCCCCTTCAAGGTCGAGCCGATGCCCAGAAAACTTTGTAACGGAATACCCAAGCTGCAAGCGCCCCATGAACGCGATTGCAGCGGATCACAGCGAGAAGCAACGAACATGATGAGCGTGATGGTGATGTTGACACTCTGCCTGCGCTGGCTGCTGCCAGTGCGCGTGGCGTCGCATGCACACCCCATGCTCCCCCTGTTCTCAGGACAGAACCAGTGGCTTGCAAAAGCCGAGCGGCTTCGTCTTCGCCTCGCCCCCATCCACGCGCCCACCCACCGACGCCGGCCCTGATCGGGCGTGTCGGCCCTGGCGGCCATTCCTTTCGTTTTCTGGCGTTTGTTCCGGCATCGTTGGCCCGTCATGGGCCTGTGACGATTTAGAACATGAAGGAACGCATCATGAAACGGATGCTGATCAACGCCACCCAGGCGGAAGAACGCCGACTGGCCATTGTCGACGGGCAAAAACTGCTCGACTACGAAATTGAAATTGAAGGGCGCGAGCAGCGCAAGGGCAACATCTACAAAGCGGTGGTGACCCGAGTTGAACCCTCGCTGGAAGCCTGCTTTGTGGACTACGGCGAAGACCGCCACGGCTTTTTGCCGTTCAAGGAAATCTCCAAACAGTATTTCCAGGCCGGCGTGTCGCCCAGCCAGGCCCGCATTCAAGACGCCATCCGCGAAGGCCAGGAATTGCTGGTCCAGGTGGAAAAAGAAGAGCGTGGCAACAAGGGCGCCGCCCTGACCACCTTTGTCTCGCTGGCCGGCCGCTATGTGGTGCTGATGCCCAACAACCCGCGTGGTGGTGGCGTCAGCCGCCGCATCGAGGGCGATGACCGCGCCGAGCTCAAAGAGGCGATGGACCAGCTCGAGTACCCCAACGGCATGTCCATCATTGCGCGCACCGCCGGCATTGGCCGCTCCGCCCCCGAGCTGCAATGGGACCTGAACTATCTGCTGAAACTGTGGAGCGCCATCGACGGCGCGGCCAAAGGCGGCAAAGGCGCCTTCCTGATTTACCAGGAATCGAGCCTGGTGATTCGCGCCATCCGCGATTACTTCAACAACGACATTGGCGACATCCTGATCGACACGGATGACATTTACGAGCAGGCCCAGCAGTTCATGTCGCACGTCATGCCCGAGCATGCCGCGCGCGTGAAGCGCTACCGCGACGATGCGCCCTTGTTCAGCCGCTTCCAGATCGAGCACCAGATCGAGTCGGCCTACGCCCGCACCGTGAACCTGCCCAGCGGCGGCGCCATCGTGATCGACCACACCGAAGCCCTGGTGTCGGTGGACGTCAACTCGGCGCGTGCCATCCGCGGCGGCGACATCGAAGAAACCGCCACCCGCACCAACCTGGAAGCCGCCGACGAAGTGGCCCGCCAGATGCGCTTGCGCGACCTCGGCGGCCTGATCGTGATCGACTTCATCGACATGGAAGAGTCGCGCAACCGCCGCGAAGTGGAAAACCGCTTGCGCGACGCCTTGCGCCAAGACCGTGCCCGCGTGCAGTTTGGCACCATCAGCAAATTCGGCCTGATGGAAATGAGCCGCCAGCGCCTGCGCCCGGCCCTGTCCGAAGGCGCCTCCATTCCTTGCCCGCGTTGCGGCGGCTCGGGCCATGTGCGCGACACCGAAAGCTCGGCATTGCAAATTCTGCGCATCATCCAGGAAGAGTCCATGAAGGACAACACCGCCGCCGTGCACGCCCAAGTGCCGGTGGAAGTGGCCTCGTTCCTGCTGAACGAAAAGCGCACCGAAATCGCCAAGATTGAAGTCAAGCAGCGCATCAATGTGCTGCTGGTGCCCAACAAGGCGCTGGAAACACCCAACTACAAGCTCGAGCGCCTGAAGCACGACGACCCGCGCCTGGACAACATCGAAGCCAGCTACAAGATGGCCGAAGAGATTGAAGACCCCACCGCGGTGACGCGCCGCTCGCAAGAGCCCACCAACAAGCAAACCCCGGTCATCAAGGGCGTGCTGCCCGATGCACCGGCACCGGTGGTGGAGCCCAAGCCCGTGACCGATAAGGCCCCTGTGGCTGCAGCCCCGGCGGCGCCCGCACAGAGTGCAGCACCCGCTGAAAAAGGCTTCTTCAGCTGGCTCAAGGGCTTGTTTGGCGGCGGCGCCAAGGCCGAGCCGGCACCTGCCGCGACTGTGGAAGAAACCCCCGTCAAGAAAGAAGAACGCCGTGACGGCCGTGGTGGTCGCGATGGCCGCCGAGGCGGTCGCCGTGGCGAGCGCAGCGGTGACCGTGCCGAGCGCGGTGAGCGCAGCGAGCGCCCCGAAGGTCGTGGCGAACGCACCGAGCGCGGCCCGCGCCCCGAGCGTGGCAACCGCCCGCCACGCGATGGCCAGACAGAAGGCAAAACCGATCGTCGCACCCCTGAAGCCGCAGGCACTGAGGCCGCACCCGCCGCCGATGGCCGCACTGAGCGCGCACCGCGCCCAGAGCGCAGCGGTGAGCCCCGTCGCGAGCGTGGCGAACGTGGTGAGCGGGGTGACCGCCGTCGCGAACGCGGCCCGCGCCAAGACGAGGCCCAGGGCGATGCACTCCAAGCAGGCGTGCCCGCTGCGGATACCGCACCGCAGTCCACCGATGTGCCGCAACAAGATTTGGGCGCCCCCGTGCCCCGCGCCGAAGGCGAAGCCGGCCAAGAAGAGCGCCGTGAGCGCCGTTCACGCGACCGTTATGGCCGTGACCGCCGTGAGCGCAGCGAGCGTCCACAAAACGAAGCTGCCAGCGCAGACAGCAACGCGCCCAGCGATGCCGAAGGCACTGCACCGGCACCTCGCCCCCAGCGCGAGCGCCGCGAACGCTTCCATCAGGAAGAGCGTGCCGTAGACAACCGCGCGCCCGAGCAAGCCCCCGCTGCAACTGCGCCCGCCGCACCGGTGCGCACCGGCATGCCGCGCATTGGCAGCTACGAGCTGCCGGTTCAAAGCCTGAGCGATTTGGCCCACAGCGCCAGCATGGAGTGGGTGCAATCCAACGCCGAGCGCGTGGCCGCCGTTCAGGCTGCCATTGCCGCCGAACCCAAGCCCGTTCACGTGCCGCGCGAGCGCCCTGCGCCGGTGGTGCTGGACGAAGGCCCGCTGATTCTGGTGGAAACACGCAAGGATCTGGCGCAATTGAACATGCCGTTCGAAGGCCAAAACGCCTGACATCCCCCGTCCATCCCATTGAGCGAAGTACGGCGATCTCTCTGCGATGAGGGGTTGCCGCGGCCCCTTCAGGGCCTCGCAACGACGGAGTCAGGACTGGGCGGCTTTTTTCCAGGCTTGGGCGGCGCGTTCTGTGTCGCCGCGTTGCTCGGCCAATTCGGCCAAGGCTGACCACGCCCTGCGCTGCAAGATCGAGCCTGTCAGCAACGGCGCGGCACGCTCCAGCACTTGTTGGGCTTTGCCCCACAGGCCGTGGCGCATGCAGACACGGCCGCTGAGGTACTGCAATTCCAGATGACGCGGCAAATGCTGGCGCGCCTGGTCGATGCGGCCCAGCCATTCGGTGTCGGGCGGCAAGGCCAGGAAGGCTTGCTCCATCACGTCTGCCAACCGCGCGCGGTAGGCCTCGGGCAAGCCATCAGGCGACAACACCCACTGGTTCCACAAGGGCAGCAGCCATTGCAAGGCGTCGCGCGGGTCGCCTTGAAGGCTCAGCCAACGCTGGGTGGCTTGCAAAGCCACTTCGGGGTCTTCCTGCTCGTCGCGGTCCAGCGCCAGCCAGGCGGTTTGGAACTGGGCACGGTCGTGGCACTCCGCCAGACAGGCCAAGGACAGGCTGCGCAGCAGGCTTTGAGAGGCCACATCGGAAAAAGCGCCATGCTTGGCCAGCAAGCGCGCGGTCTCCAGCGCCGACAAATTGTTTTGCATCAGGCGCGTGGCCTTGAGGCGCAAGCGCAAGGTCAAAGTGCGGCGGGCCACGCCCTGGGGCAGGCTGGCCAGCCAGTTCAGGGCGCCCGGCGCATCGCGGTCGGACAAGGCCCAACGCGCGGCACTCAAGCGCGCGGCTTCCACAGCTTCGACCATGCCGGGCAGTTGGCGCGTGGCAGGCAGCGCAATGACATTTTGCAAATGCGCTTCACGGGCCGCCCGGTCGCGCAGCGCATGGGCGCTTTCGGCGGCAATCAATTCGGCAAGCGCCCGCAGTTGCGGCAGGTGCCGAGGCAAGGGGTCTTCGTGACGCTCCACCGATTGCAGGCTGGACTCTAGCGCCAACGCCTGCTCTGCCGACTTGCGGGCACGCACATAGCGCCCTGTCATCATCTGGGCCAGGCCGTCGAGCAAGGCTGCGTGGACGGCACGCTCTTTTTGCAACAGGCGCCAGCGGCGCGCCTGCTTGGGCAGCTCAAACAAGGCCGCCAAGGCGCGCAAGGCCAGGTGCATGAAGGCGAAACTCAGCACCCACAGCAAGACCACCATGTTGATGGACAGGTCGACGCGGTAGGGCATCCAGAAAAGGGTCACAGTGCCTTGGTTGTTGCCCGCGAGCAAGGCGGTGGCCACCGCCACCGCGAACAAAGCCACCAGCCAGAGTGCGGCCCGCATCTCAGCGCCCCGCCGCGGCCGTGGTCAGGGCGGCCAGGGTGTCGTCGATGCGCGGCAATTCCACTTGCTGCATGTCGATCTGCACCTGTTTGAGCAGCCCCAGGGCCACTTGCCCTTTGCGCGACTGCACGTCAAAGTATTTGGCCAAGTCGCGCTGCACGGCATTCAGGTCGGCTCGGGCCGCTTCATGCTGACGTGCCAGCAGGCCCAGCCTGGCGTTGAGCAAGCGCAGTTTGAGGTTCTCGCGCACAAAATAGCTTTGGTCCGGGGCCAGCAAGCTGGCTTCGGGTTGGTCCAGGCGGCTGACGCGCACCAGGCCGCGTACATCACCCCAAATGTCGGTCAGAACGCGCTCCCACCAAGAGGCGCTGATGGCGCGCGCCCAGCTGCTGGTGGGCGCGTCTGGCGTGATTTCCTTGCCTGGGGTTTGTGCCACGCCCACGGCATTGGCCAGCGGCAATTCGTCGGTCCAGCGCACCAGTTCGTCGAGCTTGATGAGCAAGCCGGGGGTATCGGTAACCGCCGCTGTTTTCACGCGGTCGATGTCGCGCGTCACCGCACGTTGTAGGGGCGCCAAACGCGGGTGGGACACCTTGGCCAGGCGTTGCTCGGCCGAGCGCAGCGCGGCCAGCAAAGGCTGGATGCTGCCAGTGAGCTGCGCCTGTTGTTGCGCCAAGCGGATGGCCGACTCGATGTCCACCACCAGGTTCTCGTCGCGCGAGCGGGACAAGCTTTGCATCAGCTCTTCGAGCTGGCTGCGTTGCAGGGCCACTTCATTCAACTTGGTATCGGTCAGCGCCAGCTTGGCCGCGGTGTCGCGTGACAATTCTTGCGCTTGCTTGGCCGCCGCCTTGGCTTCCAGGGCCTGACTGCCGGTGTCGGCATTTTGTCGCGCCAGTTGCTCTTGAATGCCAGACAACTTTTGCCAAACAAAGCCAGAGCCCAACACGCCCAAGACCGCCAGCAGGGCCACGGTAAGCATCAGCGTTTTAGACGCAGGGGTGGGCTCGGCCTTCGGGGCAGTGGGCGCCGCGCTGGCGGCTTCGCGCGGGTTCTCGGGCACAGGGGAAGAAGTTGGGTCGGGCTCAGAGCTCATGCGAAGCATTCTAATGAGGACCGGATTTCCGCCGCAGACGGGCGTGACGTGCGTACAACACCCCAGCCAAGCTGCTGCGCCGTCTCGGCAATGCGCGGATGGGTCACCAGCGCCCTGGCCTGCCCCCAGTGCTGCTCGGGCAACAAGGCATGCAAATGCCGCAAGGCTTGCGAGCTGCTGAAGAGCCAAATCGAGCCGTCTTGCGCCGCTGCGCGGGCCTGGGCGCATTGCGCGGCATCCCACACAGGCGCGCTGCGCACATACGAGGCCAAACCCTGCACTTGAACGCCGGCCTGGCGCAGTTGCTCGGACAGCCAGTCGCGGCCTTGGCCTGCGCTGCTCGGTGCGTCGGCATCGGTGCCGCGCACCAGCAGCACCTGTTGGCCGGGCTGCACCTGGTGCTGCACCCCTTGCCACAAATGTTCGGTGTCAAACTGGCCGGCCTGGGCATCGGGCATGTCCACCAAGGCGGGCGGCACGCCGGCGGCCAGCAAGGCCTGCTGCGTGCCGGGGCCGGTGGCCCAGCAGCGCGTGCTTGCCCAGTGGTGGGTGGGGGAGCGCCAGGCCATCAGGTGCTGAACGGCGGCACGGCTGACAAACATCACCGCTGCCCATTGCGACCAATTTTGCAAGGCCGCTTGCAGCAAGGCCGGATGGGGTGCCGCTTGAATGTCGATCAAAGGCCAGGAGACCACGGGCTGGCCGCCTTGCGACAAGACCTGGCGCCAGCGCTCGGCCTCTTCGGCGGGCCGCGTCAGAATCCAGCGAACAGGCGCAGCCACGTTGGGGCCAGGCTCAGTGCGCCCCGCCGGCGCGCAGGCGTTCGGCCACCGCCAAGCCGACGCGTTCGGCCGCGGCCAGATCGGCCACTTGTTCGGTCATCTGCGCGGTCACCAGGGTGGCGTGCCCCTCTGGGTCACCCCAGGCGGCGCGCAAGTGCAAGAACTCGCCTTGCTGGACCGCGTGCGCGGCCAGCGGCATGGAGCAACTGCCGCCCATGGCGCGGCTGACGGCGCGCTCGGCGGCCACCGACAACCAGCTGGTTTGGTGCGACAAAAAGGCCAGCGCCGCCTGCACATCGTCGCGCCCGGCGCGAATTTCCAGGCCCAAGGCGCCTTGGCCAGCGGCGGGCAACATCTGCTCGGTTTCAAAAATATGGCGGATGCGGCTGGCCAGCCCGAGGCGCTTCAAGCCTGCCGCGGCCAACACGATGCCGTCGTATTGGCCTTCGTCGAGCTTGCGCAAGCGGGTGTCCAGGTTGCCGCGCAGCGGCTCGATGCGCAGGTCGGGCCGCAGGGCGCGCAGCAGCACGGTGCGGCGCAAACTGGAGGTGCCCACCACGGCGCCCTGGGGCAAGTCCATGAGGGTGGCGTAACGGGCAGACACCCAGGCGTCGCGCGGGTCTTCACGCTCCATGACGCCGGCCAGCACAAAGCCCTCGGGCAAATCCATGGGCACGTCCTTCAGGGAGTGCACCGCCAGGTCGGCCCGGCCCTCAGCCAGCGCCAACTCCAGTTCTTTGACAAACAGGCCCTTGCCGCCCACCTTGCTGAGGCTGCGGTCCAGGATCTGATCGCCCTGGGTGGTCATGCCCAGCAAGGTCACATGGTGCCCCTGCTGTTGCAACAGGGCCTGGACGTGTTCGGCTTGCCACAGAGCCAGGCGGCTTTCTCGGGTGGCGATGGTCAGGGAAAGTGCGCTCAAGGTGAATGCCGTGGGTCTAAAACAGGGATGGGGCGCATGCTAGCACGCCCCCCTTAAAATCAGCCCATGTCTACAAACCAACTCGATCAAAAAGCCCAAGCCTGGTCCGCGCTCTTTTCCGAACCCATGAGCGAGTTGGTCAAGCGCTACACCGCCAGTGTGTTCTTCGACCAGCGCCTGTGGCGCGCCGACATCACCGGCTCCCTCGCCCATGCCGAGATGCTGGCCGCCCAGGGCATCATCAGCCCGCAAGATCATGCGGACATCCAGCGCGGCATGGCTCAGATCGTCCAGGACATTGAAGCCGGCCGCTTCGAATGGCAACTGGACCTTGAAGACGTGCACCTGAACATCGAAGCCCGCCTGACCCAGCTGGTGGGCGACGCCGGCAAGCGCCTGCACACCGGCCGCAGCCGCAACGACCAAGTGGCCACCGATGTGCGCCTGTGGCTGCGCGACGAGATCGACGGCCTGCTGGGCTTGCTCAACGAATTGCAGGGCGCCCTGGTCGGCGTGGCCGAACAAAACGTGGAGGTCATCCTGCCCGGCTTCACCCACTTGCAAGTGGCCCAGCCGGTCAGCTTTGCCCACCATTTGCTGGCCTATGTGGAAATGTTCGCCCGCGACGCCGAGCGCCTGGGCGATGTGCGCCGCCGGGTCAACCGCCTGCCCCTGGGATCGGCCGCCTTGGCCGGCACGACTTACCCGCTGGACCGCGAGCGGGTGGCACGCACCCTGGGCATGGTGGACGCGGACGGCCAGCCGGCGGTGTGCCAAAACAGCCTGGATGCCGTCAGTGACCGCGATTTCGCCATTGAATTCACGGCCGCCGCCAGCTTGGTCATGGTGCACATCAGCCGCATGAGCGAAGAGCTGATTTTGTGGATGAGCCAGAACTTTGGCTTCATCCAGATCGCCGACCGTTTCACCACTGGCAGCTCCATCATGCCGCAGAAGAAAAACCCCGACGTGCCCGAGTTGGCCCGCGGCAAGACCGGCCGCGTGGTGGGACACCTGATGGGTCTGATCACCCTGATGAAGGGCCAGCCCCTGGCTTACAACAAGGACAACCAGGAAGACAAAGAGCCCTTGTTCGACACCGTGGACACGCTGCGCGACACCTTGCGCATCTTTGCCGAAATGATTGGCGGCCAGGTGAACCCGGCCACCGGTGAGAAGAGCGGCGGCCTCACCGTCAAGCCGCAAGCCATGCAGGATGCGGCCCTCAAGGGTTATGCCACCGCCACCGACCTGGCCGACTACCTGGTGAAAAAAGGCCTGCCCTTCCGCGATGCCCACGAAACCGTGGCGCATGCGGTGAAGGCGGCGATTTCACACAATGTGGACTTGTCCGAGCTGCCCTTGTCGGTGTTGCAATCCTTCAACCCGTCGATTGAGAAAGACGTGTTCGACGCGCTCAGCCTGCGCGGCTCGCTGAATGCGCGCAACACCCTGGGCGGCACAGCGCCCTCGCAGGTTCAGGCGCAAATTGCCCGCCACCGCGCGCGCCTGATGTAAATTTTTTCATCCCCGCTGTCGCTGTCTTCACACGCTGCGGCCTCGGGCGGCGCTACCATGGGCGCCATCTTGAGGAGAGACTGAATGTCCGTGATCACCACCATCGAAGACCTGCGGGTTTTGGCCGAAAAGCGCGTGCCGCGCATGTTTTACGACTACGCCGACTCGGGCAGCTGGACCGAAAGCACCTACCGCGCAAACGAGGGCGACTTTCAAAAAATCAAGCTGCGCCAGCGCGTGGCCGTGAACATGGAAGGCCGCAGCACCGCCAGCACCATGGTAGGCCAGCCTGTGGCCATGCCGGTGGCGATTGCACCCACGGGCCTGACCGGCATGCAGCACGCTGACGGTGAGATTCTGGCGGCGCGTGCCGCCAAGAAGTTTGGCATTCCCTTCACCCTGTCGACCATGAGCATTTGCTCGATTGAAGATGTGGCCAAGGGCACCGAGGGCCACCCGTTCTGGTTTCAGCTGTATGTGATGCGCGACCGCGACTTCATCGAGCGCCTGATCGACCGCGCCAAGGCGGCAGGTTGTTCGGCCCTGGTGCTGACCCTGGACCTGCAAATTCTGGGACAGCGCCACAAGGATTTGAAGAACGGCCTGAGCGCGCCCCCGAAGCCGACCTTGTCGACGATCCTGAACCTGATGACCAAGCCGCGCTGGTGCCTGGGCATGCTGGGCACGCCGCGCCGCCAGTTTGGCAACATCGTGGGTCACGTCAAGGGCGTGGAAAACATGGGCTCGCTGTCCGAGTGGACCGCCAAGCAGTTCGACCCCCGCCTGAATTGGGGCGATGTCGAATGGATCAAGAAGCGCTGGGGCGGCAAGCTCATCCTCAAAGGCATTCAGGACGTGGAAGACGCGCGCCTGGCGGTTCAGTCCGGGGCGGACGCGCTGATTGTGTCCAACCACGGCGGGCGCCAGCTCGATGGCGCCGACTCCAGCATCCAGGCCTTGCCGGCGATTGTGGACGCGGTGGGCTCGCAGATTGAAGTGCACATGGATGGCGGCATTCGCAGCGGCCAGGACGTGCTCAAGGCGGTGTCGCTCGGGGCCAAGGGCACCTACATTGGCCGCTCCATGCTGTATGGCCTGGGCGCCATGGGTGAAGCCGGCGTCACCAAGGCCCTGGAGATCATCCACAAAGAGCTGGACCTGACCATGGCCTTTTGCGGCCGCACCCAGATCCACCAGGTCGACACCAGCATTCTGCTGCCGGGCACCTTTCCCAAGGTGCCCTGAGCCCTGTGCGGCGGATCGCCCATCTCGACATGGACGCGTTTTACGCGTCGGTCGAGTTGTTGCGCTACCCGCAGCTCAAGGGCCTGCCGGTGGTCATTGGCGGCGGTCGGCGCCGTGAAGACGATGTGCTGGGCCGGCTGAACCGGGAACTGCCAGAGCGCGACTGGACCGTGGCCGACCTGGCCGACATTCCGCTGGATTTTTTTCCGCGCCTGGAAGGCTATGCCGGCCGCGGCGTGATCACCACCGCCACCTATGCGGCGCGGCAGTTTGGCGTGGGCTCGGCCATGGGCTTGATGAAAGCCGCCAAGCTGTGCCCACAGGCGATTTTGTTGCCGGTGGATTTTGAGCAGTACCGCCATTACTCGCGCACCTTCAAAGGCATCATCACCGAGATTGCCCCGCTGATGGAAGACCGCGGGGTGGACGAGGTCTACATCGACTTCACCGAGGTGCCGGGTGGGCAGCGCGAGGGCGGTCGGGTGCTGGCGCGGCTGATTCAAAAAGCCATTCACGATGCCACTGGCCTGACCTGCTCGATTGGCGTGGCGCCCAACAAATTGCTCGCCAAAATGGCCAGCGAGTTCCACAAGCCCAACGGCATCTCGGTGGTGTACGAGGCCGACCTGGCGCCGCGCATCTGGCCCCTGCCCTGTCGCAAGATCAACGGCATTGGCCCCAAAGCCGAGGCCCGCCTGAGCGGGCACGGCATTCACACCATTGGCGAGTTGGCGGCCCAACCGCGCGACTGGTTGATGGCCCATTTCGGCAAAACCTATGGCGCCTGGCTGCACGATGCCGCCCATGGGCGCGATGAGCGGCCCATCGTCACCGAAAGCGAGCCGGTGTCGATGAGCCGCGAAACCACCTTCGAGCGCGACCTGCATGCGGTGCGCGACCGCGAGACTTTGGGCGCCTTGTTCACGCGCTTGTGCGAGCAAGTGGCGGCCGACCTGCAGCGCAAGGGCTATGTGGGGCGCACCATTGGCGTGAAGTTGCGCTACGACAACTTCAAGATCGTCACCCGCGACCAAAGCATCGAGCACCACACCGCCGACCCGAAAGTGCTGCGCCAAGTGGCGGGCCAGTGCCTGAAGCGGGTGGACTTGAGCCGCAAGCTGCGCCTGCTCGGCGTGCGGGTGGGCTCCTTGCTGCGCGAGGGCGAGGTGGGCGTCGCTGCAGCGACCGGCTCCGGGTTGTCACCGGTTGCCGCAGAAGCCTTGCCGGGCCTACAGTGGGGCCATGAACAAACCGACCTGCTTTTCCCTGACGATTGAAAACCACATCGCCCACCTGGTGCTGAACCGGCCCGAGGCCCTCAACACCATGAACATGACGTTCTGGCGCGAGCTCGACCAGATCCTGGACAACCTGCACCGTGACAACCAGGCCCGCGTGCTGGTGCTCTCGAGCACGGGCAAGCACTTCAGCGCCGGCATGTCGCTCGATGCCTTCGGCGGCGAGGTGTCCCTCAACGACAACACCCCCGAGTCGCGCGCGGCCGTGCTGGACCAATTGGGCGAGCTGCAGGCCACCTTCACCCGGCTGGAAAGCCTGCGCATTCCGGTCGTTGTGGCCCTGCACGGCGGTTGCATTGGCGGCGCGGTCGACCTGGTCACCGCAGCCTGCATTCGCTTTGCCAGTGCCGACACCTTCTTTTGCATTCAGGAAATCAACATTGGCATGGTGGCCGATGTCGGCACCCTGCAGCGCATTCCCAAGCTGATGCCCATGGCGCTGGTGAAAGAGCTGGCCTACACCGGCCGCCGCCTGAGCGCGCAACGCGCACTGGCGCATGGTCTGGTCAACGAGGTTTTGCCGGACGCAGCGGCCACGCTGGCCGCGGCCATGCAATGCGCCCAGGAAATTGCGGCCAAGCCGCCGGTGGCCATCTGGGGCACCAAGCAGGCCCTGCACTATGCGCGCGACCACAGCGTGGACGAATCGCTCAAGCAAATGGGCTGGCTGCAAGGCGCCATCTGGAGCAATGACCATGTGCGCGAGGCCATCACGGCGTTTCAAGGCAAGCGCGCGGGCGAGTACCCGCCGCTGGCGCCGCTGCGCTCCTTCCACGACCTGGGCTGAGCCGGCGCGCTGGCTGGCGCGCGCTCATTTGCGCGGGCTTACTGTCGCGCGGTTCGGATGTTGGCCGGCAGCCCCTGCGGGTGACTGGTGCGAAACGGGTTGATGTCCAGCCCGCCGCGGCGCGTGTAACGCGCGTACACCGTCAACTGCGAGGGCTTGCAACGGCGCCAAATGTCCATGTAGATGCGCTCTACGCATTGCTCATGGAATTCGTTGTGGTTGCGAAAGCTCACCAGGTACTGCAACAAGCCGCCCTGCTCGATTTGCGGGCCGCTGTAGCTGATGCGCACGCTGCCCCAGTCGGGCTGGCCGGTGACCAGGCAATTGCTTTTCAGCAACTGGCTGGTCAGGGTTTCGGTCACGGGTTGTTCGTCGAAGTTCGCGGTCAACAACTCGGGCGCGGGTTGGTAGTGGCTGCATTCGATGTCCAGCCGGTCCAGGCTCAAGCCATCCAGTTCATGCACGGGCTCCCGGTCGAATTGCTCGGGCAACAGCAACTGCACGCCCACGCTGCCGCGCATCGGACCGCCGCGCCAAATGGCCTCGCTCAAATCGGTGCGCAGCCGCTGCGCCACCGCGTCTGCGCTGGCCAGGCGGGTGTTGTTGAAGCTGTTGAAATACAGCTTGAGCGACTTGCTCTCGATGATGTTCAGGCTGTCGCAAGGAATGACCAAGCGGGCCAGGGCCACCTGCGGCTTGCCTTTGAGGTTCAGCCAGCCAAGTTCGAAGGCCGTCCACAGGTCGGCGCCCAAAAAAGGCAGGGTGCCGCGGATGCCGATTTCGTCGCGCTTGGGCTGTCGCGCCAGCGGGTACAGCAATTGCGGGTCGTATTGGTCGGCATAGGCCGAGCTTTTTCCTAGTTGGGAGTGTTCAGGGGTGTTCATTGAAAAAAGGCACCAAGGCCTCCAAAAGACGCACGACAACGGCCGGCGGCAGGTCATGGCCCATGCCCTCGATGCCGAGCAGGCGCGCGCCGGGAATGCGGCGCGCCGTGTCTTCGCCGCAGGCGTAGGGCACCAAGGGGTCGGCCTTGCCGTGCACCACCAAGGTGGGCACGCGCAGTTGCTTCAAGAGATCGGCACGCGCGTGGTCTGACATCACGGCCAGGGTTTGGCGCGCCACACCAGCGGGGCGGTAACTGCGTTGCATGGCCGCCATCACGCGCTCGCGCACGGCCTGGGCATCTTGGGCAAAGGCGGGGCTGGCAATGGCTTGCAACAAGCCCAGCGAATGCTCCAGCGCGCCGGCCAATCCGGGCTGGCTGGGCTTGCCAAACATTTTTTTCAAGACCTCGGGGTCGGCGGCGGGCAAGCCCTCAGCGCCGCTGCTGCTCATGATGCTGGTCAGCGACACCACGTTGTCCGGCGCCGTCAAAGCCACGCGCTGGGCGATCATGCCGCCCATGCTGACGCCCACCACATGGGCCCGCGCCACCTGCAAAGCGCTCAGCACGCCCAAGGCATCCTGGGCCATGTCTTGCAAGGTGTAGGCCGGCTTTTGTTGCCAGCCAAACTTGTGCTTCATGCCGGCCCACAGCAAATTGGGCACGCCGGCGGCGTCAAACGAGGTGGACAGGCCGGCGTCGCGGTTGTCCATGCGAATCACCCGAAAGCCCGCTGTGTGCAGGCCCTGCAAAAACCCATCGGGCCAGGAAATGAGTTGCATGCCCAAGCCCATGATCAACAGCACGGCTGGTCGCGTGGCCTCGCCGGTGTCTTCGACCTCGATCTCGATCTGGTTGACGTGCAGTCGCATGGGCGCTTTCAGCCCACCGCGCGGTCGCGGCGAAAGACCAGGCGATCGGGCTCGGAAGCGGCGGGCACGAAGGCATAGCCCTCGAGGTCAAAGGCCTCCAAGCCCTGAGGCGATTTGAGTCGGTGGGTGATGGCATAGCGCGCCATCAAGCCACGGGCGCGCTTGGCCATGAAGCTGATGACCTTGTACTTCCCGCCCTTGAGCTCTTCAAACACGCACTCGATGACGCGCGCCTTCAGGGCTTTGCGATCCACCGACTTGAAATACTCTTGCGAAGCCAGATTGACCACCACGGGTTGTTTCTCTTTGGCTTGCTGCTGGTTCAGAAACTGGGCGATTTGGTCGCCCCAGAAATGGTACAAATTGCTGCCCTTGGGATTGGCCAGCCGGGTGCCCATTTCCAGGCGATAAGGCTGCATCCAGTCCAGCGGGCGCAACACCCCATACAGGCCGCTGAGCATCATCACATGGTCTTGCGCCCAGGCCAGGTCTTTGGCGCTGAGCGATTTGGCATCCAGCCCTTCGTACACATCGCCATTGAAGGCCAGAATGGCTTGGCGGGCGTTTTTCGCAGTGAATTTTTTCGACCAGGCCTGGTAGCGCGCCACATTCAGGCCCGCGAGGCTGTCGCTCAAGTCCATCAGCTCGGCAATTTGTTGGGGCGACTGGGTTTTGAGCAAACCGATCAGCTCGGCCGATTGCGGCACAAAAGAAGGCTCGGTGTGCGGCAGGGCCGGCAGGGGTGATTCGTAATCCAGTGATTTGGCAGGTGACAACAAAAACAGCATGGCAAGGCCTCGGAAACACTGAGCTTGAATTGTGCCCCACAAGCGTTAGGATGCGCTCCATTGATGGTTTGCTCGGAGTGTGTTGTCCATGCTTGATTCTTTTGCGCCGGTGGCCTTCACCAATGGCTATGAATTCACCGAAGGTACAGGCTATGCGTTACCCACTTACCCGTTTGTCGCGCCGATTGAGTTGACAGAAAAAAAGCGGGTTCGCCATGACGTGGTCATTGTGGGCGGGGGCATGAGCGGCCTGACCCTGGCCTGCGGCTTGGCATTGCAAGGGGTGCGCGCGGTGCTGCTGGACGAAGACAACACCGTGGGCGTCAAGGGCGCCTCCTCGCGCGGCATTTGCTACACCCAAAAGTCGCTGGAAATTTTTGAGCGCTATGGCATTTACGAGCGCATCGCGCGCAAGGGCATCCAGTGGAGCGTGGGCCGCACCTTTGCCGGCCAGGACGAGGTGTTTTCCTTTGACCTGCGCGCCCAAAGCAACTTCAACCTCAGCGAGCAACCGGCCTTCATCAACATCCAGCAGTTCTACATTGAAGGCTACCTGGTCGAGCGCATCCAAGAGCTGACGGCACAGCGCCCCAGCGTGGACCTGCGCTGGTCCTCGCGGGTGACGGCCTTCGAGCAAAACGCCGACCATGCCACCCTGACGGTGCAAACGCCGCAGGGCGACTATGTGCTGGAGGCGCGGCATGTGATCGACGCCAGCGGCTCGCACACCCCGTTTCATGCCTGGTGCGGTGCCACGATGGACGCGCGCCGCGGCGATGACCGCTGGTGCATTGCGGATGTGCGCTTCAAAAACCGTCCGCCCACCGAGCGCCACACCTGGGTGGAAGCCCCTTTCAATGACAACCGCGCCGTCTGGCAACATTTGATGGGCGACGAAGTCTGGCGCATCGATTACCAAATGGCGCCCAATGCCGACCCGGCCGAAGTCAGCCGCGAAGAACAGGTGCGCGAGCGACTGCGGCGCCAATTCGGCGACGACATCGCGTGCGAAATTGTCTGGGTGGGTCCTTATGCCTACCGCAGCCAATGCCTGCACCAACTGCGCATGGGCCGGGTGTTTTTCATGGGCGACACCGCCAAGGTGGTCAGCCCGTTTGGGGCGCGTGGCGGCAACACCGGCATTGCCGATGCCGACAACCTGGCCTGGAAACTCGGCGCGGTATTGCGCGGCGAAGCGCCCGAGCAACTGCTCAACAGCTACAACGACGAGCGGCTCGAGGCTGCACAGCAGAATGTGCGCGTCACCAACCGCACGGCGCGCTTCATGCGGCCTGCCGATGGCATTGAGAAGGTGTTTCGCCAGGCCACCATTGCCCTGGCCAAGCGCCACCCCTTTGCCCGCAACTTTGTCAACACCGGGCGCATGGCCGTGGCCAACGCCTACAGCCGCAGCGAGGCCTGTCGCGCCGGCGGTGGCGTTTCGGTGCAAAACGTCGGCTTTCAATGGTCTGGCGCGCAGCGCGGCAAGCTCAACGACGTGCTGCGCTGGGCCGAAGGCCAGCTGGTCTTGTTCTGCTTTGGCACGCTGTCGGCCACCGAGTTGGCGCGCCTGGGCATGCTGTTGCGACAAGCCCCGTTGCGGGCGGTGCAAGTGCTCTCGCCCGGCCAACAAGCGCAAGCGCGCGAGCACCTGATCGACGACCGCGGCTTGTTGCGCGCGGCTTGCCGTGCCGAAAACCAGCGCTGGGCGTTGGTACGGCCCGACGCCTACCTGGCCGCCAACGGCACGGGGTTGGACGGGAACCTGATTCGCGGCATCGAAAAAGCCCTGGCCCTGGCCTGAGCCCCCACGGCGCCGCGGTGGGGCGCGACCGCTAAAATCGGGGCCTCACCGAATGATCGCCACCCCATGAGCACCACGCCCGACGCCCCCTTGTCCCAACCCGGCCTGCAAAGCCTGTCCAAATCCTTTGAGCCGGCCGCGCTGGAAGCCCACTGGGGGCCTGAATGGGAACGCCGTGGCTACGGCATCGCCGGTTTCCGCGGCACCCAGCAAGCCCAGGGCGACGCGCCCTCGTTTGCCATTCAACTGCCGCCGCCCAATGTGACCGGCACGCTGCACATGGGGCATGCCTTCAACCAGACCATCATGGACAGCCTCACGCGCTACCACCGCATGATGGGCTTCAACACCGCCTGGATTCCGGGCACCGACCATGCGGGCATTGCCACGCAAATCGTGGTCGAGCGCCAGTTGCAAGAGCAAGGCATACGCCGCCACGACATGGGCACCTCGCCGGCCGAGGCGCGCAAAAACTTTGTGGCGCGGGTCTGGGAATGGAAAGAGCAAAGCGGCCACACCATCACCACCCAGATGCGCCGCATGGGCGACAGCGTGGACTGGAGCCGCGAGTACTTCACCATGGACGACAAGCTGTCCAAGGTGGTCACCGAAACCTTTGTGCGCCTGTACCAGCAAGGCCTGATTTACCGCGGCAAGCGCCTGGTCAGCTGGGACCCGGTGCTGAAAACCGCGGTCTCCGACCTGGAGGTGGAAAGCGAAGAGGAAGACGGCCACCTGTGGCACATCCGCTATCCCCTGGTCGATGGCTCGGGCAGCCTGACCGTGGCCACCACCCGCCCGGAAACCATGCTGGGCGATGTGGCCGTGATGGTGCACCCCGAAGACGAACGCTACCAAGCGCTCATTGGCAAGCAAGTGCACCTGCCCTTGTGCGGCCGCACCATCCCCGTGATTGCCGACGCTTATGTGGACCGCGAATTCGGCACCGGCGTGGTCAAGGTCACCCCGGCCCATGACGCCAACGACTATGCCGTGGGCCAGCGCCACAAGCTGCCCATGATTGGCGTGCTGAACCTGGATGTCACCGTCAACGACCACGCCCCCGAGGCCTACCGCGGTCTGGACCGCTTTGTGGCCCGCAAGCAAATCGTGGCCGACCTGGAAGCGCAAGGCTTTCTGGCCGAGGTCAAGAAGCACAAGCTGATGGTGCCGCGCTGTGCACGCACCGGCCAGATTGTGGAGCCCATGCTGACCGACCAGTGGTTTGTCGCCATAAGCCAGGTGGGCAAGGACGACCCCACAGGCAAGAGCATTGCGCAAAAAGCCATCGATGCGGTGCAGTCGGGGCAGGTCAAGTTTGTGCCGGAGAACTGGGTCAACACCTACAACCAGTGGATGAACAACATTCAGGACTGGTGCATCTCGCGCCAGCTGTGGTGGGGCCACCAGATCCCGGCCTGGTACGACGAAGACGGCCAAGTCTATGTGGCCCGCAACGAGGCCGAAGCACAAGCCATGGCGCCCGGCAAAACCCTGCGCCGCGACGAAGACGTGCTGGACACCTGGTACTCCTCGGCCCTGGTGCCCTTCTCGACCTTGGGCTGGCCCGAGAAAACCCAGGACTACGACCTCTACCTGCCCAGCACGGTGCTGGTCACGGGCTACGACATCATTTTCTTCTGGGTGGCCCGCATGATCATGATGACCACCCACTTCACCGGGCAGGTGCCGTTCAAGCACGTCTACATTCATGGCCTGGTGCGCGATGCCCAAGGCAACAAAATGTCGAAGTCCGAGGGCAATGTGCTGGACCCGGTGGACCTGATCGATGGCATCGCGCTGGCACCCTTGCTGGACAAGCGTACCACCGGCCTGCGCAAGCCCGAGACGGCGCCGCAAGTGCGCAAGAACACCCAGAAAGAATTTCCCGAAGGCATTCCCGCCTACGGTGCAGACGCGCTGCGCTTCACCTTCTCGGCCCTGGCCACCTTGGGGCGCAGCATCAACTTCGACAGCAAGCGCTGCGAGGGCTACCGCAACTTCTGCAACAAGCTGTGGAACGCCACCCGCTTCGTGCTGATGAACTGCGAAGGCCAGGACTGCGGCCTGAAAGAGCACAGCAAGGCCGAATGCGCGGTCGGCGGGCCTTTCCACGGCTACATGTCCTTCAGCCAGGCCGACCGCTGGATCAGCTCGGCGATTCAACGCGTGGAAGCCCAAGTGGCACAAGGCTTTGCCGACTACCGCCTGGACACCGTGGCCAACGTGATCTACGACTTTGTGTGGAACGAGTTCTGCGACTGGTACCTGGAAATTGCCAAGGTGCAAATTCAAAGCGGTGACGCCTCGCAGCAGCGCGCCACGCGGCGCACGCTGATTCGCACGCTGGAAACCATTTTGCGTTTGGCGCATCCGCTGATTCCCTTTATCACCGAAGAGCTTTGGCAAAAAGTGGCGCCGGTGGCTGGCCGTTATCCCGCCGACCCGTCCCAAGCCTCGGTCAGCGTGTCGGCTTACCCGGTGAGCCAGCCCGAGCGCATCGACACCCAAGCCGAAGCCCATGTGGCGCGCCTGAAGTCGCTGGTCGATGCCTGCCGCAACTTGCGCGGTGAAATGAGCGTGTCACCTGCCACCCGCCTGCCCTTGCTGGCGCTGGCCAACAACGCGCAAGACGCCGACTTTTTGCGCAGCTCGGCGCCGGTGCTGCAAGCCTTGGCCAAGCTCAACGATGTCAAGGTGTTCGAAGACGAGGCCGCCTGGAGCGCCGCCGCGCAAGCCGCGCCGGTGGCAGTGGTGGGCGAATTGCGGGTGTGCCTGTTCATTGAAGTGGACGTGGCGGCGGAAAAAATTCGCCTGGGCAAAGAAGTGGCCCGCCTGCAAGGCGAGATTCAAAAGGCTCACGGCAAGCTGAGCAACGAAGCCTTTGTGGCCAAGGCGCCGCCCGCAGTGATCGAGCAAGAAAAGAAACGCGTGGCCGACTTTTCTGCCACGCTGAGCAAGGTACAAGAGCAACTGGCCCGACTTGGCGCCTGAACGCAAAGGAGCGACCATGCACACCGCCTTGAAACACGCTGTTTTTCCCGTGGCCGGCTTGGGCACGCGGTTCTTGCCGGCCACCAAGGCCCAGCCCAAGGAAATGCTGCCGGTGGTCGACAAGCCCCTGATTCAGTACGCGGTGGAAGAGGCTTACGAAGCCGGCATTCGCCACATGATTTTTGTCACAGGCCGCAGCAAGCGGGCCATCGAAGACCACTTTGACACCGCCTACGAACTCGAGGCGGAATTGGAAGCCGCTGGCAAACAGGCCCTGCTGGACCTGGTGCGCAGCGTGCAGCCCAGCGACATGCTGTGCTCTTATGTCCGCCAGCCACGCGCCCTGGGCTTGGGGCATGCGGTGCTGTGTGCCGAGCATTTGGTGGGCGCGTCGCCGTTCGCGGTGTTGCTGGCCGATGACCTGATGACCGGCCCACCGGGAGGCCCCGGCGTGCTGCGCCAAATGGCCGACGTATTCGCCCGCACAGGCGCCTCGGTGCTGGCGGTGCAAGAGGTTCCGCAAGACCAGGTGCACCGCTACGGCATCGTGGCCGGCACGCCGCAGTCTGAGGGCTGGGTCAATGTGGAGAAGATGGTGGAGAAGCCCAAGGTGGCCGATGCGCCCTCACGCCTGGCGGTGGCCGGACGCTATGTGCTGACGCCCGCGGTGTTTGATCGCATCCGGGCCGGCGGCCGCGGCGTGCAAGGGGAGATTCAGCTGACCGACGGCATCGCCGGCTTGCTGGCCAGCGAGAAAGTGCTGGCCTATCCCTACCAGGGCAAGCGCTACGACTGCGGCAGCAAGCTGGGCTTTTTGCAAGCCACCGTCGAGCTGGCCTTGCAGCACCCCGAAGTGGGTGCCGATTTCAAGGCTTATATGGCCCACGTAGTCCGTTGAATTTCAGCGCCGCTTGAGCACGTGGACAAACTCGTTGCCCACGGTTTCTTGCCCCACCAATTCATTGCCAGTCTGTTTGGCAAAGGCGGCGAAATCGCGCAGCGAGCCGGCATCGGTGGCCACCACTTTGAGCAGCTGGCCGCTTTGCATGGCGGTCAAGGCCTTCTTGGCTTTCAAAATCGGCAACGGGCAGTTCAGGCCGCGGGTGTCCAGTTCTTGGTCGATGTTCATGGTGCTCAGTCGATGTTCAGTCGTTCGCGCTCGGCCCACTCCATGAAGCGCGGTTCAATGCCCTGACGGCGTTGCCAGTCGGCCACGGCATAACCGGTGCCTGCAGGCCAGCAAATCACGTCCTCGGGTTTGTAAAGCTTGTATTCTGCCAGCTCCGGAGAGAGGCGCACCTCGCCATCGGCCACGGCATGGTAAGCAATGATGACCTGGTTCATGCGCTGGAAGTCATAGACGCCCACCAAGGACAGGGCGCTCACCTCCAGGTTCGTCTCTTCAGTGATCTCGCGGCGGATGCCGCCTTCGGGGGTCTCGCCCGCTTCCATGAAGCCGGTGATCAAGGCAAAGCGCCGGCCCGACCAGGCGGCATTGCGGGCCAGCAAAATTTGGCCACGGTACTGCACGATGCCGGCCAGCACCGGTGTGGGGTTGTTCCAATGGGTCCAGGCGCAGCCGGTGCAGCGCAGGCGTTCTTTGGGGCCGCCGTCCTCTGGCAGCGCCAGCCATTCCAGCGGCGTTGCACACTGTGGGCAAAAGCGAAAGTTGTTCATGCAGGAAACACTCCGGTGGAAAGGTAGCGGTCGCCACGGTCACAAACGATGAACACAATGGTGGCGTTCTCCACTTGCTGCGAAATTTGCTGCGCCACCCAGCACGCGCCGGCGGCGGAAATGCCCGCAAAAATCCCCTCTTCGCGGGCCAGGCGGCGGCACATGTCTTCGGCATCGTCCTGGCTGACGTAGACCAGCTCGTCCACATGGCGCGCGTCGTAAATTTTGGGCAAATACTCTTGCGGCCATTTGCGAATGCCAGGAATGCGGGAGCCTTCGCTGGGCTGGGCGCCTACGATGCGCACGCCCGGGTTTTGCTCCTTCAAATAGCGCGACACGCCGGTGATGGTGCCGGTGGTGCCCATGGCGCTCACAAAATGGGTGACGCGGCCGTGGGTGTCCTGCCAGATTTCAGGGCCGGTGGTTTCGTAGTGGATGCGCGGGTTGTCTTCGTTGGCGAATTGGTCCAACACCAAGCCCTTGCCTTCACGCGCCATGCGCTCGGCCAGGTCGCGGGCGTACTCCATGCCGCCGCTCTTGGGCGTGAGGATCAACTCGGCACCAAAGGCCTTCATGGTCTGGGCGCGCTCGATGGACAAGTCCTCGGGCATGATCAAGACCATGCGGTAGCCCTTGATGGCGGCGGCCATGGCCAGGGCAATGCCGGTGTTGCCGGAGGTGGCCTCGATCAAGGTGTCACCCGGCTTAATGTCGCCGCGCTCTTGCGCACGTTGAATCATCGACAAGGCCGGCCTGTCTTTGACGGAGCCGGCAGGGTTGTTGCCCTCGAGCTTGCCCAAGATGACGTTGCCACGTCGCGCATTCTCTGCGGCGCCAATGCGTTGCAAGGCGACCAAGGGGGTCTTGCCAATGGCCGATTCAATGGTTTGGTAATTCATACCCCAGACTGTGCCATAATTTGGCTCTTCACACTTTTGCCGAAGTGGCGAAATAGGTAGACGCAGCAGACTCAAAATCTGCCGGTGCAAAACACCGTGCCGGTTCGATTCCGGCCTTCGGCACCATTCCTGGCCTGATGCGCCGGGGTGGCTTACGGCTTGAGCCGCAGCAACAATTCACAGGTGATCAGCACCGGGCCCTGCCCGAGCAACAGCTCGCCTTGGTAAATCACGGCCTCGGGGTCCACACAGGCCACGGGCAGGGCCGTGCAACGCCCCTGCGACACCTCGGCACCGGGCAACAGCAGCATCTCGGAAATCGCAGCGGTCATGGCAGGGCCCTGCGCAAACACCGCGCCAATGAGGCTGCCCACGCCCATGATGCTGGCCTCCTGAATCGCCAAATTCGCGCACACCGCATTGATGGCCGAGCGCACATCCTCATGCGGTTGCAGGGTCAACAGCAGGGCATTGGTTTGGCGCGGCGGCGTGGCATCGGCGTAGGGTCGCAGCAAGGAGAAATGGGTTTCTGCATCAAAACTCACGCGCAAGCCACCGCCGAAAAACACATGGATTTCCGCTTCCCAAGCCTGGTCAATGCAGGCCTCGGCGCACAGCACATGCCCCAGGCCTTGTGTGCCCTCAGCGGTCTGCCACAGCGCATGACAATGGGAAAACCATTGGTCGTCTTTGCGGCCCAAGACCACGGTGCCATGCACAAAGCGGCAAGCGCCCATGCGGTGGGTCTCGCTGTACCAGGCCACATGCTGCGCATCGGGCGAGTGGGCCGGCAGCACGTGCTGGCCCGATCGCAATGCGAGGCCATCGATGTGCACAAAAGCGGTTTCACCCTGAAGGTCTTGCAAAGCCGCCGTGAGGGCCGCCATCAGCATCGCGCCCGCTGGCAAGCTCACTTTGAAAGAACGCACCTCGCCGCGCACAAATTGCTGGCGTTGCGCGGCGGGCGGTCCGGGGTGGTGAATTTTTTGTCGGCTGCCAGTGAGATCAGACAAGGTTGCGGCTCCCCATTCGGTGGCTGAACAATCTCAGCGTTCACGCGCTGTGCTCTACCTTGGACTGTACGCTTCCCTAGGTTATGCTTTGATCCGAAAAAACCCACCGGAGACACCATGCGCCCCATTGCACACCTTTGCCTGGCCTTGGGCCTGAGCCTTCTAAGCACGCTCGGCCACGCCCAGCCCTATCCGAACAAGCCGATCAAAGCCATCGTGCCCTTTGCCCCCGGCAGTGCCACCGACCAGATCGGGCGGGCCTTCGCGGCCAAGATGTCGGAAGTGCTGGAGCAGCAAATCATTGTGGAAAACAAGCCTGGGGTGAACGGCATGCTGGGCGCGGAAGCCGTGGCCAAAGCGGCCCCCGATGGCTATACCCTCTTGATTGGCACCAACAGCACCAATGCGGCCTTGAAAAGCCTGATGAAGAAATTGCCCTACGACCAGGACACCGCCTTCTCGCCCGTGGGCTACCTGGGCTCGGTGCCCCTGATCGTCGCGGTCAACAATGACTTCCCGGCCAAAACCCTGAAAGAACTGGTCGACCAAGCCAAAGCCAAGCCGAGCCAGATCACCTTCGCCAGCGCCAGCACCTCGCAGCTGGTGTCCACCGAAATGCTGGCCAGCATGGCCCAGGTGCAAATGACCAATGTACCCTACAAGAGCGGCCCGGCGGCCATGACTGATCTGATTGGCGGGCAAGTGAACTTGTTCACCGCCGACTTTGCCGTGATGCTGCCCCAGGTCAAAGCCGGCAAAATTCGCGGCCTGGCCGTGACCTCCAGCAAGCGCTCCAAAACCATTCCTGAATTGCCCACGGTCAACGAAGCCCTGGGCTTGAAAGACTACGAATTGATCGCATACTTCGCCATCTTCGCCCCCGCCGGCACGCCGCCCGACATCGTGTTGAAACTCAACAAGGCCGTCAACATCGCGGCCAACCACAAAGACATCCTGGAGCGCTTTGCCGGCAACCTGGGCTTTGAAACCGATCCGGGCACGCCCGAGGCCCTGGGGCAGCGCACCAAGCTGGAAACCGCCAAATGGGCCAAGGCGATTCGCGACGCGAAGATCGAGCCGCAATAACTAAGACAGCGCGAGCTCGGCACGTCATCGCGTACATGGACGCTCCCTGTTAAGCAAACTGTTTTTTGACTTTG
>CAYTZZ010000030.1:0-34525 GCA_964442645.1 uncultured Bordetella sp. | reverse complement strand
CTTGCATGTGTAAAGCATTCCGCCAGCGTTCAATCTGAGCCAGGATCAAACTCTACAGTTCGATCTTGATTTTTTTGACTCTTTCGAGTCCACTCATAAAAGAAATTGAAGTGAACTTCACTTCTTCATGAGCGTTTTAAGTCTTGCGACTTGGTTACCAGAACCATGGCAATCGCCTTAAAACGCCCACGCTTATCGGCTGTAGATTTTTAATGAACCTTCTTGCAAGCAACGGTCGATGCCGTCTTCTCTTGCGCTCCCCGCCGTTTCCAGCAGAGCCTTGAATTATGACACGTTTTTTAATAACCTGTCAACACTCAGGGTTTTTACTGAGGCGCCTTGTTAGCCTTGGCGTTTCTCAGCGGAGCCTGCCAGTATACAACAGGTTTTGGACTTTCGTCAAAGCTGTCGTATTTATTTGTTTCAACAGCTGGGCTGTTGAACCCTGGTAGGGCGCCCCTGCGTTTTAAGCAGAGCCTGCAACTATAGCATGGTTTTTCAGAAACACGCAAGTTGCTTCAAGAGGTCACGATAATGAAGCCATATGTCATTGATCTCCCTACAGCAAGCCCAACTGGCCTACGGCCATGTGGCACTTCTCGACCACGTCGACTTCTCCCTGGAAACACAAGAGCGCGTCGGCCTGATTGGCCGCAATGGCACGGGCAAGTCGTCCATGCTGCGCATCCTGGCCGGCCATGAGTCGCCTGACGATGGCAGCTTGCAGTGCCAACAAGGCTTGCGTCGTGCTTTCGTGGCGCAAGAACCGCAACTCAACCCTCAGCACACTGTGTTCGAGTCGGTCAGCGAGGGGCTGGGCAATGTACGCGAATGGATTGACCAGTACACCCGCGGGGAAGGCTCGCTGGACGAGCTGCAAAACGCCATTGAGTTGGTGGACGGCTGGAATTGGGAGCAGCGCGTCCAGGAGACCTTGGCGCGACTGAAGCTCGACGGACAAGCCCGCATTGCCACGCTGTCAGGCGGCAACGCCAAGCGCGTTGCCTTGGCGCAAGCGCTGGTGAGCGCCCCCGATGTCTTGCTGCTGGACGAACCCACCAACCATTTGGACATCGACAGCATCGAGTGGCTGGAACAATTGCTGCTCGACTTCAAGGGCAGCCTGGTGACCATCACCCACGACCGCGCCTTCCTGGACCGGATTGCCACCCGCATTCTGGAGTTGGACCGGGGCCATTTGCGCTCCTACCCTGGCAACTTCGCACAGTACTTGATACTGAAGGAAGAACAGCTGGCACAAGAAGCCGTGATCCAAGCCCGCGCCGACAAATTGCTGGCTGCCGAAGAGGTCTGGATTCGACGCGGCGTCGAAGCCCGCAGAACACGCAGCCAAAGCCGAATCAATCGCCTGGAAGCCTTGCGCAAGCAACGCCAGGCACGGCGTGACGTGGTCGGCCAGGTCAAGCTGGACATTTCGCGTGGCGCCCCCAGCGGCAAGCTGGTGGCCGAACTGGATGGCGTGAGCAAGTCGTTTGCGGCCCCAGGCCACCCCGCGGGTGCCAAACTGGTGGTGAACAATTTCAGCGGAACGTTGCTGCGCGGGGACAAAATCGGCCTGATCGGCCCCAACGGCGCCGGCAAAACCACGCTGTTGAAACTGATCCTGGGCGAGCTCGAACCCGACCAGGGCAGCGTGCGACGCGGCTCGAATTTGCAAGTGGCCTACTTTGACCAGCACCGCGAACAACTGGACCTGGATGCCACGCTTGAAGACTTCATCAGCCCGGGCAGCGAGTGGATTGAGATCGGTCAACAGCGCAAGCACGTCAAAAGCTACCTCACCGACTTCCTGTTCTCGCCCGCACGCGCCAACTCGCCGGTGCGATCGCTCTCCGGTGGCGAGCGCAACCGCCTGCTGTTGGCGCGCTTGTTCGCACGCCCCGCCAATGTGCTGGTGCTCGATGAGCCGACCAACGATTTGGACATCGACACCCTGGAGTTGCTGGAGGACCTGATCCAAGACTACGCGGGCACTGTCTTCATCGTCAGCCACGACCGCGCCTTCATTGACAACGTGGTCACCAGCACCCTGGTTTTCGAAGGCGATGGCCATTGGCGTGAATACGAAGGTGACATTCAAGACTGGCTGACGCAGTCGGCGCGCATGCGGGCCGCGCAAGCCAGTGCCGCGCCTGCCAGCTCCGCGCTGCAGTCGGCGCCCCCTACAACAGACAGCTCGCCGACTGTGAAAAAAGCCGCGGCCAAGCTCAGCTACAAAGAGCAACGCGAACTCGAAACGCTGCCTCAAACCATTGAAGCGCTGGAAAACGAGCAAAAGCAACTGCGTGAAGCCTTGGCCGACCCGCAAATTTACGTGAAAGACCCCCAGCAAGCAGCCACGTGGCACGCGCGTGATGCAGAGATTGACGATGCGTTGCTGGCCTGCCTGGAGCGTTGGGAAACACTGTCAGCACGCTGAGGCCCCCGCCTTGTGCGGTCGCTGCGGCGACCGAAGCGCAGGGACATTCAGGGGAAAATCAGCCATCCTTCTTGAGATCACACGCCATGGGAACGCTCTACCTCGTACGCCACGGTCAAGCCTCGTTTGGCGCTGACAACTACGATCAACTCAGCCCGCTGGGTTGGCAACAAAGTCGGCGCTTGGGCCAGTACTTTCTGGAGCACGGCCACCGGTTTGACGCGGTCATCACCGGCACCTTGCAGCGCCATGATGAAACCTGGCAAGGCATCCGCGAAGGCATGGGGATCGACTTGCCCACCACCCGCCAAGCTGGCTTGAACGAATACGACAGCGAAGCCGTGATTCGCACGGTTCACCCGGAACCCTTGAAAAAGCCCGACTCGCCAGAGCTGTACCGACACCATTTCCGCTTGCTGCGCGATGGCTTGCGCCAGTGGATGGAAGGCGCCGTCACACCCGAAGGCATGCCCAGTTACACAGATTTTCGGGCGGGCGTGGTCGCGGCGCTGGACTGGGTCAGGACACAGCACACGGGCAATGTGCTGCTGGTGTCCAGTGGCGGCCCCATTTCAACCGCGGTGGGACATATTCTGGGCACCGCCCCGGAAACCACGATTGAACTGAACTTTCACATTCGCAACAGCGCCGTCAGCGAGTTCAAATACAACCCCAAAGGCCATCGCCTGGTCAGCTACAACACCCTCAATCACCTGGATGGCCCAAATTACAAGGGCTGGACGACCTTCACCTGAGGGTTGTCAACGGCAAACGGCCAAGCTCTTGCAACAGCTTGGCGAGTTGCAAGCCGGCCGAAGCCACCAAAGCCTGACCTTTGGCAGCCGTTGCAGCGGCCGCATTGCCCGCCGCGCCCTTAGCGTTGTAGTCCTGCATGTGCCAACCCATCTTGGCACTTTTTCCATTGCCCAGCACCGTAAACTCGGCGGCGCGCTGCTCGGAAGTGGAGGGGAAGTTTTCGGCCTGCGCCATGTCCACCCCTTGCGGGTGCAAGGCCAGCATCATGGAGGTTTCTTGGTCGCCGCCATGCACGCCAAAGCGATGCTCATGCTCAGAGAACAGTCCCGTCACGGCAGCGCCCAAGGGCAGCTGATACCAGCTGCTGCTGAACACCAGCATGTTGCAGCGTCCGCGCAATTCGCGCGCCACGATGTCCATGGGCGCGACGTTGCCGCCATGGGCATTGAACAGCACCAGCTTGCGCAGCCCCGCACGCGCCACGGCTTCGCCCATCTCACACCACACCCGCAGCAAAGTTTCCGGCGACAAAGTGAGGGTTCCAGCAAAAGCTTGGTGCTCGGTGCTCAAGCCCAGCGCCTGGGTTGGCAACACCAGCACTTGGTCTTCGGCCGTCAAGTGTGGCAAAGCGGCTTGCACCACCCCATCCACCAACTGCGTGTCCACATTCAAAGACAAATGCGGGCCATGCTGTTCAGTGGCCCCCAAGGGCAACACGGCCACCGCCCGCTGCGGATCCAGGCGCGCAAAATCCTGGGTGTTGAGCTCGGCCCAATAACGTGAAAGAGCTTTCATACCCGACATCTTACGGGGTTCGGTAACATCCTGACCTATGTTCACCCCTGTCCACCGACTTTGGCTCGGTTTCTTGTTGCTGCTGACGCTTGCCAACGGCCTCCAGGCCCAAATCCTCGCTCCCACGGCCGTGGTGTCGACCGCCCAAGTGCGCGCTGAACTTTTGGTACATGCGCCCGAGGGCGTGGCGCCAGGCAAGCCCTTGTATGCGGGATTGTGGCTTAAGCATCAACCCGAGTGGCACACCTACTGGCTCAATGCAGGGGACTCGGGCCTGGCCACGCAGCTTGACTGGACACTGCCTGCTGGCCTGTCAGCCGGCAAAGTGGCCTGGCCCCTGCCGCACAAAATTGCCGTTGGCAACCTCACCAACTATGGCTATGAGGGTTCAACACTGCTGGTCACGCCCATCACCGTCGGCTCGGACTTCAAGGCGGGCACAGGTCCGCTGAGCTTGCAACTGAAAGCGCAATGGCTGGTGTGTCGGCAAGAATGCATTCCGCAAGAAGGCACGTTCCAACTGAAGCTGTCACCCCACACCAGCCACGCTGCATCTGCAGCCTTGTTTGAAGACGTGCTGCGCCAGCAACCCCAGACCTTGACAGGCGCTCGCCACACGGCCAGCGCCGCGGGCCATGCCATGCAAGTCAAGGTCAGCGGCTTGCCCAAAGCGCTGCAAGGCCAAAAACTGGCGGTCTTCCCCACCCAAGGCGATTTGTTGGAAGCCAGCGCAGAGCGTCACCCTCAGGCCCAACAAGCTTGGGAGGGCGAGGTCTGGACCGCGGTGTTGCCCGTCAGCAGCATGCGCGTGAGCCAACCGGCGCAGTTCGGCCTGATGCTGGTCCAGGACCAAGGCGCTGCGCGCAGCGCTTGGCTGGCAGAAGTCGCCGTCCAGGGCGCTTGGGCTGAGCCTGCGCCCGTCACCCCCCCGGCGACGGTGACCGCGCCACCTGCTGCAGCGGCAGCGGACCTTGGCTTTGGCGCGGCACTGTTGGGCGCGTTGCTGGGCGGCCTGATCCTCAACCTCATGCCCTGCGTGCTGCCGGTGCTGGCCATCAAAGTGCTCAGCTTCACCCGACCCCATGCCAACCCTTGGGTCCATCGCATGGCGGGGCTGACCTACAGCCTGGGCGTGGTCGCGTCCACCTTGCTGTTGGGTGCAGTGGTCATGGGGTTGCGTGCGGCGGGCGACCAACTTGGCTGGGGCTTTCAGTTGCAGTCCCCCTGGGTGGTGAGTGGCCTGTGCATTTTGTTCACACTGATCGCGCTCAATCTTTGGGATGTGTTCAGGGTGAACCTGGTCCTACCCGCCAGCATGCTGTCCTGGGAGGCGCGTCACCCTGCGGTGGACACGCTGCTCTCCGGTGTGCTGACTGTGGCCATCGCCACCCCTTGCACCGCCCCCTTCATGGGCGCGTCGATCGGGCTGGCCATTGGCTTGCCCGTCTGGCAAGGCCTGATGATCTTTGCCATGCTGGGATTGGGGCTGGCTTTGCCAGTTTTGCTGATCAGTTGGTTCCCTGCATTGTCCAACCGACTGCCACGCCCTGGCCCCTGGATGAACACCTTGCGCCACGCCTTGGCCTTTCCCATGCTGGCCACAGTCATCTGGTTGCTGTGGGTGCTGGGACAACAAACAGACGTGCATGCGGTGGCGGCCTTGCTAGGGGTCTTGCTGTTGCTGTCAGGCCTGTTGTGGGCGCTGGCACTGCAACACCGAGGACGCCTGCTCCTGGGCACTTTGTTTGGCGCAATCTTGGTCTGGGCACTGACCCAAACCTTGCCACTGCTTACGCAGGCATCAGACCCCGCCACATCCGCGACATCGCCTTCCGCTGAACGCTGGCAAGCCTGGAGCGAGGCGCGGGTGAAAGCGGCCTTGGCCGCCGGTCAACCCGTTTTTGTGGATTTCACGGCCGCCTGGTGCGTCACCTGCCAAGTCAACAAGCGCACCACCTTGGCCAACGCCGATGTGCTGGCCGACTTTGACAGCCGCCATGTCTTGTTGCTGCGTGCAGACTGGACGCGACAAGATCCTGTGATCACCCGCACTTTGTCAGCCCTGGGCCGCAGCGGTGTGCCCGTCTATGTGCTCTACAGCCCGAACCGCCCCGCGCAGGTGCTGTCGGAATTGATCAGCGTGTCCGAAGTGCGCCAAGCGCTAAAAGACTTGCCACCAGCCCCGAGGTGACCATGAGCGTGCTCTCCATCCTGCAAAACTCCCAGACCATTGCCGTGGTCGGCTTGAGCCCCAACCCGGAGCGCGCGAGTTACCGCATCTCCAAGTACATGCAAGCGCAGGGCTACCGGATCGTGCCCATTCACCCCGCGGCCTCGGAGGTGCTGGGCGAAAAAGCCTACCCCACCCTGAGCGCGGCAGCGCAAGCCATGGCCATTGATTTGGTCAATGTCTTTCGGCGCTCGGAAGACATTCCCCCGATTGCCAACGAAGCCGTGGCCATCGGCGCCAAAGCCTTGTGGCTGCAACTCGGCATTGAAAACGACGAAGCCTGTGCCCACGCGGCCAGCCATGGCCTGGAAACCGTTCAAGACCTGTGCCTGAAAGTAGAGCACGCGCAGTTGCTGCGCACCGGCAAACTGAGCGCGCGCCATTGAAGTCCTGCGACAATGTTCGCATGACTCCTGCACTCCAAAACGACAGCTTTCTCAAGGCCTGCTGGCGCCAGGCCACTGACCACACCCCCCTTTGGCTGATGCGCCAGGCGGGGCGTTATTTGCCCGAATACCGCGCCACCCGCGCCAAGGCCGGCAGCTTCATGGGCCTGGCCACCCAGGTCGACTACGCCACCGAAGTCACCCTCCAACCCCTGGAGCGCTACCCCCTGGATGCCGCCATTCTCTTCAGCGACATCCTCACCGTGCCCGACGCCATGGGCCTGGGCCTGAGCTTCGCCCAGGGCGAGGGCCCGCGCTTTGAAAAGGTGGTCCGCGACGAGGCCGCCGTGGCCGCGCTGCAAGTGCCCGACATGAACAAGCTGCGCTATGTGTTCGATGCCGTCACCTCGATTCGCAAAGCCCTGAACGGGCGCGTGCCCCTGATTGGCTTTTCCGGAAGCCCCTGGACCCTGGCCTGCTACATGGTCGAGGGCGGCGGCTCGGACGACTACCGCCAGGTCAAGCAGCTGATGTACAGCCGCCCTGACCTGATGCACCGCCTGCTGGCGGTCAATGCCGACTCGGTGGCCACTTACCTCAACGCCCAGATCGATGCCGGCGCGCAGGCGGTCATGGTTTTTGACAGCTGGGGCGGCGTGCTTGCCGATGGCGCCTTCCAGACCTTCAGCCTGGCCTACACCGCGCGCGTGCTCGCGCAGCTCAAGCGCTCGCACGAGGGCGTGGACATCCCGCGCATCGTCTTCACCAAAGGCGGCGGGCTGTGGCTGCAAGAGATGGGGCAACTCGACTGCGAGGTGCTGGGCCTGGACTGGACGGTCAACCTGGGCAAGGCGCGCGCGCAAGTGGGCGGCAGCGTGGGCGGGCCGGGCAAGGCCTTGCAGGGCAACCTGGACCCCAATGTGCTGTTCGCCAACCCCGAACAAATCGCCGCCGAGGCGCGCGCCGTGCTCGACAGCTTTGGCACGCCCCACACCGACCCGAACACAAAGGGCCCCACCCAAATCTTCAACCTGGGCCATGGCATCAGCCAGTTCACCCCGCCAGAGCATGTCACAGCCCTGGTGGAGGCGGTGCACAGCCATTCGAGAAAATTGAGGAACAAGGCCTGAGTGGGCTGTCAAGATGCACAAAAAGTGCTAAACAAGGCTTGACTTATACACAAAATTTCGGTCAGGCTTGCACCTTCAAACCATCCGTTGTAATTTTGTGAAAAAAATATTCAAGTTCCGTAAGTCATTGATTTTTATAGGTTTGTTGTCCTGCAGTTTTTTCAGGCATTCTAGGCAAAGCCTTGATTTTCAAGGCTTTGGCGGGCATCCTGCAAAGCTATCAACAAAGTTATCCACAGATTCTCTGGACTGATTCAAAAGACAAGAAAAATCAATGACTTAAGGGGCTTTTCTCACTCTTCAGTCAGAACACCTCTGTAACCAGCTACTTGACATGACGCTTCAACTACCCGTGCTGGTTCAAACCCCCGCACACAGCAACCTAGGGGGGGCGCTCAGCTACGAGAGCGACAACGCATACCCTCCCGGCACGCTGGTGCGGGTGCCGCTTGGGCATCGAGAAATGCTGGGGATCGTCTGGGACGCCTTGGACGAAACGCCAGCGCTGGATCCCAGCGTTCGCCTGCGCAGCATTGCTGCGCCGCTGCAAGGCGTGGCACCGCTGAGCGCAGCCTGGCGACAACTGGTTCAATTTGCCGCGCAGTACTACCAGCGATCTGCAGGAGAAGTGGCGTTGGCCGCCTTGCCCCCCCAGCTCAGAGAGTTGACGGGCGAACAAATGGCTCGGCGACTGAAGAAACACCACGGCGCAAGTGCCGACAAGTCCGGCCCTGCCCCAGAAAAGCCGCCACGGGTGGCCTTGACCCCAGAACAACAGCAGGCACTTGGCGACATGGCCGAGGGCACCGGACCGTTTTTGCTGTTCGGCAACACCGGCAGTGGCAAAACCGAGGTCTACCTGCGCCGCGTGGAAGCGTTGCTGAGCCAAGACCCCGAGGCACAAGCCTTGTTGATGGTGCCGGAAATCAACCTGACGCCGCAATTGGAAGCGCGTGTGCGGGAGCGATTTCAGCACTGGGGCGAGGAAGTCATCGTGTCGATGCACAGCGGCATGACCCCGGCGCAAAGGCTGCGCAGTTGGCTGCTGGCACACACAGGGCGCGCGCGCATTGTGCTGGGAACGCGCATGGCCATCTTTGCCTCCCTGCCTAAGCTGCGTTTGATCGTGGTCGACGAGGAACATGACCCCAGCTACAAGCAGCAAGAGGGCGCAAGGTATTCAGCGCGCGATTTGGCGGTGTACCGTGGGCGTTTGGAGCAAGCCCAGGTGATCCTGGGTTCGGCCACGCCCTCGCTGGAGAGTTGGCACCAAAGCCGCCCCGCCACCGACACCGACCGCGGCGGCCGCTACATTCGGCTCAGCATGCCCTCACGCATCGGCCAGGGCAGCTTGCCGCTGGTGCGCCGGGTGGACATGAACCACCAGCCGCGCAAAACCATTTTTTCTGCGCCCCTGCTGCAGGCCATCCGCGAGCGCGTGGCGCGCCAAGAGCAAGTCTTGATCCTCTTGAACCGGCGCGGCTATGCCCCGGTGCTGAACTGTGCAGACTGCGGCTG
This sequence comes from uncultured Bordetella sp., assembly GCA_964442645.1. Lineage (GTDB taxonomy): Bacteria > Pseudomonadota > Gammaproteobacteria > Burkholderiales > Burkholderiaceae_C > Limnohabitans. Next base: position 25,270 of record CAYTZZ010000030.1, on the reverse strand, counting down.
GAAAAGTGCCTGCAGCCATTGCAGCGCTTTTCGGGTGTTTCACAAACTGGACCGCACCTTGCGCTGCCATCACTGCGGCTTCACACAACGCGTACCGCGCCAATGCCCCGAGTGTGGCAACACCGATCTGGGCATGTTCGGCCGTGGCACAGAGCAACTGGAAGAGCAATTGGCGCAACTGTTGGGCGACAGCGTGCGGGCCGATGGCGCCAGCCTGCGCATTGCGCGCATCGATGCGGACAGCACCCGGCTCAAGGGCGCGTTGGAGCAACAGCTCGCGCAGGTGCATTCGGGTGAAGTCGATGTGCTGATCGGCACCCAAATGATTGCCAAAGGCCATGACTTTCGCCGCGTCACCCTGGTGGCGGCGCTCGACCCCGATGGCGCGCTTTTCTCCAGCGACTTCCGTGCCCCCGAACGCCTTTTCTCCCTGTTGATGCAAGCGGCCGGCCGTGCCGGGCGCGATGCCCGCATGAGCCTGGCGCAAGCTTGCGAAATGTGGGTGCAGACCTTTCACCCCACACACCCGCTGTTCGACGCCTTGAAACAACATGACTATGTGCGCTTTGCCGAGCAGCAGTTGCAAGAGCGTCAACAAGCAGGCATGCCGCCCTTCAGCGCACAAGCCCTGGTTCGCGCCGAGGCCAGAACGCAAGAAGCGGCACAGGCCTACCTCACGGCAGTGCGCGAAGCAGGAGAAGAGATTGTTCAGGGGCTGCAAGCTGAAGGTTTCCCGCTGGACAGTGCGCCCCTTGGTTTGTACCCTGCCGTTCCCATGAGCCTGCAAAGGGTCGCCAATGTCGAACGCGCCCAGATGCTGGTGGAATGCCCCTCAAGGCCTGTGCTGCAGGCTTTCTTGTCACGTTGGCACGCGCCATTGCATGCCCTTCGCGCCAGCCACCGGCAAGTGATCCGCTGGGCGATCGACGTCGACCCGCTGAGCATTTGAAAAAATTCAGCCGCTGAGCAGCGTGACGAACCCTGAGAAGCTCAAAAAAGCCAGGGCTGTCGACACCAGAATGATGCGGGCAATGCGGCCTGTGTTGGCCCCGAATCGCTCGGACAGCATGGACACATTGCTGGCACTGGGCAAGGCCGCGACCAACACAATCACCTTCACGCCAAAGGGGTCCAGCGGCAGGCCCAGGCGCATGGCCGCCGTCGCCACCAGCAACACCAGCAAGGGGTGCACGATCAGTTTGATCAAGGCCACCGGCCAATAATCGCGCGCCGGAATGGTAGCGGCATGGCTGTCTCGCGCTTGCAAGGTGGAACGCGCCAACACGGCGCCAATCGTGAACAAAGCCACCGGGGAGGCCGCATCCGCCAACAAGCCCAGGGTTTGCTCAACTGGCGCCGGCCAGCGCCATTGCGTGGCCGAAGTCAAAGCCCCCAAGCCAATCGCCCAGGGCATGGGGTTGGCCAAGACGCCTTGGAGCGCCTTGCGTGCCGCCTGGCTGGCGCCTTGGGCGCCCGCGCCATCCATGCGAGACAGGGCAATGCACAAAGAGCACGTGAAGAACAAGTCCACCAAAATGGTCACGATCGCGGGCCCCGCAGACTGTGGCCCCAACAAAGCCACCAGCAAGGGCACGCCCATGAAGCCCGTGTTCGGAAAAGCGGCCACCAACGCCCCGAACGAGGCATCGTTCCAGCGAATCCGTCGGTTCAAGCTGATGGCCACGGTGAACGCCACCAGCAAGGCCGCGCACAGCAAGTAAGTGAAAAACAAGCTGCCATCGAGCAACAGCGCAATCGGCGTTTTGGCACCAAAGCGGTACAGCAAGCAGGGCAAAGCAAAAAACAACACAAAGCTGTTCAGGCCGGGGATGGCCTCGATGGGCAGCATCCGCCGGTAGGCCGCCACATAGCCGGCCAAAACCAGGGCAAAAAATGGGAAGGTGACCCCCAGAATCTCAGTCATGGACGCTATTCTGCCCGCTATGATCACCGGCTTTGCCTGTCTGTGTCCTTTGCATGTCATCCGGTCTGAATCTCGCGCAACAAGAAGCTGTCAATTTCATGCAAGGGCCCTGCTTGGTGCTTGCCGGGGCGGGTTCGGGCAAAACACGGGTCATCACCCACAAAATTGCGCGCCTGATCCAGGCAGGCCTGGCCCCGGAGCGCATCGCCGCCATCACCTTCACCAACAAGGCCGCTGCAGAAATGCGCGAGCGCGCCAAAGGCTTGATTGGCGCGCCGGCACAAAAGGTGCTGATCTGCACCTTCCATGCCTTGGGCGTGCGCATGCTGCGACAAGACGGCCAGGCCTTGGGGCTCAAGCCCGAGTTCAGCATCCTGGACAGCGACGATGTCGTGAGCCTGTTGAAAGACGCTGGCGGCAGCACCGATGCCGCCACAGCACGCCAATGGCAATGGACCATCAGCAAATGGAAAAACATGGGGCTGGACGCCAGCCAGGCCGAAGCCCTGGCCCAAGATGACAACGAGCGGGTGCTCGCACGCATCATGTCCCGCTACGAAGAGCGACTGACCGCCTACCAAAGCGTGGACTTCGACGACCTGATTCGCCTGCCTTTGAAACTGTTGCAGCAACACGCCGAAGTCCGGGCCCGCTGGCAACAACAAATGGGCCATGTGCTGGTCGATGAATACCAAGACACCAACGCCACCCAGTATGAGTTGCTGAAGTTGTTGATCGGTCGCCCCGAACGCACCGATGCGCGCTTCACGGCTGTGGGCGATGACGACCAATCCATTTACGGTTGGCGTGGCGCCACGCTGGACAACCTGCGCCGCTTGCCGCAGGACTTTCCACCGCTGCGCGTGATCAAGCTCGAGCAAAACTACCGCTCCACCAGCGCCATCTTGCGCGCCGCCAACAACGTCATCCAACTCAACCCCAAGCTGTTCCCGAAAACCTTGTTTTCAGAGCTCGGTGAAGGCGAGCCTGTGCGCGTGGTCGACGCCGACAACGAAGAGCATGAGGCCGAGCGGATGGTCGCGCGGATTCAATCGCTGCGCGCGGGCGATACGGTGTCGCAAAGTGGCGCCAGCTTCAAAGAGTGGAAAGACTTCGCCGTGCTGTACCGCGCCAACCACCAAGCGCGCGTGCTCGAGCAAGCTTTGCGCAAAGCGCAAATTCCCTACAAGGTGTCGGGGGGGCAAAGCTTTTTCGACCGTGCCGAGGTCCGTGACCTGTGTGCCTGGCTGCGCCTGATCGTGAACAACGACGATGACCCGGCTTTTCTTCGCGCGGTCACCACCCCCAAGCGCGGCATCGGCCACCAAACCTTGCAAAGCCTGGGCATGTTTGCCAGCCAATACAAGCTCAGCTTGTTTGAAGCCCTTTTCAGCAACAGCTTGGGCTCGGTGTTGTCCTCGCGCGCAGTGGCAGGCCTGCATGAGTTTGGCCGCAGCATCAACGACCTGGAATTTCGCGCACGACATACCACCGGCGCGGAAGATGCCCATCGCTTTTTGATGGACTGGCTCAAGGACATCGACTACGAAAAGCATCTGTATGACAGCGAAGACAGCGAGAAAATCGCGGCCAGTCGCTGGACCAATGTGATGGATTTTTGCGAATGGATGGCGCAACGCTGCGGCGGCCAGATCGACGATGCCGCAGGGGTCACGATGGCGCGCGAAACCAAGTCCTTGCTGGAAGTGGTGCAAACCATCTCGTTGCTCTCGACATTGAACGAGCGCGAGAAAGACCAGAACGTGGTCACGCTCTCCACCTTGCATGCCTCCAAAGGACTGGAATGGCCGCACGTGATGCTGGTCGGCGTGACCGAGGGCATGCTGCCTTTTCGCATGGACGACGATGCCGGCAGCGAGCACACCTCCGAAAGCCTGGCCTCGCGCCTGGAAGAGGAGCGACGGCTCATGTACGTGGGCATCACCCGCGCACAGCGAACGTTGTCGGTCAGCTGGAGCAAAAAACGCAAAAAAGGGCGCGAGATGGTGAGCGTGAAGCCCAGCCGCTTCATTGCCGAAATGGCACTCGATCAAGCCACCGTGAAAGAAGACCCGCGCGAAAAGCTCAAGGCCCTGCGCGCCGAATTTGCCAAGCGCGCAGCTGCGTCAGTTCCCGAGTCCTAAGCGCTGAGACGCTTGCGTCGCGCCCATTGCGACCCCAGCGCCACCACCACCAAGCCAAAGCCAAGCACATCCGCCGCCCAGGAAGGGTAGACCAGCGCAAAGCCTGCAACCGTGAACATCCAGCGCTCGATCAGCGTGGTTTTCACCCAAGCCCAACCCTGAAAACCAATGGCGATCGCAGCGATGCCCACCGCCGCGGTGAAAGTGACCTGTGCAATGGCCCAAGGATCTGCCACCGCCAAGGCCTTGCTCGAGCCCATGAGCAACAAGCCCTGGCCACTGGGGTCCAGCACAAACATAAAGGGCAGCAAGAAGGCGGGCACGGTGTACTTCCAGCATTGCAGCGTGGTCTTGTACGGGTCTCCACCCGTGATGGCCGCAGCCGCAAAGGGCGACAAGGCTGTGGGGGGTGACACCTCGGACAAAACCGCGTAATAGAAGATGAACATGTGCGCGGCAAAGTCGGGCACCCCTAGCTTCGTCAATGCCGGCGCAGCAATCACCGCACAGATGATGTAAGAGGCCGTCACAGGCACGGCCAGCCCCACAATCCACACCACCAAGGCGGTGAAAATCGCGGTCAACAACAAAGAGCCGTCGGCATAGTCAATGACGATGGTGCTGAATTTCAGGCCCAAGCCCGTCAGCGTCACCACGCCCACAATGATGCCGGCCCCTGCGCAGGTGGCAGCAACATTGAGCACGCCCACCGATCCGGCCTCCATGGCCTTGACCAAGGGTGCGCGCCACAAGCGTTGCAGCCAGGGTGTGCCATCGCCTGTGCCTAAAAGGTTATAGGGCAGCAAGCTGGTGTCGGAACGCAAGAAGCTGGTGAACAGCGACACGATGGTGGCCCAAAATACCGACAACACCGGGGAGAAGCCCATCATCATGAACACCACAATGGACACCAAAGACAGGAAGTGGAACCAGTAGCGGCGCGTCAAATTCCACAGCGTGTCCACCGGCTCGATGGCGCCCTCTTTCATGCCGTATTTGCGCGCATCGATTTCCACCATCAGGAACAAGGCCAGATAAAACAGGCCCGTCGGAATGATGGCCATCACCAGCACATCGAGGTAAGAAATCTTCAAGAACTCGGCAATCAAGAAAGCCGCCGCCCCCAGCACCGGGGGCGAGATGATGGCGCCCAAGCCGCCCGCAGACAGCAAGCCGCCGGCAGCGTTCTTTTCATAGCCCACCTTGGCCAACATGGGATAGGCCACCGCACCCAGCGTCACCGTCGTGGCCACGCCGGACCCTGAAGGGCCGCCCAACAAAAACGAAGCCAACACCACGGTGCGACCAGCACCGGTGGGCTTGCCGCCCATGGCAGAAAAAGAAAAGTCAATGTAGAACTTGCCAGCGCCCGAGTACTGCAAGAAGGCGCCGAAGATGGTGAACAAAATGATCAGGGAGGCCGACACGTCGACGGCCACGCCGTAAATGCCCTCCAAGGTCATGTAAAGCACGCCCACCAAGCGCCCTAATTCATAACCTTTGTGCGTCCAAGGGGCCGGCAACCAGGGCCCCAGCATGGCGTACGCCATGAAGGCCAGGGTGATCACTGGCATGATCCAGCCGTTGGTGCGCCGCATGGCTTCCATGATCAGCACAATGAGGCAGACGCCAAAGAAAATATCCCAGTTTTCCGGCATCGTGTTGCGATCGGTGAAGTCGTCGCCGCCTTGAATCAGGTACCAGACCACGGCCACCGACAACAGTGCCGCCACCCAGTCCCACACCATGATGCGGTGCCGGTAGCGCGCACTCACCGGGAACATCAGAAAACACAAAAACAACACCATGCCCACATGCAGCGGTCGCAAGACTTGCGTGGGCACGATGGCATAGGCTGTGTAGAGGTGGAACACCGACATGCCCACCGCCAGCAGCGTGACCAGCACCGCCAGGGCACCACGAAATTTGTTCGCAGCGCCCTCTTCGGCTTCGATGTACGACTCGGCCTTGGCCAGCGAGTCTTCGCTGATCACGACCGTGTCTTGGCCTTTTTCGGTGTGGGCGGTGGCAGAGGTCATGGTCAGTTCAGCTTCACGCCTTTTTCAGCAAAGAAACGTGCAGCCCCCGGATGGTAGGGAATGGGCGTTGCCGACTGCTTTTGGTTTTCAAGCTTGAAGTTGGTGGCTTCTTTGTGCGAGGCGATCAAATCATCGCGGCGCTCAAAAGCGGTTTTCACAATGTTGTAAGCCGTCTTCTCGTCCATGCTTTCATGCGCCACCAAAATGTTCATGACCGTGGCTTGGTGGTTGTCGGTGTCCATGCCCTTGTAGACACTCTTGGAGATCACGTCCTCCACATAGAGGTTGCCGTACTTCTTGTTCATGGCGGCCACGGCCTCGGCGTGGTCCACCATCTTGATTTTGGTGCCAGGGGTGTTGGCCAAGTCGGTGACGGCCGCGGTGGGCAGGCCGCCCACCCAGAAAAACGCATCGATCTTGCCGTCTTTGATGGCGTTGACCGACTCGGCTGCGCCCAGGCGCTCGCGCTTCATGTCCTTGTCTTTGTCCAGACCGGCCGCTTCAATCAAGCGAAAAGCCATGACCTCGGTGGCACTGCCAGGCGAGCCGGTGGACACGCGCTTGCCCTTCAAATCGGCCATGCGGCTGATGCCCTTGCCCTCCACGCTGACCACATGCATGCGGTTGGGATACAGAACCATCAGGGTGCGCAAGGGCACTTTGTTGCCCTTGAATTTCTCCACCCCTTGGTACGCATCTTGTGCGGCATCGGTCATGGTGAAGCCGATGTAAGGCTTGCCACTGCCCACCAATTTCAGGTTGTCCACCGACCCGCCGGTAACTTCGGCCGTGGCTTGCATCCCGGGCACGTTCTTGGACAACACGGCCGCCAAGCCGCCGCCCAAGGGGTAGTAAACCCCACCGGTACCGCCCGTGGCGATGGACAAATTTTGGGCCTGGGCAGCGCCCCACAAGCCACTCAGTGACAGAACCAACGCCCAACCACAACGGTGCCATGCTCGCATGATGATGTCTCCACAAAAGTGTAAAACCTCAACCTTAGCAGGCAGCCCCCCCGCTGGCTATTGCGGTTTTCCAGAGTTTGCGTCCCAGACAGGACATCGCTGCGCACCGCACCGCTGGCCTTGCCCGCCGACAAAACCGATAAGATGCACACCAAAGGAGACGCCATGAAACACTCATCCCATCTGACACGTCGTGCTGCCGGGCTCGCCCTGGCTTTGTTGTCCTGCTGGACGAGCACAGCGCTGGCACAAGCCCCGTCCGCCTGGCCGTCCAAGCCGCTGCGTGTCGTGGTGAATTTCCCGCCGGGCGGCGCCGCCGACCAACTGGCGCGTGCCATTGGCCAGCCCTTGAGCGAAGCGCTGGGCCAGCCCGTGGTGATTGAAAACCGTGCCGGCGCCAATGGCAACATTGGTGGCGAGGTGGTCGCCAAAAGCCCTGCCGATGGCTACACCCTGCTGATGTCCTCAGGGGGCATGGTCTCCATCAACCCGCACCTCTACGCCAAGATGCCGTTTGACCCGGTGCGCGATCTGGTGCCCGTGGCCGCGGCGGCCCGTGTGCTGGTGTTCTTGGAAGTTCACCCATCGGTCCCCGTGAAGAGCATCCAAGAATTTTTGGCTTACCTGAAAGCCAACCCCGGCAAACTGAGCTTTGGCTCTCCCGGCAACGGCAGCTCACCCCATTTGGCGGCCGAAATGATGAAAGCCCAAACCGACACTTTCGCGGTGCACGTGCCCTACCGAGGGGCGGCACCTGCCATGCAAGACTTGCTGGGGCACCAGCTTGACTTCATGTTCGATCCTGGCATTGGCTTGCAGCAAGTGCGCAACGGCAAGTTGCGCATGCTGGCGGTGGGCAGCCCGAAACGCTCGCCTTTGTTTCCCGATGTCCCCACGCTGGACGAAGCCGGCTTGAAAGGCTTTGACGCCGACAGCTGGTTTGGCTTTTATGCGCCGGCCGGTACACCGGCAGAGGTGGTGGCCCGACTGAACCAGGAAATCAACAAAGCCTTGGGCACGCCTGCCGTGCGCGAACGGATTCAGTCCATTGGCGGCATTTCCGCGCCCATGTCAGCCGCTGATTTTGGCGCTCGCGCCAAATTGGACAGTGACCGCTTCGGCGCGCTCATCCGGTCTCGCAATATTCGGGGCGATTGAGGCCAGGGCGGCAGTGCGTGACGTCGGCTCAAAGGTTGACTGTCCCCTGGACGCACGGCACCACATGGCCGCCCACCCACACCTGGTCTTGTGCATCGCGTGACAAGAACACCCGACCGTCACGGCCCAAAGCGGCGCCTTGGTGGGCCTGGTAGGAAGACGGCATCCAGCCTTCGGCCATCAACCATTGCGCCAAGGACGCGTTCAGGCTGCCGGTGACGGGGTCTTCCTGAATGCCCGCTGGCGCCGCAAAGGCGCGCACTTCCAACCGTGCGGTGTCTTGCCGGGCTGCCACGCCCACTTTCACGCCCAAGGCTTTGAGACGCGCATGGTCAGGGTTCAAAGCCCGCAAGGTCTGCACATCGTCGATGAGCAGACCCAACCAGTGCGGGCCGTTGTCCAGGTGTTGGGCCGCCAGCACTCGCGTCAAAGGCAAGCCCAAGGCCTCGCCTAGGGGCTGCAATTCCTGCGACATCGGCGCCTGCCGCTGAAGTGCAGGTGCCGCAAAAGCCCAGTGCCCCGACTGCTGTGACAGCGTGACCAAGCCCACACCACACTCCTGCACCAAGCCCCCTGGCTTGCGGGGTTGCCCGCCATGCCGCAGCCAAGCATCGGCGGTTCCTAAAGTGGGATGCCCAGCAAAAGGAAGCTCCATGCCTGGCGTGAAAATGCGCACGCGGTAATCGGCGCCGGCTGCCAGGCCCTGTGGCGTGGGTGGCAGCACAAAAGTGGTTTCGCTGAGCTGCGTCCACTGCGCAAACTGCTGCATTGCAGCATCGCTCAGGCCTTGGGCGTCCAGCACAACGGCCAAAGGGTTGCCTTTGAAGGCAAGCTGCGTGAACACATCCACTTGCTGAAAAGGACGGAGCGGCATGGCAAATCCAAGGTGCACAAAACGCGGATGTTAGCCCCTCAGGCGACAAGCAGCTGCGTCAACTCAGGTACATTCTGTCGTGCGTCCTCTGACGCAGCGAAAGGCCCGCATGACCTCTGAGCAGCTTCACAGCGTTTGCCCCCATGACTGTCCCAGCGTTTGCGCGCTGGAAGTGGAACGTCATGCCAATGGCACCGTGGGGCGCGTGCGAGGTGCCGCGCAACCTTACACCGATGGCGTGATTTGCGCCAAGGTGGCCCGTTATGCCGAGCGGGTGCACCATCCCGCCCGCTTGACGCAACCGCTGCGACGCGTCGGCCCCAAAGGCAGTGGCCAGTTTGAGCCTCTGTCATGGGACGCAGCACTGGACCTTTTGGCCGAGAAATTCAAGCACGCGATGGAGCAGCACGGCCCGGAAACCGTCTGGCCCTACCACTATGCGGGCACCATGGGGCTGGTTCAACGCGGGGCCATTCGCCGCCTAGGTCATCAGGCGGGTTGGTCGCGGCAAATTGAAACTTTTTGCATTGCCTTGTCCGATGCGGGCTGGATGGCCGGTGTCGGCAAAAAAACCGGCATCGACCCGCGCGAGATGATGCACTCTGATTTGATTGTGATCTGGGGCGGCAACCCGGTTCACACGCAAATCAATTTCATGCACTGGGTGCAAGCCGCGCGCCGCGACCGCAAGGTGCCCTTGATCGTGGTCGACCCCTACCGCACGGCCACGGCCGAAAAAGCCGACTTGCACCTGGCCTTGAAGCCGGGCACCGATGCGGCGCTGGCTTGTGCGGTCATGCATGTGCTGTTGAAGGAAGGCTGGGTCGATCGCGACTACTTGGCTCGACACACCGATTTTTCGCCCGAGGTGGAAGCCCATCTGGCAACGCGCACCCCCGCATGGGCGGCCGACATCACAGGCTTGTCGATTGATGAGATCCTTCGCTTTGCCCAGCTTTATGGCCAAACGAAAAAAAGCTATTTGCGTGCGGGCTATGGCTTCACACGCCAGCGCAATGGCGCGGCTGCCATGCACGCGGTCACTTGCCTGCCGGCGATGACGGGCGCATGGCAAGCCCTGGGCGGGGGCGCGCTGTACAGCAACGGTGGCTTGTATGCGCTGAACACGCAGTTCTTGTTTGGCCTGGACACCACGCCACGCCTGGCTCGACAACTGGACATGGGGCGCATCGGCGCGGTGCTGGCACGCAACTCTGAGGATTTGCAAGGGGGCCCGCCCGTCACCGCCATGCTGATCCAAAGCACCAACCCCGCCGTGGTCGCCCCCGACAGCCTGGCGGTGCGGCAAGGCTTGCTGCGCGAGGATGTGTTTGTGTGTGTGCATGAGCAATTCATGACCGACACCGCCAAGCTCGCAGACTTGGTGCTGCCCGCCACCACCTTTTTAGAGCACAACGACCTCTACCAAGCCTCAGGTCATACGTTTTTGCAAGCCTCCAAAGCCTTGATTGCGCCGATTGGCCAAGCGCGCTCCAACCATGTGTTCATCGGCCAGTTGGCCCAGCGCCTGGGCCTGTCGCATCCCGCTTTTGCGATGGCAGAAGAAGCGCTGATTCAGCAAATTTTGCAAGCCTCGAACAAGCCCGATGCCGAACACCTGCATGCAGAAAAATGGCTGGATTGCGCGCCCGCCTTTGACGATGCGCACTTTTTGAATGGCTTTGGCCATTCGGACAAACGCTTTCACTTTTCGCCCGATTGGTCCAAGATTGGCTCTGGGCATGCGGTCATGCCGCGCATGCCCGATCACATGACCGTGATCGACGAGCCCACCGAGGCCTGTCCATTCAAACTGGTGGCCGCGCCCGCCCGACATTTCCTGAACACCACCTTCACCGAAACCCCCAGCTCGGTGCGCAGCCAAAAGCGCCCCACAGCGCTGATTCACCCGCAAGCCTGCGCGACACTGTCCATCGAAGAAGGTGACCTGGTGCGCTTGGGCAATGCGCTTGGCAGCGTGTTGTTGCATGCCAAGCCCTTCGCGGGCATGTTGCCCTCCACCATCGTGGTGGAAAGCCAATGGCCCAACGATGCCTTCATCGAAGGCATTGGCATCAATGCCTTGGTCGATGCCAGCCCAGGCTTTCCAGCGGCCGGTGTCGCCTACCACGACACGGCAGTCTGGTTGCGCAAAGAGCGCGCCTGACTCAGCGGTCCGCGCTCACGTGCACGCCGGGGCGTTGCCCCTGGTTCCAACGCCCCTGCAAGGCACGCTCGATCTGGGCGGCCAGTTGCAACAACAGGCCATCGTTGGCTTGTCGGGCTTGGGCGTGAATGCCCAAAGGCAATCCGTTGTCCTGCGTCGCCATGGGCAAGGAAATGCCAGGAATGCCACACAAATTGGACAGCGGTGTGTAGGCAAAGTTTTGCCATAGGTTTTCGAACCAGTCGTACACCGAGGGGTTGTCGCTGATCGTCAAATACGCTGTGGTGCCCAGCTTGGGCGTGGGCAAGGCGGTGATGGGCGTGAGGATGATGTCCCAGGTTTCAAAGAACTGCCCAAAAGCCCGCGAGGTGGTGTTGAACACCGCTTGCATCTTGGCGCGCTCGGCATAGGTGGTGCGCAGTCCTTCTTCCCAAATTTTGATGTTGATGGGCTCCACCTTGTCGGCCGGCGGACGCGCCAAGCCCAAGGGGGCCAGCAGGTTGGTGATGGTCTGCGCGAAATTGCTGATGTAGCAAGTGGTTTGTGCTGCAAAGGCAGCCCGAAAATCCACCGCGGGCAAGGCCCATTCCACCTGATGGCCTAAGCTTTCGAGGAAACGACCCACGCGCTCCAGCTCGGTCACAAAATGAGGCGTCGCTCGGTAGTCGCCCCATTCATGCGAGAGGGCAATGCGCAAGGGTTGGGGGTCCCGTTGAATCAGCTGGCTGTAGGACTCGGGTACAGACCAGTAAGGCATGAACTCGCCCGGTGCGCCGCCACGGCAGTGATCGACAAACGCAGCCGTATCCCGCACCGTGCGGCTGTGACAGCCTTGGGTGGACACCAGGCCGGTCAGGTCAGAGGCGGCAGGCGCAATGGAGAAGACGCCGCGCGAGGGCTTCAAGCCGATGTTGCCATTCACGCCCGCCGGAATGCGAATCGAGCCACCGCCATCGGTGGCGTGCGACAAAGGCAAGACACCTGCAGCCACCGCTGCGGCTGTGCCCGCCGACGAACCGCAGGTGGTGTAGCTCAGGTCCCAAGGGTTGCGCGTGACATACATGGCCGGGTTTTCGGCCGAGCTGCAGACGCCAAACTCGGGCGTGGTGGTGCGCCCTATGATGTTCAGGCCGGCATGGCGAATTTTTCCCGTCAAAAAGCTGTCAGCGCTGGCGCGGTTGCCTTGCATCAGCGCAGAACCCATTTCCTGCAAACGACCCTTCAAGGTTGGGCCCAAATCTTTCATCAGGTAGGGCAGGCCAGCGAACGGGCCCTCGGGGTTCATGCCGTCTTTCATCGGATCTTGCACCACATCGTCAAAGACCTCGACCACGGCACTCAAAGCGCCATTGGTTTTTTCAATGCCTGCCGCCACCTGCCTGGCCAACTCTGCGGGCGTGACCTCGCCGTTGCGCACGCGCTGCGCCAAAGCAAGACCATCGTGCTGCGCCCATTCTTCCCAAGTCATTGCCAATGTCATGCGGTGTCTCCTTTTATTGGGGTGTCCTCAAAGTCCAGAATGACTTTGCCCACCGAGCGACGGCTCATGGTGGTGTCGATGGCCTGCAGCCATTGTGACGCGGGGAAGTGTTGCGTCACTGGCAAGGGCATGTCCGTTGCGGCCATGGCCGCGGTCAGGGTTGACAGAACCTCGCGCACGTCTTCTTCGTGGATCGCGCGCTCATCGGTCAGGCCCCATCCGATGTACTGCCCATAATTGAAGCCCAGGATGGACAAGTTCTTGACCAGTACCAAATTGGTGGGCACTTGCGGAATGCGGCCTGCGGCAAAGCCAATCACCAGCAAACGCGCATGCAAGGCCGCACAACGCAAAGAAGCATCGAAAAGATCGCCGCCCACGGGGTCAAACACCACATCGACGCCGCCGCGCGGGCACAAGGCTTTCACCGCTGTCGACAAGGCTTGGGCATCGGCCGGCAAGACATGGTGTGCGCCGTTGTTCAAGAGCGCGGCACGCTTGGCCTCGGTGCTGGCGGTGGCAATGACGCGCGCGCCCAGCAACCTGGCCACATGAACCGCGGCCATGCCCAAAGAGCCGGCGGCGCCGTGAATCAGAACTGTCTCACCTGGCTGCAGTTTGGCGCGCCAGATCAAGGCGGCCCCCACCGTGCCGTAGGTCACGGGCAAGGCTGCAGCCGCTGTCAGGGGAACACCCTCAGGTACGGGGTAGACGGTCGACGCTGTGGTGACCACCTCTTCGGCAAAGCCACCCCAATCGAGCGCTGCCATCACACGGTCACCCACCGCCACATGAGAAACGCCAGCGCCCACTTCCAAAACTTCACCAGAGACCTCGGTCCCCGGCGTGAACGGCAAGGGCGGCTTGCGTTGGTATTTCCCCGCCACAAACAAGCTGACAGCAAACCCCACACCGGCATGCCGCACCCGAATGCGCACCTGCCCATCTGTCAATGGCTGTCGGGTGAGTGTTTGATACGTCAATTCACTCCAATGCCCCCAGTGGGTGCAAACCAAGCCTTGGTAATCACTCATTGGCTTCTCGCTGCCGCGCCATAAGGGCAATGCCCGGGACGCGGCCCCACTTGAGGATGGAGCCGACAGGTGTTGGGGCGTTTCTCATACACCGTGCAGCGCCGGGTCACAGCATCCAAATAATGGCAATCGCCGCTGGCGCGTCTGGCGAGCGTGAAGATGCTGTTTTTGAAATTGAAATGCTCAACCAGGCCCGCTTTGGTCAGCCGCTTGGCAATTTGCTTGGCGGATTCATGCGTCGCCTCAAAATCGTCCACCAGCCCCAGACGAACCAAGTCGGGCAATTTCACTTCGACCGGCATGGTACAGCAATTGGCGGCACAGTCATCGCACAAGCCATTGCGGTACTTGGTCCAGGTTGCGGGCCGATCGACATCGACAATGGCAATGGGAGACCTCACAAACCATACACCTCAGTTGGTGGGCGCGGTCCAGGAGCCGTCCACATCGCCACGCAGCACACCGACCAGTTGCAGCGTGTCGATGCCAGACATCAAGTCAACATCCACAGCATGCGGTAGGGCATTCGTCTTTGACAATGCCTGGCCGTTGGCACCCAAGGCCGTGGCGGTGCTTCCGCTGCCTGTCAGGTCAGCCGCATCCAAAAAAGCCCATTCTGGCTTGACATTGTTGGTCGTGCTCTTGCCCAAATAGTATTTCAGCATTTGCAAGACATCGGTCAAGGTCACGCTGCCCGAGGCATCAAAGTCAGCGGCCACGTAATTGAGCGGTGACGCATAGGCATCGGGCACCGATTTGCCGAGGTAAATTTTCAAGGCGGCCAGCACGTCCGTGAGCGTGATGGCAGATTTGGCGTTGCTGGGGCTGGCCAGCGTGGGACTCAGCACCACCGTGCCAGACGCTGCAGACGACAGGCTGTCCACGCCGCTCAAATCGACCACACCAAGCGAGTCAGTTTTGTCAGCGAGCTCGGAGGACATTTGAACATTGGCCAAGGCTTTGGGACTGGTGCTCATGCCCTTCCAAAAAACAGTCGTACCCGTCAATTGGACGGCAGATGTCTTGTTCACTTGCAAACTGCCAGGGAAGACATAAGCGCTGCTGACCAGCCCTTGGGCGTCTGTCTGGCGCACTTGCAATGTGCCCGCGGCGTAAAACCCGTCTGGAACCCTCAGGTAGTTGCCACTGCCAAGCTGCCAGCTGGCACCGCTGTTCAAGGAGTATTGCCAAGTTGCGCTGGTCTCCAAGTCGCTGAGGGCCAACAAACCAGTGGTGCTTGACCATTGGCCCAGCTGAGTTTGCGTGGCTTGCAAGGTGGTGATGTCGGTCACTGGCACATTTTGGTGACCCGAACTCAGCGTCTGCGTTGGCTTTTGAGCCATCAGGTCCACCACGGCCATTCCCGACAGCACTTTACCGAAGACGGCATAAGCACCATCCAAACTGGCGTTGTGAACGTAGTTGATGTAGAACTGACTGGTTGCCGAATTCAAGTCCGACGTTCGCGCCATGGCCACCGTGCCACGCAAATTTGTCAAGCCATTGGCAGCTTCATTCAAAATAGGGGCGTAGCCTGAATCGACCGGCACCATGCCGCTGGTGAAGCCCCCTCCCTGTGCCATGAACCCCGAGATAACGCGGTGAAAAATCGTGCCATCGTACAGGCCGCCATTGACATAGGCGATCATGTTCGCGGTGGAGATCGGCGCCAAATCGGCATCCAACTCCATCACGATGGACCCCAAGGATGTCGAGAACGTCACCTGCGGATCCACGGAGGAAATGACACTGGCCGTCGTCACGAACTTCGGAGCCACCGGCGCTGTGCTGTCCACAATGACTGGGTAGTAAATTGTGGACGCAGCCGTTGTACGGCTGTCCGCAAAGTTGAAGTCATTGCCCGCCAAATCCTTGATGGCGCCTGCGGCAAAACTCACCGCGTAACTCTTGGCTGCGCTCAGCGATTGCGAGTGTGTCAGCGTCAGGACGTTCTCTGCCACGCTGGCCGTGACGCTGAGCACCGCAACGATCTGCAGGGTACTTGGGTTGTACTCCACCAAGGAGATGGCACCGGCTCCCCGCACAATGGCTTCGGAAAAGGGTATTTGAATCGCAGCCGTCGGACTGACAACGCCACGCCAAGAGGCACCGTCCATCACTGGCGCCACGGTGTCAGCGCTTGCCGCACTGGCGCTGGCGAAGGTGAAGGTGTACGCCAAACTTCCAGGAACCCAATTGTTGCCCGACAAGTCTTTGAGCGCGCCCGCTGTGGTCACGGCCGTGTAGGTTGTTCCCGGAACGATGACGCCCGAGGGCAATGTGACTGTGACGGTAGACCCTTGGATTTGCACATAGCGACTGTCTGTGACATCCACGCTGGCCACGGTGGCGTTGCCTGCCTTGAGGGAAAAAGACCCGCTCCCAGCTTGAACTGCTTCGTTGAATTCCAGAACGACGGGCGCGTCATAGGGCACGCGCAACGCGCCATTCACCGGTGAGGCCGTCATCAGGGTGGGCGCCAAGGTGTCGCGCAGCGCGGCCACTTGCAAAGTGGCATCTGCAAATTGCAGCTGCTCAATGTCCCACAAGGTATCGGTGCCCTCGGAGGCCGAGCTGACTGTGACAGTATCGGTCGCAGCGGTCCAAGTGATTTGGTAGCTGCTGCGGTTACCGGCAAATACCGCCACGTCCGTGCCGCGATTGCGTGCCCCGATGTCTGCGCTGGCACCGCCATAAAGCGTGTCATTGCCCAAACCACCCGACAGGGTGTCACTGCCATCCCAGCCTTGAAGAACATCATCACCCGCCCCACCCAAGATTTGGTTGGCGCTGGCATTGCCGTACAGACGGTCTGCCTGGCTCCCGCCCATGAGGTTTTCTATGGTGGAGCCAAAGTTCACCGTCACCTGACCGGGCGCCGTGATGGTGCTTGCGCGAGTTGCGCCCACATACCCCCAGTAACCTGGCGTCAAGTACAGCGTGACAGGCTGGCTTGATGCACTGGCATCCAGCAGGTCTGTGCCTGCACCATCCCATACAAAATTGGCTGCCGTACTGGACACGGCATAGGTGTCATTGGTTGCACGGCTGGTCAAGCTGGGGCCATACAAGTATTGCAAGGCCGCGATGTCCAACGGGCTGTATTCGAAAGCATATTCCGCTTCACTGCTGGTGTAACTCATGACGGTCCAGGCCGTCACATCCTCGGTAGAAGAAAGAAAAGGCGGGGTTGCTGAGGCTCCCGTGCTGTCGGGCTCGCCAAAGGGGTGCTTCAATCCCAATGCGTGGCCAATTTCATGAATGAGCGTCAGCGCTGCATAGCTGCCGTCTTTGGCTTCTCGGTTGTCCGTTGTGTCGCTTAAAAAAACATCGCTGCCCAGCGAGGTGTCGGACGGGTTCAAGGCATAACCGGCGCTGTCCGTTTGGGTGTTGTTGGCAAAGCTCAGTGTGTTGGGCGCATCGGCCACACTGCTTTGCACAAACTTCAAATCCACCAAGCCAGAGATGTAATTGAGTGAGCGCTTGGTCGCAGCGATCTCGGCCGATGTGAAAGCGGTCCAGCCTTTCACGTAATCCGAATTGGCTTCCAGATAAGATGGTGCGGCTTGCGGAAAAGTGTAAGCATAGGTTTTCGAGGAACCCAGGGCGCTCAAAAAGCCAAAGCCGGCCGCTTCGTCTGGCAACAAAGCGCTGATCCAATAAGGCAAGGCTTGCGTACCCTGTGCGTACTCCACTGTTTCAATGAAGCTTGGGATTTTCACGAAGTCAACAGACACCACGGCCGTATCTGTGCCAGCCTCGTCAATCCATGTGAAACGCTTGGCACCGATCAGATACCGATCGTCGCCGATGCCGCCATTGAGCGTGTCCTGTCCATAAAAGCTTGCCAGGGTGTCGTTGCCATCCCCCGCGGACACGGAGTCATTGCCAAACCCGCCATCCAGGCTGTCGGCGCCTGTGCTGCCGTACAAGGTGTCTTGGCCAGACTCGCCCAGCAGGGTGTCATTGTCGGAACCCGCAAAGACGAAGTCATTGCCATCACCTGCGGCAATCTGCTTGGCGCCAGCGTATGTTTGAAAGGAATAGGCGCCATCACTGCCTTCCAGGTGGCCATTGATGTTGTCATTGCCACTGCCCCCAGACACCGTGTCCTGGCCATCGCCGGTCTGGATGTCGTCCGCGCCGTCACCTCCGTTCAGGCTGTCGTTGCCGGCATCGCCAAACAGCACATCATCGCCTGCATCGCCCTGAACCGTGTCGTTGCCTGAACTGCCGTGCAAATTGTCTTGGCCATCACCACCCAGCAGGCTGTCATTGTCTGAGCCACCATATGCAAAATCATCGCCAGCACCTGCGTCTATCGACTTGGGTCCACTCGAGGGTGTGAAGGTGAAGGTGCCCTCTTGGGCATTGACGATGCGCCCATTGATGCTGTCGTTGCCGTCGCCGCCCAAGACCGTGTCTTGCCCATCGCCCGTTTGAATGGCGTCGGCGCCTGCCCCCCCTAACAAGCTGTCGTCACCCTCGTCCCCGAACAGGGCATCGTCACCGGCATCGCCCTGCAAGCTGTCGTTGCCGGTATGGCCGTACAAGCTGTCCAACCCCTCGCCGCCCACCAGGCTGTCATTGTCGGTGCCGCCGAACACAAAGTCGTCCCCTGCACCCGCATCCACAGATTTGGCCCCTGCATAGGCATTGAAGGAATAGCTCCCCGCTTGGCCGCTGACGTTGAAGCCATTGATGTTGTCGTTGCCACTGCCGGCGAGAACGGCGTCCACGCCAGCGCCCGTGTCAATGTCGTCCGCACCATCGCCCGCGTCAATGGCGTCATTGCCTTCGCCGCCCTTGATTTCGTCATCGCCCAGTCCGCCGCTCAGAACGTCGTTGCCGGCATCCCCACTCAAGGTGTCGTTGCCAGCATCGCCTGAAATCGTGTCTGCATCCGACCCGCCATACAAAAAGTCATTGCCATCTTCACCGGACAGCCACTTCGTACCTGACACCTTGTAGTAGGAAGCTTGGCCATTGACCATGGCGCCGTTCACGCTGTCATTGCCAGCACCCGCAACGACCGTGTCGGCGCCATTGCCGGTGTAGATGCTTTCGCTTGCGGCGTTGCCGGTCAAGCGATCAGAACTGTCGGTTCCCTGAATATCAAACATAAAAATGCGCGGTCCAATGAGTTATGCGACGGAGGCAGCTGGCGGAGGCCCTATTGTCACAAAGAATTCTCCCATTGGGAGGCGCTGCAGGCGCCTGTTTCCAAAGGGTTTGCGCCCGTTGGCGGCGCCCTGCGCACCCTGGCAGCGCAACATCTGAAAAATCAAAGGTATTTCAACAGCGGCCGAAGTATTTTTCGCAAGACAGGATGCACCTCCCCCGCGCCCAACAGCGTGGCGGCCAAGGCCACTTGGGTGCGCACTACGGCGCGCTCGTGGCTGAAGGCTTTGAACCCATAATGGCCATGGGCGTTGCCAATGCCCGAATGGTTGACACCGCCAAACGGCAAGTTGCCGTGCATGAATTGCAGCAAGGCATGGTTGACACAGGCCCCGCCCGAGGCGGTATTGGTCAAGACCTGGTCGACATGGGTCGAAGTCTGGCTGTAGATGTACAAGGCCAGGGGCTTGGGACCGGCGTTGATTTTGTCAATCACCTCCTCCATGGATCGAAAGCTGATGACAGGCAACAGCGGGCCAAAAATTTCCTCTGACATCAATCGACTGTCCGCAGGCAATTGATCCAGCAAAGTGGGCTGGACGAAACACGCGTCCTCTGCGACGCCACCGCCCAACAGCACGCGTGCGCCCCGTGCCTGCGCGTCCTCCAGCAAGGCTTTCACGCGTGCCTTGTGCCTTGCATTCACCATGTGTGCAAGGTGCGGACTGGCTTGTTGCTCAGCCAAGCTCTTGCCATAGGCTTTCTTGAGGACCTCAATGCAACATGCCGTCCAAGTATCTTTGACACTTTCGTGCACATAGACATGGTCAGGGGCAATGCATGTTTGGCCGGCATTGGTGAACTTGGCCCAAAGAATGTTGGACGCAGCCAATTGCAGGTTGGCGCTGGCGTCCACAATGACTGGGCTCTTACCTCCGAGCTCCAAAGTCACACTGGACAAATGGCGTGCCGCCGCCGCCATGACCTGCTTGCCCACGGCCGGGCTGCCGGTGAAAAACACATGGTCGAAAGGAAGCGCTTGCAGGCCCTGCGCCACTTGGGCATCGCCTTGC
This sequence comes from uncultured Bordetella sp., assembly GCA_964442645.1. Lineage (GTDB taxonomy): Bacteria > Pseudomonadota > Gammaproteobacteria > Burkholderiales > Burkholderiaceae_C > Limnohabitans. Next base: position 5,291 of record CAYTZZ010000030.1, on the reverse strand, counting down.
ACAACAGCCACCTCGTCTTCCGTGAAAACTTCGCGGACCACTTGGGCCATCAGGCCAGAGAGGTGGGGCGTCAGTTCTGAAGGCTTGATCACCACGGTATTGCCTGCGGCAATGGCCGACACCAAAGGGCCCAAGGTCAGGTTCACCGGGTAATTGAAAGGCCCCAAGATGAGACAACGCCCGCGCGGAATGTATTGCACACTGCTGCGCGTTCCCAGGGTCATCCAGGTCGGCCAGACACGCGTGGGCCTCATCCATTTTTTCAGGTGCCGGATGGCATGGTTGGCCTCGATGCAAATGGGCAGGATCTCGCCCAAGTCGACCTCGCCGGGCGGTTTGCGAAAGTCTGCATAGGCGGCTCGGTACCAATCCTCGGTATGGTCAATCACGGCATCGCGCAGCTTACGAATTTTGGCAATGCGTTCTTGCGCCGTAGAACACCGAAGACGAAGCGCTGTCGCCGCTTGACCCTCAAAAATCTCTTGGATTCGCGTCATGGCTGCGCATCGCCCTCAGCATAAATCTTGCCACCGAATTTCAAGGCGCTGTGCTCACGCCGGGACTGGAACAGGGGGTAAAACATTTGGTGGTACCAGTGCTCCTGGCCAAACAGCTGGTCATCGATCAAGCCCACTTTCTCGGGATATTGGCGGGTGATGTGGGCGCTGCCAAAAATCAGGTCCCAAATGAACAGCAGGTTGCCAAAATTTCCCTTGTAATGGCCAATGCCATCGGCATTGGTGATGGCGTGATGTGCCCAATGGGTGGCCGGCGTCGAGATGGTTCGCTCCAGCACCCACATGAGCGGGCGCAGCGCCGGAATTCGGTACAGCGCCTCATCCCAACGCCATGCGCAATGCGCGCCCAGAATCACAAAGAGTTTGACCACCACATACAGGGCATAGACCAGTCCGCCCACGCCCAAATACAACAGCGAACCGGCAAGCCACAGCCCCGGCATCATCAGGTAATAGAAAAAGTTGTTTCTGAAAGTGACACGGATGCTCATGTACTCGGCAGAGTGATGGGCGCGGTGCAAAGGCCACAGCAGTGGCGAATGCGACAGGCGATGCCACCAGTATTGCGTCAGGTCATCCACCACAATCAGCAAGCCCACCATGGCCCACCATGGCAAATCCGCCAGCACGCCCTTGTACTGCGGCGCCAGCCAATGGCCCAGCTTGTTGGTCACCAGCAAGGCCAGGGGCTGCGTGATGGCCAGCAGGCTCAAAAACATCAGCAACTCCAACTTGGTGTCGTTGGCGGTGGCATGGACGGTGCGCTGATAGCGGCGCGTGACCCACTCCATGGTGGCAAAACCCACGATCAGGCAGACCACCAAGGCGTTTTGTATTTGAGCGGCATTCACAGCGTGTCTCCTTGGCTGTTAATTTGAAAATTAATCTGATGTGACAACTCTAAGGTTGCTTAATTGGCGGTTAACGATTAAATTTTGATGGCAGTCCCTTCCCGCCACCAGAGTCCAACATGCCAATAATTGATCCATTGGTGCCACAAGATCTGCCTGCAGAGTGGTTTTTGCCCACCGTCCACTCGGTGTATTTTCAGATCTTCTCCAACATGTTGTCCCTGCCTTTGTCGGCATCGCAACGTGACAGCCTGTCACAACCCCGCCTGTTGCCGCTGCTGGATTACCTGCCTATTTTTGACGTCACCCATGCCGTGCAACGCCCCCAAGACGGGCAGACGCTGGGCCTTCAACTGTCGATGGCCGCGCATGGCCCTATGGGCCTGGCCGCGATGACCAGCCGCTCCATTGGACACGCCATGGAAACCATTGCCAAGTATGCGCACATTCGCAATCGGCTGTTTGACTTCCAGTGCGACCGTGCCGATGGCAAGGTACGCCTCTTGATGCATCCGCGCATTCCCCTGGGGCTCTACAGTGGCTTCATTGAAAACGCCACTGTATTTGCCAAGTTCAGCATTCTGCGTGCCATCGCTCACCCGCTGGATTGGCAACAAGGAGAGATACTGCTCCCCTGGGGCAGCGGTGCAAGCACGGGCCCTGCAAGCGACAACTTGAGGCGCCTGCCGGGCGCACCGGTATTAGGCTTTCAGTTTCCGCAAGACGTGGCAGATCGGCCTTCGGCTTTGTCAGACCCGGAATTGCACCGGCACATCTGTTTGGCGGGCGACGAGGAGCTGGCCCGCCTGCAAGGCAGCATCAGCGCCAAGGTCCGCCATTTTTTGCATTCACAGCAGCCGCAATGGCCATCCGTGGACAAAGTGGCCGATGCCTTGTCGATGTCGCGTCGCACTTTGCTGCGAAAACTGGAAACCGAAAAAATCAGCTACCAGCAACTTCTGGACGAAGCCCGCAATGAGTTGGCCTGTTGGTACCTTCGGCAGTCCAACTTGCCCTTGAGCCACATCGCCGAGAAGATGGGCTTCAGCGATCAGACAAATTTCAGCCGCAGCTTCAAGCGCTGGAGGGGCGACACACCCAACCGTTACAGGCAGCAGTTTTCGTTTTCTACAAAACCTTAGCGCCAGCGCTCAAGCAAGGCGATGAAGCCTTGCCGATACCCGCAGGCCTTAATCGATCTTGATACTGGCAGCCCGAATCACAGAACGCCAACGCTCGGCATCTTCGCGCATCCACTTTTCCATCTCTTCGGGTGAGTTCGCCACAGGGTCAGCGCCTGCTTCGCTGAACTTGCGGACCATTTCAGGGGTTTTCAAGATGTCGGACACCATCTGCGACACTTTGCGCGTGATGGCCATTGGCGTTCGCGGTGGCGCCACCATGCCAAACCAAGTCACAGCCACCACGCCTGGCACCGACTCATCCAAGGCGGGCAGCGCGGGGTAAGCAGGCAGGCGCTTGGGGCTGGTCACGGCCAGAACACGCAATTTGCCATTGCGCACATGGCCCATGCCTGCGGCGACGTTGCCAAACATCACCTGCACATGGCCGGCCAGCAAGTCGGCCACCGCAGGCGCATCTCCTTTGTAAGGGACATGCTGAATTTTGAAACCCGTCTTCAGCTTGAACAGTTCTGCCGTCAAATGGGCCGTCGAGCCATTGCCTTGTGAGGCATAGCTGAGCTTGTCGGGGTTGGCCTTCACATAGGCCAGAAACTCCTGCAAAGTGTTCACAGGCAAGGATGGGTGCACAAACAACGCGTTGGGCACCGTGGCAATCACCGTGATGGGAGCGAACTTGCTCGGGTCGTGGTTAAGTTTGGGATAGAGGCTGGGGTTGACTGTCAACGAAGGTGGCGGCGCGGCCAGCCAGATGTAGCCATCAGGCTCTGCGTTGTAGACAAACTCGGCGCCAATATTGCCCGCGGCACCAGGACGGTTTTCAACAACCACGGGTTGAGCCAGTCGCTGTGCCAAGGCCTCGGAAAGCATGCGCGGCAAGATGTCCGCCGTTCCGCCAGCAGGGTTAGGGACAATCACGCGGATGGGCCGCGTCGGCCAATCCTGGGCCTGTGTGAGCCAGGGCATCAACAGCAGGGAGCCCACCAGACTCATGATGGCGAGCTTACGTTTGTTCGCAGTTGTTGTCACACGCTTCTCCTTAAATTGGAATGACCATGAGGGTTTCGACGGCGCGCGAGTCGTAAACCATGCGCCGCTCGGCAAAACGCGGTTCCGTGCCCTGAAGATCAATCAGGTCATGGCTTTCACCGCTGGCAAACAGCATGCTGTCGCCCATCAACTCCAGCGTGCGCACCACCACAAAACTGGAGCGCACCTGCAACAAGCCGGCCTCAGTCTGCCCGATCACCTGGATGGCGCTGATCACATGTCGGTAGCTTTGGGGCTGGTAAATGTTGGCCAGTCGCATCGACTTGATGCGGTCCCGCAGTTGTGCCGCGCTGCGGGCATCGATGATGGCCATAGGCAGGCCGCGATCGTGGTTGAAGCGTGAGGTCACCGTGTAGCGCCCCTCGGGCAGCATCAAGCCTGCGATCGCTTCAACCCGGTTTTGGTCGATGGCGTGCGACCACTCTGCCAGCAGGTAAGACACGGCATCGACATGCTGGCGATGCAAGGCCAGGCGCTCGGCCAGGGACAGTTCAGAAGTGGAATGGGAAGCCTTCATTGTCACAGCCCCATGTACTGACGGTAGTTGTGCCAAAAATTGCGGATCGCCCGCTCGGAGAGTTTGCTTGAGCCGCCGCTTTCCAGTGTCTTGCCCCCCATCTCGATGAACGAGGCGCCCTCTTCGCCATCGGCAAAGGCGCGCTGCATCATTTCGCACACGGCGGCATCTTCCACCGAGACCATGCCCGCTGAGCCCACCAAGTTGATTTGCGTCAGGCGCATGCGGGTGGTCTCTTCGTCATCGTCTTCGAAGCCAAAATAAGTCCAGACCAGGTCCGACTGGTTCACGCCCCGCGGTATGAGCTGGCGAGTGGCCAGGCTGTTGGCAATTTGGTGCAACACAAAAGACGGGCAGGTGTTGAGAATTTGCACACTCACGCCATCACCGTATTCATCTTTCCATTTCAGGATGCCCGGGTCTTCCAGGGTCAATTGGTCGTTGTGCGAGCGCAATTCGCTGGAGGTTTTTTCGTAATCGGCGGATTTCTTTTCCGTACCGGCCTTGGTATAGAAATACACATGGCGTCCAGCAGCATCGAGCACCATGGCGGACTCTTGCGACTGGCGCGACAAGCCAAAGGTGCCATAAAAGGTGTGCAAGATGTTGGCGTGGTAAGAGTCACGCGGGTTCTCGTGGTAGGTTTTCCAATTGGCATGGATGCGTTGGGTGTCATAGCCCAGCACTTTCAGGGGGCGGGTCAAGACGCGGCGAATGCCTTGCGCCACGTCGCCCAACCAGGCGTCCAAGGGTTCGACATCTTCAGAGAAGGTGGCAAACACCAGTCCGCACAGCGTGTCCACCCGCAGCTTGCGCAAGCCGTGCTGGGATTTGTCGAAATCTTTGGGCAAGCCACCCTCACCCCGCAAACCCTGGCTGAACGCCGCATTGCTCAGATCGCCCTTGAGGGTAAAAGACCAGGCGTGGTAAACGCAGTAGAGGCGCTTGGCAGAGCCAAAAGGCTCTCGGCACACCATGTTGCCACGGTGCGCGCAACGGTTGACCATCGCATGCAAACTGCCATCTTCTGCACGCGTCATCACCACGGGGGTGTCACCGATGAAGGTGGTTTTGTAATCCCCTGGGTTGGGCACCTCGGCCTCCAGGCCGACATAGTTCCAGACCGGACCGCGAAAAATTCGGGCTTGCTCCTGAATGTAAATCTCGGGGTCCGTGTAGGCCCAATAGGGCGCACGGGTGTAACCCTCTTCGG
>CAYTZZ010000029.1:0-35371 GCA_964442645.1 uncultured Bordetella sp. | reverse complement strand
CTCCTCCTCCTCCTCCTCCTCCTCCGCCACCACCTGCCAAATAGCCTGCATTTCTCACTTGCGTTCTGTCCATGGTTTCCTCCTTTGAGCTGTCAACGCTGGGGCAACCCCGCCTCGGCCATGCGTGCGGCGAAGCGGCGTCTTTCGGGATGGCCCACGGGAATGCGGGCCAGGTATTTCTCGACCGTGAGGCCTGGCTCCAGCACCAGGAGCTCACGCAAAAATTGCTTCGCCTCTTGGGTGTGCCCCAGGGTTTGATGCACCACCACCAGCATGCGCACCGTCGGCGCATGCACCCGGTTCAAGCGCCAGGATTGGGTGAGCCACGCCAAGGCTTGGTGGTGACGGTGGTCGAATGCGGCGGCATGGCCGGCCAGGCAGCAGTGGTAATACTTGAGAGGGTCGATGGGTGACAGCGCCAGCGCCTGCTGCGCCGCTTGAAAGGCCTCGGCCGTGCGGCCACAGAGGCTGTCAATGGTGGTTTTGAACAGCCACGCCCAAGGCTGGCTGGGCGCCAATGACAAGGCGCGTTGGATGGATTCCGTGGCACGGTCAAGGTCGCCCAGCAAATGGCATTGCACAAAGCCTTGCGTGGCCCAGGCCTGATCGTTGTGAGGCTCCAAGTCCAGCGCGTGCCTGACCTGCCGCAAGGCTTGCTGCGCCCAGTCGGGTGTTGCCTCGACCACGCCGCGCGTGACCGAGAGCACATGCCACAGCGCCAGCCAGGACCGCGGCGCAGCCAGCCGAGGGTGACGCTCGATCAGGGCCTCCAATTGCGCGCGTGCTTGCCCAAAGCTGGCCCCAGAGCTGCCATGCATGGCCTGCACCGCCACCATGAGTAGCAGGCTGCTGTTGAGCGCGGGCAAGGGACGGGCTTGTCCTTGCTGCCATGCGTCTTTCTGAAGGCTTTGCAACACGCGCGCCACCAAAGCCTCGCGCCAGCGCACGGCGGCACGCCTTACATCGGACCCTTTGCCGGTGATGCGTTGCTGCCAGATCACTTGCTCGCTGCGTGTTGCGCGGAACATCCACGTCATTTCGATCGTGGCGCCGTGCCATTGCACGCTGCCACTCAAGACGTAATCGGCGTGCAGCACCTCTTGGAGTTGCAGACTGGTCCAGTCGCGGTTTTGAAACAAGCGCGTGGACATGCGTGAGATCAGGCGCACGTCGGGACACGGCAGCAAGGCGTCCATCACTGCTTGTGCCACCCACTCGCCCAACGCGGCCGCCTGTGGTTCCAGGTTGGCGCTGCGCAAGGGAATCACCGCCAGGGTGGGGACGCCCACCAGGGGCGCAGGCGGCGGTGCGGGCATGGCCTCCTTTGCATGCAGTTGCTGCAGATGCGCTGAGCTGAGACGAAACACTCTAAGCGGCCGGCTGAGGTGCTTGACCCAACAATCGCCCAGGTCTTCAATGCGGGCATCCAGGCCATCGATGAGCTGGTCGCGCGCAGCCTCGGAGCACAAGGTCTCCCCGGGCGCTGCCAATGCCGCCAAGCGCGCCGCCGTGTTGACGCCGACGCCGTACACCTCGTTGGCCAAGCGCAGCACCGAGCACCAGTGCAGCCCCGCGCGCAACCAGATGCGCCGCGACAAGGGCAAGGCCAGTTGTTGTTCGGCCAAGCTGCGGTGCAGGGCGCGCACTGCCGCCACCGCATGGAGGCAAGCAGAAAATTCAAGCACCAGACCGTCCCCCCATTTATTGGCCAGCCGGCCGGCGAAGCTTGGCAAAATGCGGGTCTGTACCTCGCGCACAAAGGCCTGCCAGCGCAGCACCGTGCCCTCTTCGTCCTCGCTCATCAAACGCACCGACTCGACCATGTCCACCACCACCATCACGCACCGCACCCGATGCCAATCGGGTGTGTCCTGCTGGGCAGCGCCGGTGCGAACGGCCTCGACGCCACGATGGGATAGATTTTTCATAAATATGAGCTATTAAGTACTCATTATGTGGATATTCACCCGATTGCGGAAGTCCGTCCGAACGCTGCAAATTGAAGGCATGATGTAGGGCTATGCGCGCATTGCTTGATCGCTCCCGCTCCAAACCTTCGCTGTCCTGCGTGATGCCGGCCTACAACGAGGCCGGGCATTTAGCGCAATGGGTTCCGCAGGTGCTGCACGAACTGCAAGCCCTGGGTTTGCCCGTTGAAATCGTGTTGGTCAATGACGGTAGCCGTGATGACACCGCGGCGGTGATGGCCGCTTTGTGCACTGTGCACCCTGAAGTGGTGGGCCTGGACCTGTCACGCAACTTCGGCAAGGAGGCCGCGCTCAGCGCCGGACTGGACGCCGCCCTGGGCGATCTGGTGTTGTTGATGGACGCCGACGGCCAACATCCGGTGAGCCTGTTGCCCGAGATGCTGCAACGCTGGCGCGAAGGTGCCGATGTGGTTTATGCCGTGCGCAAAACACGCGCAGACCAAAGCGCTCTGCACGCCCGTTTGACCGACTGGTTCTACCGTCTGATCAACTGGGGCACGCGGGTCAAGATTCCGCCGCATGCCGGCGACTTCCGACTCATGGACCGCAAGGTGGTGGAAGCCCTCAAAGCCATGCCCGAGCGCAACCGCTTCATGAAGGGCTTGTATGCCTGGGTTGGCTTTCAAAGCACGGCCATTGACTACGAGCCCTTGCCGCGCATTGCAGGCGAAAGTCGTTTTGGCTTGCGCGGCGCCTTTGGGCTGGCCATCACGGGCATGCTGGCTTTCTCCATCACCCCCCTGCGCGCCTTGGCCGTGGTGGGCCTGTGCTTGTCGATGGCTTCCCTGCTCTATGGCGCTTGGGTGATTGCAGAATATTTCGTCTTGGGCATCAATGTGCCGGGCTATGCCACCATTGTGGTAGGGCTGATGTTTTTCAGCGGCATTCAAATGCTGTCCATTGGCGTGCTGGCCGAGTATGTGGGACGCATTTATGAAGAAGTGAAGCAGCGCCCGCGCTATTGGGTGCGCGAGCGTTTGGGCCAAGGCCTCAGCGCCTCTCAACCCGACACAAGCACGAAGTGAACCGCCCGGCCTGGTTGCGCAGCAGCGTGTGGTTCTTGCTGGTTGGCAGCGCAGCAGCGCTCACTCACTTGGGCGTGTTCGCTTGGCTCACCCAGGGCAGCGCGATTTGGCCGGAAGTGGCCAATGCCATCGGCTTTGGCGTGGCTTTCGGCGTCAGTTTTGTCGGGCACCGCTGGCTCAGTTTTGCCGATGCCGGCACCAGCGTGTCACAGAGCTTTGCGCGGTTCGCCGGCACGGCCCTGGCCGGCTTTGTCTGCAACGAACTCTGCTTCATGGGGCTGTACCGAGGGCTGGGCTGGCCCAGCGGCCTGGCGCTGGTGGCCGCCATGGTGGCGGCGGCGGGACAAACCTTTTGGCTGAGCCGTTACTGGGCGTTCAAGCGCTGAGCCAGGCAGCGCTGCTGCTCGGGGCGGATCTCTGCCGAAGCGGGGCTCTTGAACAAGGCCCAGGCTTGGCCTGAAAAAACGGGCACAAAGCCCGCCCGATCGGCCGGTAATTCGGTCACACCCCCGCGTGGCATCACAAGCCATTGCCCAGGGCGGTTGGCGGCATCTTTCAACGCGGCGGGTGTTTGCAGACTTCGCGCAGCTTGGGCGTCAAAGTCTGCGCCCTCAAACAATTCACGACGCCAGTTGTCGCCTGCGCTTTGGCGCAACTGCGGCCAATCCTGCAGCACCACCATGGGTGCCGTGAAACGCGCCAAAAACGGCAAATCGTAGGCATAGTCGCCGGCCAGCAAGACCCCATCGCCAGGGCCTTTGACACAGGCCAGCGCCTGGGCAATGTCTGCGCTGCTGTGGCGCAAGGTGTAGCGACTCGCCACCTCGTTGGCCCCCACGGCCAGACCCAGCGCCAGCACCACCAACCCTCGAAACAACCCGCGTGCGTAAGTCTTGCCGGCCATGCCCACTTGCCAACCCCAAGCGGCCAGCAAGGCCAGCGCCGGCAATACAGGAAGTGCGTAACCGAGCAACTTGGAGTTGGGAATCGAGAAGAAGCCCAGAATGGCCAGCGTGGTGACCCAGCACAACAGCATCAAACGCCGTTGTGTGCTGTCGGCTCGCAGCGCCGTCAATGCTGCGTTGGGTCGACACTCTCGCCACGCCAGGTGCAACACCCACAGAATCCAAGGGCCGATCAACACCACCAGGGCCAGGCCATAAAACCACCAGGGCCGTGCGTTGTTGAAGGTGGTGGCGGTGTAGCGTCCAAACTGGTGCTTGCCAAACATGTAGGCCAGCATGTCCGGATGGGCCTGATGGGCCAACACAAACCAGGGCAAGGCCACGGCCAGGAACAAGGCGATGCCACGCAGCCAGGGAAAGGAGATCACCTTTCGCCATTGCCAGGTCAATGTCAGCCAAAGCACCAGCACCAAACCCGGCAACAGCAAGCCAATGAGCCCTTTGCTCAAAACCCCCAATGCGCAGGCCAAAACACCACTCAAAGCCCAGCCCACATGCGGTCGCTCGCGCCCTTGCTCGAATGACCAGCCCAGGCAAAAAATCGCCACGCTCATCCAGCTGGCCACCAGCATGTCGTGGTTGACGTACTGCCCGCCCATGAGAAACGCCAGGCTGCTGCCCAGCATCCAGACGGCACGGTACGCCAAGGCCGGGCCACCCCAGCGGCGCGCCACTTGCCACATGACCACCAGCATCAAGAGCGCGTGCAACGCGGGCACCCAACGCAAGGCCCAGGCATGCACCCCCAGCACGGCCATGGCAGCCGCCTCAAGCCAATAAAGGTAGGGCGGCTTGTGGAAAAAGGGAATGCCATTCAGGCGCGGCGTCAGCCAATCGCCCGATTGCAACATCCAGCGGCCGATTTCGCCATAGCGCCCCTCATCGGGAACGGCCAAGGGTCGCAAGGCGGCCAGCGCCAGCAACAGGGCAAAGCAGGCCAGCACGGCCCAGCCGGTGCGACGTGACGATTCGGAGTCCTCAGAATGCATGGCGCGAGTGTAGTGGCGCGCTGTCACACGCCGGCATGAAGCGTGACGCGCGCTTGTTGCAAGTCATGCGCAAAGTCGTCGCTGGCCAGGTACTCAAACTCCCAGGCGCGGGCCGCGCCGATGGGGTCACTGGGGTCTTGGCCTTGCGCGGGGTGGCACATGAGGACCCCGCCATCCTGGGCTGCGGCGCGCAACCAAGCCTGCATGCGGCGGGCATAGGCCGCGCGCCCGCCGGCAAAGTTGTAGGCGCCGCGCAGCGGAAAACGGCAGGGTGCATTCTGGGCTTGCGCCGCTTGCAGGAAGGCGCGCGCCCCCCAGGCGCTGATGATGCGGGCCTTGGCATCGTCTTGCCCGACCTGAGAAATGCGAAGCCAGGGCAGATGGCGGCCATAGCGCTGTGCCAGCACGCTCAGCAGCGGGCCACGGATGCCCTGAAATTGCTGGATGTGCTGGTGGCCATCCACATGGTCAGGCGGGGCTTGCCAATGCGCCTCAAAGGCGTCCAGCTGGCGCTCGATGCAGATGCGCACTTCGTCGGCGACGAAGCCGCCCCAGAGCGCGCGCCACATCATGGCCGCCAGGCTTTGGCCATGGCCGGCCGTGCGGGCAAAGTCGCTCGTCCAGTCCAGGTGCAAGCCCACCGACACCTGCCCCTTCAGCTCTCGCAAGGCGGGGGCATCGGCCGTCCAACGGGGCGAGAGGCTCATCACGCTGGTGGCGCTCAGGCGTTGCTGGCGCGCCAAGGTCACAATGCCTTGCGAGGCACAGGCGTGCACGGCGTAATCGTCGGCACACAGCGTGACGTTTGCCAGGGCCATCAGCTCAGCCCAAAGTCGGGACGGGCGTACTGGGCCTTCAAGTAGTCCAGCCACAGGCGCAGGCGCAAAGGCAGGTGCTTGCGCTGCGGGAACACCGCGTAAATGCCATTGGGCGGGGCGGCAAACGCCTCAAGCACCGGCACCAGGCGGCCAGCAGCAATGTCCTCTTCCACTTCCCAGGTGCTGCGCCAGGCAATGCCTTGGCCTGCCAAGCACCATGCGTGCAAGACCTGACCATCGGAACAGTCCAATGGGCCACTGGGCCGCAAATGAATCACTTCGTGGCCGGCCGCGCCACTGGCGGGCACGCTGAAGGCCCAGCCGCGGGTCTGGGAGGCATCGCTGGACAGGGTCAGACAGGCATGGCGCATCAAATCGGAGGGGTGCGAAGGCGTGCCGTGCCGTGCCAAGTAGGCCGGCGTGGCCACGCACAGGCGACGGTTGTCCGCCAGCCGCACGCTGACCAAGGAGGAGTCGGGCAGGTCGCCGACGCGCACCGCGCAGTCAAAGCCCTCGGCGGCCACATCGACCACCCGATCGCTCAAATTCAGGGACAAAGTGACCTTGGGGTGCTGTTCGCGAAAGCGGGGCAGCAAGGGCGCCACATGCCGCCGCCCAAAGCCTGCCGGCGCCGTGACCCGCAAATGGCCGCTGGCTTGCACGCCACCGGCACTGACACTGGCCTCGGCGCTGGCCACGTCGGCCAACAGGCGCAAACAGTCTTCAAGAAAGGCGCTGCCTTCTTGGGTGAGGCTCAGGCGCCGGGTGGTGCGCACCAGCAGCTTGACGCCCAGATGCTCTTCCAGGCTGTCCAGACGGCGCCCCATGATGGCAGGCGCCACCCCTTCTGCCTTGGCAGCAGCGGTCAAACTGCCCTTTTGTGCGACAGTGACAAAGGTCTCAAAGGCTTTGAGTTTGTCCATAGGCTGGATTATGGCGATTGCGCTGGGTCAAAACTGTCGCAAAGGCTGGCCGGAAACCGTTTTTTGTTGGTTGCGCGCAAGCCTGCGCCTGTACCATTGTCTTTTTGACCGAGATCACGCTTCGAAAGGAACTTTGAGATGAGCATTCAAACCGTGGGCATCATTGGCGCCGGCACGATGGGCAGTGGCATTGCGCAAGCCTGCGCCGTGGCCGGCGTTCGCGTGGTGATGGTGGACATCGCCGAAGCGGCCGTCGCCAAGGGCCTGGCCAGCGTGGACAGCAGCCTGGAGCGCTTGCTGAAGAAGGACAAGATTTCCCAAGCCGACAAAGACGCCGCGCTGGCCCGCATTCGCACCAGCACCCAGTACGAAGACCTGAAAAGCGCCGACCTGGTGATCGAAGCCGCCACCGAAAACCACGCGCTCAAAATCAAGATCATCCAACAACTCGACGCCTTGCTGGCCCCCGAGGTCATCCTGGCCTCCAACACCTCGTCGATCTCGATCACGCAGCTGGCGGCCGTCACCCAGCGCGCCGACCGCTTTATCGGCATGCACTTCTTCAACCCCGTGCCCCTGATGGCGCTGGTGGAAATCATCCGCGGGCTGCAAACCAGCGACGACACCCACGCCACCGTGCAGGAGCTGGCCAAGCGCCTGGGCAAGTCGCCCATCACCGTCAAGAACGCCCCCGGCTTTGTGGTCAACCGCATCCTGGTGCCCATGATCAACGAAGCCTTCTTCGTGTTGGCCGAAGGCCTGGCCTCGCCCGACGACATCGACGCTGGCATGCGCCTGGGCTGCAACCAGCCCATTGGCCCGCTGGCCCTGGCCGACATGATTGGCCTGGACGTGTGCCTGGCCGTGATGGAGGTGTACCTGGAACAGTTTGGCGACAGCAAATACCGCCCTTGCCCGCTGCTCAAAGAGATGGTGGCCGCTGGCCGCCTGGGCCGCAAGAGTGGCCAGGGCGTCTACCACTACCGTTGAAACCGCAGCGGCCAGCAGAGCCGAAACTTGAGGAGACCAAAGATGAGCGACAACGCAGAAGGCCGGATTGTGTGTGAGGTGCAGGGCACGGTGCTGTTGATTGGCATTGACCGCGTCGCCAAGCGCAATGGCTTCACCCCCAAGATGTTTCGCGAGCTGGGCGAGGCCTACACGCGGCTGGACGACGACCCCAGCTTGCGCGTCGGGGTGTTGCACGCGCTGGGAGACCACTTCACCGCGGGGCTGGACCTGCCCACCATCGCCCCGCTGATGAAGCGCGGCGAAAAAGCCGTGCCGCTGGGCCTGGTGGACCCCTTGAACCTGGCCATGGAAGGCTACCGCCGCCGCCTCAAACCCATGGTGACGGCGGTGCAAGGCATCACCTACACCCTGGGGATCGAGTTGATGCTGGCGGCCGACATCGTGGTGGCTGCGGACAACTGCCGCTTCTCGCAACTCGAGGTCAAGCGCGGCATCATGGCCACCGGTGGCGCGACCTTGCGCATGGCCGAGCGCGCGGGTCTGGGCAATGCCTTGCTGCACCTGCTGACCGGCGACGAGTTTGGCTCGGCCGAGGCCCTGCGTTTGAACTTTGTGCAAAAAGTGGTGCCGGCGGGGCAACAACTGGCAGAAGCGCTGAAGATCGCGCAAGCCATTGCCGAGCAAGCGCCGCAAGCGGTGGTGGCCACGCGCCAAAACGCCCTGAAGGCGGTGGAGCACGGCCCGGTGGTGGCGATGCAAGAGTTCATCAGCGTGCAGCAACGTTTGTCGGCCACCGACGATGCCGCCGAAGGCGTGCGCTCCTTTGTCGAGCGTCGCCCCGCGCGTTTCACCGGCCATTGACCACAGGAGCCACCATGCGCAAGCCTTCCATGTACGACCTGCACCTGGACAAGAACGCCGCCAATTACGTGCCCTTGTCGCCCCTGAGTTTTTTAGAGCGCAGCGCGCTGGTGTATCCGAATCGGCTGGCGCTGATCTACGGCCCGCACCGCCAAACCTGGGCCCAAACCTATGACCGCTGCCGCCGTTTGGCCAGCGCCTTGGCCCAGCGCGGCGTGGGCCACGGCGACACGGTGGCGGTGATGCTGCCCAATGTGCCGGCCATGTACGAGGCCCACTTTGGCGTGCCCATGGCCGGTGCCGTGCTCAACACCTTGAACACCCGGCTTGATGCCGAAGCCATCGCCTTCATGCTGCAGCACGGCGAAGCCAAGGTCTTGCTCACTGATCGCGAGTTTTCTGCGGTGGTCAACAAAGCGTTGAGCCTGCTGGGTGAGCACAAACCCTTGGTAATCGACGTCGAAGACGCCGAAGCCCCGGCTGGCGCGGCCGTCGGCGCGATCACTTACGAAGCTTTTCTGGCAAAAGGTGACCCTCAGTTTGTCTGGTCGTTGCCCAACGATGAGTGGGACGCCATTGCGCTGAACTACACCAGTGGCACCACTGGCAACCCCAAGGGGGTGGTGACCCACCACCGCGGCGCCTACCTCAACGCCACCAGCAACATCATCACCTGGGGCATGCCGCAGCACACCACCTATTTGTGGACGCTGCCCATGTTCCACTGCAATGGCTGGTGCTTCCCCTGGACCATGGCCTTGAATGCGGGCACCAGCGTGTGCCTGCGCCGTGTTGACCCCGCGCTGATCTTCCCGCTGATTCGCGAGCACCACATCACCCACATGTGTGGCGCGCCGATTGTGTACAGCATGCTGATCCATGCACCGGCCACCCTGCGCGAAGGCATCACGCACACCGTGCAAGGGCTGATTGCCGGCGCTGCACCGCCAGCAGCCGTGATTGAAGGCTGCGAGAAGGCCAACATCGACATCACCCATGTGTATGGCCTGACCGAGGTCTATGGCCCGGCCGCCGTTTGCGCCAAGCAAGAAGACTGGGCCCACCGCTCGGCCGAGGAGCGGGCCATGTTGAACGGCCGCCAGGGCGTGGCCTACCCTCTGCAACAGGCGGTGAAGGTGCTGGACCCCGAGACGATGCAACCCGTGCCTGCGGATGGCCAGACCATGGGAGAAATTTTCTTCCGCGGCAACATCGTGATGAAGGGCTACCTCAAGAACCCGCAAGCCACCCAAGAAGCCTTTGCCGGCGGCTGGTTCCACACGGGTGATCTGGCCGTGACCCATCCGGACGGGTATGTGAAGATCAAGGACCGCAGCAAGGACATCATCATCTCGGGCGGTGAAAACATTTCCTCCATCGAGGTCGAGGATGCGTTGTGCCGCCATGCGGCCGTGATGCTGGCCGCCGTGGTGGCCTTGCCCGACCCCAAGTGGGGCGAGGTGCCTTGCGCCTTTGTGGAGTTGAAGCCCGAAGCGCAGGCCACGGAAGACGACATCATTGCCCATTGCAAAACCTTGCTGGCACGCTTCAAGGTGCCCAAGAAAGTGGTGTTCGGCGCCTTGCCCAAAACATCGACCGGCAAGATTCAAAAGTTCATGCTGCGCGACAGCGTGAAATCCAGCAGCGCCATCGAATGAAGATGCCGTCATGAGGTGATGCCATGCGACTCGCCCTGCTCTCGGACATTCACGCCAATGTGCAAGCGCTGGACGCCTGCATGGCGCATGCCCAGAGCCAGGGTGCAAGCCACTGGGCCTTCTTGGGCGACCTGGTGGGCTACGGTGCCAACCCCTGCGAAGTGGTCACGCGAGTGCAAGCCCTGGCCGATGGCGGTGCGATCGTGCTGCAAGGCAACCACGAGGCCATGGCCATCGCGCCACCCCCGCCCGAGCAGAGTCTGGGAGCGCGCACGGCCGGCTGGACCCACCAGCAATTGAGCACCGACCAGCGCGCCTGGTTGCAGGCCTTGCCCTTGCTTCACCACAGCGGTCCCTTGCTGCTGGTGCACGCCAGCGCCGACGCCCCCGAGCGCTGGCGCTACGTGGACAACGAGCGCATGGCCGCGCTGAGCCTGAATGCCGCGCTGGCGCATCCTGAGGTGCGCTATGTGTTTGGCGGTCATGTGCACCATCAAACACTTTATTACAAAGGCTCGGGTCAACAGCTGATGCCTTTCACGCCCAGCCCCAGCGTGGCCATTCCCGTGCCCACCCATCGGCGCTGGCTGGCCACCATTGGCTCGGTCGGTCAACCGCGCGACGGCGACCCGCGTGCCGCCTATGCCTTGATGGATGTAGCGGAGTGCAAGCTCACTTTTTTCCGCGTGCCCTACAACCACACGGCGGCCGCACGCGCGATTCGCGACGCCGGTTTGCCAGAGGCCTTGGCTGCGCGATTGGAGACAGGACAATGAAGCTCATGGCGCCCGGCACCGTGCTCGATGGCTTTCGCATGGGCGAGTGCTTGCATGCCGGAGGCATGGCCCATGTCTACTCGGTGGAATTTGCGCAGGGGGGCCCAGCACCCTTCCCCATGGTGATGAAGGTGCCGCGCATGACCGCAGGTGACGGTGCCGAGAACATCATCGGCTTTGAGGTGGAGCACCAGATCATGCAAACCTTGCAGGGGCGATCTGTGCCTCGTCTGGTGGCAGCGGGCGACCTGTCGGCTGTGCCTTATCTGGTGATGGAGCACATCCCCGGCCTGAGCCTGCAGCAATGGCTGGACCAGCACACCGAGACCCGTACGCGAGCGACGCCGCAGGAGGTGGCGCGCATTGGCGCAGCCATCGCCATGGCATTGCAGAGCCTGCACAAACAAAATGTTTGCCACCTCGACCTCAAGCCGGCCAATGTGCTGCTCGCACCCGACGGCCGCGCGGTCTTGCTGGACTTCGGTTTGTCATGCCATGCGCAACTGCCCGACCTGCTGGCCGAAGAGTTGCGCAAAGCCGTAGGCTCTCCCGCCTGGATAGCCCCCGAGCAAGTGGTGGGCGTTCGGGGCGACCCGCGCAGTGACCTGTTTGCCCTGGGGGTCATGCTGTACGAGATGGCTACTGGCGAATTGCCTTTTGGCAACCCGCAAACACAGGGTGGCCTGCGGCAACGCCTGTGGATGTCACCGACGCCATTGCGACGTTTGCGTGCAGACACGCCTGAATGGTTGCAGGAAATTGTGTTGCGCTGTCTTCAGCCTCAGGCCCAAGACCGCTACCCCTCGGCAGCCCACCTGGCGTTTGATTTGCGGCACCCCGAGCAGGTCAAGATCACAGAGCGCGGGCGCCAAGTGGCAGGCTTGGGATTTTGGCAACACCTGCGGCGCTGGGTGCGGGCTGCGGGCATGCACTACCAACCCAGCCCACTGGCCGCACAACAGCAAATTGAGCGCGTGCCCATCGTGATGGTGGCGCTGCCGCACCAAGACGTGAGCGACGCGGCGCTGTTTTCCATGCGCCAGGAGGCGGCCCGTGCGCTCGGAAACTTGCCAGGGGCACGGCTGGCCGTGGTGACCGTCATTTCGGGCAGCGCCACCAGCAGCTCAGACAACGCCAAAAGCGAAACCTCGGTGCACCGCCAGCACCTGACAAGGCTGCAGCAATGGGCGCAGCCGCTTGACCTGGAAAACCACCAGGCGTCGTGCCACGTGCTGGAGTCCGGTGACGTGGCACAAGCCCTGCTGCGTTATGCCGAGGGCAATCACGTGAGCATGATCATCATGGGCGCGGCAACGCATGGCTTGCAAATGCAGCGTCTGGTCGCCACCGTGCCCATCAAGGTGGCCATGGAGGCGCCCTGCACCGTCATGCTGGTGAAGGCGGCCCTGCCCTTTGAACACTTGGCCGATGAGGCCAGTGCCCCTTAAGCCTCAGTCAGCGTAAACGCCAGCGGCCTTGATGACGGGCGTCCACTTGGCGATTTCCGCCGCCACAAAGGCTTTGTGCTCGGCCGGGTCAGAGCGCTTGTCGTTGATCACCACCGCGCCCAGGCCTTCTTGTTTCTTGACGAAGTCAGGATCTTTGAGCGCCGCCTTGAGCGCGGCGTTCAGCTTGGCTTTGGCATCGGCCGACAAGCCTTTGGGCCCGTACAAGCCATGCCAAATGGTGACTTGGAAGTTTTTCTGGCCGGACTCGTCCAGCGTGGGCACGTCCTTGAGCGCCGGCGTGTTCAAACGCTTCTGCGTGGTCACACCAAAGACTTTCACTTTCTTGGCTTCGATTTGCGAGGTGGTGTTGGTGGTCTGGTCGCACATCAAATCCACTTGGCCACCGATCAGGTCGGTCATGGCAGGCGCCGTGCCCTTGTAGGGAACCGTGGTCATGTCCACTTGCACCGAGGCTTGCCACAGCATGCCGCACAGATGGGATGCCGAGGCCAAGCCCGCGTTGGCCAGGTTGATGCTGCCTTTGTTGGCATTGACCCAGGTGATCAGTTCTTTGTAATTGTTGGCCGGCAACTGGGGCTTGCCAATCAAGGTCATGGGCACGTCGTTGATCATGCCCAGGTACTCGAAATCGCTGTCGACCTTGAAGGGCAGGTTACGCACCAACGAAGGAAAAATGCCCATGGCGATGTGGTGCACCAGCAGGGTGTGGCCATCGGGGTTGGCGCGGGTCACCTTGGTGGCGCCGATCAAGCCACCGGGCCCGCCGGCGGCGTTTTCCACCACCACGCTGTTGCCCAAGGTCTTGCGCATGGCTTCGGCCAAATCGCGCGCGACACGGTCGGTGGGGCCGCCAGCGGCAAAGGGCACCACCAGGGTCACGGGCTTGTCTTTGAGGGGGAAGTCAGCAGCCTGCAGGCTGAAAGGCAACAGCGACAGGGTGAGCAAACCTGCGAAGGTCGATTTCATGGGCATGTCTCCTTTGGAAATATTTGCCCATGGTACGACTGACCTCAATTTTGGAAATAACGGAAATTACGTAGCCTCGCGCCAGCCCTGGCGCGAAACCCTGTCCGTCATTGGTAGCTGCGCGCGTCCTCAATCACTTTGCCATCGTTGGGCAAACTGCCGGGCGCCACAAAGGCCACGTCGGCACGCAGTTTGGTGACATCGCGCACTGCGTCTCCGATGGAACGCGCCAAAGCGTCGGAGCCTTGGCGTGTTTCCACCTTCAGCGCCATTTGGTCGCTGGCCATTTCGCCGCTGACCACCAGGCGCGCCTTGAGCACTTCGGGGAAGCGCTTGGCCACCTGGTCCACCTGGCCGGGGTGCACAAACATGCCGCGCACCTTGGTGGTTTGATCGGCACGGCCCATCCAGCCCTTGATGCGGTTGTTGGTGCGCCCGGTGGGGCAGGTACCGGGCAAGACCGCGGTCAAGTCACCGGTGCCAAAACGGATCAAGGGGTAGTCGGGGTTCAAGGTGGTGACCACCAGCTCGCCCACTTCGCCCTCGGGCACCGGGTCGCCGGTGCCGGGTCGCACGATTTCAACGATCACGCCTTCGTCCAGCACCAGGCCTTCACGGGCTTCGGTTTCATAAGCAATCAGGCCCAGGTCGGCGGTGGCATAGCACTGGTAACCGGCGATGCCGCGCTCGGCCAGCCAGTCGCGCAAGCTTGGCGGAAACGCCTCGCCCGACACCAGCGCTTTTTTGACGCTGGGCAAGGCCACGCCCAACTCGGCCGCTTTCTCCACAATGATCTTCAGAAAGCTGGGCGTTCCGATGTAGCCCGCGGGCCGCAACTCGGCCATGGCCTGCACTTGCTGTTCGGTTTGGCCGGTGCCACCGGGAAACACGGTGCAACCCAGGGCATGCGCGCCCGACTCCATCATGGAACCAGCCGGCGTGAAGTGGTAGCTGAAACAGTTGTGAATCAAGTCACCTGTGCGGAACCCCGCAGCGAACATCGTGCGTGCCATGCGCCAGTAGTCAGGCCGTGCCGCCTCGGGCTCGTAAATGGTCCCGGGGCTGGCAAACACACGGGTCATGCCCTTGCCAAAAGCCAGGGCCGAAAAGCCGCCAAACACGTCTTGCGCACGCTGCGCTTTTTGCTGCTCGAGCAATTCGTATTTGCGGATCACCGGCAGTTGCGCCAAGGCGGCGCGTGAGGTGATGCTGCGCGCGTCCACCTGACTCAGCGATTTGGCAAAAGCGGCAGCATGCCGCTGGGCATGCGCAATTTGTTGGGGCAAGGCCTGCATCAGGGCCGCTTCGCGGTCCTGGGGGCTGCGGGTTTCCAGCGTGTCGTAAAAGGCGACCATGTTCAACGCCTTCCTCACGCCAGCCAGCGCTTGCGGCGCTTGTAGCTCTTGACGTCCTTGAAGCTCTTGCGCTCGCCACCGCCCACGCCCAGGTAAAACTCTTTGACGTCTTCGTTGCTGGCCAGGTCGCTGGCCGCACCGTCCATCACAATGCGGCCCGACTCCATGATGTAACCGTAGTCGGCATACTTCAGGGCCATGTTGGTGTTTTGTTCGGCCAACAAGAAAGTGACTTTCTCTTTGTCGTTGAGGTCTTTCACAATGTTGAAAACCTCTTCCACAATTTGCGGCGCCAGGCCCATGGAGGGCTCGTCCAGCAACACCATGTTGGGGTTGGACATCAAGGCGCGGCCAATGGCGCACATTTGCTGCTCGCCGCCCGAGGTGTAAGCCGCCTGCGAGGTGCGGCGCGTCTTCAGGCGGGGGAAATAGTTGTAAACCTTCTCCAGGTTGGCGGCGATTTCGCCTTTGTCGCTGCGGGTGTAGCTGCCCGTCAGCAAATTTTCTTCGATCGTCAGGTGGGCAAAGCAGTGGCGCCCCTCCATGACCTGCACCACGCCACGCTTGACCAGCTCGGCGGGCGATAAATTTTCAATGCGCTCACCGCGCAGCTCGATGCTGCCCTTGGTGACCTCGCCGCGCTCACCCTTGAGCAAGTTGGAAATGGCACGCAGGGTGGTGGTTTTGCCCGCGCCATTGCCGCCCAGGATGGCGACGATGTCGCCCTCAGGCACTTGCAACGAAACGCCTTTGAGGACCAGGATCACATGGTTGTAAATAACCTCGATGCCGTTAACGTTGAGAACGATGTTTGGGGCGCTCATGTCTTGCCTTGTTTCAAACGGGATGGAACGAACAAACTTATTTCAGGTGTGTCATGCCTTCAAAAGCCACGACCAAACCTCAAAGACCCATGCTTGCCTTTGAGGTTTGGCGACTCTGATCGAGTCACGAACCGGCATCACAAGAAATCGCCTTTAGATTCGACCTCTTGCAATGCCTGAAGTCACATCAAGACTGGCAATCGGCCCCTGTACGGCGTGTGAGCTTTTTCTCGGCAGCGTACTTGTCGGCAAACTGCTTGACCAAAGGCTTGATGATGGTGTCATCCGCCTCGATCCAGTCAGAGCTGTAGTTCCACTTCTTGCCGTCCCAAGTGTGCAAACGAGCTTGACGTGAGCCTTCGTGGTCCAGGCAAGAAGTGCTCAGCGGCTTCATGATGGTGCCCAGTCCCAACTTGTCGAGCGCTTTTTGATCAAGCGCCAAGTTCTCCAAGCCCCAACGGATTTGCTCGCCATTCATGACCTTGCCCTTGCCGTAACGCTCTTGCGCACGGCGCACACCTTCCACAGCCAAAGCAGCGCTCACCAAGCCACGGTTGTACAGTGTCGTACCCACTTCGTCAGAAGAGCCGGTGCCTTGCTTTTTATCGTGCACATGCTTCTTGACATCGGCAATCACCTTGCCGCCTTCACCTGTAGCAACCAGGCCGGTGTAACCCTTGGCGGCTTCACCCACGTCTTTGACATCGGGTTCGGCCGCAGACCACCAAACACCAAACATTTTTTCTCGTGGGTAACCCGTGGCCACGGCTTCTTTGAGTGCAGCAGAGTTCATCACGCCCCAGCCCCACAAGAGCACATAGTCAGGGCGCGATTGACGTATTTGCAACCAAGTGGCTTTTTGCTCCACACCAGGATGTGCGACAGGCAACAAGCTCAACTCGTAGCCTTGCATCTTGGCGCGCTCTTGCAACAAAGCAATGGGTTCTTTGCCATATGGGCTATCGTGGTACACCAAGGCGATTTTTTTGCCCTTGAGGTTGTTGCCTTCTTTTTTGGTGATGTGTTGCATGATGATGTCAGCGGCAGACCAATAGGTGCCCATCAAGGGGAAGTTCCACTTGAACACTTGGCCATCACTGGATTCAGATCGACCATAGCCGCCTGTGATCAGCGGGTTTTTGTCGTTGGGCGCCTTCTCAGTCAAAGCGAAGGTGATGCCGGTTGACAGCGGTTGGAACACTGCGCCTTGGGCTTTGCCCTTCAAACGCTCATAGCACTCCACGCCACGGTCCGTCGCGTAGGCGGTGTCGCACTCTTCAAAAGCGATCTTGACACCGTTGATGCCGCCATCACGGGCATTGATCAACTTGAGGTAATCGGCATAACCGTTGGCCCATGGCACACCGTTGGGCGCGTAAGCACCAGTACGATATGGCAAAACAGGGAAAAACTGTTCTTTGGCTTGCGCCTGAGCAGTGGTGGTAACCAGCGCACTGGTCACACCTGTTGTTGCCACAGCCATGGCGAGCAAGAGAGAGCGTAATGTCATTTGAAGTCTCCTTTAAAAAAGTATTAACGTGATGCGCTCAGAAAAATCAGTGCGGGAAGGGCCACAAACGCAGCTTCTGTTTGCCAACACTCCACAACTTAGCCAAGCCATGGGGTTCCACAATCAAAAACCACACAATCATGGCGCCAAAAATAATTTGCTCCGCATGTGTCAGCGCTGCCGTACTCACCGCAACACCCACCAGCGCGCCCAACTCAGGCAACACCAAGTTGATCAAGATGGGCAACACCACAATAAAAGCCGCACCAAAGAAGCTGCCCATGATCGAACCCATGCCACCCAAAATCACCATGAACAGCAATTGGAAGGAGCGGTCCACCGAAAAAGCGGCAGGCTCCCACGAGCCCAAGTGAATGAAGGCCCACAAACTGCCGGCCAAGCCCACGATGAAGGAACTGACCGCAAAGGCGCTTAGCTTCGCATACATCGGTCGAATGCCGATCACGGCGGCAGCCACATCCATGTCGCGAATGGCCATCCACTCACGGCCAATGGCACCGCGCACCAAGTTTTTAGCCAAAAGGCCAAACACCACCAAAAATACCAAGCAGAAGGTGTATTTTTCAAACGGCGTGCTGATGGGCATGCCAAACACTTGCAAATCAGCCACCGAAGCGGTGCCCGAAGCTGAGTCATTGGTGAACCACTTGACGCGCAAGAACGCCCAATCGCAAAAGAACTGCGCAGCCAAAGTCGCCACCGCCAAATACAAACCCTTCACGCGCAAACTCGGAATACCAAAGAACATGCCCACAAGGGTGGCGAATACCCCTCCCATCAGCAAGCACACGATCAAAGGCAAGCCCTCCACGCGCACAAAGAAGTTGTAGGCGGCATACGCACCGACGGCCATGAACGCCCCTGAGCCCAAAGAAATTTGCCCGCAGTAACCCACCAAAATGTTGACGCCCAATGCGGCGAGTGACAAGATGAGGAAGGGAATCAAAATCGCGCGCATCATGTATTCATCGGCCATCAGGGGAACGCCTATGAACGCAAACGCAATCAGCAACAACACGCCAATGCGGTCTTGTGTGATGGGGAAGATCTGTTGATCTTCTTTGTAATTGGTTTTGAACTGACCGTTTTCTCTGTAAAACATTTTGTACCTCCTTACACACGGTCAATGATTTTTTCGCCGAACAAACCTTGCGGACGAACCAACAGGAAGCCCAAGGCCAGCACATAGGCAAACCAAATTTCTATGCCGCCACCCACATAGGGGCCCAAGAACACTTCGGACAATTTCTCACCCACACCGATGATCAAGCCACCAATGATGGCGCCGGGCACCGAGGTCAGCCCCCCCAAAATCACCACGGGCAGTGCGCGCAAAGCTACCGTCGAGAGCGAGAACTGCACACCCAGTTTAGAGCCCCAAATCATGCCGGCCACCAAGGCCACCACACCCGCCACGCACCACACAATCACCCAAATCCGGTTCAAGGGGATGCCAATGGACTGCGCTGCTTGGTGGTCATCCGCCACCGCGCGCAACGCGCGACCGGTGGTGGTTTTTTGAAAGAACACACTCAACAAAGTCACCAATGCCGCCGCGATCACAGCAGCCACCAAATCTTCTTGGTTGATCATGACGCCGCCGTCAAAGGTCGACTGAAACAACATCAAGGGCTCCTTGGGCATGCCCACGTCGATTTTGTAAATGTCGCTGCCAAAAATCGATTGGCCCACACCGTCCAAAAAGTAAGTGATGCCTAAGGTGGCCATCAGCAAAGTAGCGCCTTCTTGGTTCACCAAATGGCGTAGCACTAAATACTCCACCAACCAGGCCACGATGAACATCACCACCGCTGCAGCAATGAAAGAGAGCATGTTGGCCAGAAAGAAGTTGTCAATGCCGGTGTATTGCGGAATCCACTCGCCAAAGCGCGCCATCGCCAAGGCGGCGAACAGCACCATGGCACCTTGTGCGAAATTGAACACGCCAGAGGCTTTGAAAATCAGCACAAATCCTAGCGCCACCAACGAATACAGCATGCCGGCCATCAAGCCGCCAAAGAGGGTTTCAAGAAAAAATCCCATGTCTACGTCCTTTGAATTAGGCTCAGTGCGAAGTGCCAAGGTA
Source organism: uncultured Bordetella sp. (assembly GCA_964442645.1). Lineage (GTDB taxonomy): Bacteria > Pseudomonadota > Gammaproteobacteria > Burkholderiales > Burkholderiaceae_C > Limnohabitans. The sequence continues at coordinate 16,165 of CAYTZZ010000029.1, read as the reverse complement.
AGCGCTGATCACTTGCTCGTTGTTACGCACCTCATCGGGTGTGCCGTCACCAATTTTTTTACCGTAATCCAGCACGACCACGCGATCCGAGATGTCCATGACCACACCCATGTCGTGTTCGATCAACACGATGGTGGTTCCAAACTCGTCGTTCACATCCAAAATGAATCGACACATATCTTGTTTTTCTTCGACGTTCATGCCAGCCATGGGCTCGTCAAGCAACAACACTTCCGGCTCGAGCGCCAGCGCCCGACCCAAGTCAACACGCTTTTGCAGGCCGTAAGGCAATTGCCCCACCGGTGTTTTACGGAAGGCTTGAATTTCTAAGAAGTCGATGATTTGCTCGACCTTTTCACGGTGGCGCATTTCTTCTTGCTCGGCCGGGCCGATGCGCAACGCTTGCAAAAAGAGATTGCTCTTCATTCGCAAGTTGCGCCCCGTCATGATGTTGTCAAGAACGCTCATGCCCTTGAACAAAGCCAGGTTCTGAAATGTGCGCGCAATGCCCATGGTGGCCACTTGGTGGCTGTCCATGTGGTCAAAGGTTTGGCCGCGGAAGGTGATTGAGCCCTCTTGCGGCGTGTACACACCATTGATGCAATTGAGCATCGAGCTCTTTCCAGCACCATTGGGGCCGATGATGGCGCGCACTTCGTGTTCACGTACGTCGAACGAAATATCGGTCAGCGCTTTCACGCCACCAAAACGCAAGCTAATATTGTTGACGTCTAAGATCACGTCGCCTATTTTTTTGCTCATGCTGCTTTCCCCACGGGCGTGAAGGTTTTCGCGTCCGAAATTTTCAAGGTGGCGCTGACACTGCCCGTGCGTCCGTCTTCAAACTTCACCTGGGTTTCGATGTACTGCTCGGTGACGCCGCCGTACAGCGCATCCACCAGCGCTTGGTACTTCTCGGCAATGAAGCCGCGGCGAACTTTGTTGGTGCGGGTCAACTCGCCATCGTCGGCGTCCAGCTCTTTGTGCAAGACCAGGAAGCGGCTGACCTGACTGCCCGCGAGCAAAGCGTCCTCGGCCAAGTCGGCGTTGACCTTTTCGACACAGTCTTTAATCAGGCCATAGACCTCGGGCTTTTGCGCCAGGTCGGTGTAGCCCGCATAAGGCAGGTTGCGACGCTCGGCCCAGTTGCCCACGGCTTCAAAGTCGATGTTGACCATCACGCAAACCTTTTCACGCTGGTCGCCATAGGCCACCACTTCCTTGATTTGCGGGAAAAACTTGAGTTTGTTTTCCACGTACTTGGGCGCAAACATGGCGCCATCGTTGGCACCGCCCTTGATGCGGCCCACGTCTTTCACGCGGTCGATGATCTTCAAGTGGCCATGGCTGTCGATGAAGCCGGCGTCGCTGGTGTGGTACCAGCCTTCGGCGGTCAGCACTTCGGCCGTGGCCGCCGGGTTCTTGTAATACTCTTTGAGCAAGCCCGGTGACTTGACCAGAATTTCACCGTTGTCGGCCACCTTGATTTCCACGCCCGGGCAAGGCACCCCGACGGTGTCGGCACGCGCCTCATGGTCGGGTTGCAGGCACACGAACACGGCGGTTTCGGTCGAGCCGTACAGCTGCTTCAGGTTGACGCCGATCGAGCGGTAAAAGCTGAACAAGTCCGGGCCAATGGCTTCGCCTGCGGTGTAGGCCACGCGCACGCGGGACATGCCCAAGTTGTTGCGCAACGGGCCGTAGACCATCAGGTTGCCCAGGGCGTATTGCAGGCTGTCGATCAAGCCCACCGACTTGCCATCCATCTTGGCGGGCCCCACACGGCGCGCAATGTCCATGAAGTAATGGAACATCTTGCGCTTGAAGGCGCCGGCGTCTTCCATGCGAATCATCACCGTGGTCAGCAAGCCCTCAAACACCCGGGGGGGCGCAAAGTAGTAGGTCGGACCCACTTCCTTCAAGTCGATGGTGACGGTGGCGGTCGACTCGGGGCAGTTCACGATGTAGCCGCAGCACAGCCATTGGGCGTAGCTGAAAATGTTCTGGCCAATCCAGGCCGGTGGCAGATAGGCCAACACTTCTTCGTTGGGACCCAGGCGATCAAACTCGGCGCCGGCTTGGGCGCGGTCCAACAAGCTGCGGTGGGTGTGCACCACGCCCTTGGGATTGCCGGTGGTGCCCGAGGTGAAGAACATGGCGCCCACATCGTCGGGCTGCGCCAACTCAATTTGCTCGGCCACGAAGTCAGGGTGCAGGTCATGAAACACTTCGCCGGCCGCCATGAGCTCGTCGATGGACGCCAGGCCGGGCTCGTCGTATTTGCGCAGGCCGCGCGGGTCGTCAAAAAAGATGTGGGCCAACTGCGGGCACTGCTCGCGAATGTCCAGCAGCTTGTCGACCTGCTCCTGGTCCTCCACCACGCAGAACTTCACATCGGCGTTGTTGATCGGGAACACGCACTCGGCGCCCACCGCGTCCTGGTACAAGGGAATGGGAATGGCGCCCAAGGCTTGGGTCGCCAGCATGGCGGCATACAAGCGGGGACGGTTGGAGCCCACCACGATCAGGTGGTCGCCGCGTTGCAATCCCATTTGGTGCAGGCCACAGGCCATGTGCGACACCATCTTGGCCAGATCAGCCCAGCTCAGGGTTTGCCAAATGCCGTATTCCTTTTCGCGCATGGCGGGCGCGCTGGGGCGCTGCTTCGCATGCTGCATCAGCAATCGAGGAAACGTGGTCTGCATTCCGGATTCCTTGTTCTATGTGCCTCAACCGACACGAACGACGCCCGTGTCGCGCAGAGGACTCTCCACACTGTTGGAGCGATACTAGGACCGAGTTTGACGTTATTTTGTCGTTACGATGACAATCTAGGGAATACCCCAATCACAACTTACCCCGCCCTGACAAAGCGACTTTTCCATGGCTAACGACCTGACCTTGCACCAACGCCGCCGCCCACCGCATGCAGATGAACTGGCGGGCATCCCTTGGCTGCGCCATTTGCAACCTGCAGAGCAAGCGCGGGTCATCCCCCAGATCGTGGTGGGCGATGCGCAACCCGGCGACCATGTGTGCCGTTATGGGCGCTCGCCCACCTATTGGTTTGGCGTGGTCGATGGCCTGTTGAAAATGAGCACCGAAAGCGCGCAAGGCAACAGCGTGACCTACACCGGCCTGCCCTCTGGCGGCTGGTTTGGCGAGGGCACAGCTATCAAGCAAGAGCCCTACCGCTACAACGTCCAGGCCCTGCGCAACAGCGTGGTGGCAGGCTTGCCTATCGAGGGCTTTCAGTGGCTGCTGGACCACTCGATCGGCTTCAACCGCTTTGTCATGAACCAGCTCAATGAGCGACTGGGCCAGTTCATTGCGGCACGCGAAATCGACCGCATGAACGACCCCGATGTGCGCGTGGCGCGCAGCCTGGCCTCTCTGTTCAACCCGGTGCTGTACCCCGGGGTGGGCGAAGTGCTGCGCATCACCCAGCAAGAGCTGGCCTACCTGGTGGGCCTGTCGCGGCAACGGGTAAACATGGCGCTGAATACTTTGCAAGAGGCTGGATTGATTCGGATTGAGTACGGCGGCTTGCGGGTGCTGAGCCTGGAAGGGCTGCGCAACGACGCCGTCCTGCGCACACTGTGAGGGCTTGGGTACACTGCCCAGCATCATGGACAACGCCACCCAACGTCTGAACAAGCGCATGGCCGAGCTGGGACTGTGCTCGCGCCGCGAAGCCGACGACTGGATCGCGCACGGCTGGGTGCGTGTCAACGGCCAGCCCGCCAGCATGGGCATGCAAGTGACGGTGCAAGACCGCATCACCGTCGAGCGCCAAGCACAACAACAACAAGCTGAGCGCGTCACCATTTTGTTGAACAAGCCGGTGGGCTATGTCAGCGGGCAGGCCGAAGACGGCCACACCCCGGCCATCACCCTGATTCAGCCCCGCAACCACTGGCGCGACGACGCCTCTCGCACCCGTTTCTCTGCGGGCCAGCTGCGTGGCCTGGCACCCGCCGGCCGGTTGGACATCGATTCGGTCGGTTTGTTGGTGCTGACGCAAGACGGCCGCATTGCCCGCCAACTGATTGGCGAAGACGGTCATACCGAAAAAGAGTACCTGGTGCGGGTGCACTACGGCACAACGCAAACCGATGTGCAACGCGCCTTTCCCCTGGAGCAGCTGGCCCGATTGCGGCACGGCTTGAGCCTGGATGGCCAGGCCCTGAAGCCCGCGCGGGTGGAATGGCAAAACCCTGAGCAGCTGCGCTTTGTGCTGACCGAGGGCAAAAAGCGGCAAATCCGGCGCATGTGCGAACAAGTCGGCCTGCATGTGGTGGGCCTCAAGCGCGTGCGCATGGGGCGGGTGGTGCTGGGCAACCTGCCTGTGGGCCAGTGGCGCTACTTGGCGCCGCATGAAAAGTTTTAAGCCATTGCCCTGCCCCTGAAACCGTTAGGTGCCCTTGAAATCAAGGGCGCCGCCCTCAAATCCAATCCGTTTTGTTTTCTGATTCTTCATTTTCATCATGACTGCACAAACCCATGCCTTTCAAGCCGAAGTGGCCCAGCTTCTGCACCTGGTCACTCACTCGCTGTATTCCAACAAGGAAATTTTTCTGCGCGAGTTGGTGTCCAATGCCTCCGACGCCTGCGACAAACTGCGCTACGAAGCCCTGAACAACGCCAGCCTGTACGAAGACGCGCCCAACCTGGAAATTCGCGTCAGCTTTGACAAGGCCGCCAACACTCTGACCATTGCCGACAACGGCATTGGCATGAGCGCGCAAGAGGCCGTGGACCACCTGGGCACCATCGCCAAGAGTGGCACGCGGGAGTTCATGTCGCGCCTGGAAGGCGCCCAGCAAAGCGATGCCAAGTCCCAAGGCGCCCTGATTGGCCAGTTTGGCGTGGGCTTTTACTCCGGCTACATCGTTGCCGACAAAATCACCGTTGAAACCCGTCGCGCCGGCTTGTCCGCCAGCGAAGGCGTGCGCTGGGTCAGCGGCGGCACCGGCGAATTCACGGTGGAAGGCATGGACATGCCCACCCGCGGCACCCGCGTCATCCTGCACCTGCGGGAAGATGCGGCCGAGTACCTGAGCAGCTGGAAGCTCAAGGGCATCATTTCCAAATACTCCGATCACATCTCCTTGCCCATCCTGATGCGCAAGGAAGAATGGAAAGAGGGCGAAAACGACCAGCCCGGCGAGATGGTGGTGACCGACGAATGGGAAACCGTCAACAAAGCCAATGCCTTGTGGACGCGTGCCAAAAAAGACATCACCGCAGAACAGTACGCCGATTTCTACAAAGCCCTGAGCCACGACTTTGAAGACCCGCTGACCTGGACGCACAACCGCGTGGAAGGCAGCACCGAGTACACGCAACTGTTGTACGTGCCGGGCAAAGCGCCCTTTGATTTGTGGAACCGCGAAAAGCGCGGCGGCCTCAAGCTGTATGTGAAGCGCGTGTTCATCATGGACGACGCAGAGGCGCTGATGCCGGTCTACCTGCGCTTTGTGAAGGGCGTGGTGGACTCTGCCGACCTGCCGCTGAATGTCAGCCGTGAGCTGTTGCAAGAGAGCCGCGACGTGAAAGCCATTCGAGAAGGCAACACCCGCCGCGTGCTGTCCATGCTGGAAGACCTGGCCAAGCGCGACCAGCCCGCCAACGATGCCAGCGACGAAGACAAGCAAGACGCTGGCAAGTACACCCGTTTCTATGCCGAGTTTGGCGCCGTGCTGAAAGAAGGCCTGGGCGAAGACTTCGCCAACCGCGACAAGATTGCCAAGCTGCTGCGCTTTGCCAGCACCCAAAGCGATGCCGTCAGTGTGTCCCTGGCCGACTACAAGGCGCGCATGAAAGAAGGCCAGGACGCCATCTACTACATTACGGCCGACACCCTGGCCGCCGCCAAAAACAGTCCGCAACTGGAAGTGTTCAAAAAGAAAGGCCTGGAAGTCTTGCTGATGACGGACCGCGTGGACGAGTGGGCGCTGAGCTTCCTCACCGAGTTCGATGGCACCCCCCTGCAAAGCGTTGCCAAAGGGGCGGTGGACCTGGGCAAGCTGCAAGACGAATCCGAGAAAAAAGCCGCCGAAGAAGCCGCCGAGCAATTCAAGCCCGTGCTGGCCAAGCTGAAAGAGGCGCTGAAAGAGAAAGCCGAGGATGTTCGCGTGACCACACGCCTGGTCGACTCGCCCGCCTGCCTGGTGGTGCAAGACCAGGGCATGTCACTGCAACTCTCGCGCATGCTCAAGCAAGCAGGCCAACAGGCCCCCGAGGTGAAGCCGATTCTGGAAGTGAATCCTGAGCACCCGCTGGTGAAAAAACTGGCGAGCGATGCGGCGGCCACGCAGTTCCATGACCTGGCCCACATCGTGTTCGACCAGGCGCTGCTGGCCGAAGGTGGCTTGCCCGAGGACCCGGCAGCGTATGTGCGCCGCGTCAATGCCTTGCTGGCCTGATGTGCGTTATTGCACCTTGCCGATGCGTTTAACCACGTCGCTCATGCGCCGCGCATCGGCTTGCACATATTTTTCGAAATCGGCACTGTCCTGGTAAAGAATCGGGCTGCCAGCACTTTGAATGACCTCGCGCACCTTGGCGTCTTGCGCCGCCACACGCGCGGCGGCGCGCAGGCGTTGTGCCACAGGCTCGGGCGTTGCTGACGGAATGAACAGGCCGGACCACTGGGCGTATTCGGCTTGAAACCCGGCGTCTTTCAGGCTGGGCACCTCGGGCAGCGCGTCCAGCCGGCCTTGGCCCCAATGCGCCAAGGCGCGCAGCTTGCCCGCCTTGATGTGTTGCAGCACGGTGGCGGGGCCGGAAGACACAGCATCTATCTGCCCGCCGAGCAAAGCCACCACGGCCGGCCCTGCGCCGGTGAAGGGAATGTGGTTGAAGCTCACACCGGCGGTTTGCGCCAGAATTTCCATGGGCACATGCATGGTGCCGTAGTTGCCGGAAGAGCCATAGGGAATGGCGCCGGGGCGTTTGCGGGCCTCCTCCACGAAGTCTTGCACCGACTTCCAGGGCGCATCGGCGCGCACCACCAGCACCGTGGGGTCGGCGGTGTAGCGCGCAATGGGCCGCAAATCGGACAAAGCAAACAGGGGCGCGCGGCCGAGCAAGGCATCGGCCTCGGGAATCACGGTCAGCGAGGACAAGGCCATCAAAAGGGTGTGGCCATCGGCCCGGGCTTTGGCTGCCGCGCCCATGCCAATGCCGCCGCCGGCACCGGGCTTGTTTTCAATCACCACCGGTTGTCCCAACTCGCGCCCCAAAGCCTCCGCCACCGGACGCGCCACGATGTCGGCCAAGCCCCCGGGTGGAAAGGGCACGATGAGCGTCAACGGTTTGCTGGGAAAGGCCTGCGCGTGGGCAGACCCGGCAGCCCACCCTGTGGTTAGGCTGACCGCGGCAAGCGAGAGGATGTGTCGACGCTTCATAAAGTCTCCTGTGCTAGTTTTCACTGATCGCACGATCACTCTAGCACTGCGACAATGCGGCATCAATCCCAACTCTCCCTGATCGGTGACCGCCATGAGACTTGCCGCTTTTGTTTACCAACAACAACCCCAGGTCGGCTTGGTGTCCGATGACTTGCAATCGGTGACGCTGCTGGACCTGCCCATGGCAGAGCGCGTGCTGGGCACCTTGCCCATTGTGGAGCGCCTGTCTGCGGGCGCGGGGCTGCCGGCCTTGATGCAAACCGTTGCGCTGAAAGATGTGCATCTGACCGCACCCCTGCCACGGCCGCGTCGCAATATTTTCTGCGTGGGCAAAAACTACTATGCCCATGCCAAAGAATTCGCCAGCAGCGGGTTTGACAGCAGCGCCAAGGCCGGTGGCGACATTCCCTCGGTGCCCATCATTTTCAGCAAGGTGCCCGAGTCGGTCATCGCCACCGGTGAGACCATTGAAATTCCGCACGCCGTGTCCACGGCCATTGACTACGAGGCCGAGCTGGGCGTGATCATTGGGCGCGGTGGTAAAGGCATCACCAAGGCCGACGCCATGGGCCATGTCTGGGGCTACACCATCATCAACGATGTGACCTCGCGCGATTGGCAAAACCGCCACCTGCAATGGCATATGGGCAAGTCTTTTGACACCTTCTGTCCCATGGGTCCCTGGCTGGTGAGCGCCGACACCTGCGATGGCACGCACACTCAAGTGCGCTGCTATGTGAACGGCGAAGAGCGCCAGAATGCCAGCACCACCGACTTGATCTTCGACATCCCCACGCTGATTGAAACCCTCAGCGCTGGCATCACCCTCTACCCTGGCGATGTGATTGCCACCGGCACGCCGGTGGGCGTGGGCATTGGCTTCAAGCCCCCGCGCTACTTGCAGACGGGCGATGTGGTGCGCGTGGAAATTGACGGCATTGGCGCGCTGGAAAACCCGGTGCGCTGATCAGACTTGCAGGGGCGGCTCTTGCATGGCCGCGATCTGCTCGCGCAGGATGCTCACCTGGTCTTGCCAATAACCGACCGTGCCAAACCAGGCAAAGTGTTGCGCGAACGCCGGGTCATCCTGACGCCGCGCCAACCAGGCGCTGTAGTGCACCAGGCGCAAGGTTCGCAAGGGCTCAATCCAAGCCAGCTCTCTGCGGTCAAAGGGCCGCATGCTTTCATAGCCCTCCAGCACTTCTGACAACTGCAAGCTGCGCTCACGCCGATCGCCGCTGAGCAGCATCCACAGGTCTTGCACTGCGGGTCCCATGCGGGCATCGTCCAGGTCGACAAAATGCGGCCCGCCGTTGGCTTGCTCAACAGGCGTCCACAAGATATTGCCTGGGTGGCAATCACCGTGCAAACGCAACAGCGCCGTGGGGGCGGCCGCCATCGCCGCTTGGACCAAGCCCAAGGCTTCGCGACACACGCTCAGCCAGGTGGCTACCACCTCCAAAGCAATGGCCTGGTTTTCTTGCAACCAATGCAAAGATTCCCAGCCAAAGGTGTCGACGTTCAGCGCAGGCCGCACCTTGAACGTGTCGCGAGCCCCCACCAGATGAATGCGCGCCAAAAACCGGCCGATCCAATTCAGCACGTCGGGATCGTCCAACTCGGGCCAGCGCCCGCCCCGGCGCGGTGACACACTGAACACAAAACGCTGCGGGCCGGTCTCGCCCTGCGTGTGCACCTCATGCAAGGTTCGACCTTGGAAGGTGAGCGGCCCCACCACCGGCAACTCTTCGGCCAGCATCTCGGCGGTGAACGCATGCTCTTCCTGAATTTGGGCATCGGTCCAGCGCCCGGGCCGGTAGATTTTGACCACCACCGGCTCGGCATCGTCCAGCATCACTTGGTAGACGCGGTTCTCGTAAGAACTCAGGGCACTCATGCGCCCATCCACCGGCAGGCCGAGCGCGCTCAGCGCATCCAGCACCACATCGGGCGTGAGGTCTTGGTAAGGGTGCTTCACACGCCCCAGACCAGGTCGTGCTCTTCCTTCAGGCAACGCCGCATCATCTCGATGAAGGGCGCTGCACGCTGGCGCAGGCTGATGCCTTCTTCCCGCTCAGGGTCTGCGCCTTGGGCATGGGCTTGCTGAACGGCCTCTGCGCGGGCGGCTTCTTGGGCCAGCACAGCGGCTTGCAGGGCTTCAATGGCGGCTGGCATCTCTGCCACTTGCAAGATGCCCTTGGGCGCAGGCGCCTTGCCAATGAGTGACAAAATCTGTCGCCCCTGGGGCTCCAGCATGATGAGGTCACCGGTGGCTTTGGATTTGAATTTGTAGAGCATGACTTGATTGTGCGCCTTGCCTGCGCGTTTGCCTACTCGCCTTCGCCCGCTAGGCAACGCAAAGCCACTTTTAAAAAGCCTTCGGGCCGCTCGTACTGCACCCAGTGGCCTGCTTGTGGCACCACATGGAAACTGACCAAGCGGCATTGGTTCAGCACTTCAGGCACGCGGTAGAGGCGCTCTTCCACCAAGCTGTCGAACTCACCCCAAATGGTGTGAATCGGGCATTGCCATCTCGATTGCAGGTGCACCAGCACATCGCCACGGGCAATGCGGCGGCGGCGCAAGCGATCGCGCGAGACGTTGGCATCTTGCAAGTCGAGGGTGGCCTCGTCCACGCTCTCGGGATGGCGCAGCATGATCTGCAACAAGTTGTGCCGCAGGATGTCGCGCCGCTCTTGGCGTGACATGTCCTCGCGCAAGCCGCGCAGGTCCAGCGGGTCGCCAAACAGGCCCAGGCCGGGAATGCCCACCAGAACCAGTCGTCGAATCAGGTCGGGCTGTGCTGCGGCGATGAAGCCGGCGGTCATGCCACCGAAGGAGAAGCCCATGACATCGTGCGGCCCCTCGCCCAACAACTGGCGCAGGCCTTGGGCCACGTGGTGCTGCAAATCGTCCGCATCGCGCGCGTCAGGTGGCAAATCGGAATCGCCAAAACCGGGCAGGTCCAATGCATAGACAGCACGGTCTTGAGCCAAGCCGTTGATGTTGCGCAGCCAGTGGGTCCAACTGCCGCTGCCACCGTGCAGCAGCACCAGAGGACGCCCTGCAGGCCTGTTCCAGGCATGCCAGACCTGGATGCCACCGGGCGTTGGCAATTCAATCCGGGTGGCCTTGGCCAACACCTCGGCTTGGCTCACATGTTCACTCATGTTTTCAAAGTCGCAAAGAAAAAGGGGTCAGACAACAAATTGTTATCTGACCCCAATTTTTTATTGGTTGCGCGAGCAAGATTTGAACTTGCGACCTTTGGGTTATGAGCCCAACGAGCTACCAGGCTGCTCCATCGCGCGGTAAGAGGGTTATTGTAACTTATTCAGCGGCCTCGGGGGAAGTTTCTTGAACTTCCGGACGATCCACCAGCTCGACCAGGGCCATCGGTGCGTTGTCGCCCACGCGGTAACCCATTTTCAGGATGCGGGTGTAGCCACCAGGACGGGCCTGGTAACGGGGGCCGAGTTCGCCAAACAGCTTGACGACCATGTCGCGGTCGCGCAGGCGGTTGAAGGCCAGGCGCTTGTTGGCCAGGGTCGGCTCTTTGGCCAGGGTGATCATGGGCTCGACCACGCGGCGCAATTCCTTGGCCTTGGGCAGCGTGGTCTTGATGACTTCGTGCTGAATCAGCGAGTTCATCATGTTGCGCAGCATCGCCAGGCGGTGCTCGCTGGTGCGGTTGAGTTTGCGAAGTCCGTGTCCGTGACGCATGGTGTTTCCTTTCGATGTTTTGCCGGCCGCCGTATCAGGTACGGCCAGGGGACGGATGTCTTATTTTGAGATGCAGTGAAGGGCGGCTCAGCGCTTTTCAAGACCGGCGGGCGGCCAGCTTTCCAGCTTCATGCCCAGGGTCAGGCCACGCGAGGCCAGCACTTCTTTGATTTCGTTGAGCGACTTGCGACCCAGGTTCGGGGTCTTGAGCAACTCGTTCTCGGTGCGCTGAATCAGGTCACCGATGTAGTAAATGTTTTCGGCCTTCAGGCAGTTGGCGGAACGCACCGTCAACTCGAGCTCGTCCACGGGGCGCAGCAGGATCGGGTCGAACTGCTGGGCATTGCGCGGTGCGGGCGAGTCGAAGGCGGCCAGCTCGCTGCCTTCCAGCTGTGCGAACACGGCCAGTTGCTCGACCAAAATTTTGGCGGAAGCGCGCACGGCGTCTTCAGCGGTGATGGCGCCGTTGGTTTCGATCTCGACCACCAGGCGGTCCAGGTCGGTGCGCTGCTCGACGCGGGCGTTCTCCACGCTGTAGCTCACGCGGCGAACCGGCGAGAAGGAAGCGTCCAGCACGATGCGGCCGATGGACTTGGAGGGCTCTTCGCCATAGCGACGAACGGTGCCGGGCACATAGCCACGGCCTTTTTCAACCTTCAGCTGAATGTCAATCTTGCCGCCTTGCGACAGGTTGGCGATCACGTGGCCGGGGTTGATGATTTCCACGTCATGGGGCGTCTGAATGTCGGCGGCGGTCACTTGGCCTTCGCCATCTTTGCGCAAGCTCAGCGTGACTTCGTCACGGTTGTGCAGCTTGAACACGACGCCCTTGAGGTTCAACAGAATGTTGACCACGTCTTCTTGCACGCCATCGATGGAGGAGTATTCGTGCAGCACGCCCGCAATCGTCACTTCCGTGACGGCGTAGCCGACCATGGAAGACAGCAGCACACGGCGCAGGGCATTGCCCAGGGTGTGACCATAGCCGCGCTCGAAAGGCTCCAGCGTGACCTTGGCACGGTTGTGGCCGATTTGCTCGACGTTGATGGCTTTGGGTTTCAACAGTTGGGTTTGCATCCGGATTCCTCTCAATACCCCCGGCTCGTTACACCGGTAAGGCTGGGTGTTCCACCCCTGCTGCACAGGCTTGCACAGCTTGGGGACTTAAACGGTTGATCAGCTCAACCAGGATTAACGCGAATACAGTTCGACGATCAGCGATTCGTTGATGTCGGCTGCGAATTCGTCGCGGTCAGGAACCTTCTTGAAGGTGCCCTCGGCCTTGTCGGCATTGACTTCAACCCAGGCGGGCAAGCCCACTTGCGTTGCCAGTTGCAGGGCTTCAACCACACGGCCTTGCTTCTTGGACTTCTCGCGAACCGCGATCACGTCACCGGTCTTGACCAGGTAAGACGGGATGTTCACTTGCTGGCCGTTCACCGTGATCGCCTTGTGCGACACCAACTGGCGTGCCTCAGCGCGGGTGGAGCCGAAACCCATGCGGTACACCACGTTGTCCAGGCGGGACTCGAGGATGAACAGCAGGTTGGCGCCGGTGTTGCCCTTTTGGCGATCGGCTTCCGCAAAATAGCGACGGAACTGACGCTCGAGCACGCCGTACATGCGCTTGACCTTTTGCTTTTCACGCAGCTGCAGACCGAAGTCGGAGGTGCGCTGGCCCGAGGTGCGGCCGTGCTGGCCGGGCTTGGTGTCGAACTTGGCCTTGTCGCTGATGGCGCGGCGTGCGCTCTTCAGGAACAGGTCCGTGCCTTCGCGGCGGGAGAGTTTGGCCTTGGGGCCGAGGTAACGTGCCACTTGATCTTCCTTTGTGTCATCTGCCCGTCTGAACGACGAGGAGCCATCGGTATTTCACCGATGGCGGTGGGCTTGGTTGAAAATTAGATACGACGACGCTTCTGAGGGCGGCAGCCGTTGTGCGGCACCGGGGTCACATCCGAAATCGAGTTGATTCGGATGCCCAGTGCTGCCAGCGCGCGCACAGAAGACTCGCGACCGGGGCCGGGGCCCTTGATCTCGACGTCGAGGTTCTTGATGCCTTGGTCAATCGCGGCACGGCCAGCGACTTCCGAGGCCACCTGAGCCGCGAACGGTGTGGACTTGCGTGAACCTTTGAAGCCCTGTCCACCCGACGAAGCCCACGACAGGGCATTGCCCTGGCGGTCAGTGATGGTGATGATGGTGTTGTTGAACGAAGCATGCACGTGTGCAATGCCATCCGCAACGTTCTTGCGGACTTTCTTGCGCACACGTTGTGCGGCGTTATTGGCGGGTGCTTTTGCCATGGTGTTCCCTCAATTATTTCTTCAGAGCGGCCGCTGCCTTACGCGGGCCCTTGCGGGTGCGTGCATTGGTGCGGGTGCGCTGGCCGCGCATCGGCAAGCCACGGCGATGACGGAAACCACGGTAGCAACCGATGTCCATCAAACGCTTGATGTTCATGGTGGTCTCGCGGCGCAGATCGCCTTCGATGGTGAACTGAGCGATTTGATCGCGAATCTTTTCGAGATCTCCATCAGTCAGGTCTTTGACCTTTTTGGAATATGCAATGCCGCAGGCTTCGCAAATTTTGCGAGCGCGGGTGCGACCAATACCGAAAATGGCGGTCAAGCCGATTTCAGCATGTTGATGCGGCGGAATGTTGATGCCAGCGATACGTGCCATGTGCGTCCTCTTTAAACCTGTATCAATCAGCCTTGGCGCTGCTTGTGACGGGGATCCGTGCAGATCACGCGAACCACGCCTTTACGACGGATGATCTTGCAGTTGCGGCAAATTTTCTTGACCGAAGCCGAAACTCTCATTTCATTCTCCTAACAAACCTTTGGATAGCCACCGGGCAGTCCGTACTTTCTTTCTCTTCGCCCCGCGCCTTACTTGGCACGGAACACAATGCGGGCCCTGCTCAAATCGTAGGGCGTCAACTCCACTGTGACCTTGTCACCTGGCAGGATACGGATGTAATGCATCCGCATCTTGCCGGAGATATGCCCCAGCACCACATGACCGTTCTCCAGCTTCACGCGGAAGGTGGCGTTGGGAAGGTTTTCAACCACCTCGCCCTGCATTTGAATGACATCGTCTTTGGCCATGTCGCTCAAGCACCCATCGTTGTTTTGAAGTTGGCTTTCTTGAGCAGCGACTCATACTGCTGGCTCATCATGTAGTTCTGTACCTGCGACATGAAGTCCATGGTCACCACCACAATGATCAACAGCGAAGTTCCGCCGAAGTAGAAAGGCACGTTGTATTTCAGAATCAGGAACTCTGGCAGCAAGCAGACAAAGGCGATGTAAACCGCACCTGCCAGGGTCAGGCGAACCAGAATCTTGTCGATGTAGCGCGCCGTTTGATCGCCAGGGCGAATGCCCGGAATGAAGGCGCCCGACTTCTTGAGGTTGTCGGCCGTCTCACGGCTGTTGAACACCAGCGCGGTGTAGAAGAAGCAGAAGAACACAATGGCGGCGACATACAACAGGATGTACACCGGCTGGCCAGGCGACAGGGCACTGGCAATGTCCTTCAACCAACGCATGCTGTCACCGGAGCTGAACCAGCTGACCACGGTGGCAGGCAACAAAATGATGGAAGAGGCAAAGATCGGGGGAATCACACCCGCCATATTCAACTTGAGGGGCAGGTGTGAGGATTGGCCTCCATACACCTTGTTGCCCACCTGACGGCGTGCGTAATTGACCAAGATCTTGCGCTGGCCACGCTCGACGAAGACCACGAAGTAGGTGACCAACACCACCAGGACCACGATGAACAAGGCCACCAAAATGCTCATGGCACCGGTGCGAACCAATTCCAGCAAGCCACCCAAAGCACTGGGCAAACCGGCCGCAATGCCTGCAAAGATCAGGATGGAGATGCCATTGCCCAGTCCACGCTCGGTGATTTGCTCGCCCAGCCACATCAGGAACATGGTGCCTGCGGTGAGGCTCACCATGGCGGTGACACGAAAGCCAAACCCGGGCGCCAGCACCAAACCAGCCGAAGATTCCAAGGCCAGGGCAATGCCCATGGACTGAAACAGCGCCAGGCCCAGCGTGCCGTAACGGGTGTACTGCGTGATTTTGCGACGGCCAGACTCGCCTTCCTTCTTGAGTTGCTCCAAAGAAGGCAACACATAGGTCAGCAGCTGCATGATGATCGAAGCCGAAATGTACGGCATGATCCCCAGCGCAAACACAGTGAAACGAGACAAGGCGCCGCCCGAGAACATGTTGAACAGGTTCAGGATGCCGCCTTGCTGTCCGTTGAAGAGCTGTTGCAACTGGCTGGGGTCGATACCGGGCACAGGAATGTGTGCTCCGATACGGTAGACCACAAGCGCGAGCAGCAAAAAGACGAGCCGGCGACGCAGGTCACCGTACTTGCCTGTTTTTGCGAGCGTTGCGCTGGTTGCCACAGAGTCTTCCGTTCTTAAGCGATCGAGCCGCCAGCCGCCTCGATGGCAGCCTTGGCACCTGCGGTGGCACCCACGCCGGTCAATTTGACGGCCTTGGTGAGCTCACCCGACTTGATGACTTTGACAACGCGGGCCAGCTCGCCCACAAGGCCAGCGGCCTTCAGGGTGGGCAGGTCCACTTCGGCAGCGCCCAATTGCTCGAGCATGCCCAGGGTGACTTCGGCGTTGTACTTCAGCAAGTGCGACTTGAAGCCACGCTTGGGCAGACGACGCTGCAGCGGCATTTGACCGCCTTCGAAACCGACTTTGTGGTAGCCGCCAGCACGCGACTTTTGACCTTTGTGGCCACGACCTGCCGTCTTGCCCAGGCCAGAGCCAATGCCACGGCCAACGCGACGCTTGGCATGCTTGGCGCCGGCAGCGGGTTTGAGGTTATTGAGTTCCATCTTCAACCTTTACAGCACTTTGACCAGGTAGCTGATCTTGTTGATCATGCCGCGCACGGCCGGGGTGTCTTCGAGCTCGCTCACGCTGTTGACACCACGCAGGCCCAGGCCACGCACGGTGGCGCGGTGGGATTCTTTGGTGCCGATGG
>CAYTZZ010000028.1:0-35436 GCA_964442645.1 uncultured Bordetella sp. | reverse complement strand
CCCAAAGTCAAAAAACAGTTTGCTTAACAGGGAGCGTCCATGTACGCGATGACGGTGGAGGGATCGCATTGGCGGGGAGGGTCTACACTTCCCTTCATGGAAATTTACCTGGTCGGTGGTGCGGTGCGCGATGCGATGCTCGGCTTCGAGGGCGCCGATCGCGACTGGGTGGTCGTGGGCGCCACGCCTGAGGCCATGTTGGCGCAGGGTTACCAAGCGGTGGGCAAAGACTTTCCTGTGTTTCTGCACCCCCAAACCCACGAGGAATATGCCCTGGCCCGCACCGAGCGCAAAACCGCGCCGGGCTACCGTGGCTTTGTGGTGCACGCCGATCCCAGCGTGAGCTTGGTGGACGACCTCGCGCGACGCGACCTCACCATCAACGCCATGGCGCGCTCTGCCAGTGGGGAATTGATCGACCCCTACGGCGGTGCACGCGATTTGTCTGCACGCGTGTTGCGCCATGTCACGGAAGCCTTTCGCGAAGACCCGGTGCGCATCCTGCGCGTGGCCCGGTTTGCGGCGCGCTTTGCGCAGTTCACGGTGGCTGAAGACACGCTGCAATTGATGCGCGACATGGTGCTGCAAGGCGAAGTGGACGCCCTGGTCAGCGAGCGCGTCTGGCAAGAGCTGTCGCGTGGCTTGATGGCCAGCCAGCCTTCGCGCATGCTGCAAGTGCTGCACGACTGCGGCGCGCTGGCGCGCTTGCTTCCGGAATTGGGTGATGGTTGGGCGCTGCATGCGCTGATCGACACGGCAGCCATGCAATCGGCGCCCTTGGAGGTGCGATGGGCCGTGTTGTGTCATCGCTTGTCAGCGCCTGAATTGAGTGCCTCGTGCGAGCGACTGCGCGTGCCGGTGCCTTGTCGCGACATGGCGCAATGGCTGGTGCGCGAGTTCGCCGCGCTCGAGCACCCGAGCAGCATGACTGCCGCAGAGGTTTTGTCCTTGATGCATCGCAGCGACGCGTTTCGCAGACCCGAGCGTTTCAGCGACGCCCTGTGGGCGCTGGAGATTGTGCGGCCGCAGAGTGCTGCGCGCGCCCTGGGCGCACAGTGGTTGGCGGCCGCCTTGTCAGTGTCCACCGCTGAGGTGTCGCGGGTGGCCATGGCCGAGGGCTTGAAAGGTCCGGACATTGGCGCGCGCATTGACGCAGCGCGTCTGGCCGCACTGTCGCGCGCCATGAAAAGCGCTTAAATCGCTTGGAGGGTCAAGGCACGCGCTGCGCCCAACAACGCGGGCGAGGTGGGGGCATCGATCCACCAGACCGGAATCGCCGCCATGTAGTCACGGTAGCGACCCTTGGCTTCGAAGCGCGCGCGAAACGGCGACTGGGCCAACCAGCCGCGCCAATGCGGCAAGATGCCACCGCCCAAATACACGCCGCCGCGCGCACCCAGCGTCAAGGCCAGGTCACCCGCCACGGTGCCGAGGAACGCGCTGAAGGTTTCCAGGGTCTGCAGGCTCAGCGGATCGTGGGCTTGCAACGCCGCCTGGGTGATCTGTGCGGGGGTGATGCCGGGCTCAGCTTCCATGCCTCGCAGCGCTGCCAGCGCCTGGTGCAAGGCCACCAAGCCAGGCCCAGACAAGACGCGCTCGGCGGATACATGGCCTTCGTAACGCCGGGCCAGTTGTTGAATCACTTGGGCTTCCAGGTCTGTTTGCGCGGCCAAGCTCACATGTCCGCCCTCGCCCGCCAAAGGCAGCCAGCCCCCTTGCCCGTCCGGCACCAGGCCGGACACGCCCAAGCCTGTGCCGGGGCCGATCAGCGCCACGGGGGCAGAGGCCTCTGCATGGCCGCCGCCGAGGGCGTGCAACTGCTCTGGGGGTAGGTCAGGCAGCGACAACGCCAAGGCGGTGAAATCATTGATCACTACCAGACGTTGCAAGGACAGTGCTTGCTTCAATGCCTGGATCGAAAAAGACCAGGGGTGGTTGGTCATGCGCACAGCATCGCCCGTGATGGGGCTGGCAATTCCGAGGGCCGCTTCTTGCGGCGCAGGCATGGCCACTTGGGCGATGTAGCTGCGCAGGGCACTCGCCAGGCTGTCGTGCTCTGCACAGCGCAGTGTTTGAATGTCTTGCAGGGGCTGGTTGGCCGCGGCTTGCCAGGCGAAGCGGGCATGGGTGCCGCCGACATCGCCTAACAAACGGGGACTGACTGTGATGTTACGCATGCGTTTGAAAGTTATCCACAGATCCTGGTCAAAACTCAAGACCTGACCCCATGAGTTTGTTGTGGGCCAGCCAGCGGCGGGTTTGCACATCAAGCAGGGTGCGTTGGGCGCTGAGGGCGGTGGTTTGGGCCACGACCAAGTTCAGGGCACTGAGGGTGCCAGCCTGGTATTGGGCTTGGGTGATGGCGAGGTTTTTCTGGGCGGCGCTCAGGGCTTCTTGTTGGGCTTGGGCCTGGTCTTTGAGTTGGACGGCGGCGACGAGGTTGTCTTCGATGTCTTGGAAGCTGGCCAACACGGTTTGGCGGTAGTTGGCCACGGTCTGGTCGAGCACGGCTTCGGCCTGGGCGCGGGTGGCGCGGCGTTGGCCGCCGTCGAACAATGACATGGCCAGCGTGGGCCCGATGGACCAGAACTGGTTGGAGGCATTGATCAGGCTCGACAAGTCGGTATTACGGTAACCCGCGCTGGCCGCAAAGCTCACGTTGGGGAAAAAGGCGGCACGCGCCACACCGATTTGCGCGTTGGCGGCTTCCACACGGCGTTTGGCGGCCTGAATGTCCGGGCGCTTTTCCAACACAGTGGCGGGGATCAAGGCGGGCAATTCGGGCACAGCGGGCGGCCAGGCGGCCAGGGCGGGGTCATTCAGTGCAGGAATGCGCAAGCTCGACGGCGATTGGCCCACCAGCACGGCCACCGCATGTTCCAGTTGGGCGCGCTGCGTGCCGACTTCGATGCGCTGGGCTTGGGTGGTTTTGTACTGCGTCTGCGCCTGGGCCACATCCGAGGCCGACACCACGCCAGCCTCGTAACGGTATTGGGTGAGCGTCAAGAAGCGTTGGTAAGCGGTCTCAGCCTCGCGGAGCACCGCCTCCTGGCGTTCTGCCGTGCGCAGGCTCAGGTAGGTTTGTACCAAGGTGGTCTGCAGCGACAAGCGCGCGGCGGCCAAATCTTCCTGGCTGGCTTGCAAGCCTGCTTGGGCGGCCGAGGCTTGGGCATCCAGTCGGCCCCACACATCCAACTCCCATGTCAGGGGCGCGGACACGCTGTAGCTGGTGCCTCGGGGGGCCGTCAATTGGTTGGCACTGCGGCCCACACCGGCATTCAGGTTCAGGCTGGGCCACAGGCTGGCTTGGGCAGCGGCCAGCACCGCGCGGGCTTGGCGGTTCTGAGCCGAGAGGGCTTGCAGGTTTTGGTTGCCTTGCAACAACTGGGTCTGCAAGTCATTCAAGACCGGGTCGTTGAGCACCGTCCACCAAACCGCACTGCGGGTGTTGGTGGGGGCAGCCGCTGCACCCTTTGGCGCCTCTTTGAATTGCTCAGGCGCCTGCGCTTGAAACGGCTTGAGGTTCGGGACCAGGGAGCACCCGGTCAACAGCAACAACATCAGCCAGGGCGTGAAACGCAATCGACTCATCATGACGGACTCGCGTGAGAGAGAGGCACCGCGCGCGGTGCTGTTGAAGGGGCAAAGCGTTGGCGCAAGCGCTCCAAGGCCACAAAGACCACTGGCGTGGTGTACAGGGTCAGCAATTGGCTCAACACCAAACCACCCACCACCGACAAGCCCAGGGGCCGGCGCAACTCGGCACCATCGCCTTCCCCCAGCGCCAGAGGAATGGCGCCGAGCATGGCGGCCAGCGTGGTCATCAGAATGGGGCGTGCCCGCAATTGGCAGGCGCGGTAAATGGCTTGGGGCGCGGTCATGCCGGCGCGTTGGCGCACCAAAGCAAAGTCAATCATCAGGATGGCGTTCTTTTTCACGATGCCCACCAACAAGATCACGCCAATCAAGGCGATGATGGAAAACTCGGTGCCGGTGAGCATCAGCGCCAGCAAGGCGCCCACACCGGCCGAGGGCAAGGTCGACAAAATCGTCAGCGGGTGCAGCAAGCTTTCGTACAACACGCCCAGCACCAGGTACAGCGTGAGCAGCGCCGCCAGAATCAGCAAGGGCTGGGTATCCAGCGACTTTTGAAACGCATTGGCCGTGCCGGCAAAACTGCCGCGCACCGACACCGGCATTTTCAATTCGGCCATGGCCTGGCGAACCGCTTCGGTGGCCTGCGACAACGACACGCCGGGCGCCAAGTTGAAGCTGAAGGTGTCCGAAGGCACGCCGCCCTCGTGGCTGACCGACAGCGCGGTGTTGGTCAACTCCAATCTGCCAAAGGCGGACAGGGGCACGGGCTGGCCCTGGTTGTTGATGAACACCAGCTTGCGCAACGAGCTGTCATCGTTCAAATGCTGCGGCGCCAACTCCAGCACCACGCGGTATTGGTTCAAGGGGTTGTAGATCACGCCCACCTGGCGTTGGCCGTAGGCGTTTTGCAAAGTGGTGTCGATGTCGCGCATGGTCAAACCCAAGCGGGCGGCCGCATCGCGATCAACCACCAGCGAGGTTTGCAGACCGCGGTCTTCGTAATCGGTGTTGATGTCTTCCAATTCGGACAAGCGCATCATGGCGCGTCGAATTTTGGGCTCCCACTCGCGCAGGTCTTGCAACTCATCGGCCTTCACGCTGTACTCGTACTGAGAGCTGGAGGTGCGCGCGCCAATGCGCAGGTCTTGCCCGGGCACCAAAAACAAACGCGCGCCCGACTCGCGCGAGAGCTTGCCACGCAAGCGCGCCACCACTTGGTCGGCGCTCACATCGCGCTCGCTGCGCGGCTTGAGGGACACAAACATTTGCGCGGCATTGCGCTGCCCGCCCCCGGTGAAGCCGGTCACGTGCTCCACGGCAGGGTCGGCACGCACGATCGCCATGAACTGGTCCAGGCGCTGTTGCATGGCCTGAAAGGAGCTGCTTTGGTCGGCGCGGATCGAGCCAAAAATTCGGCCCGTGTCCTGCTGCGGGAAAAAGCCTTTGGGAATGCTTTGGTAGAGGCTGATGTTCAAGGCCACCGTGGCCGCCAAGATCAGCCACAGCACGGTCTGATGGCGCAACGACCAAGCCAGTGAGCGCCGGTACAGCCGCCCCCAGAAAGCCCGCCGGCGCCCCCGCCGGGGCGCAGGGGGCTGCAACAAGGCGGCACACATCATGGGCGTGGTGGTCAGCGACACCAGCATGGAGATGAGAATCGCCGCCGACAGCACGATGGCGAACTCCTGAAACAAGCGGCCCAGCACGCCGCCCATCAACAAAATCGGAATGAAGACCGCGATCAGCGACAGGCTGATGGACACCACGGTAAAACCAATCTCGCGCGAGCCCGCCAAGGCTGCCTGCCATGGGGTCTTGCCACGCTCCAGATGACGTGTCACGTTTTCCAGCACCACGATGGCATCGTCCACCACAAAGCCGGTGGCAATGGTCAGCGCCATCAGCGACAGGTTGTTCAGGCTGTAGCCCATCCAGTACATCACGCCAAAGGCGCCGGCCAGCGACACTGGCACCGCCACGCTGGGAATCACGGCGGCGCGCAAGCGGCGCAAAAACAAGCCCACCACCACAATCACCAAGCCAATGGAAATCACCAAAGACTTTTGAATTTCATGAATCGAGGCGCGCAAATTCGGCGTGCGGTCCGACACCACTTCCATTTGCACGCTGTCCGGCAGCGTGGCTTGCAACAGGGGCATCAAGGCGCGCACCCGCTCCACGGCTTGAATCACATTGGCGCCGGGCTGCTTGTTCAGGATCAACAAAATCGCGGGCTTGCCATTGGCGGCGCCGTAATTGCGCAGGTCTTGCACCGAGTCCACCACCTCGGCCACATCGCCCAATCGCACCGCGCGGCCTTCGCGGTAACGCACGATCAAGAGCGCATAGTCTGCGGCGGTGCGCGCTTGGTCATTGGCCTCGATTTGCCAGGCGCGGTCGCCCGCTTCCACCAAGCCCTTGGGGCGGTTGGCGTTGCTGCCCACCACCGCCTGGCGCACCGCTTCCAGCGACAGGCCATGGCTGCTCAAGCGGTCGGGGTCCAACTCAATGCGCACCGCAGGCAAGGCGCCACCGCCAATGGTCACCTGGCCAATGCCTTCCACTTGCGCCAGCCGCTGGGACAGCACGGTCGAGGCCAAGTCGTAAAGGGCACCGCGTGTCTGGGTGTCAGAGGTCAGGGCCAAAATCAGCACGGGCGCGTCAGAGGGGTTCACCTTGCGGTAGGTCGGGTTGTTGGGCATGCCCGTGGGCAACAGGGCGCGCGCGGCATTGATGGCGGCTTGCACATCGCGCGCGGCGCCATCGATGTTGCGGTTCAACTCAAACTGCAAGGTCACCCGGGTATTGCCTTGTGACGAGAACGAGGTCATCTCCGTCACCCCGGCTATCGCGCCGAGCGCGCGCTCCAGCGGCGTGGCCACCGTGGCCGCCATGGTCTCGGGGCTGGCACCCGGCAGCGAGGCCTGAACCGAAATCGTTGGAAACTCCACCTGCGGCAACGGGGCCACCGGCAACTGGAAATAGGCCAGGAAACCCGCCAGCGCCACGCCCAAGGTCATCAAGGTGGTGGCCACCGGGCGGGCAATGAACGGCCAAGAGAGGTTCATCTCAAGCCTCGGCCTCGCGCAAGTCATGCGGGCCGCGCGAGCGCACCCAGCCTGAGAACAACAAGTAAATCACCGGCGTGGTGAACAAGGTCAGCAGCTGGCTCACGATCAAGCCCCCCACCATGGTCACGCCCAGGGGTTGGCGCAGCTCGCTGCCCACGCCAGAACCCAGCATCAAAGGCAAGGCCCCCAGCAAGGCACACAGCGTGGTCATCAAGATCGGACGAAAGCGCAGCAAACAGGCTTGGTAAATCGCTTCCCGTGGGGCCAGGCCTTGTTGCCGCTCGGCGTCCAGCGCAAAGTCGATCATCATGATGGCGTTCTTTTTCACGATGCCAATCAGCAAAATGATGCCAATCACTGCAATCACGCCCAACTCCAAGCGCGTGGCCAGCAGGGCCAGCAGCGCACCCACACCGGCCGAGGGCAAGGTCGACAAAATCGTCACCGGGTGGATGTAGCTTTCGTACAAGATGCCCAGCACGATGTACATGGTGACCACCGCCGCCAGAATCAACCACAGGGTGTTGGTCAAAGACGCCTGAAAGGCCAGCGCTGCGCCCTGAAAACTGGACTCGATGCTCAAGGGCATGCCTTCCTCTTGCAAGGCTCGCCAGGTGGCCTGGATGGCCAACACCGCATCGCCCAGCGACACGCCAGGAGCGGGGTTGAACGACAGGGTCACCGCCGGGTATTGGCCCGCGTGCATGATGCCCAACAGCGCCGGCTTCTCCAACACTTTGGCCAAGGCACTCAGGGGCACTTGCACGCCTGCCGTGCCCGGCACGTACAAACGCTCCAGCGCCTTCGGACCCAGCTTGTCTTGCTCGCCCACTTCCAGCACCACGCGGTACTGGTTGCTCTGGGTGAAGATGGTGGACACCAGCCGTTGGCCAAACGCGTTGTACAAGGCGTTGTCGATGGCGGCCACCGACACGCCCAGTCGACCGGCGGCCTCGCGGTCGATCTGCACATAGGCTTGCAAGCCCTGGTCCTGGTAATCGCTGGCCACTTCAGACACCTCGGGGCGCTCGCGCAAGGCGGTCAGCAGCTTGTGCGACCAGGTGCCCAGCGCCTGCAAATCGGGTCCGCTGAGCATGTAAGCGTACTGGGTGCGCGACACCCGGTCTTCCAAGGTGAGGTCTTGCACTGGTTGCACATAGACCTTCATGCCGCTCACGCTTTGGCCCACTTGCGACAAGCGTTGCAGCAAGTCGTGGTGTGACACATCACGCTCGGCCTTGGGCACCAGCGAGAGCATCATGCGGCCATTGTTCAAGCTGGTGTTTTGCCCATCCACCCCAATGAAAGAGGTCAGGCCCTTGACGGCCGGGTCTTTCAAAAATGCTTGCGCCAGGGCCTGTTGCCGCTCTGACATCGCCGCAAACGAGGTGGACTGCGTGGCTTCGGTGATGACTTGAATGGCGCCCGTGTCTTGCAGCGGAAAAAAGCCCTTAGGCACCCACAGGTAAAGCAGCACGGTCAACCCCAAAGTGCCGATGAAGGTCCACAGCGTCGGGCCCGGCCGCTCCAACACCCAGCGCAGCGCCGTGCCATAGCTTTGAATCATGGTCTCGATGAGCGCACCGATGCGCTGCGAGGTGGCCGATTCTTTTTTCTCTTGCACGGGTCGCAGCAAGCGTGCGCACATCATGGGCGTCAGGGTAAGCGACACCACGGCCGAAATCAAAATGGCCACGGCCAGGGTGATGGCGAACTCATGAAACAAGCGGCCCACCACGTCGCCCATGAAGAGCAAAGGAATCAGCACGGCAATCAGCGAGAAGGTCAGCGAGATGATGGTGAAGCCAATTTGTTGCGCGCCATCCAAAGCGGCCTTCATGGGCGCCACGCCCTCCTCCACATGACGGGCGATGTTCTCGATCATCACGATCGCGTCATCCACCACAAAGCCCGTGGCAATGGTCATGGCCATCAAGGTCAGGTTGTTGATGGAAAAGCCAATCAGGTACATGACGCCAAAGGTGCCCACCAAGGACAGCGGCACGGCCACGCTGGGAATCAAGGTGGCGGAGGCGCTTCGCAAGAACACAAAAATCACCATCACCACCAAGGCCACGGCCAGCATCAACTCAAACTGCACATCGCGCACCGAGGCGCGAATGGTGACCGTGCGGTCGTTCATCACCTGCACATCCAAGGACTCGGGCAAGGTGCTGCGCAACTGGGGCAGCAAGGCCTGGATGCGGTCGACGGTTTCAATCACATTGGCGCCCGGTTGGCGCTGAATGTTCACGATGATGGCCGGGCTCTCATTGGCCCAAGCGGCGAGGCGCAAATTCTCGGGCGCATCCACCAAGGTGGCGACTTCCTTCAGGCGCAAGGGGTTGCCGTTTTTGTAGGCCAAGACCAGGTTGCCGTAATCGTTGGCCGAGCGCAATTGGTCATTGGCATCCAGTGTGGATGCGCGCGTGGGCCCATCAAAGCTGCCCTTGGCCATGTTCACATTGGCTTGCGTGATGGCGGTGCGCACATCTTCGGTGGAGAAGCCCGCCGCGGCCAAGGCCGTCGGGTTGATTTGCACGCGCACTGCTGGCCGGCGCCCGCCAGCCAAGCTGACCAGGCCCACACCATTGACTTGCGACAAGCGTTGCGCCAGGCGGTTCTCCACCATGTCATGCACCCGCGTGATGGGCAAGGTGGGCGAGCTGATGGCCAGCGTCAGGATGGGCGCATCCGCCGGGTTCACCTTGCTGTAGGTGGGCGGCATGGGCAAATCGTTGGGCAACAAATTGGCGCCCGCATTGATGGCGGCTTGCACTTGTTGCTCGGCAATGTCCAGGGTCAGGTCGAGCGAGAAACGCAAGGTGATCATGGACGCACCGCCGGCGCTGACCGAGCTCATTTGATCGAGCCCGGGCATCTGACCGAACTGTCGCTCCAAGGGCGCAGTGATGGACGAGGTCACCACTTCCGGGCTGGCACCGGGGTACAGGGTGGTCACCTGGATGGTGGGGTAGTCCACTTGCGGCAGAGACGCAATGGGCAGCAAACGGTAGGCCAGTGCACCCGTGATCAGGATGGCCACCATCAACAACGAGGTGGCCACCGGCCGCAGAATGAAAAGACGCGACAGGTTCATGCGGTGTTGTGCTTATTGGCCCTGGGCCTCGCGACGCTCGCGCATGCGCTGGAAGAAGGCCCGGCGTTCTTCGGGGCTCATGTTTTTGACTTTTTCAGCGATTTCGGGGGGGAGGGTGCGGCGGGGTTCGCCGGTGGTGCTGGGGGGCTGGGCGGGTTGTTCGGGTGCGGGGGATGGCCGCGCCCCGTTGGGGCTCGCCATGACGGGGGGGGTGGATTTGACAATTTCGATGCGGCTGCCATCACGCAGGCGGTCGGCGCCGTCGGTCACCACACGGGCGCCGGGTTTCAACTCGCCTTGAAGGGCTTGCACGGCTTGCCAATCGCCATCCACAGCGTCGAGTTGCACGCGCTGGGTTTTCACGGTGTTGTCAGGCTGGACCACCACCACAAAGGTGCCGATCGAGCCGCGCTGCACCGCCGAGGTGGGCACCACCAGGCGGTTTTTCAGCACATCCAATTGCAAGCGCATGTTGGCGAATTGGTTGGGAAACAAAGCGCCGTCGCGGTTGTCCAGCAAGGCCTTGAGCTTCAGGGTGCCGGTGGCAGTGTCGATGGTGTTGTCGGTGGTGCTCACCTGGCCTTCGGCCAGCTTCTCTTTCATGTCGCGGTCCCAGGCTTGCACCGCGAGCTTCTCGCCCTGGCGCAGCTTGCGCTGAATCAGCGGCACATGGGTCTCAGGCACGGCAAACACCACGGCCATGGGTTGGGTCTGGGTGATCGTGACGATGCCAGCAGCGTCGCCTGCGCGCACCAGGCTGCCCAGCTCCACTTGCTTCAAGCCCAAGCGGCCGGCAATCGGCGCGGTGACCCGGGTGTAAGAGAGCTGCAGCTTGGCGCTGTCCACCTGGGCCTGGTCCGATTGCACCGTGCCCTGCAGTTGGCGCACCAGCGCTTCTTGGGTTTCCACTTGCTGTCGGGCAATCGCGTCTTTGGCCAACAAATCGCGGTAGCGTTGCAAATCCAGTTGGGCGTTGCGCAATTGCGCCTGGTCGCGCATCAACTGGCCCTCAGCCTGCTGCAAGAGCACTTCGGTGGCACGCGCGTCAATTTCAGCCAACAGGGCGCCGGCTTGCACTTGCTGGCCTTCGGTGAAGCGAAGCGCCTTCAACTCGCCATCCACTTTGGCGCGCACCACGGCCGTGTTGAGCGCTGTCAAGGTGCCCAGGGCACTGACGGTCAGGCGCACGTCCATTTGCTGCACTTCGCCCACGCTCACCGGCTGCCCGCGCCCGCCACCGCCACCAAAACGCCAGGCAGCGCCGGGGCCACCGGCACCCGCTGGCTTGGCCGCTGGGGTCAACCAGGTGTCGCGTGCTGTCGGATACCACCACACGGCAGAGACCACCGCGGCCACGATCAGCATCCAAATCAAAGGATGCGACGCCGCCCGCCCCCGCTGCGCTTTCAAGCGATCGGATGTTCCAACAGAAGTACGAAAAAAGTCCATGCGCAAACCACCTTCATGACGCTCGTGGCATGTTAACCCGGGGCTGTCAATTTAGATTAAGCGGGGGAAATTGGGAAATTGGGGTCAGATACCGGAAATTGGGGTCAGATACCGATTACGGCTTGCCGTAATCGGTATCTGACCCCAATTTCCGGTATCTGACCCCAATTTCCCCTAAATCAGCTTGGCGATCAAAGCGCAAAGCAGGCTGAGCAGAATCGTCGTAGTCAGAGGGATGAACCATTCGCGACCGAACAGACGGAAGCGGAAGTCGCCGGGGAGTTTGCCAAAGCCCAGTTTTTGCAGCCAGGGCGTCAGGCCGTTGATAAGCAGCAAGGCCAGAAAGACGACGAGCAACCAGCGAAACATGGCTTAGAGCGCGTGGCTTCGGTCACCCTGGACGAAGCCCATGGGCTCCCAAGGCTCGCCCACGCCCAGGGCGATGACTTTGAACAGTTCGCCCATCTCGTGCTCGGTGATCAGCTTTTGCGCCATTGCGCGTTCGGCCAACGAAGCTTCGGCCAGCGGCGGCAACAAGCCGCTGTTGATCAAGAAGTGCGCCTGGCTGGTGTAGCCCAGCACCTGCATGCCCGCATCCTGGGCGGCCATCGCAATGCCGGTGAAGTTCACATGCGCGGTAATGTCCTTGGCGCCCACATGCACCAGCGGGTTGCCATCGGCTCGGTGCAGGTGATGGCACATCACCGTGCCCATGTGGCGCTGCGGGTGGTAGTACTCGCGCTCTGGAAAGCCGTAGTCGATGAGGAACACCGCGCCTTGTTGCAAGCGGTCGGCCAAGGTGCGAATGAAGGCTTCGGCTTGCGGGTGAATCTCGGTCAGGTAATCATGCTCGCCTTCAATAGGCAAAGGCGGATGCAAGTCGGTCGGTCGGTCTTCCCAGCGAAACGGCGCCAGGGGGTCGTCTTGCGCCACAACCCCGCGCTCAAACCATTGGCCTTTATGGCGCGCCAACAGCTGCACCGGCATGGCATCGAGCAACTCGTTGCCCACCAACACGCCGCTGAATTTTTCAGGCAGTTCGCTGACCCAACGCACTTTGCCAGCGTGGGCTTGCAAGGTCTCTTGCTGGCGTGCGCGCAGGCTGCCCGACAAATCCACAATGGTGTACTGGCTGACCGCATCGCCCAAGGTGTCCAACAATTGCAAGGCCAAGGCGCCCGTGCCCGCGCCAAACTCCCAAACCTCGTGGGTGTCTGTCACGGTCAAGGCCTCGCGCACACTGTGTGCCAGCGTGCGCCCAAACCAGGGCGACATTTCCGGGGCGGTGACAAAGTCGCTGCCCGAGGCCGGGGTGGTGCCGAACTTGCGCAACTGGTTGGCGTAATAGCCCAACCCCGGCGTGTACAAGGCCAAGGCCATGAAACGGTCAAAGCCGATCCAGCCGCCGGCATTGTGCAACTGGCGCTTCAAGACCGACATCAACAAAGGATCGGTCAGGTCGGGCGAGTCCGGGGCGTCAGACATGCCACTGCCCCGTCTCGACGCGAATGGCCACCTCGCAATCGTCAAAAATTTCCAGCTTGGCAATGCGCACGCGCACGCCCAGCACGCCCGGTAACTGCATCAAGCGGTGGGCCAGCTTGCCAATCAGGCTCTCCAATAAATTCACATGCTCGGCGGTGCATTCCGCGATGATGATCTGCCGCACCTTGCGGTAATCCAGCACATGGGTGATGTCGTCATCGTGGGGCAACAGGGGCTGGGTGCCCAGGTTCAATTCGGCATCCACCTGGATGGGTTGCGGGGCGGTTTTCTCATGTTCCAGAATGCCCAGGTTGGCATCGAAGCGCAAGCCGGTCAGGGTGAGAATCTGGGTTCCTTTTGAGGCCATGGCAGGGTTTCAACTTGTTTCAGAGCACGCCCGGTTTGGCGCGAAAAGCTTGCACGCCGACGGCGTCGCAATCGGGGTAGACATCGGGCTTGTGGGTGGCCACCTGCGCGGCCATCACCCCGGGGTGACGCAACAAGGCATTGAGCACATCGTCACACAAGGTTTCTTGCAAGTTGATGTGCCCCTGGGCCACGCGCGCATGCACCACATCGCGCACAAAGTCATAGTCCACCACTTCGTGAATTTGGTCGCCTTGGGGCGTGGTGTCGTCCAGTGGCACATAGAGGTCGATGTCCAGAATCAGGCGCTGCGGTGCCTGCAATTCGAAATCGTGAATGCCAATGCGCGCTTGCACGGTCAAGCCGCGCAAAAACATTTTTCGGCAATGGCGCAGGGCCAGATCGTGTGGGCTCATGGCTTGTCCTTGAAAAGTTCGTCGACCACAAACATCACGTCGCGCGCCAGGGGCACCAGGTGCTGCCCATTGTCGACGCGCACCGTGGTGCCAGTGATGCTGGGCGTGCTGGCCAAAAACACCGCGCTGCGCGCCACGTCTTTCGGGTCGATCGGTTGGCGCAGCAAATTCGCACTGGCTGCGCGCGCAAAATTTTCGGGCGTCTGCGGCCCGCTGAGGTACATCAGCCCGGGTGCCACGGCATTGACACGCAGCGTGGGCGCCAGCGACTGCGCCTGCAAACTCACCAACCGCTCCAGCGCCAACTTGGACACGGTGTAAGAAAAATAATCGGGGTTGAGATTGAAGACCTTCTGGTCTAAAACATGCACCACACTGGGGTCAACGTCATCGCGAGCGTAGCGCGGCGATCCCCGCCCCTCATGCAACACCGCCAGCCACTTGCCCAGCCGCATCGGTGCCATCAAATTCACCCGCATCTGCGCCAGCGCCAGGTCTTCCTGAAAGTCACGTCCCGTGTCCGGCTCAAACAAGGAGGCGTTGTTCACCATGCACTGCAGCGACAACCCCGTCTTGGCCACCACGGTGTCGAACATGCGGCGGGTGGAAGCCTCATCGGCCAGTTCACCAGGCACGGCCATGGCCGACACGCCCAGCGCACGGACCTCCTCGCACAGCGTTTCCGCGGCTTGGGCCGATCGCAAGTAATGGCAGGCCACAGACCATCCCGCTCGCGCAAACGCCAGCGACATCTCACGCCCCAAACGGTGCGCCCCCCCCGTGACCAAGACCCAAGAAGCCATGCGACTGTCCTTGTGAACCCAAAACCGCCATTCTCCGTCATTCGTCATTGCGAGCCCCGAAGGGGCGCGGCAAACCCTCTCCGGCGGGAGATCGCCGCGCTGCGCTCGCGATGACGTAGGGATTTGCGACAATAGAGCCCTTGCTTTCTGGGCATTGCCATGACCACCCTTCTCACCGACGCGCAGCTTCCCTCTTCCTCGGCCTTCAAGATCGAGCGGGAAACGCACAAGCTGGAAAAGCGGCTGTGTCGCCAAATGGGGGAAGCCATCGTCGACTTCAACATGATTGAAGAGGGTGACAAGGTCATGGTCTGCCTCTCGGGCGGCAAGGACAGCTATGGCATGCTGGACATCCTGCTGAAAATGAAAGCGCGCGCGCCCATTCATTTCGACATCGTGGCGGTCAACCTCGACCAGAAGCAGCCCGGCTTCCCCGAGCACATCTTGCCCGCGTACCTGACGCAGTTGGGCGTTGCGTTTCATATCGAGAACCAAGACACCTACTCGATCGTGAAAGACAAAATCCCCGAAGGCAAAACCATGTGCAGCCTGTGCAGCCGGCTGCGCCGGGGCATCCTGTACCGGGTGGCCGATGAGCTAGGGGCGACCAAGATCGCACTAGGTCATCACCGCGACGACATCTTGCAAACCTTTTTCCTCAACATGTTTTTTGGCGCCAAGCTCAAAAGCATGCCCCCCAAACTGGTCAGCGACGATGGCAAGCACATTGTGATTCGCCCGCTGGCTTATGTGGCCGAGAAAGACTTGGTTCGCTGGGCCGAGCACCGCCAGTTCCCCATCATTCCCTGCACCCTGTGCGGCAGCCAAGAAAACCTGCAGCGCAAGCAGGTAGGCGCCATGATTCGCGAGTGGGACAAAAAATACCCGGGCCGGGTCGAGAACATGTTCAACGCACTGAAGAACATCGTGCCATCGCATTTGCTGGATGGCGAAAAATACAACTTCAAAGGCTTGCAAGCGACAGGCATTGCCAGTGAAGATGGCGATACCGCGTTCGACACCGAGACCTTTCCAGAGCCCACGCTCCCAGGCCTAGCGGTCATCGCCAGCTCTTAAAAACCCCCGTCATTGCGAGGCCCCGCAGGGGCCGCGGCAATCTCTCACCGAAGAGAGATCGCCGCGCTGCGCTCGCGATGACGGGGGGAGAGATCAGCGCTTTTTGTAGCCGATCACTTTTTGGTGCTGCTCGCCCAGGCCTTCAATGCCCAGCGACATGGTGTCGCCGGCCTTCAGGAACACCGGTGCGGGCTTGCCGTTTTTCTTGACGCCCATGCCCACGCCCGGAGGGGTGCCGGTGGTGATGACGTCCCCCGGCTTGAGGGTCATGAACTGGCTGCAGTAGCTCACCAATTTGGCCACGCCAAAAATCATGGTCTTGGTGCTGCCGTCTTGCATGCGGGTGCCATTGTGGTCGAGCCACATTTTCAGTTTTTGCGGGTTCGGCACTTCATCGCGCGTGACCAGCCAGGGGCCGATGGGGCCGAAGGTGTCGCAACCCTTGCCCTTGTCCCAGGTGCCGCCGCGCTCGAGTTGGTACTCGCGCTCGCTGACATCGTTGACCGTACAGTAGCCCGCCACGTAGTTCAGCGCGTCTTTTTGGGACACATAGCTGGCTTCGGTGCCAATGACGATGCCCAACTCCACTTCCCAGTCGCTCTTCACCGAGCCCTTGGGCAGCATGATGATGTCGTTCGGGCCCTGAACGCAGCTGTTGGCCTTCATGAAAATGATGGGCTCTTTGGGAATCGGCATGTTCGACTCGGCCGCATGGTCAGCATAGTTCAAGCCAATGGCGATGAACTTGCCCACCGACGACACCGGGCAGCCCATGCGTGGCGAGCCCTTGACCAGCGGCAGCTTGGCCGGGTTGAGCTTGCGCAACTTGGCCAGGGCCTTGTCGCTGAGTTGGTCGGGCGACACGTCGGCGATGACCTTGCTCAGGTCACGCAGCTTGCCCTCGGCATCGATCATGCCGGGTTTTTCTTTGCCAGGGTTGCCATATCGAACCAGTTTCATGAGTTACCTCTTCACGTTAAAAAAATGAGCGTCTTCGCGAGCATAGCGCGGAGAACTTTCTCCGGGGGGAGATTGCCGCGCTGCGCTCGCAATGACGGGGGGGTTTAGTAGGTTGCACGGCCGCCCGACAGGTCGAACACTGCACCGGTGGAGAACGAGCAATCTTCGGTGCACAGCCAAGTCACCAGCGAAGCAATTTCATCGGGCGTGCCGAAGCGGCCCAAGGGAATTTTGCTCAGCATGAATTGAATGTGTTCCGGCGTCATTTGGTCGAAGATAGCGGTCTTCACGGCGGCGGGTGTCACGCAGTTGACGCGCACTTCGGTGTCGGCCATTTCCTTGCCCAGCGACTTGGTCAGGCCGATCACGGCCGCCTTGCTGGTGCTGTAGGCGCTGGCATTGGGGTTGCCCTCTTTGCCGGCCACCGAGGCGATGTTCACAATGCGGCCATAGTTGCGCTCGCGCATGTGGGTGGACAACTCGCGGCAGCAATAGAACAAGCCGTTGAGGTTGACGTCCATCACCTGGCGCCAAGCGTCCACGGGGTAATCCCATACCTTGGTGTTGGGGCCGGTGATGCCGGCGCAGTTCACCAGCGCATCCACCGGCGCAATGGCCAGGGTCTGCTTCGTCGCGTTGACCACGGAGGCGTGGTCGGCCACGTCCACCGACACGCAGGCCACATGGCCGCCCGGGTGTTTCTTCTTCAGGTTTTCGGCGGCGGTGCCCATGCCGCCAATGTCGCGGTCCCACAGGGTGACGCGAGCGCCCGAGGCCAGCATGCGGTCGGCAATGGCATAGCCCAGGCCGGTGGCGCCGCCTGTGACCACCCCATGGCGGCCCTTCATGTCGAGTTGGTTCATGGTTTCTCCGTGTTGAAATTAAATGGTCATGCCGCCATCGACCATGTAGGCGTTGCCCGTGGCAAACACCGACTCATCGGAAGCCAGGAACACCACGATGGGCGCGATTTCATGCGCTTGCGCCAAGCGGCCCATGGGCTGGCGGGCAATGAAGTTCTTGCGGGCTTGCACCGGGTCGTCGTAGCTGTTGATGCGGTCGTGCAGCGAGGGCGTGTCCACCGTGCCAGGGCAAATGCAGTTGCAGCGAATGCCCTGGGCCACGTAGTCGGCCGCGACGCTCTTGGTCAGGCCAATGACGGCGGCTTTGCTGGCCCCATAAATGAAGCGGTTGGGCAAGCCGCGCACGCTGGAGCACACGCTGGCCATGTTGATGATGCTGCCACCGCCTTGCGCCAGCATTTTGGGCAACACCGCCTGAATCATCCAGTACTGGGCACGGGCGTTGAGGTTGAACGCAAACTCCCAGTCTTCGTCTTTGGCCTCGAGGATGGTGCCGTTGTGCACGAAGCCCGCGCAGTTGAACACGATGTCGATCTTGAGCATGGCCGCCACTTGTTGGTGAATGGCCGCTTTGTCCAGCACGTTCAGCACCGCGATGTGCACATTGGCCACGCCTTCATACGATTTCAGCAATTCGCCATTGACGTCGGTGGCCCACACGGTGGCGCCTTCGGCGGCCATGGCCAGCGCAGCCGCTTTGCCAATGCCTTGGCCGGCGGCGGTGATGAGGGCGGTTTTACCTTGAAGTCTCATGATGCGGGCTTTCCAAAAAATGAATCGGTTCGGGTTTGTGCGGATCTTGCCTTGCTTGACCGCACATCACACAGCATGCCATGATTGTGCAACTGGTCTGACCACTTGTCCAATTCGCGTAATCCCTGATCACCCTGCCATGCCTTTGCAAACCGTCGAGCCGCAGCGCCTGTACCGCCAAATTGCCGAGCAATTGCGGCAACTGATTGCGTCTGGCGAATTTGCAGTGGGAGCCAGATTACCGGCAGAACGCGAGCTGGCCAGTCAACTCGGCGTCAGCCGACCCTCGGTGCGTGAGGCGCTGATCGCGCTCGAGGTCGAAGGCATCATCGAGGTACGCACCGGCTCGGGCATTTATGTGCTGGCCCAACATGCAACGGCCAAATCCTTGCCAGCCCCCGATGAAAACACCCCCACCGACTGGGGCCCGCTCGAGGTCATGCAAGCGCGCCTGCTGGTCGAGGCCGAAGTCGCGGCCCTGGCCGCCCTTCACGCCAAGCGCCAAGACCTGCAAGCCATCACCGCAGCCTTGCAGCAAATGAAACAAGAAACCGCCCGTGGCGAAATGCCCCGCCATGGCGACGAAGCCTTTCACCAGGCCGTGGCCCAGGCCTGCGGCAGCAGTGTGCTGCTCGACACCGTGCAGCGCTTCTGGCAAGCCCGCAGCGGCCCCTTGTTTGAGCGCCTGAGCGACTATTTTGAAAACCCGCCCGCCTGGCAAGCCGCCATCACCGAACACGAGCATGTGCTCGCCGCCATCAAGGCGCGCGATCCCCAAGCCGCTCGCCGCGCCATGCAAAAGCACCTGCGGCAAGCCCACAAACGTTACAGCGCCAGCTGGCGACACACGCCGGCACGCTAGTGCCTTCTTTTTCTGAAAAGGACTTCGCCCATGACCCCCTTCATCCGACTCCATCCCGCTGACGATGTGGTGATCGCCCGCAGCCAACTCATGAGTGGCACCCAAGTGGAAGGCGTGCCCGTGCGCGGCCTCATCCCGCCCGGCCACAAGGTGGCCATGCGCGCCATCGCCGTGGGTGAGCCGGTGCGCCGCTACAACCAGATCATTGGCTTTGCCAGCCAGCCCATCCAGCCGGGCGAGCACATCCATGTGCACAACCTGAACATGGGCGCTGAAAAAGGCGGCTTTGCCCGCGACTACGCCTTCACCAGCGACGTCAAGCCCGAGCCCGCGCGCAAGGAAGCCACCTTCATGGGCATCGTGCGCCCCGATGGCCGCGTGGCCACACGCAACTACATTGGCATCTTGTCCAGCGTGAACTGCTCGGCCACCGCGGCACGGGCCATTGCCGACCACTTCTCCCGCCGCACCAACCCCACCGCCCTGGCCGCCTTTCCGAACATCGATGGCGTGGTCGCCCTGACCCACGGCACCGGTTGCGGCATGGACAGCGAAGGCGCAGGCATGCAAATTCTGGAACGCACGCTCGCCGGCTATGCCACCCATCCCAACTTTGGCGGCGTGATTGTGGTGGGCCTGGGCTGCGAGGCCAACCAGCTCACGGCGTGGCTGCAACACAGCGGCCTGAAAGAAGGCAGCACCTTGCAAACCTTCAACATCCAGGACACCGGTGGCACCGCCAAAACTGTGGCCAAGGGCATTGCGATCATCGAGCAAATGCTGCCCGCCGCCAACGACGTCAAGCGCAAGCCCTGCAGCGCCTCGCACATCGTGGTCGGCCTGCAATGCGGCGGCTCGGACGGCTACTCCGGCATCAGCGCCAACCCGGCGCTGGGCGCGGCGGTCGATTTGCTGGTGGCGCACGGCGGCACCGCCATCCTCAGCGAAACCCCTGAAATTTACGGTGCCGAACATTTGCTGACACGCCGTGCGGTGACGCGCGCCGTCGGCGAAAAACTGGTGGAGCGCATCCGCTGGTGGGAGCACTACACCGAGATCAACCAGGGCGAGATGAACAACAACCCCTCGCCTGGCAACAAAGCCGGCGGCCTCACCACCATTCTGGAAAAGTCGCTGGGCGCGGTCGCCAAAGGCGGCACCACCAACCTGCAGGCCGTCTACGAATACGCCGAACACGTGGCCGCCAAAGGCTTTGTCTACATGGACACCCCCGGCTACGACCCGGTCAGCGCCACCGGCCAAGTGGCGGGCGGCGCCAACCTGATTTGCTTCACCACCGGCCGCGGCTCGGCTTACGGCTGCGCGCCCTCGCCCTCGCTCAAGCTGGCCACCAACAGCACGCTGTTCCAGCGACAAGAAGAAGACATCGACATCAACTGCGGCGAAATTGTGGACGGTGTGTGCTCGATCGAAGAAATGGGCCAGCGCATTTTTGAACACATCCTCGCCTGCGCCTCCGGCACCGCCAGCAAGAGCGAAAAACACGGCTACGGCCAAAGCGAGTTCGTCCCCTGGCAAGTCGGCGCTGTGATGTAAGCCCTCAAGAGCGTCGCAACGATCTCATCAATTTTCATTGGAGCAAATTCATGGCCATCACCCTCCCCCCGCAAGTCCTCGAAGACAAAATCACCGCGCTGTTCGTCGCCGCTGGCAGCAGCGCGCAAGAGGCGCGGCAAGTGGCCGCCAACCTGGTGCTGGCCAACCTCAGTGGCCACGACTCGCATGGCGTAGGCATGGCGCCGCGCTACATCGACGCGATTCTCGAAAAAGGGCTGGTCCCCAACACCTCGGTGGCCGTGCGCCTGGACAGCGGCATGTTGCTAGGGCTCGACGGCCAAAAGGGCTACGGCCAAATCGTGGGCGTGCAAGCCATGGAACTGGCATTTGAGCGCGTAGCCCAGCACGGTGCCTGCATCTTCTCGTTGTCGCGTGCCCACCACCTGGGCCGCATTGGCCATTTCGCCGAAATGGCGGTGGCCCGCGGCTGGATTTCGCTGCACTTCGTCAATGTGCTGTCGCGCCCTGTGGTGGCGGCCTGGCACGGTGGCGATGGCCGCTACGGCACCAACCCCTGCTGCATCGGCATCCCCGTGGGCGTAGGCGACGCCCAGCGTGAGCCCTTTGTGCTCGACTTCGCCACCAGCCGCGTGGCCCAGGGCAAGATGCGCGTGGCCCACAACGAAGGCAAAGAAGTGGCCCCCGGCACCCTGATCGATGAACACGGCGCGCCCACCACCCGACCCGGCGTGGTGGTGGTGCCGCAAAGCAATGGCCGCTATGGCGCGCTCATGCCCTTTGGCGAGCACAAAGGCTTTGGCATGGCCGTGGCCTGCGAACTGCTGGGCGGGGCGTTGAGCGGCGGCGGCACCTGGCACCGCGATGCCGACAACAAGCGCTCGGTTTACAACGGCATGCTGACCATTGTCATCGACCCGAAAGCCTTGGGCACGGGCGCGGCGTTTGCAGAGGAGACGCTGGCGTTCCTGGACTGGCTGCGCGAAAGCCCGGCGGCGCCGGGGACCGATGGCGTCAAGATTGCGGGGGAGCCAGAGCGTGCGGCGCGGGTGGCGCGCAAAGCCAATGGTGTGGTGGTGGATGACGCCACCTGGGGCGAGATTGTGGCGGCGGCGGGCAAAGTAGGCGCAACCGTCTAACCCCCAACCCAGT
This sequence comes from uncultured Bordetella sp., assembly GCA_964442645.1. GTDB lineage: Bacteria > Pseudomonadota > Gammaproteobacteria > Burkholderiales > Burkholderiaceae_C > Limnohabitans. Next base: position 13,946 of record CAYTZZ010000028.1, on the reverse strand, counting down.
CATCGCGAGCGCAGCGCGGCGATCTCTGTGCGGCGAGGGATTGCCGCGGCCCCGAAGGGGCCTCGCAAAGACTTTGTGGAGTGAAGGATAATCCCAGCATGGGATTGCCAACCACCTCTCGCGCGAATGCACCATTGTTGTCCTTGGTGGTTCTTGGCTACCGCAACTTTGCAGTCACCACCGGGCCTTGCCTCGAATCTCTGAAACCCTGGGTGAACGACCCGGACATCGAGATCTTGGTGGTTGACAACGGATCGCCCGACAACTCGGCAGAGCTGACAGCCCAATGGTGCGCCAACCACCCCAACGTCAAATGCCTGTTAAGCGAGACCAACCGTGGCTTTGCTGGCGGCATGAATTGGGGCGCGTCACAGGCCCAAGGTGCGTGGCTGTTTCTCGTCAACAACGACACCTTGTTCCCTCCACAAGCCCTGGATGCGCTCAAGCGCGTGCTGCGCGAAGCACCCCCAGAGGTGGCCATGATCGGCCCCGTCACCAATGCGGCTGGCAATGGGCAACGCTTGTGGAAACCCAATGCAAACCATGCCGAATGGCTGCAAATCGGCGCCCAGCTTCACGCACATCCCACGCATTGCTTGATGCCGGCCTACCGTTGTGACTTTTTTTGCATCGCCATTCGCCGTGATGCGTGGGACCAGCTGGGCGGATTGGACACCGCTTTTGGCTTGGGCTATTACGAGGACTTTGACTTCAGCCTGCGCTTGCGCAAAGCCGGTTGGGAGCAAAAAATCACGGAAGATGTTTTTGTGCTGCATGTGGGCAGCGCAACCTTCCAGGCAAGCCCCCAAGCCAAACGGCTTTTGAAGCAAAATAAAAAGCTGATTCGGCAAAAGCACCCCGAGGCGCGTTTTGAGCACACCCGCATCGGCAACTTGGCCATCCTCGAAACATACAATTTGCACATGCGCTTGAACGCTTGGACGCCAGAACTGCAAACGCGCCTCCTGCTCAGGCTTGACGCAGTCGCTGCCGATGCGCCCAGGCGTTTTTTCCGGAAATGGATTTGGCGCCAACAGACCAGCGCCATCGTCAAGGCGCTCCAACAAAACAAACTGCACCCCAGCAAGGAAGTTCGAACATGATGAATATTTTTATAGGCTTCGATCCCCGCGAGGCCGTTGCCTACCATGTCTGCAGCAACAGCTTGATTCGACATTCCAGTGCACCTTTGTCGCTCACCCCTCTGGCGCTTGCCAACTTATCGGGCTACCAAGAAATGCATTCCGATGGCTCGAACCAATTCATCTACAGCCGCTTTCTGGTGCCGCATTTGATGGACTATCAAGGCTGGGCCTTGTTCATGGACGGCGACATGATCGTGCGCGACGACATCTCCAAACTGTGGGCCATGCGGGACCCCGAAAAAGCCGTCATGTGCGTCCACCATGATTACCAGACGCGCACGCCGGTCAAATACCTGGGCGCACCCAATCAAAATTACCCTCGAAAAAACTGGTCCAGTGTGGTCTTGTGGAATTGTGGCCACCCGGCCAATCGCGCCGTCACGCCGGAATTTATCCAGAACGCCACTGGCGCACAGCTGCACCGCTTTACGTGGCTTTCAGACGATCAGATTGGCGAACTGCCCAAAACGTGGAACTGGCTGCCGGATGAGTTTGGTCCGAACCCGGAGGCCAAGCTCTTGCATTTCACCCTGGGCACGCCCTGTTTTCATGAATATGCCGACACCCCGATGGGCGCCGAGTGGCACCGTGAGCGCATGCTGATGGACTATTCCGACCAATACAAAAACACAAAGTAATCCTGCTTATCCCACCGCTTCTTCATGCGTCAGCAAGGCCCCATAAGCTCGGGCCTTGAAATAATCGTAATTGATTGAAAAACGATTAAAGCACAGCGGCACGCCACGCCTTGCCAGCATATTCAGCAAGGTCAGGCCTTCATCACGGTAAGCAGAGAAGAAGGCCAAATCAAGGCCCTCAAACGATTGGTTTAATTGCTCAACAGTCAAAAATTTACGCTCAAACCGAACAGACTTGGCGAACTTGCTCGCTTGTGCAACGTAATTTTTTTCGAGAAGGTCACGGCTGGCGTCGTCTCCACCAGCATAAGACAGATATCCAACGATATGGATTTCGCACCGGCGATGGCTTGCCATCTGCTCAAGCAAGGCCAACGAATGTGGCACATTGACTTCTGATGTGCCGCTATGGCAAACAAGCACCGTCAAACTCTTTTTTGAAAAAATGCCCTGTGCTTCAAGGTGAGCGCTTTTACGCTCATGCACTTTGTTGTCCGACTCAACATCAGAATACATGGTCATCTGCTGATTTTCAGGACAGAACGCACTCACGCCTCTCAGCTTGTAGCTTACATAGCGAAGATAACGGTACTGTTTGGGAGAAGCGTATATGCACTGGGCCTGACTTGCCGCACAGGACGCAATCCTGAGTCTCACATAAGCCTTGATTTTTTTTCGCAGGCTCAACCGCCGAGGCTGACGGCTGTCCAAGGACGCGTCTGCAGCCTCAATGAGCGCTCGGTAAGGGCTTTTGCGCACACAGTGCTTTCTCAGCCGCTCTGGGTTGAGAATAGGGAGGTAGTAATCATCGCCCCAATAAAACAAGGAATATTGGAGTCGAGGGAAAAAAAAGAAAACCAGTACGCCAATTGCCCAAGACGGCACGCGATGAAAAACAAAAAAATGATCTTTGTGCCGTCGCAAGATTTTGAAAATTTGAATCAGCTCAATTTTCGAATAGAAATTGAAATCAGTCTCATACAGAAAGAATTTCTCGGCATTCAAATTCGCAAACTTTTCAACCTTGCCTGAAAACAGGCTATTTCGAGGGCATAGATGAAGCACTTTTTTCATCCAAGCGACTCCATAACTTCCTCAACGGCATTACAAATGAAATCAATTTGATGGTCGGCAAGTTGGTGCCAGATCGGCAAGCGAACCAAACGCTCGCTTTCACGGGTCGTGAAGACGTCCTCGCCCTGAAAAGAGCCATGCAAAAGGCCTGCCGGCGCTGTGTGGAGTGGAATGTAGTGAAACACACACATGATGTCGAACTGTTTGCGCATTTTTTCAATGAAGGCGCTTCGCTCTGACAAATCACGCAGCTTCAAATAGTACATGTGCCCATTGTGATGGCAGTCTTCTGGCACGTGCGGCAATTCAACTCGCGCAGCCTGGCGCAGTGGCTGCAACCTCTGGTGGTAGTGATGCCATTTTGCAAGCCGTGCCTGATGAATCTGGTCGGCATACTCAAGTTGCCCCCACAAATAAGCGGCCTGCAACTCACTCGGCAAATAACTGCTGCCTATGTCAACCCATGTGTATTTGTCAACTTGGCCTCTGAAAAACTGATTCCTGTTCGTGCCCTTTTCGCGGATGATTTCGGCCCTCTCCAACAACTCTGGGGAGTTGATGATCAAAAGCCCGCCTTCGCCGCCACTCGTGAAATTTTTTGTCTCGTGGAAGCTGTAGGTGCCAAGATGACCGATGGTTCCCAGTTGACGCCCTTTGTAATGGCTCATCATCCCCTGGGCAGCGTCCTCGACAATGTACAAAGAGTGTCTTTTTGCGACAGCCACAATGGCGTCCATGTCGCAGGGGACGCCTGCGTAATGAACAGGCACAATGGCTTTGGTTCGCTGTGTCACAGCCGCCTCGATCAGCTGCTCGTTTAAATTCATCGTCTCAGGGCGAATGTCCACAAAGACAATGCGCGCGCCGCGCAATACAAAGGCATTGGCCGTGCTGACAAAGGTGTAGCTTGGCATAATCACCTCATCACCTGGCTCAATGCCGATGAGGATGGCCGCCATTTCCAAGGCTGCTGTGCATGACGGGGTCAGCAGTGCCTTATGGCAGCCCAGCGTCTGCATGAACCAGTTGTGACACTTGTTTCCAAAAAAGCCATCGCCAGACAATTTGTCACTGGCCAAAGCCTGATTGACGTACTGGTCCTCATTGCCAGTGCGTGGGGGCTTGTTAAAGACGATCATGCGTGAAATCTGCTTCTGAAATTAATTTTGCAGGCATCACCTGCCGGCGTGGTCATTTTTTGCAGTGCAAGCAATCCATCTCCACAGATGACCACCGGTATGCCATCGCGCATTGAAATGATTTTCCCCAGATGGCGTGACCTGTTTTCTACAACCAAGTCTTGCACGACTTCGGCTTCTTCAACGATGCAAATTTGATCGGCAACCCGCGTACGCGCCCCTGCGTAGGGATAGCCAACGGCGTCAATGAATCTTTTTATTTTATCTGCTGGCCAAGACCAATCAATCATGTAATCTTGCTCGTCTAGCCAGGGGCTGTATGTCGCATCACTTTCGAGCTGGCTCACACCTGTGATGCCAGACCCCGCCATCCAATCTGTGTAAATTTCAGCAATCAACGCAGCATACAGCGGCTCAATTTTTTCAATGGCATGCTTGATCTTGATGGGGTAATCTATGGCAACAGATTTTTGCGCAATGATTTTCCCCTTGTCATACTCTTCTGCCGCAAAAATCGCAGAAACGCCTGTGGCACGCTCGCCTTTGACAAGGCAATTCACAAGGGGCGCAAATCCTCGGTATTTAGGGAGCAATGAATCATGAAAAACAATGAGGTTTTCAGCGTCCTGGATTAACCACCGCCAGCCAACAGCAAATTTCAATGTGCCCGATGTGAATGGAGGCTGCCTCGTGTTTCTATCGTGAAAGGTGATGCCATGGCACGACGCCAACGCCGCAATCTCGGAATACGGATCGTCTTTCACCGCTGGATCGGCTGCACCGACGACGCCATCAATGACCGCTGCGCCAAACCTTTCAATGAATTTTTGCAATGCATAGAGCCCACGACGGCTCATGACATAGAACGCCACTTTTCGGTTCATGATCAATTTGAATCCATCTTGAGGTTATCTGGCCGCAAGCGTGTTTGAGGCCAGAGACTGGGGCGCAGTCAATGCCTTCGACCAAACACGAAGCCCAGCGCCATGCTGCCCCTGCCTCTTCAAAAATAAGCCGATGGCCTTTTGAGTTTTCACATCGCGCCACCAGCTTTCAATGTCCGCTTGAATCGTTGAGAAATGGCTCAGCAGCGCCTCCATGCTTTCATGAAAAATACCCACCTGTGCCAGTATGTTGTAGTCGTCGCGGGCTGAATCGTTGATTTGAAAATAGTCGTCGGTGATGATGAACAGACTAGGGTGATTGGCCCAAAGGCTCTCGACAATTGTGGTGGAGCAGTTGTCACAAATATGCAATTGACACATTGACAGCCTGTCCGTAAACGCGCCGGACTGATACTCCAGCGTGATTTCCGGTGTGTTCAATTGCCCCACCAATTCAGCCACATCCCAACCTAAATCCTTGGGCCGCGTTCGAATAGCTACTTGCAAGCCCGACAAGCTGAACAGGCGCTGCGCCAATTGGAGTTGGCTTTTCAGATAGCGCTCAAAGCGATCCGGGGTATACGGGTACTCCAGAAGATGCCGAGGCCTTGCGGCTGACGACAACAAAATACCTTTTTTGCCTTCACCCGGCAAATATTTTTTTTGCTTTTTGCCAGCGTAATGCGGTGCAAAAAATGGCAACAGTCGGGACCGAGAGGGCACTGGGGCCGCCCAACCCCATGACAAATATGTGTCCATGTGAGCCAACTCAAACTCACGTTGCCAAAAAATTGCCAGGCTCCCATGACTGATGGCGTTGGGAGCGCCAATCCAGTGCGTTTGGTATTTTGACTTTTGCGCTACGGCGTAGATCTTCCAATCATCAATGATGTGCCAGGCGTCTGCCGAAAACAAATATTTGTTTTCTGGATAATTCAATTTATCCAAGAAATTTTTCTCAAGATTCTCAAGCAGCGACTTGGGGAATAAATCCGCCACATGCAACGCCAGCCAAGATGACAGTTCTGGCCAGTCTTTGGCCAGTGAAAGTTTCACCCGTTCATGCAACTGACGTCTGGCATTGCCATCTCGCGCGACGTCGACCTGATCAAATTTGTTTTCCAAAAACTTGACCCGGCCGACATTCCAAACACCCAGGAGGTATCGAAACAACCTCGGAAAGCAAGGCATGAAAGCCAGTGTGGATCGTTTTTTTTCCTGCTGGAGCCTCAACTGGTTCGTGCTGGTTCGGCCAGTGAATTGGGGCCGCTCCCCTGCAAGCGATGCGTCCAAGTACTCACTGAATTTCACTGTACGGAAAAATTCCATGAAGGCCAGGGTGTCGCCCGGCGCTGCAAGCATCGGACATGCCAGCGCTTCTTCTAACGACCCCTGTTCACTGAGGGCTGTGCTTGTCCCATGGCTTTGAACGTAATGATGAATGCCATGCGTGAAAAAATGAACCCATGGCGCACAGAGAAATCGAAGATGCTGCTCGTTCAGCAATGTTTGGCGCGAAGACAGAAACGCACAGACCAGGCCCAACAGCTTTTCTTCCAGGCAGACCACTTCCGAAGGAACGGTGCGCAAGCCCACAGAGTCGATTGGAGTGGATGTGATCATGGCGTCCTGACTTGCCTCAGATTCGGCCTAGTATGCGACGCACACGCCGCCCCAGACGGGAGCCAAGGCTGCCTCCCTCCGACGGCCAATCCATGTCCCTCTCCCAAGAAGATTGGAAAATCACCCCGCTGTAAATTTTGGCCAGCTCGTTGAAGGTCACTCGGTTGCGCCGGTCTGCATCCCATTGCCAAGCATAGTGGTACACCTTGAAAAACGGCTCAGCTGGCAAAAAATCAATGGCCTTGAATTTCAGCAAGGCTTCGCCGTACCACCTGGACTCCAAGGGTGCTTGCAAGATGGCGTCCAGGAAATTCATGCCACGGGGCTGCAGAAATTGGCGATCCAGACTCTCCCATACGGCACGATGCCAAACAATCGGCATGGGGCCAAAACTGTAAGCCTTGCCAGCACGGCCAAAGACATCCTGCACTTGCGCAGACTCGCGGTGAAAATTATCAATGACACTCGATTTGTGCAATGCAAGCGACTGCTCCATCAAGGATTGCGCCTCAGACATCACCAAATACGGAACGCCCGCCTCCGACATGTAGTCACTGGCAAAAAACGGCCGAATGAACACAGCGTCAGAATCCAGACACAGATAGGCATCTGACAAACCCAATCGCCAAAATTCAGACTTGACGATTTGCTGCGCCAAACTGCCCGACAAATTCTCCATGGCGCGGGCATCGATCGATGGAGAACAACGAAGAATGTCCTCGTCGGCGATCAGCTCAACAGGCAGGCTGGCCAGTGCATCGGTAAAAAGCGCCAAATCTGTTTGAGGAACTGAAAGATAGAACGGCAGCCCGTCTTTGTTCAAGGCCTGCACCGACTCAGCCAATCTGAGCACGCGCCGCAAATCTGTCCGGTAACTCTTACAGTAAAGAACAAGGCCTGTCATGCGCGTCTGTCCTCGTACGCTGTCGCAATTTTCATATAGAACTGCAGCGGATGCGTCGCCCGCGCCACCATGACGCGGCGAAGCTCCAGAGGATCATCGCCCACATTCACGCGCCCGCGCCGCGTCGTTGTGGCGGTCTGGTACCCGGCGGCCTTCACCATTTGCACATGCTCTGTTGAGTAACGACCATAGGGATAGCAAAAGTGGCGTACTTCGCAACCTATTTGCTGCGTCAACTCAGACTTGGACAATGTGATTTCCGATAAGGCATCTTCCGAGGAAAGGGTCGACAAGTCCCGATGCCACCTTGTGTGGGATCCCACATCCATACCGGCGGCGACCCATTGCTGCCACTCTTGGGCATTCATCAAAGGTTTTTCAGCCACCTTTCCGTGGTCCCATGCATTAGAGCCACCGAACATGCAACTCAAGCCGTAACAAGTTGCAGTGAATCCCATTTTCAAAATGACGGGCAATGCGTGTTGCAAGTTATTTTGGTAGCCATCATCGAAAGTCAGCCCCACGACTTTGCCTTGCTTGTCCCCGGCCAAATAAGGCTCCAGGTCCGTCATGGACAAGGCGCGGTACCCCATCCACTTCAACATCCGCATCTGCCAGGCAAACGAACTTGGCGCCACGATGAGGCCGCGCAACGATGTCCCTCTGGGTGGCGGCTCATCTATTTGGTGGTACATGAGGATGGGAATTGGCATGGTGGCGCTGTCAAGTCTGCATTTGATTTAACTTGGAATAATGCCCATTCAAAGCAATGAGTTCAGCGTGCGTCCCGCGCTCCACCACTTGCCCTCGGTCCAGGACCAAGATTAGATCGGCTCCTTCAATGGTGCTCAGCCGGTGCGCAATGACCAGCGTGGTCCTGTTTTTCATCAAAGTGCTCAAGGCAGCCTGAACTTGTCGCTCAGACTCGGTGTCCAGCGCGGATGTGGCTTCATCCAAAATCAAAACAGGGGCGTTTTTCAGCAATGCCCGGGCAATGGCGATTCGTTGGCGTTGTCCGCCCGAAAGCTTGGCACCATCCTCTCCAATCAAGGTGTCCAGCCCGAGTGGAAGCTGCTGAATGAAGTCCCAGGCGTAGGCGGCCTGTGCCGCACGCACAATGTCTTCTCGGGCGATATCGGCCTTGGCACCGTAAGCAATGTTGGCTGCCACCGTGTCGTTGAAAAGCACGATGTCCTGACTCACCAGGGCAATTTGTTGGCGCAGGCTGGCCAGCGTGACATCTTGAATGTCCACGCCATCAATGAGAATTTGGCCAGACTGCGGACTGTAAAAACGAGGGATCAATGCGCTCACCGTCGTTTTGCCGCCCCCTGATGCGCCGACCAAGGCAACCGTCTGGCCCGAACGCACTTTCAAATGGATGTGATCCAGCGCCTGCCTGTCGGCCCCTGGATAGGCGAAGCTGACATTCCTGAACTCAATGTCGCCTTTGATGTCTGACAACGCCAGTTTGCCATCGTCCACTTCGTCTTTCATGTCGATGAAATGAAAGACGCTTTCACAAGCTGCCAAGCCTTGTTGCATGATCGGATTGATGCCGGTCAACTGCTTGATGGGCGAGATCAAAAGCAGCATGGCCGTGATAAAAGAAACAAAACTGCCCGCCGACGCGCCAGCATCTCCTGTGGCCTGGCCTAGCGCCAAAAAAGTGATGGTGGCCACTGCCAAAGAGGCAACCAGGTGGGTGACTGGCGTCAACGCTGAGGAAGGCACTGCCTGCCTCAGCACAGCGTGGCGCAACTTCTCCGTGTCCTTGTAAAAGCGCACCCGTTGTTGTTCGTGCCCCCCAAAAATTCTCACGACTTTGTGGGCATCGGCCGACTCTTCAATGGTGTGCGACATTGCCCTCAGCGCCTCCAGGTTGGCACGACTGGCTGAGCGAATGCGCAAACTCATGCGTCTGAGAATCAAGGCGATCAATGGGCCAATTGCCAAGGTGATCAGCGTCAGCTTCCAATCGAGGTAAATCAAGTAGCCCAACAAAGCCAAAGCCGTCAGTGACTCCCTGACCGCAATGACCAGCACATTGGTGGCGGCTTGATTCACGTTCTCGGCGTCATACATCAAGCGTGAAATCAATTTTCCTGCGGAATAGTCGTGAAAGACCTGTGTGGGCAGCGTCAAAATCTTGTCAAACATTTGACGGCGCAAATCGATGACCAGCTGCAAGGAAATCCAGGTCATCAAGTAATTGGTAAAAAACGAAAACAAAGCCCTGAACAAAAAGAGCAAAACAATGCCTACCGGTATCAGCCAAACAAGCCTGGTGTCTTCGGTTTTAAAGCCCTTGTCCAGAAGAAACTTCATGATGGCCGGAAACACCGGCTCCGTTGCGGCCAGACACAACATGCCCACCACCGCCAGGGCAAAAACCTTCCAATAAGGGCGGAGGTAGCCCAGAAGGCGCAAATAAAGCGTTCGACTGCTGAGCGCAGGCAAGGGCTCCAAATCGAGCGCGCTGTTGCTCACGCCATCACCAGCGCCAATGCCGCCTCAACCTGCTCCGTCGGGCTCTTCTTAAACCCCGAGCGCGCAAACCGCTGCAAGCGCCCCAGCGCAAACGATGTCAGCACCGAGGCCCGCACTTGCGCCTCCACCGTCGGCGTCTGCGACAGGCGCACCACTTGCGCGTCTTTCAGCACCTGGCGCAAGCTCGACTCCAATCGGTCAAAAAACTGGTTCATGCGTTGTTGCAAGCGCTCGTTCTCATGCACCAGGGCATCGCCCACCATCACGCGGGTCATGCCTTGGTTACGCTCGCCAAACTGCAACAGCATGGCAATGATGCGTGCCGCTTTTTGGGCGCCATCGCCCTCGCGCTCAATGATCTGGTTCACCAGGCCAAACACCGTCTGGTCGATGAAGTCCAGCAGGCCTTCAAACATCTGCGCCTTGCTGGCAAAGTGACGGTACAGCGCGGCCTCGCTCACCTGCAACTTGGCGGCCAGGGCCGCGGTGGTCACGCGCTCGCCGCCCGGCTGCTCGAGCATCTGGGCCAGGGTTTGCAAAATTTGCACACGGCGCTCGCCGGGCTTGGGACGCTTGCGGGTGGGCGCCTCTTCGGCGGCGGGGGAAGGGAGGGTGTCGTCTTCAGCCATGGTCGTCTCTCTTCGTTGTTGGGGGTGCTGGGTTCGCTCAGTGCGAGCGAATCATGGTGCCGTAGGCTTGGTCGGTCAAAATTTCCAACAGCATGGCGTGGGGCACACGGCCATCGATGATGTGCACTGAATTTACGCCGCTCTTGGCGGCCTCCAGCGCACCGCTGATCTTGGGCAACATGCCGCCACTGATGGTGCCGTCTTCGAACAGGTCGTCAATTTGACGGGCTGACAAGTTCGTCAACAGGTTGCCGGCTTTGTCGAGTACGCCGGGGGTGTTGGTCAGCAACACCAGCTTTTCTGCTTTCAGCACCATGGCCAGTTTGGCCGCCACCACATCGGCATTGATGTTGTAGCTTTCGTTGTTTTCGCCAAAGCCAATCGGGCTGATCACGGGAATGAAGGCGTCGTCCTGCAAGGCCTTGACCACGCTGGGGTCGATGCCCACGATGTCGCCCACCTGGCCCACATCGTATTCCTTGCTGGCGTCTTTGTTGTCCACCATTTTCAGCTTGCGCGCATGGATCATGCCACCGTCGCGTCCGGTCAGGCCCACGGCCTTGCCGCCAGCCTGGTTGATCAGACCCACAATGTCTTGCTGCACTTCGCCAGCCAGCACCCACTCCACCACTTCCATGGTTTCCTCGTCGGTCACGCGCATGCCTTGAATGAACTCGCCCTTTTTGCCCAGGCGGTTCAGCGCGGTTTCAATCTGCGGGCCACCGCCGTGCACCACCACCGGGTTCATGCCCACCAATTTCAGCAGCACCACGTCTTCGGCAAAGTCGGCTTGCAGTGCCGGGTCGGTCATGGCGTTGCCGCCGTATTTGATGACCAGGGTCTTGCCGTGAAACTTGCGGATGTAGGGCAGCGCTTGCGCCAGGATTTCCGCTTTGTCGCGGGGGGGGATGTGGGTGGTGTCGGTCATGGGGTCGGGCTCTTTAAAAATCCAACAATCTTTGGATTGTGCCGCAAGTTACCCCCCACTTCGCGTGCAATGTAGGGGCCGGGTCACCACTCGGGGCGAAGCTCGTCCCAGGCTTTGGCCGAGGCATCTTTGGCGGCCAGAGTGGGTTGCGCGGGCGCTATTTCCGCCAAGGGCCAATCAACGCCGGCGGTGGGGTCGTTCCAGGCCAGGGAGCGCTCGAACGCGGGCATCCAGTAATCGGTGGTTTTGTACAAAAACTCGGCGGTTTCGCTCAGCACCAAGAAGCCATGCGCCAGCCCTGGAGGAATCCACAACTGCCGCTTGTTGTCGGCTGAGAGACGCACGCCCACGGAGCGCCCAAAGGTGGGAGACGTGGGGCGGATGTCCACCACCGCATCAAACACCTCGCCTTGCGTCACCCGCACCAGCTTGCCTTGGGGGTGCTGCACCTGGTAGTGCAGGCCACGCAACACGCCGCGTGCCGAGCAGCTGTGGTTGTCTTGCACAAACTGCAGGTTCAAGCCCGTGGCGCGCTCGAAATCTTTCTGATTGAAGCTCTCGTAAAAATACCCTCGGGCATCGCCAAACACCTGGGGGTCGAGCATCAGCACATCGGCAATGGCGGTAGGGGTGACGGTGTAGGCCATGGCTTATTTCAACAAATTCAGCAAATACTGGCCGTAGCCGTTTTTGGCCAGGGGTTGGGCCAGCGCCTGCAGCTTCTCTGCGCTGATCCATCCCAGCGCATAGGCAATTTCCTCGGGACAGGCCACCATCAAGCCCTGGCGTTTTTGCAAGGTGGCAATGAAGCTGGCCGCTTCTTGCAAGCTGTCGTGCGTTCCCGTGTCCAGCCAGGCATAACCCCGGCCCATGATTTCCACATTCAGCTGTTGCTGCGCCAGGTAGCGGCGGTTCACGTCGGTGATTTCCAACTCACCGCGCGCCGAGGGGCGAATGTCGGCCGCAATGTCACACACCTGCTGGTCGTAAAAATACAAGCCCGTCACAGCGTAGTTGGACTTGGGTTGCTTGGGCTTTTCTTCAATGGTGAGGGCACGCTGCTGCGCATCAAACTCCACCACGCCATAGCGCTCAGGGTCGTGCACATGGTAGGCAAACACAGTGGCACCCGTGGTGCGCTGGTGCGCGCTGTCCAGCTGCTTGACCAGGTCGTGGCCGTAAAAAATGTTGTCGCCCAACACCAGGGCGCTAGGCTGGTTGCCGACAAACTCGCGCCCGATGATGAAGGCCTGCGCCAAGCCATCGGGGCTGGGCTGCACCGCGTACTGAATGTTCATGCCCCAACGCGCGCCATCGCCCAGCAACTCGGCAAAGCGCGGCGTGTCTTGCGGGGTGGAGATGATCAGCACCTCGCGAATGCCACTGAGCATCAAGGTGGTCAGCGGGTAGTAAATCATGGGCTTGTCGTACACCGGCAGCAACTGCTTGGACACCGCTTGTGTCACGGGATACAGCCGCGTGCCGGAGCCGCCAGCGAGGATGATGCCTTTGCGTTGTGTCATATGTCAGTACTCGCCTGAACAGGTGGGAGAGTTTGTTGCCATGCTGGCAAGCTTATCCCAAACGCCCGCTGAAATTTCTCGGTGCTCAAACGCGAGTTCTTGGGACGTGGTGCGGGCAGCGGGTAGTCTTCGGTGCGAATGGGGTGCACATCCTCGGGCTTGGCTTTCATGGGCATGCCTTGTGCATGCGCCAGGCCAATCACATGCTGGGCATAGGCATGCCAAGTGGTCTCGCCGGCGGGCACCAGGTGGTACACGCCCCAGGGCGCGGTTTGGTGCTTGGCCTCTTGTTGCAAACAGTGATTCACGGCCGCCAAGCTGTGGTGCACCAGGAACTGGGCCGAGGTGGGCACGCCGTATTGGTCGGCCACCACGCGCAAGCTGTCGCGCTCGGCGGCCAGACGCAGCATGGTCTTCATAAAGTTGCCACCATGCTCGCCCACCACCCAACTCGTGCGAAAAATCAAATGCCGGGCGCAGGCCTGTTGCACTGCTTGCTCGCCCGCCAGCTTGGTTTGGCCATAGACCGACAGCGGCCCGGTGGCGTCGCCTTCTTTGTAGGGCTGTGTGCCCTCCCCCGCAAACACATAGTCTGTAGAGAAGTGCACCAGGCATGCGCCCAAGGCTTGCGCCTCTTCGGCCATCACCCCAGGGGCCACCGCGTTGATTTGGTGGGCCAACTCGGGCTCGCTTTGCGCTTTGTCCACTGCGGTGTAAGCCGCCGCATTGAGGATGATGTCCGGGCGGTGGGTACGGATGGCTGCGCGAATGGCCTCGGGGTTAGAGAGGTCGGCGGCTTGGCGGTCTAGCGTGGTCAGTTGCTCGGTGGAGAGCTGCTGCCGAAAAGTCCAACCGAGTTGGCCATTGCCGCCAAACAAAAGCACCCTCTTCCCCGTCATGGCGAGCGAAGCGCCGCCATCATCTACCAATAGAGATTGCCCCCCTTAGCTACCCAAGACGGTGGGGGGG
>CAYTZZ010000027.1:0-36873 GCA_964442645.1 uncultured Bordetella sp. | reverse complement strand
AAATTTCAACGTGTAAAGCTCAGAAACTGGCTCAGTTTTGGATGTGATTCAACACTCTAACTGGAATTTCGTACTTTTCCTCAAAGCTTGATCAGCAAATACCTCTCCTCCAATAGACAAAGCCCGCCACAACAGGGAATGGAGAAAGTCGTGTGTCGCAGCATTCGCCAAGGTCATGACGTTTGTTGCAAGCAGGCCAACAAGTGACAGGACAACGAGTACTGACTTGATCTTCAAAAAGCTTGCCCAGAAACTGTGATTTTCAGGTTTGATCGTAACGTCACTCATTTTTTTAACTCTCGATTTTTGATGGCATTGTCAACATGACGCCAGACAGTCCTTCAGTCACGTACCACATTTCGCCGTTTCAAGTGAGCTACATGCGCCACATCGGTCTCGCCACTGATCGAAAGTCGTGCAGTCTCTAACCGCCCAACACAAAACTGCATTCGATTCATCGATATGACTTCATCTTGGCAACTACGCAAGTGGTCAATGAGTCGAGAAATCGTGAACACGCCTTGAGGAATATCCGTTTTGAACTCGGCTTTTTCTGTGAAAACAACGATGGACTTGACGACATCTGCAGGCAAAAAATCGAGAAGATCGGTCACTGCTTTGACGTGAAGCTTGTTTTGGAGAATCGGATTCTGAAACTTGTGCTTGCCATTGAAAACAACTTGGGTCCAATGAGCCTGTCCTGGGCTCGCGAAAATCCAACCTTTGTAATCCTTGGTCTCAATGACAAAGACGCCAAAACGTGACACCAATACGTGGTCAATCTGAGTTGTACCCTCGTTCAACTTGAGGGTCAGGTGGTTGAACAGGTGATAGTCTGGGGGTCTGAAATTATTTGTAATTGCCTCAGTAACCAGAGACTCGCCACGATTTTGAAATGAAGTCACTCGTTTCTGAAACAACTCAGCGCGATAGCGGCCAAGCCCGTAGCCCAACACGCCACCTACTGCAAGAGCACCAAGAATGATCGAATAATTGTTCACAGCGCAATCATTCTACGAATCTTCAACCTCGACAAGAACAAAGAAAAAAGCCACCCAACGCTCTCACGTCAGATGGCCTTTTCAACCCACCAAGTACCCACCTAGGAGTACCCGGAGAAGGACGCAGCGTAGCTGCTCAGTGGAACTGCTCTTCTTCGGTCGAACCGGTCAGCGCTTTCACGCTGGACTGGCCGCCTTGAATCACGGTGGTCACGTCGTCGAAGTAACCTGCACCCACTTCTTGTTGGTGCGACACGAAGGTGTAACCCTTTTCGCGGGCAGCGAACTCGGGCTCTTGCACCATGTTCACATAGTGCTTCATGCCTTCGCCGCGGGCGTAGGCGTGGGCGAATTGGAAGGTGTTGTACCAGTTGACGTGGATGCCGGCCAAGGTGATGAACTGGTACTTGTAGCCCAGTGCGGACAGCTCGTCCTGGAACGCCGCAATGGTCTTGTCGTCCAGGTTTTTCTTCCAGTTGAAGGAAGGCGAGCAGTTGTAGGACAGCAGCTTGCCAGGATGCTTGGCATGCACGGCTTGTGCGAACTCACGGGCAAAGCCGAGGTCGGGCGTGCCGGTTTCGCACCACACCAGGTCGGCGTAGGCTGCGTAGGACACGCCGCGGCTGATGGCTTGCTCCAGGCCGTTCTTGACGCGGTAGAAGCCCTCGGGGGTGCGTTCGCCGGTCAGGAAAGGCTTGTCGTTGGCATCGTGGTCAGAGGTCAGCAGGTTGGCTGCTTCTGCGTCGGTGCGGGCCAGCACAATGGTGGGCACGCCCATGACGTCGGCGGCGAAACGCGCCGCAATCAGCTTCTCGCAGGCTTCGTGGGTGGGGACCAGCACTTTGCCGCCCATGTGGCCGCACTTCTTCACGGCGGCCAGTTGGTCTTCGAAGTGCACGCCTGCAGCGCCTGCCGTGATCATGTTCTTCATGAGCTCAAAGGCGTTGAGCACGCCGCCGAAACCGGCTTCGGCATCGGCCACGATGGGCAGGAAATAGTCGATGAAGTCTTTGTTGCCCGGCTCGACGCCACGGCCCCACTGGATTTCATCTGCACGCTTGAAGGTGTTGTTGATGCGGCGCACCATGGTGGGCACGGAGTCGTAGGCGTACAACGACTGGTCGGGGTACATGGTCTCGGAGCTGTTGCCGTCAGCGGCGACTTGCCAGCCCGAGAGGTACACGGCTTCAAGGCCGGCTTTGGCTTGCTGCATGGCTTGGCCCGCAGAGATGGCGCCGAAAGAGTTCACATAGCCTTTTTTGGCTTCGCCATTGATCAGGCGCCACAGCTTTTCTGCACCACGGCGGGCCAGGGTGTTTTCGATCTGCAGGCTGCCGCGCAAACGCACGACGTCGGCGGCGCTGTAGCCACGCTTGACGCCTTTCCAACGGGGGTCGGTGGCCCACTCTTTTTCGAGGGCAGCGATTTGTTGTTCACGGCTGAGTTGTTCTGTCAGAGATTGCGGCATGAGATCACTCCTGAGGTTGTTGAAACAGTTCGGCAAGTTGCGTGTGCAAGTTCGGTGCCGGTGCCACAAGTTTAAGTCTTATAGAAGACTTATTTCACCTCTTATGTCTTATAGAAGAATTATTTTTTCATCAATGATTTCAACGGCTTATGAAGTTGATATTGAATAGCGAAATTCCTTTTCTCATATCGAGAAAATATATTGCGGCGCAGCATTGCAATATTTCATATTGCAAAACATATTTTTACCCAATTGAAACCGCTTGCACTCGCAAGGTGCAAGGCATGCGCTAAGTTGAGGCAGCGCACCAATCACCGCTGTGAATTTCATGGCAACCCTTCAAAAACAAGGGGTTGATTTCATACACCAAGCAGCGCGCTGACTGCCCTGCCCAACTCACCGGCACCTCTCGCTTAAAGTATTCACCGGTGGGCGTTGGCAAAACGCCTTCGAGCACATCGAGGGCGCGTTCGAGGGCGTCCGTCACTTCGTACACCTCGCCCTGAACCCAACGCGGGCCGCCCAGGACCACGCCCGGATAGTCCCCCAAGTGGTACATGACGCCATTCAAACGCGCCCGCCCCAAATACCGGGGTGCAGGCAGCATGCGGTTGATGTCGTTGCTTTGGCCTTTGCGCAAGGTGCCGTAGACAAAGACACGTCGGGGTGGCGCGGGATATTCCATCCCCCGCATTGTTACAGTTAAGCCCACTGTTTATGCAAAACCATTCCCTCCCGCGCCACGCCTATTGGCAAGCCTGCTTTTGCCTGGGCTTGAGCATGGCCTTGGTCGGCTGCTATGTGGCCTTGGCCAAGCCCCTGGTCAGCGTTTTCGGCGTGTTTGCCTTGGCGTGGCTGCGCTTTGTGATTGGCGCCTTGGCCGTCCCCCACTGGTTGCGCAAGCCCACGCAAGAGCCTGCCTTGAATCTTCGAATGAAAGGGCTGCTGTTCTTCGAGTCCTTCCTGGGCAATTTTCTTTTTTCCATTTGCATGCTGTACGGCGTCAGCCAAACCAGCGCCATGGCGGCGGGCATCATCTTGTCGATGCTGCCGATTGTGGTGGCCATGTTGAGCGCGCTCTTTCTGAGTGAGCGACTGTCGGGGCGCTTGCTGCTGGCTCTGGCGTTCGCGGCCACGGGCATGCTGCTGCTGAACACGGCCCCTCGCGATGGCGCTCCTCGTGAAAGCCAATTCTGGGGGAACGCGCTGGTTCTGGCTGCGGTGTTCTGCGAGGCGGCTTACGTCGTGATGGGCAAGCGGCTGTCGGATGTCATGACCCCTCGCCGCATCACGGCCGTCATCAACTTGTGGGGCTGCGCCCTGATGACGCCGCTGGCCCTCTGGTACTGGCCAGCGCTGGACTGGTCGGGGGTTGCAGCCTGCACCTGGGCGTTGCTGCTTTTTTATGGTCTGGCGGCCAGCGTCTGGAGCGTTTGGCTCTGGATGACTGGCCTGCAGCATGTGAAAGCGTCGCAGGCCGGCATCTTCACGGTCATGCTGCCGGTGGCTGCATCCATCACCGGTTGGATCCTGGGCGAGCCCCCAGATCGCTGGCAAGGCATCGCCTGGGTGATGGCATTTCTGGGGGTTGCCTTGGCCTCTCCTCGGCCAGAACGTGAAAAAAACAACATTTCAGAGTGAAAAAAACGTTTTTCCCCTTGGAAACGCGATTTTTTCCCGATAGCATCCAGGGTGCTGGCGAAACAGCAGTTTTCGCCAGTTGTTCATTACTCTTCTAGAAGGAACTCAACCATGGCAACTGCAAAAAAAGCCCCGGCGAAAAAAGCAGCAAAAAAAGCTGCACCCGCCAAGAAAGCCGCTCCGGCCAAAAAGCCCGTAGCTAAGAAAGCCGCTCCGGCCAAGAAAGCTGCACCGGCCAAAAAGCCCGCAGCCAAGAAAGCCGCTCCCGCGAAAAAAGCCGCTCCGGCCAAAAAAGCTGCAGCGAAAAAGGCACCCGCCAAGAAGCGCACCCCCAACGCCGCATTCATGAAGCCGATGACCCCCAGCGCCGCTTTGGCTGCCGTGATTGGCAATGCTGCTGCACCGCGCACCGAAGTGGTCAGCAAGCTGTGGACGTACATCAAGAAGCACGGCCTGCAAGACAAAGTCAACAAGCGCAACATCAATGCCGACGCCAAGCTGAAGGAAGTCTTCGGCAAAGCCCAAGTGACGATGTTCGAACTCGCTGGCCTGATCGGCAAGCACCTGAAGTAATTCAGGCATCGCCAAGAAGAAGGGCCGCGAATGCGGCCCTTTTTTTGTGCGCTTTGCAAAAGCTTGGTCAACGCTTCAGTGCCGCATCGCGGATCGCGGACAAGGTGGCGCGCGTGGTGATCACTTCGGGGTCCAGCATGACCTCGATCACGGTGCCCTTGTCGCTCGCGAGCGCCTGCACGAATGCCGGTTCGAATTCAGCGGTCTGGGTGATGCGCACGCCGTTGTAGCCATAGGCTTGGGCCAACGCCGCAAAGTCGGGGTTTTGCAACTGCGAGCCACTCAGGTGGTGCGGGTACTCGCGCTCCTGATGCATGCGGATGGTGCCGTACATGCCATTGTTGAGCAAAACAATGATGCTCTTGCCGCCATGCTGCACCGCTGTGGCCAGCTCTTGCCCATTCATCAAAAAGTCGCCATCGCCTGCGATGGTGAACGCCAGCCGGCCGCTCAGAATGCTGCCGCCAATGCCCGCTGGCACGCCATAGCCCATTGCACCCGAGGTGGGAGCGAGTTGCGTCTTGTGCCCCTTGGCCAAGCCGTGGTAGCGGAAGAAGCGATGGACCCAGCTGGCGAAGTTGCCAGCCCCATTGGTCACCAAAGCATCGGCCGGCAGCAGCTTGCTGATCGTGGCCACAATGGCCGGCATGTCAATGTCGCCCGGCAGCGCCTGCGGTTGCAGGTTGGCCTCGTAATCGGCGTGAATGGCCTCGGTGCGCTTTTCCCAAGGCAGTGAGGGGGGCGCCGTCAGAACCTCTAGCGAGCGTGCCGCCGCGTTCATGGTGGACAGGATGGCCAGGTCGGCGTGGTAGACCCGGTGAAGCTCTTCCGCACTGGCGTGGATGTGCACCAGCTTTTGGGTCATGCGTGGCGCAGTCAACAAGGTGTAGCCGCTGGTGGTCATCTCGCCCAGCCGGGGGCCAATGGCCAGGATCAGGTCGCTCTCGCGAATGTGCTGCGCGAGCTTGGGCGAAATGCCAATGCCCACGTCACCAGCGTATTGCGGGTGATGGTTGTCAAAGGTGTCCTGAAAGCGAAACGCATTGCCCACGGGCAGCTTCCAGTTTTCAGCGAAGCGCTGCAAAGCTTGCGCGGCTTGCGGCGTCCAGCCACCGCCCCCCGCAATCACAAAGGGCTTTTGCGACTGCAGCAGCATTTCACGCAACTGGCGCAAGGCGCCCGGGTCACTCCAGGCCTCCACCGGCTCGATGCGCGGCAAGGGGCGCGTCGTCACTTCCTTGACCAACATGTCTTCCGGCAACACCACCACCACAGGCCCGGGTCGGCCATTCATGGCGGTGGCAAACGCCCGCGCAACATACTCGGGAATGCGTGCGGGGTCGTCGATGCGCTCTACACGCTTGGCCAGGCCTTTGGTGTTGGGGCCAAAGAAGCTGTTGTAGTCCATTTCCTGGAATGCTTCGCGGTCGCGGCAATCGCTGCCGACATCGCCCACGAACAACACCATGGGCGTGCTGTCCTGAAAGGCCGTGTGCACGCCGATCGAGGCATTGGTGGCCCCGGGTCCTCGGGTCACAAAACAAACGCCTGGGCGGCCTGTCATGCGCCCCTGGGCATCGGCCATGAAGGCGGCGCCGCCTTCTTGCCGGTTGATCACAAAGCGGATGCGGTCGCGGTAAGCGTGAAACCCATCCAGCACGGCCAAATAGCTTTCACCCGGCACGCCAAAAGCATGGGTCACGCCCTGCTCGACCAAACATTCGACCAACAGGTGGCCCGCAATTTGAGTTGTCATCCTTGTTCTCTCTTCACTTTCAATATTCAGTGACGTGCCACAGTGCGCTTGCCAATACCCAACGCGGCCAACACACTGAAAAGCAATACCAAAGCGCCACCGACCAAGCTGGCGCCATACCAACCGCGGTCCATGAAGCCGCCAAAGATCACGGGCGAGAGGGCAAAGCCCACGTCCAGCCCGGAATACACCATGCCGTACACCCGCCCCGTGGCACCCGGTGGCGTGGCCTTCTTGATCATCATGTCGCGCGAGGGCCCGCCCACGCCGATCGCCAAGCCGGTGACGGCCAAGGCCACCATGGTGCCCATGCCATTGAGCAGCCCGGTGCCACACAAAGCAAACAAGCCCGCACCTGCCGTCATGCAAACGGCCACCACACGGTCACTTTGCAAGGGCCAGCGCGCGGCCACAAAGCCGCCCACGAACATGCCCGCGGCAGCGCACAGCATGTAGGCGGTGAGCGTCATGTTGGCGGCCGCAAAGCTGACGCCGTGCATCTTTTGCAGGATGGACACGCCAAAAGTCTGGACGATGGCCAGGGTCATGGTGGACAGCATGAAGAAAGCAAAGCACCACCACACCACCGGCACCTTCATGAAGGCCAGGGCACTGACCTGTTGGGCGGTGCCTTGCGGGACACGATGCACCTGTGTGCTCAGCGCGCGGCGCTGCCACCAAGCCAATGCCAGAATGCTCAGGAAGAGCAAGGCCGCACAGTGGTAGGCCACACGCCAATCCCACCACTCGCTCAAGCCCACCATGAACACCGGCGCCACCGCCCACCCCAGGTTGCCCGTCAGCCCGTGGGCACTGAAGGCATAGCCCAGTCTAGGCAAGGAGACCCGCTGGTTCAAGATGGTGAAGTCCACAGGGTGGAATGAGCAGTTGCCCAAGCCCAGAAAAACAGCCACCACCATCAAGTCGGTGTAGCCCTGCGCGCGCGCCGCCCACAAGCAACCCATGGCCAACAGGGACAAGGCAGCAAACAACACGGGGCGGGCGCCCAGGCGGTCGACCAAAAAACCGGCCAATGCTTGCCCCATACCGGAGACCACAAAGAAAATGCTCATCAGCAAGCCCAACTCAGAGTAAGTCAGGCCGAACACCTTCATGAAAACGGGAAACATCAGCGGCAACAGCAGATGTGAAAAATGCGAGCTGGCATGCGCCAACCCCACCAGGCCAATGACCGCCGCATCCTGACGCAAGGGTGCGGCCAGGGGGGGCATGGGATGGGTTGCGGCTGCGGTCATTCAGGCCTTACCTCAGGCGGGCAAGCGCAGTTTGAACGGGTCCCGTGGGTCCGTGCCCCACTCGTCGAAGGCCTTGCCAATCTTGTAGACCGCGCTGGTACGCAACACCAGCTCCTGACCCGCGTGCACCAACCCCTGGGTGAACAGCAGGTTGCGGGTCTCACGCAAAATTTGGGCTTCGGCCTGGACCCAGTCACCGACCTTGGGGGAGGACAAAAAATCCATTTGCAAGCTGACCGTGGGCAAAAAGCGCCGCTCCATCTGGGTTTGGTAGGGCATGACACAGGCCCCAAGCATATCGACAAAAGTGGCCATCATGCCACCGTGCAAGAAGCCCAACGGGTTGGTGTGGTGTGGCTCGACCCGAAAGCCCAGCTGCAACTTGTCACCGTCATGCGTGTTGACCAGGCGCGCATGCAATTGCACATTGTGCGCAATGAACGGGCCGCCCACTTGGATCGGCCGAAAGCCTTCTGGAGGAGAGGATGACACAGGTACGAAAGGATGCAGAACAATGATGTCCTGCATCCTACCTTGAGATGCCCGACGACGTGCGTCGGGCGCGAGACACCCCGGGGCTCAGGCCTTGGAGAAGCTGAACTCGCCCGGTGCGCGCACAGGGTCCACCTGCACCGAGATGACATCCTTGGGCAGGAATCGGCCCTCCAGCAACAACTTGGACAAGGGGTTTTCAATGCGCTGCTGGATGGCACGCTTGAGCGGACGCGCCCCGAACACCGGGTCAAAGCCCACCTTGGCCAATTCGGCCAAAGCCGCCGCTGACACGTCCAGGCTGAGCTCGATCTTGGCCAGGCGTTGGGCCAGCACACGCAATTGGATGTCGGCGATGCGGGCAATGTGGTTGGCGTCCAGCGAATGAAACACCACGGTCTCGTCGATGCGGTTCAAGAACTCGGGGCGGAAATGGGACTTCAGCTCATCCCACACAGCGTCCTTGATGTCCTGCGGGTCCTGACCCGCCATGCTCTGGATGATGGGCGACCCAATGTTGGAGGTCATGACGATGACGGTGTTCTTGAAGTCGACGGTGCGGCCTTGACCATCGGTCAGGCGGCCGTCATCGAGCACTTGCAAGAGCACATTGAACACATCGGGATGGGCCTTCTCAACTTCGTCCAGCAAGACCACGCTGTAGGGCTTGCGGCGCACTGCTTCGGTCAGGTAGCCGCCCTCATCGTACCCCACGTAGCCTGGGGGGGCACCGATCAGGCGGCTGACCGTGTGCTTCTCCATGAACTCGCTCATGTCGATGCGGATCATGTGCTCTTCGCTGTCAAACAGGAAGCCTGCCAGCGCCTTGCACAACTCGGTCTTGCCCACGCCTGTGGGGCCCAGGAACAAGAACGAGCCGGTGGGCCGGTTGGGGTCACCCAAACCGGCACGCGAGCGCCGGATGGCATTGGCCACCGCCACAATGGCTTCGTCTTGGCCCACCACGCGCTGGTGCAGGCGATCTTCCATTTGCAAAAGCTTCTCTCGCTCGCCTTGCATCAGCTTGGAGACAGGAATGCCCGTGGCGCGCGCCACCACTTCGGCAATTTCCTCAGCCCCCACCTGGGTGCGCAACAGGCGTGGGCCGCCCTCGGGATGAACGCCCCCACTTTCTTTGGCCGTGGCTTCCTTGTGTCGCTTTTCCAACTCAGGCAAGCGGCCATACTGCAATTCAGCCACTTTGTTGAAATCGCCTTTGCGGGTGAACTCCTCGATCTGAAAACGCAAGCGGTCAATTTCCTCCTTGATCTGGGCGCTGCCCTGCGCGGAGGCTTTTTCCGACTTCCAGATTTCTTCCAGGTCGGCGTATTCCTTTTCCAGTTTGACCATTTCCTCTTCGAGCAAGGCCAGACGCTTCTGTGAGGCTTCATCGGTTTCTTTTCTGACGGCCTCGCGCTCGATCTTCAACTGGATCAGGCGGCGATCCAGCCGGTCCATGACCTCTGGCTTGGAGTCGATTTCAATCTTGATCTTGGCAGCTGCTTCGTCGATCAAATCGATGGCCTTGTCGGGCAAGAAACGGTCGGTGATGTAGCGGTTGGAAAGCTCGGCGGCGGCCACGAT
The DNA here is from genome assembly GCA_964442645.1 of uncultured Bordetella sp. Lineage (GTDB taxonomy): Bacteria > Pseudomonadota > Gammaproteobacteria > Burkholderiales > Burkholderiaceae_C > Limnohabitans. Next base: position 27,102 of record CAYTZZ010000027.1, on the reverse strand, counting down.
GGCCGGGTCAGTGATTTCCACCCCATGGTGCACTTCGTACTTTTCTTGCAAGCCGCGCAGGATGGCGATCGTGGCCTCCACGCTGGGCTCGCCCACAATGATCTTTTGAAAGCGGCGCTCCAAAGCGGCGTCCTTCTCGATGTATTTGCGGTATTCGTCCAGGGTGGTGGCGCCCACGCAATGCAACTCGCCGCGTGCCAGGGCGGGCTTGAGCATGTTGCCCGCATCCATGGCGCCTTCGGCTTTGCCGGCGCCCACCATGGTGTGAAGTTCGTCGATGAACACGATGGTCTGGCCTTCGTCCTTGGCCAATTCATTGAGCACGGTTTTCAGGCGCTCCTCGAACTCGCCCCTGAACTTGGCACCTGCCAGCAAGGCGGCCATGTCGAGTGACAAGACGCGCTTGCCTTGGAGGGACTCGGGAACTTCGCCCGCCACAATGCGCTGCGCCAAGCCTTCGACAATGGCGGTTTTGCCCACCCCCGGCTCGCCGATCAGCACGGGATTGTTTTTGGTGCGACGCTGCAGCACTTGAATCGCCCGGCGGATTTCGTCGTCGCGCCCAATCACGGGGTCGAGCTTGCCGTTGCGTGCGCGCTCGGTCAAATCGACACAGTATTTTTTCAGGGCTTCGCGCTGGCCTTCCGATTCGGCACTTTCGACTTTTTGGCCGCCGCGCACGGTTTGGATCGCCGTTTCCATGGACTTTCGGGACAGGCCATGTTCTTTGACCATCTTGCCCCAGTCGCCCTTGTTATCGCACAGCGCGAGCAAGAACAATTCGCTGGCAATGAATTGGTCACCCCGCTTGAGAGCCTCCTTCTCAGCGGCTTGGATCAAGGACACCAGGTCGCGACCGACCTGGACCTGCTCCTGCCCTTGCACTTGCGGCAAGCGCTTCATGGCCGCCTCGGCCGAGCTCAGCAAGCCGCCCACATTCACCCCAGCGCGCTGCAGCAGGGATTTGGGGCCGTCCTCCTGGCGTAACATGGCCACCAGCAAATGCGCGGGTTCGATGTAGGCATGGTCAGCCCCCAGGGCCAGCGTCTGGGCCTCGCCCAAGGCTTCCTGAAATTTCGTGGTCAGTTTGTCGAGTCTCATGGCTTTTCTTGGAAAATGATGGAATTGGATTGCACCTGAGGTTGTTGAGGCTATTTTCAAGAGTCGGCCGCGTGCATCCTGTTTGATACAACACAAAGAATGAACATACACCAGTTATCACTGTTGCACGACCCGATCCAGGACCGCATCTTGTTGCGCATCAGCACCACCGAGCGCGAGGAAATCAGGATATGGCTCACCCGCCGGCTGACCCTGGGACTGCAGCCTTACCTCAAGCGTGCCAGCGTGGACCTGATCGCCAAGGAGGCCAGCGTGGGGACCGCCTTGCCGACCCCGCAAGCCAAGGAAATGCTGGCGGAGTTCAAGCAACAAGAAAACCTGCAAAAAGCCGACTTTGCCACGCCTTATGAAGAGCCCGTGAAGTTTTTGCTGGGGGAAAACCCATTGCTGGTCACCGACATCCAAATTTCACCCCAGGCGGATGGCACCTTGGTGCTGGGCTTCCAGGAAAAAACAGGCGATCCGCCGCACCGCGCCTTTCAAGTCAAAGTGAAGTCTGAATTGGTGATTGGCTTGCAGCACTTGCTCAACGATGCCGTGGGCAAATCGGGATGGCTGCAGGTCGAGGCTGTGGTCAAGCCCCAGGAAAAAGAGCCTGAGGTGGCTGCGCCCACTGACCGCCCCACCTACCTGAACTAAGCAGCGTTTTGAGCCTGAATGCCCCAACGGGCCAAGGCCTGGTCGTCGCTGACGCGCGCGTCCACCCAGCGCGCGCCTTGCGGGGTGAGTTCTTTTTTCCAGAACGGGGCTTGGGTCTTGAGGTAATCCATGAGGAATTCGCAGGCCTGAAAGCTCTGGCCGCGGTGGGCTGAGGTGACAGCCACCATCACGATCTGGTCCAAGGGTTGCATCAGCCCCACGCGGTGAATGACCAGGGCAGCGTGAATGTCAAACCGCTCGCGTGCTTGCGCCACCATGTGTGCGATGGATTTCTCGGTCATGCCCGGGTAGTGCTCCAATTCCAGCGTCGCCACCTGGCTGCCCTCGTTGCGGTCCCGCACCGTCCCGACAAAACTGCAGACCGCACCCACGCGTTTGTCGCCTGCACGCAAAGCCGCCAGCTCCTGGCTGACATCAAAATCCTCTGTCTGAATGCGTACAGAAAAGCTCATGCCTTAGCCACCCGTGACAGGCGGAAAAAACGCCAGCTCGCAACCCTCATGCAATGGGGCTGTCGGTTCACACAGGACTTGGTCGAGCGCCGTGCGCACCGCCCTGCCCTGTGCCAGGGCTTGGGCATAAGCCCCCCCACGCAAGCGCAACTCTTCGCGCAGTTCTGCAACAGTGTGCGACTGGGTTTGCACCTCCTCTGTGCCCTGCCCAATCGCTTCGCGGATGGCTGCAAAATAACGAACCTGAACTTTCATGCCTGCCACTCCGCCAAAGAAATGAAAGACACCGTGTCCCCTGCGCGGATGGTCTGTCCTGGCGGGTTGTCCACCACGCCATCGCCCCACACCGCCGAGGTCAGCACGCCAGAGCTCTGGTTGGGGAAAAGGTCCAGGCCGCCGTTGGCATTGCGACGCACCCGCAGAAACTCTCGGCGTTTGTCGGCACGCGGCCAATCAAAATGGGCTTGCATGCGTTGTGGAGGAGCGACCAAGCAGGTGGCGCCTTGCAAAGCCAGCACAAAGGGGCGCACCAACAGCAAGAAGGTGACAAAGCTGGACACCGGGTTGCCCGGCAGCCCCATGAAGTGGGCGCTGGACGCGCCCTCTGAGCGGCGAATGGCGCCAAAGGCAAAGGGTTTGCCAGGCTTGATGGCCAGCGACCACAGGGTCAATTCACCCCATTTTTCCACGGCGGGTTTGACATGGTCTTCCTCACCCACCGACACGCCGCCGCTGGTCAAAATCAAGTCGTGGTGCTCGGCTGCGGCGCGCAACGCGGCTTCGGTGGCTTCGCGCCGATCGGGCACGATGCCCAGGTCGCTGACTTCGCAGCCCAAGCGTTGCAACAGCGCGCGCAAGAAAAACCGGTTGGAGTTGTAGATGGCCCCAGGCTTCATGGCCTCGGGCGCAACCTCACCGGGCATGACCAACTCGTCGCCTGTGGAAAACAAGGCCACGCGGGGGCGAGGCGCCACTTTCAAAGAGGCCAGGCCAATGCTGGCGGCCAAACCCAAGGCCGCGGGTGACAGACGCTCGCCGCGCGACAGCACGCGGTCACCGCGCGCCACATCTTCGCCACTGCGGCGAATCCATTGCCCGAGGGCTGGCACCTGCTGAACGCGCACCGTGTCGCCCTCGGCCACACAGTCTTCTTGCATGACCACGGCATCGGCATCCAGCGGAATGGGGGCGCCCGTGAAAATGCGGGCGGCTTGCCCCGCGCCCAGAGGCTGGCCATGTGCGCCTGCGGGAATGCGCTGCGTCACTTTCAAAACGGCACCGGGTGCGCTCACGTCGGCGCAGCGAACGGCATAGCCGTCCATGGAACTGTTGTCTTGCGGCGGCACTTGTAAAGCCGACAACAAATCCTCTGCCAGCACACGCCCATCGCCTTCAAAGGTGGACACTTCGTCCACGCCCGGCAAGGGCTGGGCACGTGCCAGCAACAGTGGCAAGGCTTCGTCCAAAGACAGCAACGGCGGTCGGCTCATAGGAATTCGGGCGCGGAATAATGGAATCGGTCTTGATTGTGGATCAACCACTCGGCCACCGCGTGCGGATCGTTCAAATCCAGCACCGGCCGCAGGGTGGCTTGGGGCAAAGCATCGGCAGAATCGGTCGCAATGGCCACGACGAAATCGTCCTCGGGATAGCGCGCTGGCCGGTTGGCCGCGGCTCGCCAGACTTCCACTTTGAGCAGATCGCTTTCTTTGAAGCCTTCCACCAGTACCCAGTCGACGCCGTCGTACAACTCGGCAATCAGGTGGTGCACCGACAAGTCGGCTTCTTGCTCAAACTGTCTTTGCAAAACCAGTCGGCGGTTGGATGCCACCACCACCTCGAAAGCGCCAGCTTCGCGGTGTCGGTAGCTGTCTTTGCCGGGATGGTCGACGTCAAAGCTGTGGTGGGCATGCTTGACCACCGAGACACGCAAGCCTCGGTGACGCAATTCCAACACCAGGCGCTCGACCAAAGTGGTTTTGCCGGCGCCGGAGTAACCGGCAAAGCCCACAACCTTCATGCGCAGTGCGCTTCGATCAACTGCTTGACACACTGGACGTCCACGGGCAACACCCGCACACGCCGAGGCAATGCCTCGATGCCCTCAAAGCGCGCCGGGCGATCGGGCTCTTGGCCCAACGCCTCTACCAAGGTGGCTGCGAATTTGATGGGCAACGCCGTCTCCAGCACCAGCATAGGGGTGGCCTCTTGCATGAAGCTTCTGGCCACCCTGACACCATCCGCCGTGTGTGGGTCGATCATCTGCCCAAAGCGTTGGTGGGTGTCCTGAATCGTTTCGAGGCGGTTGGCGTGGGTGCTGCGGCCGCTGACAAAGCCATAGCGCGTTGCTGCCTGCTGGAACAAGGGATCCTGGCTGAGGTCAAACTGGCCTTGGCTGGACAACTGCTCGCCAAACAAGGCGCGTGTGCGCTCGGCGTCGCGACCGAGCAGGTCGAACACAAAGCGCTCGAAATTGCTGGCCTTGGAAATGTCCATGGACGGGCTGGAGGTTTCGTGGGTGTCGGCCCCCGCGCGAACACGGTAGATGCCGGTGCGGAAAAACTCGTCGAGCACATCGTTTTCGTTGGTGGCCACCACCAGCTTTTCAATGGGCAGGCCCATCATGCGGGCCACATGGCCCGCACAGACGTTGCCAAAGTTGCCGCTGGGCACCGTGAAGCTCACGCGCTGGGCATTGTTTTGGGTGACCTGGAAATAGCCGGCAAAGTAGTAAACGACTTGCGCGAGCAAGCGCGCCCAATTGATGGAGTTGACAGTGCCGATGCGGTAGCGACGCTTGAAAGCCAGGTCGTTGGAAACCGCCTTGACGATGTCCTGGCAATCGTCAAACACGCCCTCAATGGCGATGTTGTGGATGTTCTCGTCTTGCAGGCTGAACATCTGCGCCTGCTGAAACGGGCTCATGCGCCCGTGCGGGCTGGTCATGAAGACGCGCACGCCCTGCTTGCCGCGCATGGCGTACTCGGCGGCGCTGCCGGTGTCGCCCGAGGTGGCACCCAGAATGTTCAGTTGTTCGCCGCGGCGCGCCAGTTCGTACTCGAACAGGTTGCCCAGCAACTGCATGGCCATGTCCTTGAAGGCCAGCGTCGGCCCATTGGAGAGGGCCTCCAGGTAGAGGCCTTTTTCCAGCGGGCGCACTGGCACAATTTCACGCGAGCCAAACACCGCCTCGGTATAGGTTTTGCGGCACAACCCGCGAAGATCTTGCGCAGGAATGTCGTCGATGAAGCGCGACAGGATTTCAAAGGCCAGGTCCGCATAGCCCTGCTCGGCATAGACACGGCGCCATTGGCTCAATGTGCCGTCATCGATGCGGGGGTAGGACTCGGGCAGGTACAGGCCGCCGTCGGGCGCCAGGCCCTCCAACAAAATTTCACAAAAACGACGGCGCTCGGGATGGCCCCGGGTGGACAAGTACAGCATCAGTTCAGGTCTTCCTTGCGGAGGCGGGTAATGGGGGCCAGCACCGTGCTGAGTTGCTGCATCTGCGCGATGGCGGCATTCATACGTGACTCCACACAGTCGTGTGTGAGGATGATGAGGTCGGTCTGGTTTTCACCTTCACCGGCGGCACGCTGCAACACCGCCTCAATGCTGATGCCCGATTCGGCCAGGATGCCGGTGACGCGGGCCAGCACGCCCGCCTCATCGGCCACGCGCAAGCGCAGGTAGTAGCTGGTCACGACATCGGTCATGGGCAGCACTTTGACGTCGCTGATGGCATCGGGTTGGAACGCCAGGTGCGGCACTCGGTTCAACGGGTCGGCCGTGTGCAAACGCGTGATGTCTACCAAGTCGGCAATGACGGCGCTGGCTGTGGGCTCGCTGCCAGCACCCTTGCCGTAATAAAGCGTGGTGCCCACGGCGTCGGCTTGCACCATCACCGCGTTCATGGCGCCTTCCACATTGGCAATCAAGCGCTTGGCGGGCACCAGGCAGGGGTGCACGCGCAACTCGACGCCGGAGGTCACGCGCTTGGCGATGCCCAACAACTTGATGCGGTAACCCAATTGTTCGGCATAGCGAATGTCTTGCGCTTCCAAGCGGGTGATGCCCTCGACATAGGCCTTGTCGAACTGCACGGCGATGCCAAAGGCAATGGCCGACATGATGGTGGCTTTGTGCGCCGCATCCACGCCTTCGATGTCAAAGGTCGGATCGGCTTCCGCATAGCCCAGGGCCTGGGCCTGCTTGAGCACCTCGTCAAAAGGCAGGCCCTTGTCGCGCATTTCGGACAGGATGAAGTTGGTGGTGCCGTTGATGATGCCAGCAATCCATTGAATGCGGTTGGCGGTCAGCCCTTCACGCAAGGCCTTGATGATGGGGATGCCACCGGCCACAGCGGCCTCAAAGGCCACCATCACCCCTTTGCGGCGGGCTGCCTCAAAAATTTCAGTGCCATGCACGGCCAGCAAAGCCTTGTTGGCCGTGACCACATGTTTGCCAGCCTCAATGGCCGCCATCACCAACTGGCGCGCAATGCCATAGCCGCCAATCAGCTCGATGACGATGTCGATGTCCGGATTGGCGATGACTTCGCGGGCGTCGGCCACCACCTTGGCGGCGGACCCCACCACCGACTGGGCACGCGCTGTGTCCAGGTCGGCGACCATGCTGATTTCAATGCCACGGCCCGCACGGCGCTGGATTTCTTCTTGGTTGCGTTGCAGCACCTCGAAGGTGCCGCGACCTACAGTGCCGATGCCCAAAAGGCCTACTTGGATGGGTTTCATGATGCGTGTCGTTGTCGGTAGGTTTCAAGAAATTTGGCGATGCGCTGGATGGCCTCGCGCAGGTCGTCTTCATGCGGTAGAAAGACGATTCGGAAGTGATCGGTTTCGGGCCAGTTGAAGCCCGAGCCTTGCACCAGCAGCACCTTGGTCTCTTGCAGCAATTCATGAATGAATTGCTGGTCGTCCTCGATGGGGTACATCTTGGGGTCCAGGCGGGGGAACATGTACAGCGCTGCGCTGGGCTTGACGCAGGTGACCCCCGGAATGGCCGTGATGAGTTGGTGCGCGAGGTCGCGCTGGCGGCGCAGGCGACCGCCTTCTTTCACCAGGTCCTTGATGCTTTGGTAACCGCCCAGGGCGGTTTGAATCGCCCACTGGCCCGGCACGTTGGCGCACAAGCGCATCGAAGACAGCATGTTCAGGCCTTCGATGTAGTCGCGGGCCGGCTTTTTGTCGCCCGACACCACCATCCAGCCTGCGCGGTAGCCACAGGAGCGGTAGCTCTTGGACAGCGAGTTGAAGGTGAGCGTCAGCACATCGGTGGACAAGGAGGCAATGGCGGTGTGCTTGACATCGTCGTACAAGACTTTGTCGTAGACCTCGTCCGAAAAAATCACCAAGCCATGCTCGCGCGCCAGGCTGACGATGCTTTTCAACAAGTCGTCAGAGTACAGGGCGCCCGTGGGGTTGTTCGGGTTGATGATCACAATGCCTTTGGTGTGAGGCGTGATCTTGGCGCGGATGTCATCGAGGTCGGGCATCCAGCCATTTTTTTCGTCGCACAAATAATGCACAGGGGTGCCGCCCGACAGGCTGACCGCAGCCGTCCACAGGGGATAGTCGGGGGCGGGCAACAGCAACTCGTCGCCATCGTTGAGCAAGGCGTTGGTGGCCATGACAATCAGCTCGCTGGCGCCATTGCCCAGGTAAATGTCGTCCAGCGTGACGCCTTGAATGCCCTGTTGCTGGGTGTAATGCATCACGGCCTTGCGCGCCGCAAAAATGCCTTTGCTGTCCGAATACGCGGCGGCATTGGGCAGGTTGCGAATCATGTCCTGCTGGATTTCTTCGGGCGCATCAAAACCAAACACCGCCAGGTTGCCGATGTTCAGCTTGATGATTTTGTGGCCCTCTTCCTCCATCTGACGGGCCCGATCGAGGACCGGTCCGCGGATGTCGTAACAGACATTGGCCAGCTTGCTGGATTTTTGTATGGCTTTCAAAGTCCCTCCCAGGGGCTTTTCAGGTGAAAACCTATAATTTGACCACAGAACTTGGGCGTTTTTGCCTCATTCAACCATGAAACTCCAACCTGATCGCATGGACGTGCAAGCCGTCACGGGCTACGGCCCGGGCTGGATTGCCCTCAATGGCGAAAAACTTCAGCACAGCTTGTTGATCACGTCCACAGGCGAGCGCCGCGACTGGGCATGCCAGCGCTTTGAAGATCTGGGCCCTGCGCATTTCGCCCCGCTGGCGGAATTGCCGGTCGAAATGGTGCTTTTTGGCAGCGGCTCACGCTTGCGCTTTCCGCCCCCCGCATGGCTTGCACCGCTGATGGCCAAGCGCATTGGCTTGGAAACCATGGACACGGCGGCGGCCTGTCGAACGTACAACATTCTGGCAGGCGAAGGGCGTCCGGTTGCCGCCGTCTTGCTGGTTGAACCAGAGGCTGCTTTTTCGAGGTAAAATCTCAGGTTGCCGCAGAGCTCTGCGGCGTTTCTCACCTGATTGAAGACCTATGGCGATCGTTGTCAACAAACCTCTCCCCGAATTCGAAGCGAACGCCACTGGCGGCGTCAAGGTCACCAATTCGTCCCACCAGGGCAAAGTGCTGATCCTTTACTTTTACCCCAAGGACAACACGCCGGGTTGCACCACCGAGGCCATGCAGTTCCGGGACAAGTACAAAGACTTCACCAAGGCAGGCGCGGTCATTTTTGGCGTCTCGCGCGACAACATGAAATCGCATGATGATTTCAAGACCAAGCTGGAGCTGCCCTTCGAGCTGATCGCGGACACCGAAGAAAAAATGTGCCACATGTTTGGCGTGGTCAAAAACAAGATCATGTACGGCAAGAAAGTCAAAGGCATCGAGCGCAGCACTTTCCTGGTGGGCGCCGATGGCCTGTTGCGCCAGGAATGGCGTGGCCTGAAAGTGCCAGGCCATGTGGACGAAGTGCTCAAGGCTGTGAAAGCACTTAAAAAAGCAGCGCCTGCCACGGCCTGAGCCGCAAAGCTGTCACACAGCTGGGTTATGATGATTTCATGCTGTTGACCCTTGCCTTGCAAGCGCTCCCCCTGAAAGCCGCCCGGGCCTCCTGGCGGCTTTTTCTTTTCCGATTCACATAAGCCCTCTCGCCATGCCCCTTCCACCCGCCCCGACCAAGCGCGCAGCCCTGTTGACCCACGATGCCTTTGACGCACCTGTCACGGCCAAAGCGGGACGAAAGCCCAGCCGTCATGTGGCTGAAAGCCCCATGCCGGAAAAGCCGCAGGCCCTGGACTTGTTCGACCGCTCTGCAGGCGGCGTTGTAGAGGACGATGTGATGCACGCGAGCCCAAGCAGCCCCCGCAGCAAAGCACGTCAGAGTCCACCCCCTGAGCAAACCAAATCGCCGGCCGCACGCCCCCAGCCGGCCAAGCCCAAAAAGCCGCAAGGCCCCACCAAGCTTTTCGTGCTGGACACCAATGTGCTGATGCACGACCCCATGAGCCTGTTCCGCTTTGAGGAACATGACATCTTCCTGCCCATGATCGTGCTGGAAGAGCTGGACAGCAACAAAAAAGGCATGACCGAGGTGGCACGCAATGCACGCCAGGCCAGCCGCACGCTGGACGCGCTGGCCGGCTCGCAAGGCGCCGACATCTCCAAAGGCCTGCCGCTGGACAGCACTGGCCACCGCGAGGTGGGTGGCAAGCTGTTTTTCCAGACACAACCCCTTGACATGAGCTTGCCCATGAGCCTGCCCCAGGGCAAGGCCGACAACCAAATTTTGGGCGTGGTCCAGGCCTTGCGCAAGCAATATGCGCCGCGCGATGTGGTGCTGGTGTCCAAAGACATCAACATGCGCGTGAAGGCACGCGCGCTGGGCCTGGCCGCGGAAGACTACCAAAACGACAAGACCCTGGAAGACGGCGACCTGCTGTATGCCGGCTCCCTGGCCCTGCCCCCAGATTTCTGGATTCGGCACGGCAAGACGGTGGAAAGTTGGCAAAGCGGCAGCCACACCTTCTACCGCATCAATGGACCCATCGTGCCGAGCTTGCACATCAACCAGTTTGTGTATTTTGAAGCGCCCGGCGAGCCCAGCCTGTATGCACGCGTGACCGAGATCCGCGGCAAAACCGCGGTCTTGAAAACGCTCAAAGAATTCAACCACCTCAAAAACGCCGTCTGGGGCGTGACCGCGCGCAACCGTGAGCAAAATTTCGCATTGAACTTGCTCATGGACCCCGAGATCGATTTCGTCACCCTCACCGGCACCGCGGGCACAGGCAAAACCCTGTTGGCCCTGGCATCGGGCCTGACCCAGGTGCTGGACGACCGCCGTTACAGCGAAATCATTGTGACCCGCGCCACCGTGAGTGTTGGCGAAGACATTGGCTTCTTGCCGGGGACCGAGGAAGAAAAAATGGGCCCCTGGATGGGCGCGTTGGATGACAACCTGGAAGTGCTGGGAAAAACCGAGACCAGCGCTGGCGAATGGGGCCGTGCGGCCACCAACGAGCTGATTCGCAGCAAGATCAAGATCAAGAGCATGAACTTCATGCGCGGGCGCACTTTCTTGAACAAGTATGTGGTGATTGACGAAGCACAGAACTTGACGCCCAAGCAAATGAAGACCTTGATCACCCGCGCCGGCCCCGGCACCAAGATCATCTGCATGGGCAACCTGGCACAAATTGACACGCCCTACCTGACGGAGGGCTCCTCGGGCTTGACCTTCGCCGTCGATAAATTCAAGGGCTGGCCGCATGGCGGCCACATCACCCTGGCGCGTGGCGAGCGCTCGCGCTTGGCAGACTTTGCCAGCGAGGCGCTCTGAGCGCGTCATGACGAGGCCATACTGTCATTGCGAGGCCCAAAGGGCCGCGGCAATCTTGCTCCGGCGAGAGATCGCCGCGCTTCGCTCGCAATGACGGGAGGGAGAGCTTAGTAGTCGCCTCCGGCGCCTGAGGCGAGCGACTCGAACTTGGTGATGGGTTTGAGGAAGGCCAGCTTGACGGTGCCGGTCGGGCCGTTACGCTGCTTGCCAATGATGACCTCGGCCACGCCTGGCTCTTTGCTGTCCTTGTTGTAATAGTCGTCCCGGTAAATGAACATGATGACGTCGGCATCTTGCTCGATGGCACCGGATTCGCGCAAGTCGCTCATCATGGGGCGTTTGTCGGTTCGCTGTTCCACGCTTCGGTTGAGCTGTGACAAGGCAATGACCGGGCACTGCAGTTCTTTGGCCAGCATCTTCAAGCCGCGCGAAATTTCACCGAGTTCGGTCGCACGGTTGTCGCCATCGGAGCTGGAGCCCGACATCAGCTGCAAATAGTCGACCACGATCAAGCCGAGCTTGCCGCATTGGCGCGCCAAGCGACGCGCGTTGGCACGCAATTCACTCGGGGTCAGGCCAGGGGTTTCGTCAATGTGCAGCGAGATGCTGCGCAGCTTTTCAATGGCCTCGGTCAGTCGGGGCCACTCATCGTCAGACAGTTTGCCGGTGCGCAAATGGCCTTGGTCGATGCGCCCAATGGAGCCCACGATACGAATGGCCAACTGTGCGGCCCCCATTTCCATGGAGAACACCGCGACTGGCAAGCCCTCGTTCACCGCCACATGCTCCGCAATGTTGATGGCCAGGGCCGTCTTGCCCATGGAAGGGCGCGCCGCCAACACCACCAGGTCGCCCGGCTGCAAGCCCGAGGTCATGCGGTCAAAATCATAAAAGCCGGTGGGCACCCCCGTGATGTCGTTCGGGTTTTGCGACATCTCTTCCACGCGGTCCAGCAAGTCGACCACCAAGGAGTCCATCGACTGAAAGCCCTGCTTCATGCGCGAGCCTTCTTCTCCGATGTTGAAAATTTTCTGCTCGGCCTCGTCCAGGATTTGCGCCACCGGCTTGCCCTTGGGGTTGAACGCCGTGGTGGAAATTTCATCGCTGGCACTCACCAGCTTGCGCAAAATGGCCCGCTCGCGCACGATTTCGCCGTAGCGGCGAATGTTGCTGGCGCTGGGCACGTATTGCGCCAAAGAGTTCAGGTAGGCCAAGCCCCCCACCTCGTCGGCTTTGCCCAGGCTTTGCAAATGCTCAAACACCGTGATGACGTCGGCCGGGCGGCTGCCGTTGATGAGTGCGCCCACTGCCGAATACACCAAGCGGTGCTCGTAGCGGTAAAAGTCACTGTCGGTCAGCAAGTCGCCCACCCGGTCCCAGGCGCTGTTGTCGAGCAACAAGCCGCCCAGCACGCTGGATTCGGCTTCGAGGGAGTGCGGCGGGATGCGCAGTTGGGCCACTTCGCGGTCAGGCGAATAGTCTTCTTCTAGGCTGGACAGGACGGCAGACATGGAACTCCTTGAGACCCTCAATGCTACGTTGGAATGCAGCGAAAGTCATGGGACAAGCCTGTGGAAAACCGGTGAGAAAAACGGGATAACCGGGGATAACTCAGGCAAAAAAAAGCCGCTCCGAAGAGCGGCTTGCGATCCGTTTAAGCGCGATCAGGCGGTTTCGCCGTAGACCGACACGTTGATGTCGACCACCACGTCGGTGTGCAAAGCCACACTGACGCTGGAGTCGCTGACGGTCTTGATCGGGCCGTTGGGCATGCGAACCTGGGCTTTTTGCACCGGGAAGCCTTGCTTGCCGAGTTCTTCAGCAATGTCGAAGTTGGTGACGGAACCGAACAAGCGGCCATCGACGCCGGCTTTCTGGGTCAGCTTCAGGGTGGTGCCGGCCAGCTTTTCGCCTTGGGCTTGGGCCGCAGCCAGCTTTTCAGCGGCGGCTTTTTCGAGTTCGGCGCGGCGTGCTTCGAATTCCTTGATGGCAGCCTCGGTGGCGCGACGGGCGCGGCCCGAGGGGATCAGGAAGTTACGTGCATAGCCGTCTTTGACCTTGACGATCTCGCCCAGGTTACCGAGGTTCACAACTTTGTCGAGCAGAATGATTTGCATGTTGTTTCTCCTCAGATCTTGTGCTGGTCGCTGTAAGGCAACATGGCCAGGAAGCGGGCACGCTTGATGGCGGTGTTCAGCTGACGCTGGTAAATGGCACGGGTGCCGGTCAGGCGTGCGGGAATGATCTTGCCGTTTTCGGCAATGAAGTCACGCAGGGTGTCGATGTCTTTGTAATCGATCTCTTCAACGCCGGTCACCGTGAAACGGCAGAAACGCTTGCGCTTGAACAGCAGCGACTGGGTGTTGCGCTTGGGACGCTTGTCCTTGTTGAACTTCTTAAATGTGGCCATGGTCTGGGCCTCCTATGAACAATTCTGAAAATCTTGCAGATGAAAGGTGACGCTTTTGCTGTTGCGTGGCGTCGCCAGGAATCCTTCAAACTGCCAGGTGCTTCCGAGAGCTTGGCGAGCGAGTCGCTCGGCCAGGGTTCCCAGTGCCACCGTCTTAACGCTTGCCTTGACCTGTCGGGGCTGTCCTGCTTCTTCGACTTGGGACTCGTGCTCGAGCCGCAAATCCAGGGCGGGCAATCCGGCAGGTGTGTATCGCAGGGCAGACAGCTCGGCGATGGCAGCAGTCAAAATGACGCGGTTCACACCCGGCAATCAACGCTTCAAGCCTGAAATTCGGCTTGTTGCGCCTTGCGGGCTTCTTCGCGCTCGACGGTTTTCATCATCAGCGACGGGCCAGTCTCGGCCTTTTTCTTCTGCACCGTCAGGTGGCGCAGCACGGCGTCGTTGAAACGGAAGGCGTGCTCCAACTCGCCCATCACGGCCTGGCTGGCTTCGATGTTCAAGCAGATGTAGTGGGCTTTGGCAAGCTTGTTGATCATGTAAGCCAGTTGGCGACGGCCCCAGTCTTCGACTCGGTGCACGGCGCCACCGCCGGTGGTGATCATGCTCTTGTAGCGCTCCAGCATGGCTGGCACTTGCTCGCTCTGATCCGGGTGAATCAGCAAAATGATTTCGTAATGACGCATGGACTCTCCTTGTGGTTGAAGCTGCCCCCGGCGTCAGACGGGGTGCAGCAAGGTCAAACCCAAGATTATAGCGTCTTTACGGGAGAGCCCCTGTGAGGCCAAAGCAGGCTGCCCAAAACACCCAAGGCCAGCCCGACCGGCACGCCAAAAACACCCGCACTGACGGGCTCCAAACCGAACCAGCTGGCTTGGCTCGCCGCCAGGTTCAACTTCAGCTGGACCCAAGGGTGATTGGTCAAAATGTAGTACATGGCGACGCTCAGGCCACCGGACATGGCCAAGATGGCCCCCGCCCGGCTCATGCGTGGCCAGTGCAAGCCCAGCAAGAGCACGGGAAAAAAGGTGGAACCGGCCAACGAAAAGGCGCAAGCCACCCAGAACAAAATGTCGACAGGCCGATGGGTGGCAATCCAGGCCGCCATCAGGGCCACCAGCATCAACAAAACCTTGGAGAGCATGACGCGGCGAACCGGCGACGCCTGAGGGTCCACGGTTTGAAAATACAAATCATGCGACAAGGCATTGGAGATGGTCAGCAACAAGCCATCGGCGGTGGACAAGGCTGCGGCCAATGCCCCTGCAGCAATCAGCCCCGTGAAAACGGGCGAAATGCGCAAGATGTCAGGTACCGCCAGGACCAGGAAATCATTGACCAGGCGAATGTCGCCAAACTGCACGATGCCATCGCCGTTCCAGTCATTGATGCTCAGCAAGGCCAGTTTGCGCAATTTGAGCTTGTCCGCCCAATCGGGCAGTTGCTGCAAGCTGGCCCCCACCAGTTCGGTCAGCACCGAGTCTTTCAGCATCACTGCCAGGGCGGAAGCGCAGAGGTAAACCGCCACAATGAACAACAAGGCCCACGCCACCGACTTCTCGGCCTCGGCAGGCGAGTTGGCGGTGTAGGAACGCACCAAAATGTGCGGCAAAGCGGCCGAGCCCACCATCAAGCTGAAGACCAGCGCCAAGGTGTTCACAAGGCCTTGATTCCCCCCCCCCGCTTGCCCGCTTTGGAAGCCCACCGGCCGGCGCAGTGAGCGCAGGATGTCATCGCGCTCCTGTGTCCAAGCCTCCACCATGCGCTCCACACCGATGTCGCGCCAGGTCGGGTTGGACTCGAGCTTTTGGATCTCACGCAAGGGCCCGTTTTCCACTTTGAGTTTGTTGATTTGAATGCCCAGGGCATGGCGCTCGATCTGACGCGCGGTCAGGGGGTCGGCGATCTTGAGTTCCAGCTCCAGCAACCGACTTTCCATGGCACTTCGGGTGCTCTTTTCAGCGGGGTCATCCTGGATGACGGCGGCACGCGCGTTCACCTCTTGCATGGACTGCACCGCGGCCAGCGGAATGAACGGGTGCCCATGGCTGCGCCACGCCACGGCCGCACAGACTGCCACCATGGCGGCCACGATCACCACGCATTGCACCACCTGTGTCCAGGTCACGGCGCGCATGCCGCCCAAAAAAGAACACAACAAAATTCCGCCCAGCGCCATGAACACGCCCAACTCGAAGGTCAGGCCTGACAACATGGAGGCCACCAAGCCAATGCCATAAATTTGTGCGACCAAGTAAACGCTGGAGCACAAAATCGCCCCCACAGCCCCCAACCAACGCACGCTTGCACTGCCAAAGAGCCGACCCAACAGCTCAGGAATGGTGATGGCTTGGGACTGGTTGATCTTGCGTGCGAACAAGGCCCCCAACAGACAAAATCCACCCGTCCAGCCCAAGACATAAGCCAGGCCCCCGGCATTCAGGCCATCGCCGACGTAGCCATCCGATAAAAGCAAGCCGGTCAAGCCAATGAAGGATGCGGCCGAAATCCAGTCGGCGGCGGTGGCCATGCCGTTAAAGGGCGCGGCGATTCGGCGTCCAGCCACATAGTATTCATCGGCTCGGGTGGTGCGGCAAAACAAGCCAATCAGGGCATAGCCAATGACGGAGACCACCAGAAAAAACCCATTGATCAAGCCCTTGGAGGCGCCCATCAGATCCGCCAACCAGAGCATGACGGTCAGTACCGACAAGCCCCCAAAGCCCGCCAGCACCAGACGCCAGCGCTTAACCATGCTGCGAGCCCTCGGTCGACCTGCGCGCAACCCACCATGCCAATGCCAGATAAAACAGGGGGATCATTTGCGTGACAACGACAAAGTGCCACAGGGTGTGCTCTGGATACCACCAGGCAAAGCACAAACCGCCAAGGGTCACGACCGTCAGGGCCATCATCCCCCAAAGCGCACGTGCGCTCAAAGCCACCGATGGGAGGGGGGCTTCATCTTGGGCAGGCGGGCGAGACGAAGAGAAAGGCATCACCTGTTGTTGTATCAGTTTTGACTGACCAACAATCTCAGGGATTGCCCCGCCCTGCGCCGCTCCACCCTGCGGCCCAGTTCATTGCGCCAAAGATTGCCAGGTGCTGACCACGCTGTCAGGGTTCAGCGAAATGGACGATATGCCCGCTTCGGCCAGCCACAGCGCAAAGTCCGGGTGGTCGCTGGGGCCTTGACCACAAATGCCGACGTACTTGCCTTGTGACAGGCAAGCTTGAATGGCACGTGACAACAGTGCTTTCACTGCAGGGTCACGCTCATCAAAATCAGCGGCCAGCAAGTCCAGCCCCGAATCGCGGTCCAGGCCCAGGGTGAGCTGGGTCAGGTCGTTCGAGCCAATCGAGAAGCCATCGAAGAATTGCAGGAAGTCATCGGCCAGTACGGCATTGCTGGGCACTTCGCACATCATGATGATCTTCAGCGCGTCCTGACCACGCTTCAAGCCGTGCTGCGCCAGCAACTCGGTCACCCGTTGCGCTTGGCCCAGCGTGCGCACGAAAGGCACCATCACCTGCACATTGGTCAGGCCCATGTCGTTGCGCACACGCTTGAGGGCTTCGCACTCCATGGCAAAAGCTTCGCCAAAATCCGCACTCAGGTAACGCGCGGCGCCTCGGAACCCCAGCATGGGGTTTTCTTCCTCTGGCTCGTAACGACTGCCACCGATCAGCTTGCGGTATTCGTTCGACTTGAAATCGGACAAGCGCACAATCACGGGCTTGGGCCAGAAAGCAGCGGCAATGGTGGCCACGCCCTCCGACACCTTGTCCACATAGAACGCCCTGGGGGAGGCATGCCCACGGGCCACCGATTCCACGGCCTTCTTCAAATCGCCATCCACATTGGGATAGTCCAAAATGGCTTTGGGGTGCACCCCGATGTTGTTGTTGATGATGAACTCCAAACGCGCCAGCCCCACCCCTTCGTTGGGCAGTTGGGCAAAGTCGAAGGCCAACTGCGGGTTGCCAACGTTCATCATGATCTTGGTGCTGATTTTGGGCATCTCTCCGCGCTGCACTTCAGTCACTTCGGTTTCCAGCAGGCCGTCGTAAATCAGGCCCGTGTCGCCCTCGGCGCAACTCACGGTCACCAAGGCGCCGTCTTGCAACAAGTCAGTGGCATTGCCACAGCCGACCACCGCCGGAATGCCCAGCTCGCGCGCAATGATGGCCGCATGGCAGGTGCGCCCGCCGCGGTTGGTGACGATGGCGCTGGCGCGCTTCATGACCGGCTCCCAGTTCGGGTCGGTCATATCGGTCACCAGCACATCGCCTGCCTGGACTTTGTCCATTTCGCTGATGCTGTGCACCAGGCGAACCGGACCGGCGCCGATTTTTTGACCAATGGCGCGTCCTTCAGCCAGCACGGTGCCACGCCCCTTGAGCTTGTAGCGCTGCTCGGCCTGTCCCTTCATCTGGCTCTTGACAGTTTCAGGGCGGGCTTGAAGGATGTACAACTGGCCATCGGTGCCGTCTTTGCCCCACTCGATGTCCATCGGACGGCCGTAGTGCTTTTCAATCACCAAAGCGTAGTGAGCCAATTGCTCGACATCGGCATCGGTCAGCGAATAGCGGTTGCGCAACTCGGTGGGCACATCCATGGTCTTGACCAGGCGACCGCTGCTTTTCTTTTCTTCGGCTGTGGCGAACACCATCTGGATCAGCTTGGAGCCCAAATTGCGGCGGATCACCGCGCGCTTGCCAGCGCTGAGCATGGGCTTGTGCACATAGAACTCGTCCGGGTTCACCGCCCCCTGCACCACGGTCTCGCCCAGGCCGTAGCTGGAGGTGATGAACACCACGTCCTCAAAGCCGGACTCGGTATCGATGGTGAACATCACGCCTGCCGCGCCCAGGTCGGAGCGCACCATGCGCTGCACGCCCGCTGAAAGGGCGACATCGGCATGGGCAAAGCCCTTGTGCACGCGGTAGCTGATGGCGCGGTCGTTGTAGAGCGAGGCGAACACCTCGCGCATCTTGTGCAAGACATCGTCAATGCCGACCACGTTCAAAAAAGTTTCCTGCTGCCCAGCAAAGGACGCATCGGGCAAATCTTCGGCCGTGGCGGAGGAACGCACGGCAAAAGAAGCCGCATCGTTGCCCGCGCTCAGCGTGGCAAAGGCATGGCGGATGTCTTGTTCCAGGTCTTGGGGAAAGGGCTGAGCCTCCAGCCAGCCGCGGATTTGCGCGCCGGCCTCGGCCAAGGCCCGCACGTCATCCGTGTCCAACTGGGCCAGCCGATCTTGAATGCGCTGGGCCAGGTTTTCATGGCTCAAAAATTGACGGAAAGCATGCGCCGTGGTGGCAAAGCCCGTGGGCACGCGCACGCCCTGGGGCAACTGCGAGATCATTTCGCCGAGGCTGGCGTTTTTGCCGCCGACCGCCTCGACGTCGGTCATTCTCAGGTTCTCAAACGGTACGACCAGGGCGGTCGGGCTGAACAAGGCTGACATAGGGAAGCTCCAAAAGTTAAAACCGGTTCAGCGACGCAGGCGCCCTCAAGGCGCCCCTCGCGCATGCACATGCCCCAACCCATCGCGAGTTGTTGTTGCTTGAGGATCAAGTTGGGGAACGACATGGTGAAATTTGGATAATGGGGGCTATTGTAGGTGGCAGCCAAGGGGTTGCCACAGCCTTGCTGGACGATATTTCATGCCCCACCGCACTGTTTTCTTCATCTCCGATGGCACCGGCATCACCGCTGAAACCTTTGGCAATGCCATCCTGGCGCAATTCGAAATGAAGCCCCGGCATGTGCGATTGCCCTTCATCGACACGGTGGACAAAGCCCACCAAGCCGTCCGCCAGGTCAACCACACAGCGGAGGTCGAGGGCAAGCGCCCCATCGTTTTCACCACCCTGGTGAACATGGAGGTTCTGAAAGTCATTCAAGATGGATGCAAAGGCATGCTGCTGGACATGTTCGGCACTTTTGTGAACCCGCTGGAGGTGGAGTTGGGCATCAAGTCCAACCACCGCATCGGTCGGTTTTCGGATGTCAGCAAGAGCAAGGAATACCATGACCGGATTGAAGCCATCAACTTCAGCCTGGCGCACGATGATGGTCAACTCAACCGTGACCTGGAGTTGTCCGACGTGATTCTGGTGGGCGTCAGTCGCAGCGGAAAAACCCCGACCAGCCTTTATTTGGCCATGCAGCACGGCCTCAAGGCAGCGAACTACCCCTTGATTCCCGAAGATTTTGAGCGTCGGCAGTTGCCCCCGGCCTTGGTGCCGCACAAGAAGAAAATTTTTGGACTCACCATCAACCCAGATCGGCTGAGTGAAATTCGCAACGAGCGCCGGCCCAACTCACGTTACGCCAGCCTGGAAAACTGCCGGGCAGAGGTGAATGAAGCCGAAGCCATGATGCGCCGGGCGGGCATTCGGTGGCTCTCCACAACCCACAAGAGCATTGAAGAAATCGCCACCACCATCTTGCAGGAGATCCGCCCGGAGCGGCTCACCTACTGAGCCCCTTGTCAACCCAGGGCGGCGATGCCGGCGCGTGCAATTTGCACGTCTTCGCTGGACTTGACGCCGCTGACGCCAACGGCGCCAATCACCTGGCCGTCCTTGAGGATGGGCACGCCGCCTTCGAGCATGCCTCGGATGTCGGGTGCGCTCAAGAAAGAGTAACGACCGCCGTTGATAACGTCTTCATAGACCTTGCTTTCGCGGCGCCCCAGGGCGGCGGTATGGGCTTTGGCCGGTGCGATGTGCGCAGAAATCGGGGGCGCGCCATCCAGGCGCTGCAGCCAGAGCAAATGGCCGCCATCGTCCACAATGGCAATCGTGACCGCCCATTGGTTGCGCAGCGCCTCGGCTTCTGCGGCAGCGGCAATGGCTTTCAGGTCGGCCAATTCGAGTGTGTGTTTGGTTTTCATGGGATCTTCTTTGAAGCAGTATGGGAAAACCCGAGCATAGCGCTCGAGCGCACGGCCATTGCCCCCAGTGTTGTAAAAAGTTCCCCCACAAAAAGTAGGAAGTGATGCAAAAGCTTGTACAGCCCTTGAATCCTCCTAAAATACCGCCATCTGCCTGTGCAGATCAACCAAGGAGTTACACGCATGAGCGATCACATTCAAACCATTGACTACCGCTATTCAGAGACTGGCGCGGTTGACCGCAACCGTGTTCTGCGCAACACCTATTGGCTGCTTGCACTCAGCTTGATCCCCACCGTTTTAGGGGCTTGGCTGGGCGTGGCCACCGGCGTCACGCGCGCGCTGTCGGGTGGTCTGGGCCTGGTGGTGTTCTTGGTGGGCGCCTTTGGCTTCATCTTCGCCATTGAGAAAACCAAAAACTCGGCCGCTGGCGTGCCCGTGCTGTTGGGCTTCACTTTCTTCATGGGCTTGATGCTGTCGCGCATGATTGCCATGGTGCTGGGCTTCAAAAATGGCTCTGAGCTGGTCATCACCGCCTTTGGTGGTACGGCGGGCGTGTTCTTCCTGATGGCCAGCCTGGCCACGGTGATCAAGCGCGACCTCTCTGGCATGGGCAAATGGCTGTTTGTCGGCGCCATTGTCATGCTGGTGGGCGGCATCATCAACGTCTTTGTCGGCTCGTCTGTTGGCATGATGGTGTTGTCCATGCTGGGCATTGGCATCTTCAGCGCCTACATGCTGTACGACATCAAGCAAATCATTGACGGCGGCGAAGACAACTACATCAGCGCCACCCTGGCCCTGTACCTGGACATCGTGAATGTGTTCCAGAGCCTGTTGGCCTTGTTGGGCATCATGGGCGGTGAGCGCGACTAAGACGCTCGCGCTTCACTTCACAAAGGGCCCTCACGGGCCCTTTGTCATTGGCGTCATGCCAATTCGAAAACCGCCATGCTCTCCACATGCGCCGTGTGCGGAAACATGTTGACGGCGCCAGCGGCGACGCAGCGGTAACCCGCCTGGTGCACCAGCAAGCCAGCGTCGCGCGCCAAGGTGGCCGGGTTGCAGCTGACGTACACAATTCGGCGCGGCGGCACCCAGCCCTGGCGCAGCTCGGGCTGCTTGTGCAAATCGGCCAAGGTTTTGGCCAAGGCAAAAGCCCCTTCCCTGGGCGGGTCGATCAGCCACTTGTCGGCCACGCCGTCCTGCACCAAAAGCTCAGGCGTCATCTCGAACAAATTGCGCGCGACAAAGCGAGTGGGGGCCAGGGTTTGATGTCGCTGATTGAAGCTTAAATTCTGGTGCGAACGCGCCACCAAGGCTTCGCTGCCCTCGATGCCTAAGACCTCGCGCGCTCGGGTCGCCAAGGGCAACGTGAAATTGCCCAAGCCGCAGAACCAGTCAATGACGCGCTCGTTGCGCTGCGGGTCGAGCAACCTCAAGGCGCGGGTGACCAGCACCCGGTTGATGTGCGGATTGACCTGCGTGAAGTCGGTAGGCTTGTACGGCATGGTGATGCCGAATTCGGGCAAGGCGTAGGACAGCTGCTGCGCAGGATCCGCGGTGGGGTCCATCAGGTGCACCGTGTCCGGACCCTTGGGCTGCAACCACCATTGAACGCCATGGGCCTGGGAAAAAGCGCGCAAATGCGCCAGGTCGTCTGCACTCAGCGGCTCTAGATGGCGCAAGACCAAGGCGGTCACGCTGTCACCGCAAGCCAATTCAATTTGCGGGCAAGTCTCGCGGGCCTGCAGGGCACCGATAAGCTCGCGCAAGGGCATCAACAAAGCACTGACATGCGGGGGCAAGATGGGGCACACCTGCATGTCGGCCACATAGCGGCTTTTGCGCTCATGAAAGCCCACCAGGACCGTGCCTTTCTTGGCCACATAGCGCACGGACAATCTGGCGCGGAAGCGGTAGCCCCAGTCCGGGCCTTGGATGGGGCGCAGCACGGTTTCGGTCTTGACTTTGCCCAAGTGCCACAGGTTGTCTTCCAGCACACGTTGTTTGACCGCGACTTGCGACACGCCATCCAGATGCTGCATCTTGCAGCCGCCGCAGGCGCCTGGGTGCAAGCCAAAATTCGGGCAACCAGGTCGCACACGCTGGGAAGACTCTTTCAACAAGGCCTTCAGACTGCCCTGCTCCCATTGGTTCTTTTTGCGGTGCACATTGACGGTCACCACTTCAAAGGGCAAAGCGCCTTCGATGAACACCACTTTGCCGTCGGCACGGTGCGCCACGCCTTGGGCGTCCAGATCGAGTGACTCCACCGTCACGGCATCGTCTGGGTAGACTGTTTTTGAATCGGTCATGGGAAAAGCCCGCAGGCGTTGGCGCCCAGCTCAGCGGGCGGGCAGGAATTTGGCTGGGTCGACAGGCTTGCCTTGGCGACGGATCTCGAAATGCAATTTCACCTGATCCGTGTCGGTATTGCCCATTTCGGCGATTTTTTGGCCACGCTTGACGTTTTGGTCTTCCTTCACCAGCAAGCTCTGGTTGTGGGCGTAGGCGGTCAAGAAAATGTTGTTGTGCTTCAGGATGATCAGGTTGCCATAGCCTCTGAGGCCTGAGCCGGCATAGACCACACGACCATCTGCTGCAGCCAGAATCGGGTCGCCCGCTTTGCCGGCAATGTCAAAGCCTTTGTTTTTGGCTTCATCAAAGGTCGCCATCAAGTTGCCTTGGGCAGGCCAAATGAAGGCCAGGGATTCATCGGCGGACACCTCTGCAGCGGGCGCACTTGGCGGTTGTGGGCTGGAAGCGCTGGCAGCGGGGGGCACCGCAGGGGCCGCAGCAGCAGGCGTCGCCGGGGCAGGCTTGACTGCCGCACTCTGGGGCGGCATCGCCGCCGCTTGACCCATTTGGGCTTGTGTCACAGGTCGGACCACCACGCCGTCGGCGGCCACGTTGGCGCCCGGGGGCGTCACCCGCAAGACTTGCCCCACTTCAATCACATTGGGGTTGTCCAATCCGCTCCAGCGCGCAATGTCGCGCCAGTTTTGGCCGTGGTCCAGGCCGACGCGAATCAGGGTGTCGCCCGGCTTGACGGTGTAAAAGCCGGGTTTGCCTGCGTTGTCTGCACCGGGCAAGGCCTTGTCTGTGGCCATCCGCGACGGTGCCGTGGCAGCAGCTGCAGCTTGGGTGCGAGAAGCGCGGTCTTCCACAGGCGCAGGGGCCACACGCCCGCCGGAGCCGGCACAGGCAGACAACAGGGCCACCAAACCCAGTGCGCAGAAGACCTTCAACCCAGCTCTCGACATGTCCAATCCTTGTTCTCAGGCAACCCCTGATTTTAGAGGGACAAAGTGCACGGCTTCGAGCAATTGCTGCTGAATGCCTTGGGGCGTCTTGTCGATCACCACCAAGGCCTGCTGCCCTTGCTTCGTCACCAGAGGGGCAACGATGCGTCCGCCCACTGCCAGCTGGTCCACCCAAGCTTGCGGCACGGCCTCTCCGCCCGCTGCCGCAATGATGCCGGCATAGGGCGCCCCCTTGGGATAGCCCAACATGCCATCGCCAAACAGCAAGTGCACGTTGGCAATGCGCAGCGGCCGCAGGTTCTCCCGTGCCCGCTCATGCAGGCCACGCAAGCGCTCGATGCTGTAGACCTCTTTGGCCACCTGCGCCATGACAGCGGCCTGGTAGCCGCAGCCCGTGCCAATTTCCAGCACACGGCCCAGCTTGCCGTCGATCATGAGGTTGCGCCCTTGCCGCAACAATTCCAGCATGCGGGCCACCACATTGGGCTTGGAAATGGTTTGGCCCAGGCCAATCGGCAAACTGGTGTCTTCGTAGGCTTGGTTGACCAGGGCCGAGTCGACAAAGCGGTGGCGCTCCACCGTGCCCATGGCCAGCAGCACGAGCGCGTCTTCCACACCTTGCTCGGCCAATTTGCGTACCATGCGCTCGCGCACAGCGGCCGAATCCATGCCCAGCTGTACGGGCGCGCTCACCTGCTTGCTGCGGCGCGTTGGCATGGCCGTCGGGCTGACCACAGGGGGCGCGGGTTTGGCCACGGCCTTCTTTTGCGGCGCCAACAATTTGGTCACGGCCATGGTGGTTTTGGGCGGCGGAACCTCGTTGCCCAAATCCAGGTTGGCAGGAAAGCCTGGGCGCTTTTTCATGTCAGCGGCGAATCCCACTTGAAATTCGTCCAGGCGGACAGGCCGTCATGCTCGGTCAAGTCCACCTGCAAGGGCGTCAAGGCCACATGGCCTTGCAAGGTGGCATGAAAGTCCGTGCCGTCAGCATCGTCTTTGGCGGCCCCTGCGCTGCCGATCCAGTACATGGTTTCACCGCGTGGGCTGGTTTGCGTGATGACCCGTTCAGCGGAATGGCGCCGGCCCAGGCGGCACACCTTCAGCGGCTTGAGCTCGTTGGCAGGCAAGCAAGGGATGTTCACATTCAACAACCAGGGTGAGCCGGTGCCCACGCGTTGCTGCTGAATCAGCGATTGCACCAGCGCGCGAGCACGCTCGGCTGCCGCGTCCAGATGCTTCCACCCGCGCTCTGTCTGAGAAAACGCGATGGCCGGAATGCCCATCAAATAGCCTTCCATGGCCGCCCCCACCGTGCCAGAGTAAATGGTGTCATCGCCCATGTTCGCGCCGTTGTTGATGCCCGAGACCACCAGGTCGGGGCGGTAGTCCAGCAAACCTGTCAACGCGATGTGCACGCAATCGGCCGGCGTGCCATTGACATAGCGAAAGCCATTGGCCGCGTGGTGGACATACAACGGGGAATGCAAGGTCAGGGCATTCGATTTGGCGCTGTTGTTTTGCTCCGGGGCCACCACCTCCACGCGACCGAGGTCCTTCAGGGCCTCGTACAAGGCCACGATGCCGGGCGCTTGGTAACCATCGTCGTTGGAGATCAAAATATTCATGCGGTGTCCTAGAGTACGTTGGATTGTATGATCGTGGCCATCTTAGAGGAGACCGCTCGTGCATGCTTGGCTTTGTGAAAACCCTGTGGGCGTGGACGCCCTGACCTGGAAAGAGCTTCCCACCCCCAGCCCCAAAGAGGGTGAGGTGCTGATTGAAATTCAGGCGGCCAGCTTGAACTTTCCCGACCTGCTGATTGTTCAAAACAAATACCAGTTCAAGCCGCCCCTGCCCTTTGTGCCGGGCTCCGAGTATGCGGGCGTGATTCGCGCCGTGGGCGAAGGCGTGAGCCACTTGAAAGTGGGCCAGAACGTGGCTTGCTTGTCGGGCACCGGCGGCTTTGGCACGCACACCTTGGCACCGGCCAAACTGTGCATGCCCCTGCCGGAGGGCTTTCCCGCCGTGGATGCAGCGGCTTTCATCATGATCTATGCCACCTCGCACCACGCCCTGATCGACCGCGCACAACTCAAGGCCGGCGAAACCGTGCTGGTGCTGGGTGCGGCGGGCGGCGTGGGTACCGCCGCCATTCAAATTGCCAAAGCAGCCGGTGCACGCGTCATCGCGGCGGCCTCCACCGATGAAAAATGCGCGCTGTGCCAACGCATTGGCGCAGACGCCACCATCAACTACAGCAAGGACAATTTGCGCGAGCAAATCAAAGCGCTGACCGATGGCAAAGGCCCGGACGTGATTTACGACCCGGTGGGCGGCGATTTCGCAGAACCGGCTTTCCGCTCCATTGCCTGGCGCGGCCGCTATTTGGTGGTGGGATTCGCGGCGGGCCCGATCCCCTCACTGCCATTGAACCTGCCGCTGTTGAAGGGCGCGTCCATCGTGGGCGTGTTCTGGGGCGACTTCTCGCGCCGCGAGCCCAAGGTCAATGCCGCCATGATGGCGGAACTGGCTCAGTGGTATGCCCAGGGCAAGGTCAAGCCCGTGATTGACCGCACCATGCCCATGGCCGACTTGAAAGCCGCTTATGCCCACATGGGCTCGCGCGGCGTCATGGGCAAACTGGTTCTGGTGAACTGATCAGAATTTGTGCTTGTCAGCGTCGTAGCGGGCTTTCGCTTCGGCGTTGGGCGGGTACAGGCCGGGCAAGGGCACGCCGCGCTCGACCTCGCTCATGATCCAGGCCTCCAGGCGCTCTTGCTCGACGGCCAGGGGAATCACTTCGTCCAGCAGGTTGGCGGGGATGAGCACAGCGCCGTCCTGATCGACGACGATCACATCGCCGGGAAACACAGCCACGCCACCGCAAGCAATGGGCTGCTGCCAAGCCACAAAGGTCAAGCTCGTCACCGAGGCCGGCGCTGCGGCGCCGCGACACCACACCGGCAAGCCGGTGCCCAGCACGCCGGCGATGTCACGCACCACGCCGTCGGTGATCAAGGCGCTGATGCCGCGCTTGGCCATGCGGGCACACAAAATATCGCCAAAGATGCCTGCGTCCGTGACATTCATCGCGTCGGCCACGGCGATGCAGCCAGGCGGCATGTCCTCAATGGCGGCGCGGGTGGAGATCGGTGACGCCCAGGATTCAGGCGTGGCCAGGTCTTCGCGCGCTGGCACAAAGCGCAAGGTGAATGCCCGCCCTACCAGACGCGGCTGCCCCGGACGAATGGGAACCGTTCCTCGAATCCAGACGTTGCGCAGTCCCTTCTTCAATAGCACCGTGGTGAGCGTTGCGGTTGTGATCTTCTGCAAAGTCGCAACGACTGCGGGGTCCAAGGCCATGTTCGGGGTGCTCATCATTTGTCTCCTGTTAGTGGAATGGGGTCAGGTCTTGAGTTTTGCCTTTTTTTTGTGGATAACTTTAACGCAATGTCATGCACCTGAGTTATCCACAAAAAAAAGG
>CAYTZZ010000026.1:0-43603 GCA_964442645.1 uncultured Bordetella sp. | reverse complement strand
CGGCGTTGGTATCGCGATGATGTTTGCGTTCGCAAACCCCTTCGTTCTGAAGTAATTCCCGCAACGACCCATAGAAAGGTGTTGCCGTGAGTATCAACGCAACCCTGTTCGTTCAGGCGATCGTGTTCGCGATCCTGGTGTGGTTCACGATGAAATTCGTGTGGCCCCCGATCGCTGCCGCCCTGGATGAACGTGCCCAGAAAATCGCCGACGGCCTCGCCGCTGCGGACAAAGCCAAATCTGAACTGACCGCTGCCAACAAGCGCGTCGAAGAAGAGCTGGCCAAGACCCGCAACGAAAGCGCCAGCCGCCTGGCCGACGCCGAGCGCCGTGCTCAGTCCATCATCGAAGAGGCCAAAGCCCGTGCCACGGAAGAGGCCAACAAGATTGTGGCCGCTGCCCGTGTCGAAGCTGAACAGCAGGTCGTCAAGGCCCGTGAAGAGCTGCGCGCGCAAGTGGCCGAGTTGGCTGTCAAGGGCGCCGAACAGATTCTTCGCAAGGAAGTCAATGCTGGCGTTCACGCCGACTTGCTTTCGCGTCTGAAGACCGAGCTGTAAGAGGATCCCATGGCTGAACTTGCCACCATTGCCCGTCCGTACGCTGAGGCGCTGTTCAAGGCGTCGGGTGCAGACCTTGGCGCAACGGCTGCCTGGCTCGACGAGCTGGCTGCCATCGCTGCCGATGCGCAACTCCAACAGCTCGCCGACAACCCCAAGATCTCGGATCAGCAGGTCTTTGACGTGATCGCCGCCGTGGCCAAAACCACGCTGAGCGATGTCGCCAAGAACTTCCTGCACACCGTGATCGACAACGGTCGCCTCAGTGCTTTGCCCGAAGTCGCTCAACAGTTTCGCGCTTTGAAGAACGCCCAGGGCGGCTCTTCGGACGCGGTTGTGGGCAGCGCCTTCCCGATCGACGCAGCGGCCTTGGCCGAGGTGTCGGCCACATTGGAAAAGCGGTTTGGCCGTAAGCTCAATGTGTCGGTGCAGCTGCAGCCTGAGCTGATTGGCGGTATTCGCGTGGTGGTGGGTGACGAAGTGCTCGACACTTCTGTCAAGGCCCGCTTGGAACAAATGAAAGTCGCGCTGACCGCGTAAGCCTTGTGCTTACAACGTTGGCCAATTAAAGGAAAAGGAAAGAGTCATGCAACTCAATCCCGCAGAGATTTCTGAGCTGATCAAAAGCCGCATTCAAGGGCTGTCCGGCAGCGCTGACATTCGCAACCAGGGCACCGTGATTTCGGTGACCGACGGTATTTGCCGCATTCACGGCTTGTCCGATGTGATGCAGGGCGAGATGCTGGAGTTCCCCAACAACACCTTCGGCCTGGCGCTGAACCTCGAGCGTGACTCGGTGGGCGCGGTGATTTTGGGTGACTACGAGCACATCTCCGAAGGCGACACCGTCAAGTGCACGGGCCGCATTCTGGAAGTGCCCGTGGGCCCCGAGCTGATTGGCCGTGTGGTGAACGCACTGGGTCAGCCGATCGATGGCAAAGGCCCGATCAACGCCAAGATGACCGACGTGATCGAAAAAGTGGCCCCTGGCGTGATCGCACGTCAGTCGGTGAGCCAGCCGATGCAGACCGGTTTGAAGTCCATCGACTCGATGGTGCCGATCGGCCGTGGCCAGCGCGAATTGATCATTGGTGACCGCCAGACGGGTAAGACCGCTGTCGCCATCGACGCCATCATCAACCAAAAAGGTCAGAACATGACCTGTATCTACGTTGCCATCGGTCAGAAGGCATCGTCGATCAAGAACGTCGTGCGCTCCTTGGAGCAAGCCGGCGCCATGGACTACACCATTGTGGTGGCCGCTTCGGCCTCCGAGTCTGCTGCCATGCAGTATGTCTCTGCCTACTCTGGCTGCACCATGGGTGAGTACTTCCGCGACCGTGGCCAAGACGCCCTGATCGTGTACGACGACCTGTCCAAGCAGGCTGTGGCTTACCGCCAAGTGTCGCTGCTGCTGCGCCGCCCCCCGGGCCGCGAAGCTTTCCCTGGCGACGTGTTCTATCTCCACAGCCGTCTGCTCGAGCGTGCCGCGCGCGTCAATGCCGACTACGTGGAAGCCTTCACCAAGGGTGAAGTCAAAGGCCAAACCGGTTCCTTGACCGCCCTGCCCGTGATCGAAACCCAAGCCGGTGACGTGTCCGCCTTCGTGCCGACCAACGTGATTTCGATCACCGACGGCCAGATCTTCTTGGAAACCAGCCTGTTCAACGCCGGTATCCGCCCCGCCATCAACGCCGGTATCTCGGTGTCGCGCGTCGGTGGTGCAGCCCAGACCAAGCTGATCAAGAACCTCTCCGGTGGTATCCGTACCGACTTGGCCCAGTACCGTGAACTGGCTGCCTTCGCGCAGTTCGCTTCCGACCTGGACGAAGCCACCCGCAAGCAGCTCGACCGCGGTGCCCGCGTGACCGAACTGCTCAAGCAGGCTCAGTACAGCCCCTTGCCCATCAGCCTGATGGCCGCCACGCTGTTCGCGGTCAACAAGGGTTTCCTGGACGACATCGATGTCAAGCAAGTGCTCGCTTTTGAATCCGGCATGTTTGCCCACCTGAAGGACAAGCACGCTGCATTGCTGGCCAAGCTTGAAGCCGACAAGGCCATGGACAAGGATGCCGAGGCCGAACTGACCGCTGCCATCACAGCGTTCAAGAAGTCGTTCGCCTGATTCCCCACCCATAGGAGCCCTCGATGGCAGCAGGCAAGGAAATACGCGGCAAGATCAAATCGGTGGAAAACACCAAGAAGATCACCAAGGCCATGGAAATGGTGGCCGCGTCCAAAATGCGCAAGGCGCAGGATCGCATGCGCGCCGCTCGCCCCTACAGCGAGAAGGTGCGTAACATCGCGAGCCATCTCGGCCAGGCCAATCCCGAGTACGTCCACACGTTCATGAAGACCAACGATGCCAAGTCTGCCGGCTTCATCGTGGTCAGCACGGACAAGGGACTGTGCGGTGGCATGAACACCAACGTGCTGCGCGCTGTGACCCAGAAGATCAAAGACCTTCAGGGCCAGGGCGTGTCCACACAAGCGGTGGCCATCGGCAACAAGGGTTTTGGTTTCCTGAACCGCATTGGCGCCAAGGTGGTGTCGCATGTCACCCAGTTGGGCGACACGCCGCACCTGGAAAAGTTGATTGGCCCGGTCAAGGTGTTGCTCGATGCGTACAGCAAGGGCGAAGTGAACGCGGTGTACCTGTGCTACACCCGCTTCATCAACACCATGAAGCAAGAGCCGGTGGTCGAGCAGTTGTTGCCGCTGTCGTCTGAAAAGATGAAGCACGACACCGCCGCCGCAGGCAGCCATGGCTGGGACTACCTCTACGAACCCGATGCACAAACCGTGATCGATGACTTGCTGGTTCGCTATGTCGAAGCGTTGGTCTACCAGGCCGTCGCTGAAAACATGGCTTCCGAGCAGTCCGCCCGGATGGTGGCCATGAAGGCCGCAACCGACAACGCCGGCAATGTGATTGCTGAACTCAAACTGGTTTACAACAAGACGCGACAAGCTGCGATCACCAAGGAATTGTCCGAGATCGTGGCCGGAGCGGCAGCCGTCTGACCGCGGTCAGGCAGCGTGTAACAAGCATTAATTTTTGGAGCAAAAAAATGGCTCAAGCGCAAGGAAAAATCGTTCAGTGTATCGGCGCTGTGGTGGACGTCGAGTTCCCACGTGATCAGATGCCCCGGGTTTATGACGCCCTCAAACTCGAAGGCTCGGCCCTGACCCTGGAAGTTCAGCAGCAGCTGGGTGACGGCATCGTCCGTACCATTGCCCTGGGCTCGTCCGACGGTCTGCGTCGTGGCCTGATGGTGACCAACACGGGCGCGGCCATCACCGTGCCCGTGGGCAAAGGCACCCTGGGTCGCATCATGGACGTGTTGGGCAACCCGATCGACGAGCGTGGCCCCGTCGACCAAACCCAAACCGCCTCCATTCACCGCAAGGCCCCGGCTTATGACGAGCTGAGCCCGTCGCAAGAATTGCTGGAAACCGGCATCAAGGTGATTGACTTGGTCTGCCCGTTCGCCAAAGGCGGCAAGGTGGGCCTGTTCGGTGGCGCCGGCGTGGGCAAGACCGTGAACATGATGGAGCTGATCAACAACATCGCCAAGGCGCACTCCGGCTTGTCCGTGTTCGCCGGTGTGGGTGAGCGTACCCGTGAAGGTAACGACTTCTACCACGAGATGATGGAATCCGGCGTGGTGAACTCCGAGAACCTCAGCGAGTCCAAAGTGGCCATGGTGTACGGTCAGATGAACGAGCCCCCGGGCAACCGTTTGCGCGTCGCCTTGACCGGTCTGACCATCGCCGAATCCTTCCGTGACGAAGGCCGTGACGTGCTGTTCTTCGTGGACAACATCTACCGCTACACCTTGGCCGGTACCGAAGTGTCCGCGCTGTTGGGTCGTATGCCTTCTGCCGTGGGCTACCAGCCGACGCTGGCCGAAGAAATGGGCCGTTTGCAAGAGCGCATCACCTCGACCAAAGTGGGCTCGATCACCTCCATTCAGGCCGTGTACGTGCCTGCGGACGACTTGACCGACCCCTCGCCTGCCACCACCTTCGCCCACTTGGACTCCACCGTGGTGCTGAGCCGTGACATTGCTGCGCTGGGCATCTACCCCGCTGTGGACCCCCTGGACTCCACCAGCCGTCAGCTCGATCCCTTGGTGGTCGGTACCGACCACTACGAAACCGCTCGCGCCGTGCAGGGCACGCTGCAGCGCTACAAAGAACTGCGCGACATCATCGCCATTCTGGGCATGGACGAACTGGCCCCTGAAGACAAGCTGGCCGTGGCCCGCGCTCGCAAGATCCAGCGTTTCCTGTCCCAGCCGTTCCACGTGGCCGAAGTGTTCACGGGCACCGCAGGCAAGTATGTGTCGCTGGCCGAAACCATTCGCGGCTTCAAGATGATTGTCAGCGGCGAGTGCGACCACCTGCCCGAGCAGGCCTTCTATATGGTCGGCACCATTGACGAAGCCTTCGAGAAGGCCAAAAAGGTCTAAGGAAACGCCATGAGCACCATCCACGTTGATGTCGTCAGTGCTGAAGAGTCCATCTTCTCCGGCGAGGCCAAATTTGTGGCCCTGCCCGGCGAAGCCGGCGAGCTTGGCATCTACCCGCGTCACACGCCGCTGATCACCCGCATCCGGCCTGGCTCGGTGCGCATTCAAACGGCCGACGGTGGCGAAGAGTTCGTGTTCGTGGCCGGTGGCATTCTTGAAGTGCAACCTGACTGCGTGACCGTGCTGTCCGACACCGCGGTGCGCGGCAAGGACTTGGACGAAGAAAAAGCCAACGCTGCCAAGCAAGCCGCAGAAGATGCGGTGCGCAATGCCAAAAGCGATGTGGACCTGGCCCGTGCCCAGTCCGAACTCGCCATCATGGCGGCGCAGCTGGCGGCCTTGCGCAAGTACCGCGGCAAGAAGTAAGCGGACCATGCTTCCGACACAACCCCGTGATGCCTAGCGCCTCACGGGGTTTTTTTCTGGAGAATCCCACACCATGCCCAAAGCCAAACTGCAAGCCGCCACCGTGGGCGGTAGCCCCGATGACATCGAGGCGATGTTTTATGAGGCCCTGCAAACCGGCAACATTGAGCGTCTGATGGCCTGTTGGGCCGATGAGGATGAGGTGGTGTGCGTGCACCCAGGGGGCCAACGTTTGGTGGGGGCGGCGGCCATCCGGACTTCCTTTGAAACCCTGTTCGCCAACGGCACGCTGCAAGCCAAGCCCATGCAAGTGCGCAAAGTGGAATCGCTGGCCAGTGCCATGCACAATTTGCTGGAAGTCGTGGACGTGATGACGCCGCAGGGTCCCCGTCATGCCTATGTGATCGCGACCAATGTCTACCATCGCACCCCCCAGGGTTGGCGCATGGTGGCGCACCACGCCAGCCCAGGCACGCCGTACGAAATCCAGGAGGGGCTGGAGTCGACGCAGGTGCTGCATTGACCTGGGACTACCGAGCACCCCGTTGGTTGCCTGGGGGCCATGCGCAGACCATTCATGCCGCCTTGTGGGCGCGACGTTACGCCCAAGCCGCGCCGGTATGGCGGCGCGAGCGCTGGGACACCCCCGACGCTGACTTCATTGACGTGGATTGGCTGGTTCGGCCATCCGCCCCAGCGCCACTTCAAGA
The DNA here is from genome assembly GCA_964442645.1 of uncultured Bordetella sp. GTDB lineage: Bacteria > Pseudomonadota > Gammaproteobacteria > Burkholderiales > Burkholderiaceae_C > Limnohabitans. The sequence goes on along the minus strand of CAYTZZ010000026.1, from coordinate 37,435 downwards.
AGAGCCACCTTTGTTGGTGCTGTTTCATGGCCTGGAAGGCTCATCTGGCAGCCACTATGCGCAAGCTTTTGCCGACCATGCGCACCGCTTGGGTTGGGCCATGGCCGTACCGCATTTTCGCGGCTGCAGCGGTGAGCTCAATCGTGCGCCTCGCGCATACCACTCTGGTGACCATGAGGAAATTCGATGGATTCTGGAGCGCATGCGCTCACTTCACTCAGGAAAACGCTATGCGGTGGGTGTGTCCTTGGGCGGCAATGCGCTGTTGCGCTGGGCCGAAGAAAGTGGCCACAGCGCACGCTCCGTGGCGCAGGCGGTGTGTGCCGTGTGTTCGCCCATCGACCTCACGGCCAGCGGCCATGCCATCGGCCAGGGCTTCAATCGGCAGGTTTACACCCGCATGTTTTTGCGCTCCATGAAGCCCCGCGCCTTGCAGAAATGGGCGCAATTCCCGGGCCTGTTTGACCGTGAGGCTTTGCTGGCCGCCAAAGATTTGTACGACTTCGACAATGTGTTCACCGCACCCTTGCATGGTTTTCGCGACACTGTCGACTATTGGGCACGCGCCTCGGCCAAGCCGCTGCTGGACGCGATCCGTTTGCCCGCGCTGGTGTTGAATGCGCAAAACGATCCTTTTGTGCCCGCATCGTCCTTGCCGAAGCAAGCGCCCGCAGGCGATTGGGTCACCCTGTGGCAGCCCGAGCACGGCGGCCATGTGGGTTTTGCGCAAGGGGCTTTTCCGGGGCATGTTTTGGCCTTGCCTCAGGCCGTGGCAACATGGTTGCATGCGCAATGAGATGAAAGCAAGACAACACCATGGATGAGCTGGTCAAAAAAGCCTTGCTCAAGTGGCCCAACGTGCCGCACTGCTACGGCTGGCTGGGTCTGGATGCTCGCGGCGACTGGTACATGCGCGACGACAGGGTGCAGGCCCAGGGACCTTTCCTGCAGGCCAAAGGCTCGCGGCTGCGCCATGAAAAATTGATCGATTTCATTCAACGCAATTACGGCGTCGATGAACGCGGGCAATGGTTTTTCCAGAATGGCCCGCAGCGGGTTTACGTCGAATTGGAGAGCACGCCCTGGGTCTGGCGCTTCACGCCCAGCGGCGAGGTGCAGTCCCATAGCGGGCAGCCGGTGCAAGTGCGCGCTTGCCTGACAGACGAGGCTGGGCATGTGTACTTGGACACCGCGCTGGGCTTGGGGCGGGTGCACACACAGGACATGCTGTACCTGGCCGAAGCACTGGAGGCTCAACGCTGGCCGCTCACCGAGGTGCAAGCCTGTGTGCTGCCGGATCGCTATGGTTACGTGAGCAGTCCGCAGGCGCGGCACACAGCCGAAAAAAAAGCCGGCTGAACGCCGGCTTGTGTGGGAGGGCAGGAAAGCTTACTTGGCCGCTTCTGGCTTTTTGGGCTCTGCCAGTGTGCCGCCTGCAGCGTTCGCCATGTGCACCACGGCACGGCCGATTTCAAAGTCGTTGAACGCGCCGCCGCCTTGTGCGCCCATGGCGCCTTTGCCTTTGAGTGCCGAGGTCAACAGTGCTTCGTAGCCATTCTTGATGCGAGCGGCCCAGGCACCGGCGTCGCCAAACTTGGGCGCGCCGGCCACACCGGCGGCGTGACATGCGGCACATTGGGCGGCATAGACTTCTGCGCCGGCCTTGGGCTCGCGGTCAACGGCCTTCATTTCAACAGCCCCCACCTTTTCAATGCGCTTGGCGGTCACTTCAGGATGGCTGGCAGGGTAAGGAACCGACTTGCTGTCAGAGAACCCCAGTGAAATCACGGACGTGACGACAAAGTAAGGCACGGCGAAAACAAGCACAAACCAAAACAAGATTTGCGGAATGCTCTTTTTGCCGCCTGTGTGGGCTTCTTCGTGATGGGCGCTCATTATGGGAAATCCTTTGACGATAATTTCATTGCAGGCGAAATTATAGTGGGGGGGCATATAAAATACCCTGACACACCCAGGGCGGCTGTAGCTCAGTGGATAGAGTATTGGCCTCCGAAGCCAAGGGTCGTGGGTTCGATCCCCGCCAGCCGCGCCACCCCTCAGCAGATTCTGCCCAGCAGAACCGCGCATCACGCCAACCGAACGGGTTGGCGTTTTTGTTTCTGACCCAGCTTGCGCATCCTCAGGCACTTGCTTTGTGAAAACCAAGGTATTAATATGCGTGAGCGAACCAAACAAGGATGGGGGGTGAAAAATGGTGAAGCTGTCTGATTTGGCGCTTTTTTACAAAGCCAAAAACATCCAGTCAGGATGCCCGACCTGCGGCAAATCAAGTTGGGTTTTGGCTGACGCGCCCGATGAGCTGACGGCTTGGTCCTTGGCCAGTGTCAGGGAAGACGGCAACGCCGTCTTCCCTTCGCCCTCGGTGCCAGTCATCGCCATGGTCTGTGATCATTGCTACACACTCAGAACCCATGCCAGCCTACCGATCAGAGAATGGCTGAAGGCGAACAAGGCATGATGGTCACCCGCGTCAGCCGTGCCGAAGAGCCAGCCAACCAGCGCCCCTTCTACGCCAAGCCCAGCGCTGCGACCTTCAGTTCTGACAAGATCAAACTTTTCAACACCTTGATGACCGACGTGGGAGAATCAAACACGATGAACGCCATGACCCGTGAAGAAATGACTGCGCGCCTGGAACTGGTGGAAGCCAAAGCGGACGCACGCCTGGGCCGATTGGAAGAGCGGCTGGACCAGGCCATTTCTGAAATGCGTCGCGAATCTGCTGAGCTCATGCAAGCGTTCAAGGAGGAGCGCGGCGATCGCAGCAGTGACATGCGCCATTTGAAATTGACCATCATCACGACCGGGGTTGCCGTGGTGGTGGGTCTTTGGGCGGCCAATGTCAGCATGGTTCAGTCCATGCTGGCGTCTTTTGAGTCTGGCAAAAGCTCAGCGACCGCGATCACGCAAGCGACGGAGCAGTTGAAGCAAACGCAGCAGCAAATGCAGTCTTTGCAAGATGCTCTGGTGCAAGGCGCCAAGTCCAGGTAGCGCGGCCCGGCTTGCTTTTCAGCCTTCTTTCTTCAGCATCAACGCCCGTTCATACAAAGCATTCCGGCTTTGCCCGGTGATGTCAGCAGCCAGTTTCACAGCGGTTTTCACAGGAAGCTCTTGCAGCAACAGGCGCAGCACGCGGTCATCGGCCTGCGGTGTTTCCGACGAAGTTGCCTGGGCGTGAATCACCAGGGCAAATTCGCCACGAATGTGTTGCGGCGAGGCTTGCAGCCAGGCCAGCAAGTCAGCGGCAGGCAAAGTGACGATCTCTTCAAACTGCTTGGTCAGCTCGCGACCCAGGGTCACCTGGCGTGCCCCTAAAACCGCCAGCGCCTGCCCCAGCGCTTCGATGCGGTGCGGTGCTTCCAGCAGCACTTGGGCGCGCACGTCGGCCATCAAACCCAGGACGGCGCGCTCGCGCTCAGCCGACTTGCTGGGTAAGAAACCCACAAAGACAAAGCCGGCGCTGTCTGGCAGCAGGCTGCCACTGACGCTGAGCAGAGCCGTCACGCTGCTGGCACCAGGCAGCGGGATCACCCGCAAGCCAGCGGCTTGCACACCCTGGACCAAACGGGCGCCGGGGTCGCTGATGGCGGGCGTGCCGGCGTCGCTGATGTAGGCCACGCGCTGGCCCGCCCTCAGCCGCTCCAGCACCCGCGCGACCGCTTCGGCTTCGTTGTGCTGATGCACCGCCAGCCAGTGGCTGCCGGGATGGTCAATGCCATAGGCGCGCAGCAAGGCCTGGCTGTGGCGTGTGTCCTCGCAGGCCACACAGTCCACCAGCCCCAGCAGGTGCAGGGCGCGCAGGCTGATGTCGGCAAGATTACCAATCGGTGTGGCCACCACATAGAGCGCGCCCTGCGGATAATGCTGAGACGCGGCGGCCGCATGGGCTGCTGCCCGCGCTGAATCGAAAGAAGCGCTCAATGGTTCACTTTCACCGCCCCGAGGAAGTCCCCCGCACCACCAAGCAGGCGGGGGATGCGGCAGAAGACCTGGCCCTGGGCTATTTGCGGGATCAGGGTCTGCGCTTGCATGTGCGCAATTATCGGACGCCCGGACGCGGCGGGGGCGAAATTGACCTCATCATGTGGACGCCCGACGGCACCTTGGTATTTGTCGAGGTGCGCCAGCGCCGCAGCCGCTCTCATGGCGGGGCCGAGGCCAGCATCACCCAGGCCAAACGGCGGCGCATTGTGTGGGCGGCGCGCCACTTTTTGATGCGCTTGGGGCAAGAGCCGCCCTGCCGTTTTGATGTGGTGGCGGTGTCCCCGCAGGGTATCACTTGGCTGTGTGCGGCTTTCGATGCGCAATGACTGCGCGCCCGGTTATCATTCCGGCCATGCTAGAGCAACGTATTGAACAACAGTTCATCGACAGTGCCGACTTGAAATACCAGGCGGCGCAAGTGCTTTCCAAGCCGATTGCGGCGGCTGTCCAAGCGTTGTTGGCCTGTGTCACCAGCGGTGGCAAGGTGCTGGCCTGTGGCAACGGGGGCTCGGCGGCAGATGCTCAGCACTTTGCGGCCGAATTTGTCGGCCGCTTCGAGCGCGAGCGCCCAGAGCTGGGCGCGATTGCGCTGACCACCGACAGCTCCATCCTGACGGCCATTGCCAACGACTACGACTTCAACCAGATTTACGCCAAGCAGGTGCGTGCCTTGGGCCAGCCTGGTGATGTGCTGCTGGCCATCTCCACCAGTGGCAATTCAGGCAACATATTGGCGGCCATTGAAGCGGCGCATGAACGTGAAATGACCATCGTCGCCATGACCGGCAAGGGTGGCGGAAAAATCGGCATGGCGTTGCGTGACACGGACGTGCACATTTGTGTGCCTCATGATCGCACCGCCAGAATTCAGGAAGTCCATTTGCTGGTGTTGCACTGCTTGTGCGACGGCGTGGACACACAATTATTGGGTGAACAGGAAGGAAACACATGAAACACGTGCATTGGGTTCGCATCTCGGCCGCGCTGGCCTTGGTGATGGGGTTAGGGGCTTGCGCGCCCCTGGTGGTCGGGAGTTTTGTGGGGGGCGCCATGGTCGCGACCGACCGCCGCACCTCCGGCACCCAATTGGAGGACGAGGGCATTGAGTTGCGCAGCGCCAACCGCATTCGCGAAATGGTCGGTGACCGCGTGCACGTCAACGTCACCAGCTACAACCGACAAGTGCTGTTGACCGGCGAAGTCCCCAACGACCGCGATCGCCAGTATTTGGCCAAGCTGATCTCGGAAGTGGACAATGTGCGCTCGGTGGTCAATGAGTTGGGCGTCATGCCCAAGTCTTCGCTGGGCGATCGCTCCACCGATGCCTTGATCACCGGCAAGATCAAGGCCAACATGCTGGACAGCAAAGACATTTTTGCCAGCGCCTACAAGGTGGTGACCGAGCGTGGCACCGTTTACCTGATGGGTCGTGTGACCCAGCGTGAAGCCAACCGTGCCACCGATATCGCCCGCACGGTCGGTGGCGTCAAGAAGGTGGTGCGTGTGTTTGAGGTCATCAGCGAAGAAGAGCTGAAGGCTTTGTTGCCCGAGCCGCCCAAGGCGCCGCCTGCGCCGGCCAAGTGATCTGACGTGATCCAAGAAAAAGGGCTGCCTCGGCAGCCCTTTTTGCATCAGCCCAAACGCTTGATCAAGCTGGAGGTGTCCCAACGGCCCCCGCCCATCTGCTGCACATCGGCATAGAACTGATCAACAAGGGCGGTCACCGGCAGGCGGGCGCCATTGCGCTTGGCCTCGTCGAGCACCAGGCCCAGGTCTTTGCGCATCCAGTCCACGGCAAAGCCGAAGTCGAATTTGTTGGCCACCATGGTTTTGCCTCGGTTGTCCATCTGCCAGCTTTGGGCCGCGCCTTTGCCAACGACATCCAGCACCAAGTTCATGTCCAGGCCCGCTTTGGCGCCAAAGGCGATGGCTTCGCTCAAGCCCTGCACCAGGCCAGCAATGCAAATCTGGTTGACCATCTTGGTCAGCTGGCCGGCACCGCTTTCGCCCATCAGGGTGAAGGCGCGCGAGAACGCCATGGCGATGGGCTTGACGCGCTCAAACACCGCGGCTTCCCCACCGCACATCACCGTCAGCAAGCCGTTTTGGGCGCCCGCCTGGCCACCGGAGACGGGGGCGTCAATGAACGCCACGCCTTGCTTGGCCGCCAGCGCATGCAGCTCGCGCGCCACATCGGCCGAGGCGGTGGTGTGGTCGACCAACACGGCACCCGACTTCATGCCCGCCAGGGTGCCATCTGGCCCCAGAATGACCGAGCGCAGGTCGTTGTCGTTGCCAACACAGCAAAACACCATGTCGGCGCCCTGTGCCGCTTCGCGCGGTGTGGCGGCGCTGCGTGGGCCGGGAGTGGCCGCATACTCTTGGCACCAGGCCTGCGCTTTGGCGGGATTGCGGTTGTAGACCGTGACGCTGTGTCCGGCCAAGGCCAGATGGCCGGCCATGGGGTAGCCCATCACGCCCAGGCCAATGAAGGCCACGCGGGTGGAAGGAGCGGCGTCGTAAGTTTTTGCTTGTGTGCTGGACATGGTGGTTTCAGAGGGGTGAAGTTGAACAACAGAACCACCCATCATAAAACCTGCGCGGAATGGCCGCTGGCGCTGGAAATTTTCCCGAGCGTTTGCAAGCGTGACAGGTCCTGGGCCAAGGTGCGCATGCCCTGCGCAGCGCTGGTTTGAAGCGTGTTGTGCAACTGGGCGATTTTGTCCTCCCGAATCAGGTGGCGCACCGCAGGGGTGGCCACCAGGACTTCGAAGGCGGCCACGCGCGCGTCACCTTGACGGGTTTTGCAAAGGGTTTGTGACAGCACGCCGACCAGGCTTTGACTGAGTTGGTGGCGGACCAGGTTTTTTTCTTCGCCCGGAAAGCCATCGACCAGCCGGCTGACGGTTTGTGCCGCGCCGCGCGTGTGCAAGGTGGCCAAAACCAAGTGACCTGTTTCGGCGGCTGTCAGTGCCCAGCGAATCGAGCTCAGGTCACGCAATTCGCCCACCAGCAAAATGTCGGGGTCTTCGCGCAAGGCGCTGCGCAGGCCTTGTTCAAACGAGGCGGTGTGGCGGTGAATTTCGCGCTGGTGTATCAGGCATTCCCCAGAGGTGTGCAGGTACTCAATCGGGTCCTCAAGGGTCACGATGTGCAGGTGCTGCTGGGCATTCAGTTGTTGCACCAGGCAAGCCAGCGTGGTGCTTTTGCCAGAACCCGTCGGTCCTGTGACCAGCACCAGGCCCTGCGGGTGGCGAAGCCAAGCCGCGACGGCCTCTGGCAAGCCAAGACTTTCCAGTTCTGGCAGCTTGGACGGAATCAACCGCAACACCATGGCATGCCCGTCGGCGTGCTGAAAGAGGTTGGCCCGAAAGCGGCCCAATTCAGGCAACTGAAAAGCACCATCGCAGTCCCGTGGCAGGGATGCCCCTTGCGCAGGTTCCTCGGCGCTCCCCAGCCACTGCAACACTTGCAGCGCCATGTTTTGCGCTTCTTCTCGGGTGACCAACGCGGCAGCCAAGGGGACGATGTCACCCAGATGACGCAAGCTGGGGCGCCGTCCTGCCGAGAGGTGCAAGTCGCTGGCGCCCGCCAGAACCGCCTGTTTCAGCCAATGAAGCAACATGACCGGCCCGTTCTCGGTTTAAAGTGGGGGGATTATGGGAAGCTTGAAACAACCTTGGGACGCCGTGCGTGCACGCATCACGCAGGCTGCGCAGTCGTGCGGCCGTGCGCCAGATGACATCCGCTTGCTGGCGGTGTCCAAAACCTTTGGCGTTGACGCGATTCGCGAGGTGGCGGGTTATGGCCAGCGCGATTTTGGCGAAAACTACATTCAGGAAGCGGTTGAAAAAATCCAGCTGCTGCGCACCGACCCGGTGACGCAGCACTGCGTGTGGCATTGCATTGGGCCTATTCAAAGCAACAAGACACGCTGGGTGGCCGAGCATTTTGATTGGGTGCACAGCATCGACCGCCTGAAAATCGCGCAGCGTCTGAGCGAGCAACGCCCCGCAGACTTGCCGCCCCTGCAGGTTTGCCTGCAAGTGAACATCGATGGCGGCGCCACCAAGTCGGGGGTGTCACCTGAGGACACACTGGCTTTGGCGCGTGCCGTGGCCCAGCTGCCGCGCCTGGCCTTGCGTGGCCTGATGACGATTCCCGATGCCAGCCCCGACTTCGCGTCGCAGTTGGCAGTGCACCGGCGTGCAGCCGCCTTGTTTGCCGACACGGCCGCGGCCTTGAAACTGCCAGCCTTTGACACCCTGTCGATGGGCATGACCGGCGACCTCGAGGCCGCCATTCATGCGGGCAGCACCATGGTGCGCGTTGGCACCGCTATTTTTGGACACCGTTGAACTTCTAGGATGCTCATGACGCCCTTGATTGCTCCCATGCAAGCCCTGATCGTTGAATGCTGTGCGGCGCCCGGCGCGCAGGTGCGTGCGGGCGACGTGCTGCTGATTTTGGAAGCCATGAAAATGGAGCATGAAATCCGCGCGCCCCATGACGGCCAAATTCACGAATGGTTTGTCGGCGCCGGCGAAACGGTCGAAGAGGGCGCGGTGATGCTTCAATTGCAGGCGGTTACGCTGGCGGTGCCTGCGCCTGCGCCAACCTCGCCCGCCCCCATGCCGCAGGCGATGTCACCCACGGGCCTGCGGCCCGACTTGCAACGCGTGATCGATCGCCATGCGCTCACCCTGGACGCAGCGCGCCCTGAAGCGGTGGCCAAGCGCCATGCCCTGGGTCAGCGTACCGCCCGCGAGAACCTGGCGGACCTGGTGGACGAAGGGAGCTGGGTGGAATATGGCGCCCTGGCCATCGCTGCCCAAACCCGCCGCCGCAGCCTGGAAGACCTGCAAGCCAACACGCCAGCCGATGGCATGGTGACGGGCTTGGGCAGCATCAATGGCCAGTGGTTTGGCCCCGAGGCCTCACGCTGTGCGGTGCTGGCCTATGACGCCACCGTGCTGGCCGGCACGCAAGGCATGCGCAACCACCAGAAAACCGATCGCTTGCTGCAGATCGCGCATGCGCAATCTTTGCCGGTGGTGCTGTGGGCCGAAGGCGGTGGGGGCCGACCGGGCGATGTGGATGTGCACATCGTGGCCGGCTTGCAACTCACCACTTTCGCCTCCTATGCGCGTTTGTCGGGCCGGGTGCCGGTGGTGGGCATCACCTCGGGGCGATGCTTTGCCGGCAACGCCGCGTTGCTCGGTTGCAGCGACGTGATCATTGCCACCCGCGGCAGCAACATTGGCATGGGCGGTCCGGCCATGGTGGAAGGCGGGGGGCTGGGCCAGTTCAAGCCAGAAGACATTGGCCCCAGCGCCCTGCAGCATGCCAATGGCGTGATTGATTTGTTGGTCGACGATGAGGCCCAAGCGGTCGCCACAGCGCGTCACTACCTGTCGTTTTTCCAGGGGCGTGTGCCGCACTGGACGGCTCCCGATGCCCAGGCCCTGCGCGCGGTGGTGCCAGAGAACCGCTTGCGGGTCTACGACACCCAGGCCGTGTGGCCGGCCCTGTTCGATGAAGGCTCGGTGCTGCCCTTGCGCACAGGCTTTGGCATCGGCATGCACACGGCGCTGGCCCGCATCGAGGGCCGCCCGGTGGGCGTGATCGCCAACAACCCCTTGCACCTCTCGGGCGCCATCGACGCCGAGGCGGCCGACAAGGGCGCGCGCTTCTTGCAGTTGTGCGATGCGCATGGCTTGCCGGTGGTGTCCTTGATCGACACACCGGGCTTCATGGTGGGGCCCGACATCGAAGCCCAGGCCCAGGTGCGCCATGTCAGCCGTTTGTTTGTGGCGGCAGCGCAGCGGCGCGTGCCCATCTTCAGCGTGGTGCTGCGCAAAGGCTACGGCTTGGGCGCCATGGCCATGGCCGGGGGCGGCTTCCACGAGCCGGCCTTCACGGTCGCCTGGCCCACCGGTGAATTTGGCGGCATGGGCCTGGAGGGCGCGGTCAAGCTGGGGTATCGCAAAGAGCTGGCCGCGTTGGAAGGCGCCGAGCGCGAAGCCCTCTACCAAAAGCTGGTGGCGCAGCAGTATGAAAACGGCAGCGCCATGAACATGGCGGCCACCTTGGAAATTGACGCGGTGATCGACCCGGCGCAAACCCGGCACTGGCTGGCCCAAGGCTTGGCCAGCGCCCCGCTGCCCGCACGCGGCACGGGCCGCTTCATCGACACCTGGTAAGCCGCCTCAGAATCGCTCGAGTTCGGGGTGGGGCATCTGCCCGCCACGCACCACCATCTTGCCGTACTCGGCACAGCGTTGCAGCGTGGGGATCACCTTGCCGGGGTTGAGCAGGCCCGGCGGGTCGAAGGCGCGCTTGATGGCAAACATCTGCTTGCACTCTTGCGGCGTGAACTGCACGCACATGCTGTTGAGCTTTTCCACGCCCACGCCGTGCTCGCCGGTCACGGTGCCGCCCATGGCCACGCTGGTTTCCAGAATGTCGGCGCCGAAGGCCTCGGCACGGTGCAGCTGGTCGGGGTCGTTGGCATCGAACAGGATCAGGGGGTGCAGGTTGCCGTCGCCAGCATGGAACACGTTGGCGCAGCGCAGCTGGTGTTTCTTTTCCATTTCGGCAATGGCTTCCAGGATGTCGGCCAAACGCTTGCGCGGAATGGTGGAGTCCATGCACATGTAGTCGGGGCTGATGCGGCCCGAGGCCGGAAAGGCGTTCTTGCGCCCGCTCCAAAACCGCAACCGTTCGGCCTCATCGCGACTGATGGCCAAGGCGGTGGCGCCGCACTGGCGCAGCACGGCGCTCATGCGCTCGATTTCTTCGGCCACCTCTTCGGGCGTGCCATCGCTTTCGCACAACAGAATGGCCTCGGCGCTCAGGTCGTAGCCGGCCTTGACAAAGTCTTCCACGGCCGCGGTCATGGGCTTGTCCATCATTTCCAGGCCGGCCGGGATGATGCCCGCGGCAATGACGGCGGCCACAGCATCGCCCGCGCGGCGGATGTCGTCAAAGCTGGCCATGATGCAGCGTGCCAGTTGCGGTTTGGGCACCAGCTTCACCGTGACCTCGGTGGTCACCGCCAGCATGCCCTCGGAGCCGATCACCAGCGGCAGCAGGTCCAGCCCCGGGCTGTCCAGCGCGTCGCCGCCAAATTCGATGGGCTCGCCGTCAATGGTGAAGCCCTTGACCTTGAGCACGTTGTGCAAGGTCAGCCCATATTTCAGGCAGTGCACGCCGCCCGAGTTTTCGGCCACGTTGCCGCCAATCGTGCAGGCAATTTGGCTGGAGGGGTCGGGGGCGTAATACAGGCCCAGAGGCGCGGCCGCCTCGCTGATGGCCAGGTTGCGCACGCCACACTGGACCACGGCGGTGCAACTCTCTGCGCTCATCGACAAAATTTTGTTGAACTTGGCCAGGGACAGGGTCACGCCTTCCCCATGCGGCATGGCGCCACCGGACAAGCCTGTGCCTGCACCGCGCGCCACCACCGGCACCGCCAAGGCGTGACAGGCTTTCAGCGCGGCTTGCACCTGCTGGGCGTTTTCCGGCAAGGCCACGCACAGCGGTCGCTGGCGGTAGGCGGTCAGGCCATCGCACTCGTAGGGCGTGGTGTCTTCCGGCGTGTAGAGCACGGCATGGGCCGGCAAAACGGCTTTCAGGGCCGCCACCACTTGCGATTGGCGTTGCGCGCGCTGCAGGGCCGCGTGCTTGTCCGAAGTCATTGGAGCATTCATGGCGCCCACTTTACGTGAAATTTCCGCGCCCGGGTTGAAAGAACTTTCAGGCTTTGTTGAAGCCCGCTCAGCTGACAGCTTTTTGCAGCCACTCGGCGAAGGCCGCACATTCCCAGCGGTCCATCACGCCGGTGCGCCAGCACAGGTAATGCGCATGCGGGCTGGGCACATGAATGGGGGTCAGGCGAATCAGGGTGCCGTTTTCCAGCCAGGGGGCGCCCAGCTTCAAGCGGATCAAGCCAATCCCCAGGCCTTGGGCTGCGGCATCGCACAGCAGGCCGATGTCGTTGAAGCTCGAGCCGTCGGTGGGTTCCGGCCAGTCCAGGTGATGGGCGGCAAACCAGGTGCGCCAGGGCTCCAGCGGGCTGCGCAGCAAGGTGGCGTCGCTCAGGTCTTGGGGGGTGTCAAAGGGACCGTGCTCGCGCAGGTAGGCCGGGGAGGCCAGCAAGGTGACGTCGTCCTTCATCAGGCACAGGCTTTCCACATCGGCGTATCGCCCTGTGCCAAAGCGGATGGTCAGGTCGGCGTCTTCGGCCACCACGTCCAGCAAAGGAATGCTCACCTGCAGCGTGAGGTCGATTTCTGGGTAGGCCTCGGCAAACTGGCGCAGCCGGGGCATCAGGATGGAGCGCGCAAAGGTGGGCGTGACCGCCAGGCGCAGCTTGCGCTTGCCCACCCCATTCGGGCTTTGCCCTGGGAAACGCTCCAGGCTGGCCAGGCCTTCGCGCACATGGGCCAGGTACTCGCTGCCTTCGGTGGTCAGCGAAAAATCGGCGCGGCCAAACAGCTTGGTGCCGATGATCTGCTCGAGTTGGCGCACCCGGTGGCTGACCGCGCTGGGCGTGACGCACAACTCTTCAGCCGCCTGGGTCACCGAGCGCAGGCGCGCCAGCGCCTCGAAGGTCAGCAGGCATTGAATGGGGGGAATGCGCGACGTCATGGCAACAGGCAGCAGGGTCGCGCGGCGGCTTACTTGAAGATCACGGTCTTGTGGCCATCGAGCAGCACGCGGTGCTCGCTGTGCCATTTGACGGCACGCGCCAGCACCTGGCTTTCGGTGTCGCGGCCCAGGGCGGTCAAGTCTTCCACGGTCTTGCTGTGGTCGACGCGGGCCACGTCCTGCTCAATGATCGGCCCCTCGTCCAGGTCGGCGGTGACGTAGTGTGCGGTTGCGCCGATCAGCTTCACCCCGCGGTCGTGCGCCTGGTAGTAGGGCTTGGCGCCCTTGAAGCTGGGCAGGAAGCTGTGGTGGATGTTGATGGCCCGCCCCTGCAACTGGCGGCACATTTCGTCCGACAAAATTTGCATGTAGCGCGCCAGCACCACCAGCTCGGCATCTTCGCCGTTGATGATTTCCAGTTGCCGCGCTTCCGCCTGCGCCTTGGTGGCGGCGGTCACGGGGATGTGGTGAAACGGCACGTTGTAGCTGGCCGCCAATTGGTAGAACTCGCGGTGGTTGCTGATGATGGCGCGAATGTCCACCGGCAGCAGGCCGCTTTTCCAGCGGAACAGCAAGTCGTTCAGGCAGTGGCCTTCCTTGCTCACCAGCAGCACCGTGCGCATGGGCTGGGAGGCGTCGTGCAAGGTCCATTGCATGCCAAAAGTTTGGGCAAAAGCAGCCAGCGCCGTGCGCAGGGGTGTCGCCTCCAGGTCACCGGCAAACTGCACTCGCATGAAAAATAGGCCGGTGTCGCGGTCGTTGTACTGGGCGGCTTCCTCGATGTTGCCACCGCGCTCGAGCAGGAAGCCCGAGACGGCATGGACAATCCCCGTGCGATCAGGGCAGGACAGGTTCAAAATGTAGACAGTCATCCCCGGATTGTAGATTTCGGTGACACAATGGTTTTTCACGGCCGCCAAGGCCCTTAATTCATGGAGTTGCACATGGCTTACAAAGACTTCAACATGGACAACCAATGGTTGCCGTTCACGCCCAACCGGCATTTCCGCAAGCAGCCACGGGTGTTTGTGGCCGCCAGTGGCATGAACTTCACCACCCATGACGGCCGCCAGGTGGTGGACGGCATTTCCAGCTTGTGGTGTGTGGGCGCCGGTCACAACCGGCGCGAGATCAACGAAGCCATCAAGCAACAACTCGACACCCTGGACTACGCCACCGCGTTCCAGGCCAGCAATGACAAGGCCTTCCACGCGGCCGAGATGATTGCCGAGTTGGCCCCGGGCGATTTGAACAAGGTGCTGTTTTGCAACTCCGGTTCTGAAGCGGCCGACACCTCGCTCAAGCTGGCGCTGGCTTACCACCGCGCACGCGGCGAAGGCCACCGCAATGTGTTCATTGGCCGCGAGCGTGGCTACCACGGCGTGGGTTTTGGCGGCATGAGCGTCGGTGGCATCCCGGGCAACCGCAAAGTGTTTGGCACCGCCATGCTGCCGCGCGTGGACCACATGCGTTTCATCCACGACCCGTCCAAGAACGCCTACATCCATGGCGTCGAGCCTGAGCTCGAAGAAGACTTGCTGGCCGAGTTGGAGACGCGCATTCTGCCGCTGCACGACCCCAGCAACGTGGCGGCCATCATCGTCGAGCCGGTGGCCGGCAGTGCGGGTTGGTACCTGCCGCCCAAGGGCTACCTGAAGCGCTTGCGGGAAATTTGCGACAAGCACGGCATCCTGTTGATCTTTGACGAGGTCATCACCGGCTTTGGCCGCATGGGCACCCCATTCGCCGCCGACTTTTATGGCGTCGTGCCCGACATGCTGAACTTTGCCAAATGCGTCACCAACGGGGTGATTCCCTTGGGCGGCGTGGTCTGCCGGGACTTCATTTATGACGCCATGATGAGCACCAATGCCCCCGAGCATGGCATCGAGTTTTTCCATGGCTACACCTATTCGGGCCATCCGGTGTCCTGCGCTGCCGCCATCGCCACCATGACGCTCCTGAAAGAGGAAAAGCTGTTCGAGCGCGCCGCCAAGATGGGCCCGGTGCTGGGCGACGCCATGCACAGCGCCATGAAAGGCTTGCCCAATGTGATTGGCATTCGAAGCCTGGGTTTGGCCGCCGTGGTGGAGCTCGCCCCGCTGGCAGGGTCCCCGGGCAAGCGGGCTTATGACATCTTTCTGGACTGCTACCAAAAAGGCAGCTTGGTGCGCCCTGCGGGCGACAACCTGGTGCTGGCGCCGCCTTACATCGTCGAGAACAGCCACATCGACCAGCTGGTCAGCACGCTGGCCACATCCATCAAGCAACACGCTTGACGGCTCTGTCATGAACCGCCTCACGCGCAGAAGCTGGTTGCAATGGAGTGCTGCAGGCCTGGCGACGCCAGCGATGGTGTGGGCGCAAGACAAGTACCCCAGCAAAAGCATCAACTGGATTTGTCCCTATGCCGCCGGAGGCAATGCCGACACCCGCTCGCGCCTGGTGGCCAAAGCCATGGCCAGCCTGCTGGGTCAACCCATCATTGTGGACAACAAGGCGGGCGCGGGCGGCAACATCGGCACAGAAATGATTGCCCGCGCCAAGCCCGATGGCTACACCCTGGGCATGGGCAACTTTGCCCCTTTGGCGGTCAACCATGCCCTGTTCAAAAAGCTGAACTTCGACCCCTTGAACGACATCGTGCCCATAGCCCTCATTGAGCGGGGCCCGCTGGCGCTGATGGTTCGCATCGACTCGCCGTACAAATCCGTCCAGGACTTGGTGGCCGCGGCCAAGGCCGCGCCAGGCAAGCTCAGCTATGCCTCGGGCGGCATTGGCGGCACGCACCATTTGAGTGGCGCCTTGTTCGAGCATGCGGCAGGCATCGACATGATTCACGCACCCTACAAGAGTGGGGCGGCCGGGGCCACCGACCTCATGGGTGGCCAAGTCAACCTCATGTTCGAGCAGATGTACAGCGCCATGCCTGCCTTGCGAGGGGGCCGCTTCAGGGCGCTGGCGGTGACCAGCAAAACCCGCTCACCCCTGCTGCCCGATGTGCCGACCATGGCAGAGCAAGGTTACCCGGCCGTGGAAGTGATGAACTGGCAAGGTTTGGTGGGCCCCAAGGGTTTGAGCCCGGAGATGAGCCGCTTGCTTAACAGCGTCTGCAACAAGGCTCTGCAAGACCCTGAGGTCAAGGAAAAAATCATCAGCCAGGGCAATGAGTTGGGCGGGGGTACGCCCGAGCAATTTGCGGCGCTGATTCGCGCCGAGTCGTCGCGCTGGGGCAAGGTGGTTCGCGACGCCAGGATCGAGCCCGAATAAGTTCTCGCGCCCGGTTTTCAGGGGGGGGCGACAGATTTTGCGCGCTGATCGGCCACATCGCCATTGGCTTGCTGAAGGCGAATGCGCACTGGCAGGAAAGACAGCGATGGGGCAAACCACAAGTCGATAAGTTGGTCGAACTCGCGTCGGGGCAGCCGGCGCAGGCGCAAGGCTGGCAGATCCCCCAGGGGCAATGACACCTGCTCGGTGCCCTCCACCTTGAAAGACCACATTTCGGCTTCCCGGGCAGACACGGTTTGCAGGTCGATTTGCGTGCCTGGCGGGTAGCGCTGCGGCTCTGCCGCCAGTTGGGCGGCCAACTGCATGAACAGGCTGAGGCGGTCCTGTGCGCCCGGCAGCAAGGGGCTGCTGGGCGTGTTGGCGCTGAAACTGATCAGGCCTTTGTCGCGCTCGAAGTGTGCCGCCAGCTCGGTTTTGTGCTTGTCGCCAAAGCGTGTGGGCGCCAAGCCCAGGGCCGTCAACGCGCCCTGGCTGGTTTGAACGCGCGAGCCCAACAGGGGCATGCCGATTTCATAGCGGGCTTGGTACTGGCGGCCATCGTGCTGCCACACCAGGCTGCCGCGCGCAAAGTACGGAAAGCCTTTAACTTTGCCCGAGACCTCATAGAGCAGTTGGGTGGGGGCCGCAATCTCAAACCTGTCGGCTGGCTTGCGCTCTGCGGCGCTGGCCGGCGCGTTGGCCAGCGGCATCGGCTGTGCGGCCGCCACTTGTACCGAGGCCTCTGGCCTGTCGGCTGGGGTCAGCGGTTGCCTGGGTGCCGGGGTTAGGGCCTGTGGCTGTGCCTGCGCTTTCGGTGTCAGGGGGCGCGGCAGGGTGGTCTCAGGAGGGCTTGCAGGAAGGCTGACCTGGCTCATCCAGATCGGGCCCTCCGGTGGGGGACGGTGTTCCAGCCCGCGGGCCAGTTGCCAGAAAAAAGCACCATGGCCCGCCACCACCACCAGCACGATGCCAAAGCCACGGCGCGAGCGCACAGTGTCAGGCCTCATGGCGCACGGTAGCCCAGTTCATCAGAGAGTTGCTGGGCGGCTTCTTTCAGCTGGGTGGCCACAGGACCTTCCCAGCGGGCGTCCATGCTGGAAGCCGGTCCCAGGGTGACCAAGGCCACCACGAGGTGCCCGTCGGCATCAAACACGGGGGCACCAAATCCCACCACGCCTGGCAGCAGCGAGTCCACCACACGCGACAGGCCGCGTTGCCGAACGTCTTTCAGCAAAGCCTGGACCTCGGCAGGGGTGCGTGGCGCATCGGGCACGTTGAGTTTTTGCAGGCGCTGCAATTCCTGCTTCACTTGAGGGGCGGTCAACGCGCTGGGCAGGTAAGCCGCAAAGCAACGCCCGGTGGCCGAGGTCAGCAAAGGCATGACATCGCCCAAGCGCAAAATCGTCATGGCATGTGGCGACTCTTCCCAGTGCACGATGGTCGGGCCTTGGTTGCCCCACACGGCCAGTGCCAGGGTGTGACCAATGGCGTTCATCAGGGGCACCACCCGCGCACGAGCGCGCTTGACCGGGTCAAGCCGGCTCAAGCTGGCCAAGCCCAGCTTGAGGGCTGCCGGTCCCAGGTCGTAGCGGGTGCTGTCACTGTCTTGGGCAACCAGGTGCAGTCGCTGGAAGCTGACCAGGTAGCGGTGCGCCTTGGCCGCACTCATGCCTGCGGCAGCGGCCAAATCGCGTAGCATCAACGGGCCATCGGCGCGGGCCAGCACATCGAGCAGCTCAAACCCGACCTCTACCGACTGAATGCCTGCGCGTTGTTTCATCATGCCATGGTTTTGTAGAATTACGGATAGGTAAATCTGTTGAATAATGCGTAATCTACCTTGCTGGCAAGGTCCACGCAACCTCAATTTCTGGAGACATCCCCATGAAACTCGCCACCTACAAAGACGGCTCACGTGACGGACAACTGGTCGTGGTCTCGCGGGATCTCTCGATGGCGCATTATGCGACGGGCATTGCGACGCGCTTGCAGCAAGTGCTGGACGACTGGAATTTTTTGTCCCCGCAATTGCAAGACCTTTACGAGACCTTGAACCTGGGCAAAGCCCGCCATGCCTTCGCGTTTGACCCGAAGATGTGCATGGCGCCACTGCCGCGCGCCTACCAATGGGCCGATGGGTCGGCGTACATCAATCACGTTGAATTGGTGCGCGCTGCACGCAACGCCGAAGTGCCCGCAACCTATTACACCGACCCGCTGATGTACCAGGGTGGCAGTGACGACTTCATCGGACCGATGGACGATGTGGTCTGTGCCAGCGAGGCCCATGGCATCGACTTCGAAGCCGAGATCGCTGTCATCACCGGCGATGTGCCCATGTCCTCCACGCCCGAGCAAGCCCTGGAAGGCATTCGCTTGGTCATGATCGCCAACGATGTGTCTTTGCGCAACCTGATTCCGGCGGAGTTGGGCAAGGGCTTCGGCTTTTTTCAGAGCAAGCCCGCCACCGCCTTCAGCCCAGTGGCAGTGACCCTGGACGAACTGGGCAGCGCCTGGGACCAAGGGCGTGTGAACCTCACCCTGCAGTCCACCTGGAATGGTCGCAAAGTGGGCATGTGCGAGGCTGGACCGGAAATGACCTTCCATTTTGGCCAGCTGATCGCACACATGTGCAAAACCCGCAACGTGCGCGCGGGCAGCATCGTGGGCAGCGGCACGGTGAGCAACAAGGGCACGGAAGAAAATGGCCGCAAGACCTGGCCCAAGGGCTACAGCTGCATTGCCGAGAAGCGCGCCATCGAAACCATCCTGGATGGTCAGCCCAGCACCGAGTTCATGAAATACGGCGACACCATCCGCATCGAAATGAAGGGCCTGGACGGCCAAAGCCTGTTTGGCGCCATCGACCAGACCATCGCTGCGCCCGCCCCTGCAGACGATTAAGCCTGCGAAGGGTCGGCGGTCGTGTTGTCGTACTTCTTGAAGTAGTTGCGGGCCATCGCCACCAATTGCGCATCGCTGGGGTGGTCGCTGGGCACGCTGTCCACGAGGGCTTGTGCAATTGGGCGGTGGTGGCTGTGGCACCAGTCTCGGAACTGGTTGCGGGCCATGCCCGGGCCGGTCAGCAGAATTTCATGCGTCCCGGCCAGCGCCTGGGCGACGTCGGCAAACAAGGCGCTGGCATCGTCAGACTTGCCTTGGTGCTTGTGGTGCGTGCGTGACTTGATGCGCTGGGCTTGCACATGTTCGCGGTCAAACATCAGCACATGGGCTTCGGCGTGGTCCATCCAAACCACAGCGTGAAAAGTACTCATCAAGGTTCTCCAGTTCAATCAAGGGTTGAATGTGCGGGGTGTTCGTGCGCCGTTTGGCAAGCGATGCAACGGGCGGCCTCGGGCGTGGCTTGCAGGCGTGCCAGGGCAATGAGTTTGCCGCAATCGGTGCACGCACCGTAAGTGCCTGCAGCCATTCGATCCAGGGCTTCTTGCACGGCATTGAGCTCGGCCATTTCCATCTCCGTCATCGCCAATGCCAGGTCGCGCGCGCTGGTGACCTGGGCATGCGAGTCTTGCGGATGGCCAAAATGCTCCGCCGCGGCTTCGACGCGGGTGCTGGCGCCCTCGCGTTGCTGGGCCATGCGGCTGAGCAGGGATTGTTGGCTTTGGCGCAACTGCGCGGCCAGTGCCTTGATGTGTTCGGTCTTCATCCAAATGCCTTTCTTTCCATGGTTTCATCTTGCGCCCCAGGATTCGGTCTGTCTTTGACGCCGGTCAAGTGCACGCGATCCATGGACAATCAGAGCTTCAGACATCAGGACAGGAGATCGCCATGCCCCACGAGGTGGATTACAGCCGTTACCAAACCCTGCGCATCACGCGCCGGGGCCCGCAGGACAGCATCATCGATTTGCAAATGAAAGCCGGCGGGCCCGGCGGCAATGGCAAATTGCCGACGGCGGGCCATGACGGTCACTGGGAGCTGAGCGAAATCTGGCGTGACATCGGACGCGATGACAGCGTGCGCTGCGCCGTGCTGCGCGGGGAGGGCCTGGGCTTTTCCGGCGGCGGCGACCTGGCGCTGGTGCAGGACATGGCGCGCGACTTCGAGGTGCGCAGCCGCGTCTGGAAAGAGGCGCGCGACTTGGTCTACAACGTCATCAACTGTGACAAACCCATTGTGAGTGCCATGCATGGCCCCGCCGTAGGGGCGGGCTTGGTGGCCGGTTTGCTGGCCGATATTTCCATCGCCGCCAAAACCGCCCGCATCGTGGATGGCCATACCCGCTTGGGCGTGGCAGCCGGCGACCATGCGGCCATCATCTGGCCCTTGCTGTGTGGCATGGCCAAAGCCAAGTACTACCTCATGCTGTGCGAACCCGTCAGCGGCGAGGAGGCCGAGCGCATCGGCTTGGTGTCTCTGGCGGTGGACGAAGACAAGCTGCTGGACAAGGCCTACGAAGTGGCCGAGAAACTGGCCCAGGGCAGCCAGACGGCCATCCGCTGGACCAAATATGCCCTGAACAATTGGCTGCGCCAGGCCGGGCCGAACTTTGACACCTCGTTGGCCCTGGAGTTCATGGGCTTTGCCGGCCCGGATGTGAACGAAGGCGTCGCCTCGCTGCGTGAGCGCCGAGCGCCTCAATTTGGCTCAGGCGGTTTCTGAATGCGGCTGGGATTGCGTGGCGCCGTGGTCGGCGCGGTCATCGTCTTGCATTTGCTGGGCCTGTGGGCCTTGCAGGCGGGGCTGTTGCAGCGCGTGGTCACTTGGGTGGTGCCGGTCATGGCAGTCAGTGAGGCGGTGGATGTGCCCGTGCCACCGCCACCGCCGCCGCGAGCCCAACCCCTGCCGCCTCCTGCGCCCTTGCCAGCCCCTCGCGCGGCGCCCCCCGTCGCGAGGCCCGCACCTGAATTGCCCTTGGCCGTGCCCACAGAAAGTGTGCCCTCAGTGAATGCACCCGTTGGCGTGCCAGCGCCTTTGCCTGTGCAGAACGCGGCGCCCGTGGCCGCAGCCCCGGTGAATGCAACACCCGCGCCCAGCCCCAAAATCGCCTTACCCTCGACCCAGGCCGATTACTTGAACAACCCCAAGCCAGCGTACCCGGCCTTGAGCCGTCGCCTGGGCGAGCAAGGCCGCGCCGTGGTGCGGGTGCTGATTGGCGCCGACGGTTTGCCGCAAAAGGCCGAGCTGCACAGCAGCAGCGGCTTTGAGCGCCTGGACCGCGCAGCGCTGGACACGGTGATGCGCTGGCGCTACGTGCCTGGCAAGCGCGGCGATGTGCCCGAGGCCATGTGGTTCAACGTGCCCCTCAATTTTGTTTTGGAATAAGGAAGAAGCATGGAAACGTCCGGTGGACTGATGAATGTCTGGCAACAAGGCGACGCGGTGACCCGCTTTGTCGCCCTGTTGCTGCTGGCCATGTCGCTGGCCTCATGGGTCGTGATGATCCTCAAAGCGCTGGACCAGGTGCGCTTGCGCCGCCAGGCCCAACGTGTGGAAGCCTTCTGGGAAAGCCCGGATTACGATGCCGGCTTGCAAGCCCTGGGTGGCGCGGATGAGGACAATGCCTTTCGGCAACTGGCCGAGCAAGGGCGTGGCGCGCTCACGCATTTGCAACAGCGTGATGGCCAACCCCACTTGCATGAAGGCCTGGATGTGAGCGACTGGGTCACGCGTGCTTTGCAAAACGCGCTGGATCAGACCATGGCGCAACTGCAGTCGGGCTTGGGCGTGCTGGCCTCGGTGGGCTCGACCGCGCCTTTCGTCGGGCTGTTTGGCACGGTATGGGGCATTTACCACGCGCTGATGGGCATTGGCCTGGCCGGGCAAGCCACCATCGACCAGGTTGCCGGCCCGATTGGCGAGGCCTTGATCATGACCGCGCTGGGCCTGGCCGTGGCGATTCCGGCGGTGCTGGGCTACAACGCGCTGGTACGCGGCAACAAGGCGCTGCTGCTGCAACTCAAGCGCTTTGCGCACGATGTGCATGCGCTGCAAGTCACGGGCGCGCGGGTGCGCCAGTTTTAAGGGGGCAGCATGGCCTTTCAAGTGGAAGACGACGACGCGGTGATGAGCGAGATCAACATGACGCCCTTGGTGGATGTCATGCTGGTGTTGCTCATCATCTTCATCATCACGGTGCCGGTCATGAAGCACTCGGTGAACATTGCCTTGCCCCGGGCCAGCAGCCAGCCCCAGGATTTGAAGCCACAGACGGTGCGCATCGCGGTCAATGCCCAGGGGGATTATTTTGTCAACGACGCCAAAGTGAGCGATGACCAATTGGCCACCCTGCTCAAAGCCGAGGCTGCGCGCCAGCCCCAGCCACAAGTGCACATCCAGGGCGACCGAGAGGTGCGCTATGAGCGCGTGGCACAGGCCATGGCCGCCGCGCAGCGCGCGGGCTTGCAAAAAATTGGCTTCATCACTGAACGCCCGTCGAAGGATTGAGCAGGCCCCTGCAACAGCCCACGCCAACAAATGGCATGTTACACAGCAGCGGTCGCAAGCACGGATGACCGAGGGGACGCCTTTGTCAGCTTGACGTGGCATGCTTGCAGTAAGCTGCAAGCTTTCAGGTGCGCTGCGCCTGCCCTGACGTTGGAGACACACCATGAGCGACAGTTCCGCCTTCGATTTTTCCAAGTTTGTGCCCGGCTTTGATTTCCTGAAGAAGTTGTCCAGCAGCGGCGCCACGGCCATGCCGCAAGCCTCGAGCTGGATCGCGCCCACGCTGGACCCGCAAGAGCTGGAAAAGCGCATTCAAGAGCTCAAGGCGGTGCATTTCTGGCTGGACCAAAACACCAAGGCCGTCAGCGCCACCATCCAAGCCCTGGAAGTTCAGCGCATGACCTTGGCCACCCTCAAGGGCATGAACTTCAGCATGAACGACCTGGCCGAAGCCTTGAAGGCCAAGCCCGCAGAAGCCGCCGCTCCGAATTTTTCTTTCACGACGCCTGCGCCTGAAGCCGCAAGCGCGCCGTCCGCCGCCCCCGGCGCCGTCGATCCTTTGGCGTGGTGGGGCTCCTTGACCGAACAGTTTCAACAGATTGCCGGCCAGGCCATGCAAGACATGCAGCGCAATGCCGAGGCTGCACAGAACGCCCAAGCGGCCCAGGCGGCCAAGCCACAGGCCGCTGCAACGGGCCAGCCTGCCGCAGCCGCGCCGGCCAAAGCGCCCCCCCGGAAAAAGCCCGCCGTCAAAAAGCCAGTCGCCAAGCGTTCATGAAGCTTTTTCCCTATGGCCACGCCACGCATCCCCAATGGCAGATGGCGGCAGGTTTGGTGCTGGCGCAATTGCGTGCCCACATGGCTCTGCCCGAGTACGCCTCGGCGCCCACCCTGGGCCTGCTTTACATCACCGACCACTACGCCCCCCAGGCCCAAGCCTTGCTGGAGCACCTGAGTGCCGAGCTGCCGGAAGTGACCGACTGGTGCGGTACTGTGGGGGTGGGCATTGCGGCCAACAATGTGGAGTATTTTGACGAGCCGGCTTTGGTGGTGATGTTGTGTGAAATTCCCGCCGGTCAATACCGGGTGTTCAACGGTGTCTCGCCGTTGGCCGCCAGCCAGCAAGGCGGATTTCAGGCGCACACGGCCTTGTTGCATGCCGACGCGCAGACGCCCGATTTGGCCGATCTGATCCAGGAGCTGGCGCAACGCACCCACAGTGGCTATGTGTTCGGCGGCTTGACCTCCAGCCGGGCCGAAGCTTTGCAGTTTTCTTTGGCTGCTCAGGGCAATTTGCCGGGGCAAGGCGCTGCCAGTGGCGTGTTTCATGGCGGCTTGAGTGGGGTGGCTTTCGGGCCTGAAGTTCACCTTTTGTCGCGCGTCACCCAGGGTTGCTTGCCGGTGTCGCCCGTGCACGAGATCACCGAAGCCGAGGGCCATGTGGTGCTGACGCTGGACGGTGAGCCAGCGCTGACGGTGCTCTTGCGTGATTTGCAAATCAGTCTGGACGAGCCTCGACCCGCCTTGGCCAAGGTGCGTGCCACCTTGGTCGGTTTGACCCAGGCGCAGGACAAGGCAGTGCGACAGACCGGTGAATTTGATGAAGCGGTGTTGGTGCGCCACATCATTGGCTTGGATCCAGGGCGTCAGGGCGTGGCCATTGGCCAACAGGTCACCCCCGGCATGCGCCTGACGTTTTGCCAGCGACATGCGGCTGCAGCCCGAGCCGACCTGATGCGCATTGGCGCCGAAATTCGCGAGGCTCTGGAACCCGAAGAAATGACGGCTGAGCTGGCAGAGGCACTCACGCCCAGTGCGCTGTCGCAACCTCACCCCTCCAGGCGCATGGCCGGCGCCATTTATGTCAGTTGTGCCGGGCGCGGCGGGCCGCACTTCGGTGCGCCCAGTGCCGAGTTGCAATGGGTTCGGCGGGCCTTGGGTGATGTACCCTTGGTGGGTTTTTTTGCAAGCGGCGAGATCGCGCACCAAAATTTGTATGGCTACACCGGCGTTTTGACGGTGTTCACAACCTCTGAATGAAAGCATCTGAATGACAAGCGTGACCAAAGTGGGCTTGATTGGCCTGGGCGCCATGGGCAGTGGCATGGCGAAATCCTTGCGTCGTGCCGGGCACGATGTGCATGTGTACGACATCCGGTTGGAAGTTGCACAGCAGTTCGCGAAGGACGGCGGCACCGCCTGTGCCACCCTGGCCGAACTGGGCGCGGCCTGTGATGTGGTGATTTCCGTGGTGGTCAATGCGGCCCAGACCGAAGCCGTTTTGTTCGGGCCTCAGGGTGACGGCAGCGGCTGTGCCGCCACCATGAAAAAGGGCAGCGTGTTCGTCATGTGCTCGACCGTCGACCCCAATGTGTCCATCGGTTTCGAGTCGCGTTTGAAGGACCTGGGCCTGCTTTATGTGGACGCGCCCATTTCCGGTGGCGCTGCCCGCGCGGCCAGCGGTGAGATGACCATGATGACGGCAGCCTGCCCTGAGGCCTATGCCCTCACCGAGCCTTTGCTGCACGCCATGGCTGCCAAGGTCTATAAATTGGGCGACTGCGCCGGCGCGGGCAGCAAGGTCAAAATCATCAACCAATTGCTGGCTGGCGTGCACATAGCCGCTGCCGCAGAAGCCATGGCTTTGGGGATTCGCGAGGGCGTCGCGCCCGAGGCTTTGTACGAGGTGATCACGAACAGCGCGGGCAACAGCTGGATGTTCGAGAACCGCATGGCCCACGTGCTCGCGGGCGATTACACGCCTTTGTCGGCGGTCGATATTTTTGTGAAAGACCTGGGCTTGGTGCTCGACACGGCGCGTGCCAGCAAATTCCCCTTGCCGCTTTCTAGCACGGCGCACCAGATGTTCATGCAAGCCTCCACGGCGGGCTACGCCCGCGAGGACGACAGTGCGGTGATCAAAATCTTCCCAGGCATTGAGCTGCCTGGGAAGAAAACCTGAGCCTCAGGTGGCCGGCTTGTCCGACAAGGCCTTCAGGTTGTCCTGAAGTTCCTTGCTCATGGGCGCATTCAGGTTGATGCCCTTGGGCGGAATGGGCGACTGGAACCACTTCTTGTAAAGGGCTTCAAACTCGCCGCTCTTGATCAGCGCGGCCAGGGTGTCGTCTACCAGCTTTTTGAAGCTGGGGTCGTCCTTGCGCAGCATGATGGCATAGGGCTCGACCTGAATCGACTCGCCCACCACGGCCAACTCGGCAGGGTTGGGTGCGCTGGCGCGAATGCCGTACAGCAGGATGTCGTCCATGCCAAAGGCGTCGGCACGGCCTTGCTGCACCAACAACGCCGATTCGGCGTGGTCTTTGGCGCCGATCAATTCAAAGTTCAGGTTCTGGTCGGCATTGAGCTTGCGCAGGATCTGGAAGTTGGTGGTGCCCGTGGTGCTCACCACTTTTTTGCCTTTCAGGTCAGCCACGCTTTTCACCGGCGAGCCCGATTTCACCAGCAGGCGCGTGCCGGTGTAGAAATAGTTGGTGGCGAAGGCCACTTGCTTGGCGCGCTCGCTGTTGTTGGTGGTGGAGCCGCACTCGATGTCGATGGTGCCATTGCTCAGCAGCGGGATGCGGTTTTGCGAGGTGACGGCCTGGGTGGCGACCTTCAGGTCATTGCGGCCAGTGGCCTTCTTCACCTGGTCGACGATCTTGTTGCAGATTTCCCAGGCAAAGCCCACGGGCTGGCCATCACCACCGAGGTAGGAAAACGGAATGGACGATTCACGGTAGGCCAGGGTGATGGTGCCACTGGACTTCACTTTGTCCAGGGTCTGGGCCTGCACGCCGGTGACCAGGGTCACAGTGGCAAGGGCGGCGATCAAAGCGGGATGCAAACGCATGGGGTCAACCTTTCTTAACAACAGTCAGTAGGAAAGGCCCATTGTGCACGAAGCTTTAAACGCCGCGCGCGCGCTCCGATCGGAATTGCCGGGCAAAGGCCGCGAGCTGGCCGGCGTCCAGCGCGGCACGCACTTCCTTCATCAGGTTCAGGTAGTAATGCAGGTTGTGCACGGTGGCTAGCATCGGCCCCAGCATTTCACCGCAGCGGTCCAGGTGGTGCAGGTAAGCGCGACTGAAGCCCCCGCTCACGCTGCCATCGGGCCGGGTGTAGCCGGCGCAGGTGTAGCAACTGCAGGTGGGGTCCAGCGGGCTGGCATCGGTCTTGTGCCGTGCGTTGCGGATTTTCAGGTCGCCAAAGCGGGTGAACAAGTGCCCGTTGCGCGCGTTGCGGGTGGGCATGACGCAGTCAAACATGTCCACGCCGTTGAGCACGCCCTCGACCAGGTCTTCGGGCGTGCCCACGCCCATCAGGTAGCGGGGCTTGTTGGCGGGCAGCCGGTGAGGGGTGTGCGCCATGATGCGCAGCATGTCTTCCTTGGGCTCGCCCACGCTGACGCCGCCCACGGCATAGCCTGGAAAGTTCATGTCCACCAGGGCGCCCAGCGATTCCTCCCGCAGGTGCTCGAACATGCCGCCTTGCACAATGCCAAACAGTGCATTCGGGTTTTGCAGCTTGGCGAACTCCGCCTGGCAACGCTGGGCCCAGCGCAGGCTCAAGGCCATGGAACTGCGCGCCTCGGCCTCGGTGGTGATGTGGCCCTTGGTGTCGTAAGGCGTGCATTCATCGAATTGCATCACGATGTCGCTGTTGAGCACGGTTTGAATTTGCATGCTGACCTCGGGGGTCAGGAACAGCTTGTCGCCGTTCACTGGCGAGGCAAAGCGCACGCCCTCTTCAGAGATTTTCCGCATCTCACCGAGCGACCACACCTGAAAGCCGCCGCTGTCGGTCAGGATGGGTTTGTGCCACTGCTCAAAACCATGCAAGCCGCCAAAACTTTTGACGATGTCCAGGCCGGGGCGCATCCACAAGTGAAAGGTGTTGCCCAGAATGATCTGCGCCTGCATTTCCTCCAGGCTGCGCGGCATCACGCCTTTGACGGTGCCGTAGGTGCCCACCGGCATGAAGATGGGCGTTTCCACCACGCCGTGGTTCAGCGTCAGGCGACCGCGGCGGGCCAGCCCCTCGGTTTTCAGCAAGTCAAAGTGCAGCATGGGAAGTCTTTCGGTCGAGCAGCATGGCATCGCCATAGCTGAAAAAACGGTAGCGCTGTTCGATGGCATGGCGGTACAGCGCGTGCATGGTGTCAAAGCCGGTGAAGGCACTCACCAGCATCAGCAAGGTGCTCTTGGGCAAATGGAAGTTGGTGATCAGACGGTCGACCACCTGAAATTCAAAGCCAGGCGTGATGAAAATGCAAGTGTCTGCCGTTGTCTGGCCGGTTTGCGCCCAAGACTCCAGGGTGCGCACGGTGGTCGTGCCTACGGCGACCACCCGTCCCCCGCGCGCTCGGCAGGCATCCATGGCTTGCAGGGTTTCAGGGGGAATGCAGTACCACTCGCTGTGCATCTTGTGTTCGGCCAAATTGTCGGTTTTGACCGGCTGAAAAGTGCCGGCACCCACATGCAGGGTGACGCTGGCCTGGTGCACGCCGCGCGCAGCCAATGCCGCCAGCACGCCTGTGTCAAAGTGCAGGGCTGCGGTGGGTGCCGCAGCGGCGCCCGGATGTTTGGCAAAAACGGTTTGGTAGCGCGCGACATCCTCGGCCGAGTCGCTGTGCGCGATGTAAGGCGGCAAGGGTACATGGCCGTGCGCGGCCATCAGCGCATGGGGCTCGTCGCTGAACGCAAAACGAAACAAGCGGCCGTTGTCATCTGGCCAGCGCCCCAACAGCTTGGCCTCAAAGCCACCTTGCATGGCCAACACGGTGCCCACCGGGGGCTTTTTGCTCACCTTCATGTGCGCCACCACCTCGTGCTGCGTCAACACGCGCTCTACCAACAACTCCAATTTGCCACCTGTGGGCTTTTCGCCAAACAGGCGGGCCTTGACCACTTCGGTGTCATTGAAGACCAGCAAATCCCCGGGATCCAGCAAACTGGGCAGGTCCCGAAAAATCCGGTCAATGGGGGGGGCTTGGCGGCCATCCAGCAAGCGCGAGGCGCTGCGTTCGGCGGCAGGGTGCTGCGCGATCAAGTCATCGGGCAGGTGAAAGTCAAAATCGCTGAGGGTGAAGGCGTGCGAGACGCCAGTTTCGAGGGTCATGGTCTTGAGGGCTGGACAGGCCCGTTCCAAGTTGGCAAGGGACGGATTGTGGCATGCGCACCGTGCTCAGAGCGGTCATGTCCTACGCTGCGGTGGTCGATGCAGGCGAGTGGGTGTTGCATCAAAAGATACATCCATCTTGATTTGCTAGAGAAAATGGTTAATTATGTGAATAAGTGTTTATGTGATTAAGCAAAAATTAGACACAGTCCATGCGTGTCTACACCGCTCATCACGTCCTTTGGCCGTTGCATTCGAACCCTGCGACTTGCGCAGGGCCTGACCCAGGTCGAGTTCAGCGAACGTTGCGGTTTCTACCAGACCTACCTGAGCCGCATTGAAAATGGCCAAGCCAATCCCACCTTGAATGCCATGGAGGTCATGGCCAACAGCCTGGGTTTGACCGTGTTCGAGGTGTTTGAGTTGATGAAGCGCGCTCAGGAACCCCGCTGAGGGCGGGATCGTCCGTGCACAATCCGTGCATGCCTGAAAACAAACCCCTGTCGGCCCCGCAAAATGCCTTGCGCAAGCTCGGCTTGGTGCGCGACGTGGATTTGGCCTTGCACCTGCCTTTGCGCTATGAGGACGAAACCCGGCTCACCCCTTTGAAGGCCGCCCGTGATGGCGACAACGTTCAGTTTGAAGCCACCGTGGTGTCCCAGTCCTTGACCCACGGACCCCGCAAGCAGCTGGTGGTGGTCGTGGACGATGGCACGCAAACCTGCACCTTGCGTTTTTTCAATGTCTATCCCTCACAGCAAAAGGCCTTGGCGGTTGGCCAGCGCTTGAGAATTCGTGGGGAGGTTCAAGGCGGCTTCATGGGGCGCACACTGATGCACCCTCATTTTCAGCAAGCGGGCGGGCCCTTGCCCAGCGCCTTGACGCCGGTCTATCCGACGTCGGCAGGCTTGCCGCAGGCCTATTTGCGCAAGGCGGTGCTCAGTGGTTTGTCACGCGCCGTGCGCGCTGGGGCTTTTGAAGAGACGGTGCCTGCCGACATGGCGGTGCCAGGCATTTGGTCTTTGGTGCAGTCCGTGCATTTTTTGCACAACCCCACGCCTGATGTGTCCTTGGCCCAGCTGGAAGACCGAACCCATCCGGCATGGCAGCGGCTCAAAGCCGAGGAATTGCTGGCGCAACAACTCTCTCAAGCCCAGTCCAAGCAAGAGCGCGCTGCGTTGCGCGCGCCCGTGCTGCCCATCCCGTCGCAGGCGCAAGCTTTGCCGGCGCAACTGCTGGCAGCGCTGCCTTTCGAGCTGACAGCGGCGCAGCGCCGGGTGGTGGAAGAAATCGCACGCGATCTGGCGCGCCCCGTGCCCATGCACAGGTTGTTGCAAGGCGATGTGGGGTCGGGCAAAACGGTGGTGGCCGCCCTGGCTGCGGCCCAGTGCATGGCGGCTGGCAAACAGTGCGCCCTGATGGCCCCGACCGAGATTCTGGCCGAGCAACATTTCAGAAAATTGATTGGCTGGCTCGAGCCTTTGCTGTTACCCCAGGGCTTGCGCGTGGCCTGGCTCACTGGCAGCCAAAAAAAGAAAGAGCGGCAACAAATGCAGGCCTTGATTGCCAGCGGCGAAGCCGCGCTGGTGGTGGGCACGCATGCGGTCATTCAAGAGCAGGTTCAGTTCAAATCGTTGGCACTGGCCATCATCGACGAGCAGCACCGCTTTGGCGTGGCGCAACGACTGGCCTTGCGCAGCAAGACAACGCAAGAGGCCAGCGACGGCGCGCCCGCCGAGCCGCACCTGCTGATGATGAGCGCCACGCCGATCCCAAGAACCCTGGCCATGAGCTATTACGCCGACCTGGATGTGTCCACCATCGACGCCTTGCCCCCTGGGCGCACCCCGGTGGTGACCAAAGTGGTTTCGGATGCGCGGCGCGAAGAGATCATCGAGCGCATTCGCCTCCAGGTGGCCCAGGGTCGCCAGGTTTACTGGGTCTGCCCTTTGATTGAAGAAAGCGAGGCCTTGGACCTGAGCAATGCCACCGAAACCCACGCCTTGCTCAGTGCGGCCTTGACCAACGGGAGCACCGAAGCGCCGCAAGTGGGGTTGTTGCATTCGCGCATGAACGAGGCCGACAAAAAACAAGTGATGGCGGCCTTCACCTCGGGCGCCATGGCCGTGCTGGTCAGCACCACCGTGATCGAGGTGGGCGTAGATGTGCCCAATGCTTCCTTGATGGTGATTGACCATGCCGAGCGCTTCGGCCTGAGCCAGTTGCACCAACTGCGCGGCCGCGTGGGCCGTGGTGCGGCGGCCTCGGCCTGCGTGCTCATGTACTCGACGGGTGAGCACGGGCGTTTGAGCGACACCGCGCGCGAGCGCTTGCGCGCCATGGTGGAAACCCACGATGGCTTTGAAATCGCCCGGCGTGACCTGGAGATTCGCGGGCCCGGCGAGTTCTTGGGCGCGCGCCAATCGGGCGCGCCGCTGCTGCGCTTTGCCGACCTGGACACCGACCAAGACTGGCTGGACTGGGCCCGGCGCTGTGCACCCTTGATGCTGTCGCGCCACCCCGACAAGGCGCAACAGCATCTGAACCGCTGGTTGGGTGGAAAATCGGACTACCTGAAAGCCTGACACGGGACCGAGGAAACTGCTTCATGACCCTGACCGAACTGAAATACATCGTGGCGGTGGCGCGCGAAAAGCACTTCGGCCGCGCGGCCGAAGCCTGCCATGTGTCGCAACCCACCTTGTCGGTGGCCATCAAAAAACTGGAAGACGAGCTCGAGCTCAAGCTGTTTGAGCGCAGCGCCAACGAGGTGGCGCTGACCGCCCTGGGCGATGAAATCGTGCGCCAGGCGCAAAGCGTGCTGGAGCAGGCGGCCAACATCAAGGAAATTGCCAAGCGCGGCAAAGACCCGCTGGCGGGGGCGTTGCGCCTGGGGGTGATTTACACCATCGGCCCCTACCTGCTGCCTGACTTGGTGCGCAACGCCATCGCCAAAACGCCGCAGATGCCCTTGATGCTGCAGGAGAACTTCACCGTCAAATTGCTGGAGATGCTGCGCACCGGCGAAATCGATTGCGCCATCATGGCCGAGCCTTTCCCCGACACGGGTTTGGCCACGGCTTTGCTGTACGACGAGCCGTTCATGGCCGCGGTTCCGAGCTCTCACCCCTTCGCACAGCTGGAGCAGGTCAGCGCCGAGAAGCTCAAGTCGGAAACCATGTTGCTGCTGGGCACGGGCCATTGTTTTCGAGATCATGTGCTGGAGGTCTGCCCGGAGTTCGCGCGTTTTTCCAGCAACGCAGAGGGCATCCGCAAAAGTTTCGAGGGCTCCTCGCTGGAAACCATCAAGCACATGGTGGCCGCCGGCATGGGGGTGACCCTGGTCCCCCGCCTGAGCGTCCCCAAAGAGGCCCTGCAAGCCAAGACCAAGCGCAAGAAGGACGTGGAAACCTATGTCCGTTACCTGCCCATCGTGGACGGTGACGACCGCCCGCCGATGCGCCGTGTGGTGTTGGCCTGGCGGCGCAGCTTCACCCGTTATGAAGCCATTGCGGCCTTGCGCAACGCCATCTACGCCTGTGAATTGCCGGGCGTGCAACGTTTGTCATGAGCGACGCGTCGATGCCCTTCTCAGTCATCCGCAGTCGACTGTCGCTGTACCTGGACCTGATTCGCTGGGATCGCCCCGCCGGCTGGCTGTTGCTGCTGTGGCCCTCGTTGTCGGCCTTGTGGGTGGCCGCTGAAGGCTGGCCAGGCTGGCATTTGCTCACGGTGTTCGTGCTGGGCACGGTGCTGATGCGCAGCGCCGGCTGCTGCATCAATGATGTGGCCGATCGCGATTTCGACAAGCACGTGAAGCGCACCGCACAGCGGCCGGTCACACGCGGCGCCGTGTCCGTCAAGGAGGCCTTGGCGGTCGGTGCGGTGCTGGCCTTGTGCGCCTTTGGCTTGGTGTTGACCACCAACCGCGTCGCGGTGGCCTGGTCGTTTGCGGCCTTGGCCGTCACCCTGGTCTATCCCTTTGCCAAACGCGTGGTGTCCATGCCGCAGGCGGTGCTCGGTGTGGCGTTCAGCTTTGGCATTCCCATGGCCTTTGCCGCCGTCAGAGGGGGTGAGTGGAGTCTGGCGGGCCTTTGGCAGGCGATACCCGCCTTAGGATGGTTGTTGTTGGTCAGCAACCTTTTCTGGGTCTTGGCCTATGACACCGAGTACGCCATGGTCGACCGCGATGACGATGTGCGCATCGGTATGAAGACTTCGGCCATCACCCTGGGCGCGTACGACGTGGCCGCCGTGATGGGGTTTTATGCCATCCATCTTCTGAGCTGGGCTTGGCTCCTGGCCCCGGCATCTTTGGGCTGGCCGTTGGGTGTGAGTCTGGGACTGGCAGGCTTGCAGGCAGTGTGGCATTTCCGCTTGATTCGCCAGCGCGAGCGCGCCGGTTGTTTCAAGGCCTTTCGCTTGAACCACTGGTTGGGCGCCACCGTCTTTGCGGGCATTGCCTTGGGCTATGGGCTGCGCGGCTGAGCCCTAAGCAAAAAAAGACCCGCTCTGAGCGGGTCTGTGTGGATCACTGCGACTTGGCTTTTTTGGCCTTCTTTTTCTTGGCCTTTTTCGCTTTCTTTTCGGCTTTCTTCTCGGCCTTGGGTGCAGCGGTTGGCTCGGCTTTGGCTGCAGGTGCGGGGGCTGCTGCAGGGGCAACGGCAGGGGTGACCGGGGCGGCAGGCGCAGCAGGCATGGCAGGCACCACCGGGGCGGCGGCTTGGGCCATCACCGACAGGGGCAGCGCCAGGGCGGCAGCGCTTACCAAAGAGGTCAAAAGCTTGTTCATGTTGTGGGGTTCCCAAAAAAATAGCGTATTTATTGTCGCACCAAGCGCAGCCGGTTTCGAGCCGCTTTACAAAAGCGTTTCAATCGCCGAACTCATCCCCCAGTTCAACCGCGCGGGCGCGGGCAGCCTCCAAGGCCTTTTCAAACAAGGGGCCCATCTGTGCTTGCTCCATGGCGGTGAGCGCTGCATAGGTGGTGCCGCCTTTGGAGGTGACCCGCTGGCGCAAGACGGCGGGGCTTTCGGCGCTGCTGCGTGCCAACTCAGCAGCGCCGACAAAGGTGCCCACGGCCAACTGGTGGGCTTGCGCCGCCGACAGACCCATGGCCTCACCGGCGCGACACATGGCTTCAATGAAAAAGAACACATAGGCCGGACCCGAACCAGACAGGGCCGTGACGGCGTCCAACAAAGGCTCGGTCGCCACCCACAAGTACTGGCCCGTGCTGCGCAGGACGCTTTCGATCAGGCTGCGGTCGTCGGCCGTGACGGCGCTGCGCGCAAACAAGCCGGACTGCCCCAACCCCACCAGGGCCGGCGTGTTGGGCATGGCCCGCACAACGCGCTGCGTGCCCAGCCAAGCGGCGATGCTGTCGCTGCGGATGCCTGCGGCCACGCTCAAGTGCAAGGCTCCACGGGTGTGGGGGGCGACAGGTGCGGCGGCTTCTTTGAAAACTTGCGGCTTCACGGCCCAGACCACCAGGTCGGCTTGCGCCAGGGCGGCGCTGGGCGCGTCAAAAAGGACCACGCCAAATTGCGACTGAAGGCGCGTGCGCGCCTCTTCAAACGGCTCGACCACCTGAATGTGATGGGCGGGCGTGCCTTGTTGGATGAGCCCGCCAATGAGGGCGCTGGCCATGTTGCCGCCGCCGATGAACGCGATGTGGGGGTGCATGAAAATCCTTTCGAAGCGGGCGGCCAAATTTGGTAATCTGTTGGCCATGAATTACATCCTCACGCTGGACCAAGGCACCACCAGTTCGCGCGCGCTGGTGGTCGACTCTGAGGCGCGGGTCGTGGCAACGGCCCAGCGTGAATTTCGCCAGATTTTCCCTCAACCCGGATGGGTCGAGCACGACCCCCTGGAGATATGGCAAACCCAGCTTGCCGTGGCGCGTGAAGCTGTGGCGAAGGCGGGTGTCCCAATGCACAGCATTCGCGCCATCGGGGTGACCAACCAGCGCGAGACCACGGTGCTGTGGGACCGCCGCACCGGGATGCCGGTGGCCCCCGCGATCGTCTGGCAAGACCGCCGCACGGCGGCCGTTTGCGATGATTTGCGTGCGCAAGGCCATGCGGCGCTGATCCATCGCAAGACAGGCCTGGTGCTGGACGCCTACTTTTCTGGGACCAAGCTGGCGTGGCTGCTGGATCACACGCCTGGCGCACGCGCGCGCGCTGAGGCTGGCGAACTGGCCTTTGGCACGGTGGACAGCTGGTTGATCTGGAACCTGACCAGGGGGCGAAGCCATGTGACCGATGTCAGCAACGCGTCGCGCACCTTGCTCTTCAATGTGCACACGCTGAGCTGGGACCCTGCGTTGTTGCGCCTGTTTCGCATCCCTGCGGCCGTGTTGCCGCAAGTGCACCCTTCCAGCGGCGTCATGGCCGAGACGGACCCCGTGTGTTTAGGGGCTGCGCTGCCCATTGCGGGGGTGGCCGGCGACCAGCAGGCGGCCACCTTTGGGCAGGCTTGCTTTGCGCCGGGCATGGCCAAAAACACCTATGGCACCGGCTGCTTCATGTTGATGAACACCGGGCGTGTGGCGGTTGCCAGCCAGCATCAATTGATCACCACCGTGGCATGGCAAGGCCCGGCGCCCACGTGCTACGCGCTAGAGGGCTCGGTCTTCATGGCCGGTGCCACGGTGCAGTGGTTGCGCGACGGCTTGCAGCTCATCGAGCATGCACACGAAGTCGAGGCGCTGGCCGGCGCAGTTGAAGACACGGGCGATGTCTACCTTGTCCCCGCGTTTGCGGGCTTGGGCGCGCCGGACTGGGATGGCCATGCCCGCGGCGCCCTGGTGGGCATGACCCGCGGCACGACGCGCGCCCATATCGCACGCGCCGCGCTGGAAGCCATCTGCCTGCAAAGTGCGGATGTGTTCCATGCCATGGCACAAGACAGCGGCCTGCCCTTGACCGAGCTGCGCGTGGACGGCGGTGCCAGCCGCAACAACCTGTTGATGCAAATGCAGGCCGATGTGCTGGGCGTGCCAGTGGTTCGGCCCACCAACACCGAAACCACGGCCTTGGGCGCGGCCTTTTTGGCTGGGCTGGCGGTAGGGGTGTGGTCTGGGGCAGAAGACATTGCCGCTTGCTGGCAGGTGGATCGGCGCTTTGAGCCGTGCGCAGGCGCAGCATGGCGTGAAGCCAAGCGCGCACGCTGGCGCGATGCGGTTGCGCGTGCGCGACGATGGGCGGCATGAAGGCCGCCTCACTCCCCCGAGGTTTTGCGCTTGCCTGCCATGTCAAACACCCCTTTCGTATTAAAAAATAGCTTCCAGATGGTGCCCGTTCTGTAGCATTGCACAAGGCATTTGACCTCGCTTGCAAGACGTGCCATAATCGCAGGCTCCGCGCTTAAAAAGCGGAGTTTCTCCCCTAACAGAGGCGCAGCGAGTGGTTCGCTGCGAGGATGACGGGACCAAGACTGATCAGGAATAACCCCTGATACAAGTTGGGAATAAATTGAAATGATCCAGACTGAATCTCGGTTAGAGGTTGCCGACAATACCGGCGCGAAGTCCGTCCTGTGCATCAAGGTGCTCGGCGGTTCCAAGCGTCGCTATGCAAGCGTCGGTGACATCATCAAGGTGAGCATCAAAGAAGCCGCACCGCGTGGCCGCGTCAAAAAAGGCGAGGTCTATAGCGCTGTGGTCGTTCGCACAGCCAAGGGCATCCGCCGTGGCGATGGCTCGCTCGTCAAATTCGATGGCAACGCAGCCGTGTTGCTCAACAACAAGCTGGAGCCGATCGGCACCCGCATCTTCGGCCCCGTGACGCGTGAACTGCGTACCGAGCGCTTCATGAAGATCGTGTCCCTGGCGCCTGAAGTTCTGTAAGGACTGAGCATGAACAAGATTCGCAAAGGCGACCAAGTCATCGTCCTCGCTGGGCGTGACAAAGGCAAGCGTGGCGTTGTCACGCTGCGCAAGGATGACGACCACCTGCTGGTGGACGGCGTCAACCTGGTCAAGAAGCACACCAAGCCCAACCCGATGGCCGGTACCACCGGTGGCATCGTCGAAAAGGCCATGCCGATCCATCAGTCCAACGTGGCGATCTACAACGCCGCCACGGGCAAGGCTGACCGCGTGGGCGTCAAACTGCTTGCCGATGGCAAGAAGGTTCGCGTCTACAAGTCCAATGGCGAAGAAATCAAGGCGGCATGACCATGGCACGACTGCAACAACACTATCGTGAAAAGGTGGTCCCTGAGTTGACCGCCAAGTTCGGCTACAAGTCACCCATGGAGGTGCCGCGCCTGACCAAGATCACCCTGAACATGGGCGTGAGCGAGGCTGTGGCCGACAAGAAGGTCATGGACAACGCCGTGGGCGACCTGACCAAGATCGCTGGCCAAAAGCCGGTGGTGACCAAGGCCAAGAAAGCCATCGCAGGCTTCAAGATCCGTGAAGGCCAAGCCATTGGCTGCATGGTGACGCTGCGTGGCGTTCGCATGTACGAATTCCTGGACCGTTTCGTTACCGTGGCACTGCCCCGCGTGCGTGACTTCCGTGGTATTTCGGGTCGTGCGTTTGATGGTCGTGGCAACTACAACATCGGCGTCAAAGAGCAGATCATTTTCCCTGAGATCGAGTACGACAAGGTCGACGCCTTGCGCGGTCTCAACATCAGCATCACCACGACGGCCAAGACCGATGACGAGTGCAAGGCACTCCTCGCGGGCTTCCGTTTCCCGTTCAAGAACTGAGGTGGCACGTGGCTAAAGTAGCTTTGATCGAGCGTGAGCTCAAGCGTGAAAAACTGGTGGCCAAGTACGCGAAAAAATACGCGGAACTGAAAGCCATCGCCAACGATGCCAAGCGCAGCGATGAAGAGCGTGCTGCTGCCCGTCTGGGTTTGCAGAAGCTTCCCCGCAACGCGAACCCGACTCGCCAGCGCAACCGCTGCGAGATCACCGGTCGTCCGCGTGGCACCTTCCGTCAGTTCGGCCTCGGCCGCGCCAAG
>CAYTZZ010000025.1:2938-43945 GCA_964442645.1 uncultured Bordetella sp. | reverse complement strand
ATGAAGCTGGCGGCCGCCAGGCTGACCGAGGTGCCGCAGTTTGGCCGCGACTTTCTGCGCGCGCAGGTGTACATCGAGCAATCGTTGCAGCCGCGCTTTCCCGATGTGCATGTGGTGGAACTGCAGCAAGCCTGGGCCGACATTCTCAAGCGTGCCAAGCTGGTGCAGCACCACAAGATTTCACGCGAAGAGCTGTCGGTGCGAGAGCACATGAGCATCGTGCTGAAAAAACTGCAAGGCCGACGCTTCATGGAATTCGAGGCGCTGTTCGGTCCCGAGCAAGGCGCGCCGGTGCTGGTGGTGACCTTCATCGCCCTGCTGGAATTGGCCAAGGAAACCCTGATCGAGATCACCCAAGCCGAAGCGTTTGCGCCGATCTACGTGCGTTTGGCTTACACCCCGGCCTGATACCCGCCTCAGCCTTCTTCGCGGGCCTGACGCCCCATCAACTGCGCCAGCGCCTCTTGCGGCGTGGCCTGACCTTCCAGCAAAGACACCACGGCTTGGGCAATCGGCATGTCCACGCCGAGTTGGGCCGCCCGCTGGACCACGGTGCGGGCACAGTACACGCCCTCGGCCACATGCCCCAGCGAGGTCACGGCCTGTTGCAGGCTCAGACCTTGGGCCAGCGCCAGGCCCACTTTGCGGTTGCGCGACAGGTCGCCGGTGGCGGTCAATACCAGATCGCCCAGGCCGCTCAAGCCCATGAAGGTTTCGGCACGGGCGCCGAGCGCCACGCCCAGTCGGGTGATTTCTGCCAAACCGCGGGTGATCAAGGCGGCGCGGGCGTTCAAGCCCAGATGCAAGCCATCGCACAAGCCGGTGGCAATGGCCAGCACGTTTTTCACGGCGCCACCCACCTCCACGCCCACAATGTCATCGTTGGCATAAACGCGCAATTGGGCACTGTGAAAGCCTTGCACCAAGGCGTCACGCACCTCAGGGTGCACACTGGCCGCCACCAGGGCCGTGGGCTGTCCACGGGCCACTTCCAAGGCAAAACTGGGGCCACTCAGGGCACCCGCATGCAATTGGGGAGCGACCTGGCGCTGCACCTCATGCGCCAGCCAACCCGCCGAAGGGGCGGCGTCAGGCGCGGGCTCAAAGCCTTTGCAGAGCCAGGCCACAGGTTGCCCTGACAACAAGGGGGCCACACGCTCCAGCATGCCGCGCAGGGCGGCCATGGGGGATGCCAGCACCACCAGGTCTTGGCTGGCCAGCCAATGCTCCAGGGGCTGGTCGCTGAGCTGCAAGCCCGCCGGAAAGGCCTGATCAGGCAAATAGCGCTGGTTGGCCCGCGCCGCCTGCATGGCCGCCACCTGGGCCGCATCGCGTGCCCACAAGGTGACTGGGTGCGCATGGCTGGCCCGGATGGCCATCGCCGTGCCCCAGGCACCGGCACCCAGCATGGCGATTTTCATCGGCTCGTCTCGCAACGCCTGTGCTTACTGGGGGGTCGCGCCAGCCGCGGCCATCTGCTGCTCGTACATGGCCTGGAAGTTGATTTCCGACAAATGCACCGGCGGAAAGCCGGCACGCTGAATGACGTCGGCCACATTGCCACGCAGGTAAGGGTAGACAATTTGGGGGCAGGCAATACCCACAATCGGCCCCATTTGGTCAGTGGGCAGGTTGCGAATTTCAAACAAACCAGCTTGTTTGACTTCCACCAAAAACAGGGTTTTGTCGTCAATTTTGGCGGTGACCGTGGCCGTCACACAAACTTCCACCAGGCCTTCGGTCACATTCTCGACCGCCACGCCCAACTGAATGTCCACCTGCGGCGCTTGCTCCACGTACAGCAGGGCGGGAGAGTTCGGTTGCTCCAGCGACATGTCTTTCAAGTAGACACGTTGAATCTGAAACACCGGGGTTTGGTCGTCGGACATGTTTTTTTCCTAGGATTGAAAAAGCCCGCAGCGGACGTGTCCGAAGCGGGCTGGAGATTCGGGACAGCCGAGATTATGTCAGGTGGCTTGCAGCAAAGGCATCAAGCCGCCGCGGCCGTCCAGGGCGATCAGGTCATCGCAGCCGCCCACATGGGTGTCGCCAATGAAAATCTGGGGCACGGTGCGCCGCCCCGTCAGGTCCATCATGCGCTGGCGCTCTTCAGGGTTGGCATCGACACGAATTTCTTCAATGTGCTCGACACCTTTGGCTTTCAGAATTTGCTTGGCCCGGACGCAATAAGGGCAAACGGCGGTGGTGTACATCTTCACAGCGGGCATAGGGTCACCTGTCAGGCTTTTTCTACGGGTAGGTTAGCCTCTTTCCAGGCTTTCAGTCCGCCGGTGAGGGAATGGGCCTGCTCGTAGCCCAGTTTTTTGGCCACCGCCACCGCCCGCTTGGAGCGCAGGCCAGAGGCACACACCAGAATCAGCGGTTGCGACTTGTTTTTGGCCACGCCCGCGATCTGCTGCTCGAGTTGGTCCAGCGGCACATGGCGCGCGCCAATGAGGTGACCGGCCGCAAACTCCTCGGCGCTGCAGACGTCGATCACCTGGGCTTTTTCGCGGTTGATCATTTGTACCGCTTGTTGCGGGCTCAGGCCGGCTGTAGCGGCGCCTTGCATCACGGGAAGAAACAGCATGAAGCCCGAGGCCAGTGCCACGGAAATCAGCATCCAGTTGTCAAGAATGAATTTCAAAAAGGGTCCTTGGTTGGTTTCGCGTCAATCCAGCATTCTAAAATCCCTGGCAGTCCCTTTTTCAACTTGTCTCTGGATAGCCCCACACCATGTACAAACTTGTCCTGATCCGCCACGGAGAGTCCACCTGGAACCTGGAAAACCGCTTCACCGGCTGGACCGATGTCGACCTGACCGACACCGGCGTGGCCCAGGCCAAGAATGCCGGGCGCTTGCTCAAAGCCGAGGGCTATGAGTTTGACGTGGCTTACACCAGCGTGCTCAAGCGCGCCATCCATACCCTGTGGCATTGCCTGGACGAAATGGACCGCCAATGGCTGCCGGTGGTGCACAGCTGGCGCCTGAACGAACGGCATTACGGCGCTTTGCAGGGCTTGAACAAGGCCGACATGGCCAAGCAGTATGGCGACGCTCAGGTGCTGGTGTGGCGCCGCAGCTACGACACCCCACCGCCAGCTCTGGAAAGCGCCGACCCGCGCTGCGAGCGCGGCGACCTGCGCTATGCCAAGCTCGACCCGGCCCAAGTGCCCCTGACCGAGTGCCTGAAAGACACCGTGGCTCGGGTGCTGCCCTTCTGGAACGAGTCCATGGCGCCCGCCATCCAGGCCGGCAAGCGCATCGTGGTGGCGGCGCACGGCAACTCCATCCGCGCCTTGGTGAAATACCTGGACGGCATTTCTGACGAGGCCATCGTGGGCTTGAACATTCCCAACGGCATTCCGCTGGTTTACGAGCTCGATGCCAACCTGAAACCTCTGCGCCACTACTACCTGGGCGACGCCGAGACGGCAGCCAAAGCGGCGGCGGCCGTGGCCTCCCAAGGCAAAGCCTAAACCGCTGATTCCACACGCCCATGCCGGGCGATGTATATTGAGGTCTCTACAAGGCGGTCTGTACAGCCCGCCAGGCACCCATCGAGGCAACATGCGTCACACTCTCAAAATCGCTGGCTGGCTCAGTGTCGGCGCCCTTGCCGGCGCCCTGACCACCATTTCGCTGCAAACCGTGGCCCGCGGCAACATGGCGCCCTTGCCGCTGGAAGAGCTGCAACAGCTCGCGGCCGTCTTCAGCATGGTCAAGAGCGACTATGTGGAGCCGGTGGACGAGAAAAAACTGATCACCGATGCCATCTCGGGCATGGTGGCCAGCCTGGACCCGCACTCGCAGTACTTCGACAAGAAAACCTTCAAAGAGTTCCGTGAAGGCACGACTGGCCGTTTTGTCGGCGTGGGCATTGAAATCACCATGGAAGAGGGCCTGGTCAAAGTGGTGTCGCCCATCGAGGGCTCGCCCGCCTTCCGCGCCGGCTTGAAGCCGGGCGACCTGATCACCAAAGTGGATGACACCGCCATCAAGGGCCTGAGCCTCAACGATGCCGTCAAGCGCATGCGCGGCGAACCCAACACCAAGGTGGTGTTGACGGTGTTCCGCAAGGATGAAAACCGCAGCTTCCCGGTGACCATCGTGCGCGAGGAAATCAAGACCGTCAGCGTCAAGGGCAAGGTGGTGGAGCCCGGCTACGGCTGGATTCGACTGACCCAATTCCAGGAGCGCACCGTCGACGATTTCGCGCGCAAGCTGGAAGAAATTTACAAAGCCGAGCCGCAACTCAAGGGCCTGGTGCTGGACCTGCGCAACGACCCGGGCGGCTTGCTCGACGCTGCGGTGGCCGTGTCGGCGGCCTTCTTGCCTGACAACGTCACCGTGGTCTCCACCAATGGCCAGTTGGCGGAAAGCAAATACGTGTACAAAGCGGCGCCCGAGTTCTACCAGCGCCGCGGCGGCAACGACCCCATTCGCCGCATGACCGAAGCCACCAAGGGCATTTACAAAAACCTCAAACTCGTGGTGCTGGTCAACGAAGGCTCTGCCTCGGCCAGCGAAATCGTGGCCGGCGCCTTGCAAGACTACAAGCGCGCCACCTTGCTGGGCAGCCAGACCTTTGGCAAAGGCTCGGTACAAACCGTGCGCCAATTGGGGCCCGACACCGCGCTGAAGATCACCACCGCCCGTTACTACACCCCCAACGGCCGCTCGATTCAAGCCAAGGGCATCGTGCCCGATGTGCTGGTGGACGAAACCGCCGAAGGCAGCCCCTTTGCCGTGCTGCGCACCCGCGAAGCCGACCTGGAAAAACACCTGGCCAGTGGCCAAGGTGCCGAAGCCAAGGACCCTGCAC
The DNA here is from genome assembly GCA_964442645.1 of uncultured Bordetella sp. Taxonomy (GTDB): domain Bacteria; phylum Pseudomonadota; class Gammaproteobacteria; order Burkholderiales; family Burkholderiaceae_C; genus Limnohabitans. The sequence continues at coordinate 39,119 of CAYTZZ010000025.1, read as the reverse complement.
GCGAGAAGGCACGCGAAGAAGCCCTCAAGCGCCTGGAAGAAGAATCCAAGAAGCCCGCCGCCGAGCGCCGCCCGCCCGAGTTTGGCAGCGACAAGGACTTCCAGTTGCAACAAGCCCTGAACCAGCTCAAAGGCCTGACCGTGCTGGCCAGCAAAACCCAAACCGAGCGCCCCGCTGAAAAGCAGGAGAAGTGACGCTTGAACGATTCGCAGCTGCTGCGGTACTCGCGGCATCTTCTGCTGGACGATGTGGGCATTGAAGGTCAGCAGCGCCTGCTGGACAGCCATGCCGTGATCGTTGGCGCGGGTGGGCTGGGTTCACCGGTGGCCCTGTACCTTGCCGCCAGCGGCGTCGGTCACCTGACGCTGATTGACGACGATGCGGTCGACCTGACCAACCTGCAGCGCCAGATCGCCCACACGACTGAGCGCATCGGCCAGCCCAAGGTGGATTCGGCGGCCACGGCCATGCTGGCGCTCAATCCGGACCTGCGCATCGACACCCTGAAGCTGCGCGCCGACGCCGCCGTGCTGAACCGCTTACTCCCCACCGCCCAGGTGGTGCTCGATTGCTGCGACAACTTTCAAACCCGCCAAGCCGTGAATGCGGCCTGCGTTGCCCATCGCGTGCCCTTGGTCAGCGGTGCCGTCATTCGCATGGACGGCCAGCTCGCGGTGTACGACAGCCGTGACCCGGCCTCGCCGTGCTACGCCTGCTTGTTTCCGCCCGACGAGGCGCCCGAGGAAGTGCGCTGTGCCACCCTGGGCGTGTTGGCGCCCTTGGTCGGCGTCATCGGCACCTTGCAGGCCACCGAAGCGGTCAAGCTGTTGGCCGGCATCGGTAGCGCTTTGCCGGGGCGCTTGCAAATGCTGGATGGGCGCCAGCTGGCGTGGAGCGAAATGCGTTTTGCGCGTCAGCCCGCATGCCCGGTCTGCGGCAGCGGGCACGCACCGTAACGCTTGCGGAACTGTCGGGGCGTCAACGGCGTCCCTGCCTGTGAAAACACACCGCGACGCTGGGCCTGCGCTTGTTGCTGTGCCTCGTCATAGCGCCCTGCGCGGCCCTGGAATGTGTAAGACCAGGCATGCCCTTGCAGCACCAGCCAGTGCCCGACATCGCGCCCTTGCCACTGGATGCGCGCCAGGCGTCGGCCATAGGTGTCGCGGCTCAGGGAATGAACCTGCACCACTTGGCCCCGCAGCAGGCCCTGCAAAGCGGCCCGCGCCTCTTGCCCCCAACCCTGGCACAACTCTGGCGCATCCAAACCTTCCAGCCGAAGTTTCTGGGCTGCAGCCCCATTCAGAGGTTGCACCCACAAGGTGTCACCATCGCTGACATGGGTGACGCGACCCTCCCACAGGCGCGCAGCCTGGGCGGGCATGCCAAGCCCAAGCGACAGCAACAGCGTTGACAGGGGTCTCCAAAGAAGCATCAGGTTTTATCCGACAATGCAGTGCGATTGGACGGCACCAATGACTGGCCCAATGCACATCTTAAACTTGCAAATCATTTCGGACACCTTATGGCAAAACGACCCAACTTGATTTTCATCGTTGCCGACGACCTGGGCTACGCCGATTTGGGCTGCTATGGCGGGCGCGTGAAAGTATCGCCTGCATTGGATGCGCTGGCCGCCCATGGCCTGCGCTTCACCCAGGGCTATGCCAACTCGCCAGTGTGTTCACCGACCCGCTTTGCGATGATCACGGCGCGTTACCAGTACCGGCTGCGCGGCGCCGCCGAGGAGCCCATCAGCAGCAAGAGCCGTGGCGACCTTCGCCTGGGCCTGCCGCCCGAGCACCCCACTTTCCCGTCCTTGCTGAAAGACAGCGGTTACCGCACCGCGCTCATTGGCAAATGGCATCTGGGCTACCCGCCCAACTTTGGCCCGCTGCGCTCAGGCTATGAAGAGTTTTTTGGGCCCATGGCGGGCGGCGTCGACTACTTCACGCATTGCGACTCGCGTGGCGTGCACGACCTGTGGGTCGGCCATGAGCTGCGCCCCGAGCGCGGCTACCTCACCGACTTGATTTCTCAGCGTGCGGTGGACTATGTGGAGCGCATGGCCCAGCAAGACGCCCCGTTCCTGCTGAGCCTGCACTACACCGCACCGCATTGGCCCTGGGAAACACGCGAGGATGAAGCGTTGGCGCAAGAGGTCAAAGACAACCTGTTTCATTTGCACGGCGGCAATATTCACACCTACCACACCATGATTCGCCACATGGATGAAGGCATTGGCCAGTTGGTCAGCACGCTCAAGCGCCTGAACCAGCTCGACAACACGCTGATCGTGTTCACCAGCGACAACGGCGGCGAGCGCTTCTCGGACAACTGGCCTTTGGTCGGCGGCAAGATGGACCTCACCGAAGGCGGCATCCGGGTGCCCTGGATTGCGCATTGGCCCGCCGTGATCGCCCCGCAGCAAGTGAGCGCGCAGCACTGCCTGACCATGGACTGGTCGGCCACCCTGCTCGAGGCCGCGGGCGTGTCGCCGCACCCGGACTACCCGCTCGATGGCGTGTCCCTGATGCCTGTGTTGCGCGATGCCAGCCACCGCTTCCAGCGCCCCATGCATTGGCGCATGAACCACCGCGGCCAACGCGCTTGCCGCGTCGACGATTGGAAATACCTGCAGGTCGATGGCCATGAGTACCTGTTCAACCTGAACCAGGATGAGCGCGAGCGCGCCAACCTGGCCAGCCGCGAGCCCGAGCGGCTGGGCCAGTTGCGCCAAAGCTGGCTGGATTGGGAAGCCAGCATGCCACCGATCCCGCCGGACGCCCTGGTCAGCCTGGGCTACTCCGTCAAGGACATGCCACAGCGCTGAGCATGAAACCTTCCTCGCGCTGGCTGCCCTTTCTTCAATGGCCGCGACTCACCCCCGCCCTGGCCCGCACTGAGCTGCTGGCGGGCATCACTGTCGGCTTGGTGATGGTGCCGCAAGCGGTGGCCTATGCCGGCCTGGCGCACATGCCCTTGGTCACCGGCCTCTACGCCTGCTTGTTGCCGGCCTTGCTGGCCGTGCTGTTTGGCAGCTCCAACCGCATTTCGGTGGGGCCTGCAGCGCTGACCTGTGTGCTCATTGGTGCGTCGCTTTACGGGCTGGCGGAGCCTGGCAGCCCAGAGTGGGTGTCGTTGGCGGTCTGGCTGTCTTTTCTCTCAGGCGCGCTGCAACTCGGCCTGGGTTTGGGCGGCTATGGCTGGCTGCTGAACCTCATCAGTGCGCCGGTGCTGATGGGCTTCACACAAGCGGCCTCTTTGCTCATCATGGCCTCGCAGTTGCCAGCCTTGCTGGGCGTGAAATTGTCTTTGGACACGCTGCCGTCAATCTCTGAGCTGCTCAACCCGGCGGCGCTGTGGGGCTTGGCCAGCTTGGCCCTGTTGCTGCTGGCGCGCCGGCTGCGACCGCGCTGGCCCAGCATCATGCTGGTGGTGGCGCTGTCGGCGGCCCTGAGCGCCATCACGGGCTACGGCAACGTGGGCGCAGTGGTGGGCACGTTGCCCGCAGGTTTGCCCAGCCTGTACTGGCCCGATTGGCCAGGCTGGGAAGTGTTTCAAAAATTGCTGGTGCCGGCCATGGTGATCGCCCTGGTCAGTTTTCTGGAAACCGCCTCCAGCGCCAAAATTGAAAGCCAGCGCGATGGCAAGCGCTGGGACGACAACCTCGACCTGTTTGCGCAAGGCCTGGCCAAACTGGCCTCCGGCCTGTGTGGCAGCTTTGCAACCGGCACCTCGTTTTCTCGCTCGGCCCTGATGCTGTATGCCGGCGGGCGCAGCGGCTGGTCGGTGGTGGCCAACGTGGGGTTTGTGCTGGTCGCCTTGCTGTTGTTGTTGCCCGCCCTGCAATACGTGCCCAAGGCAGTGTTGTCGGCGGTCGTGATCACCGCGGTGCTCAACCTGTTTCAGCCGCCACAGTTCATGAAGCTGTGGCGCGTGTCACGCCAAGAGGCCGTGACCGCCGGGCTCACCGCCTCGGTCACTTTGCTGACGGCGCCGGCCATCTACTGGGGCGTGCTCGCGGGCGTGCTCATCACCTTGGCGCAGTTTCTCTACCACCGACTGCATCCGCGCATCATTGAAATCGGCCTGCATCCCGATGGCAGCTTGCGCGACCGCCACCTGTGGCACCTGCCCCCCCTGGGGTCGCATGTGTATGCGCTGCGCATGGATGCCGAACTCGATTTCGCCGCGGCCAATGGCCTGGAGCAAGCCATCGTCGAGCACCTGACCTTGCATCCCGATGTGAGGCACGTTTGCCTCTTTGCGCTGCCCATCAACCGCATTGACGCCACTGGCGTGGAAATGTTCGCCAAGCTGGAGGCCTATTTCAAGGAGCGTGGCATCGTGCTGCACATCAGCGGCTTGAAGCTGCCAGTGGAGCGTGTGCTGCGGCAGTCGGGCTACCTCACACCCTCTCCCCACCTGCGCATGTACCGCACCGACGCCGAAGCCCTGGCGGTGATGGCCGCCCTGCCCGACTAGGCGCAGACGATCCAGCCCTCCAGGGGGTCCAATGTGGTGGGCAAGCCATAGAGGGGATGCCCTGCGGCGTGCTGTGCTTGCGCCCAGGCTGCTTGCACCATGCACAGCGTGGCGTCCAGGCTGTCGCCCGATGCGTCATCCACCAAAGCCTCACGCTGAGCGTGGCTGAGCTTCAGGCGCAAGCCCAAACGGGTTTGCCCCATCTCCAAGGCATGGAGGACATCTTTGCGGGCAATCAGGCGCTCAGGCGTTTGTTTTTGGCGGTCATCGCTTTTGTAGCTGCGCGCACCAATCAATTCACGGGCCAATAAGCCGGGGTAAGCCTCCAGCGCCACGCGGCGTGGGTCACCTGCATGCAAGCCCGGAAAAGACACGCCGGCGGCCAGCAAGGCCGGCACGCCCGCATGCAACATGTAGGCCACCGGGGGGTTGACCCATTTCATGGACGGGCTGGACCCGGCGGGGCCATCGGTGGCACGGTGCGCAAATTTTTGACCCACAGGTCGGGCGTTGCAAAAGGCGGCGAAGGTATCGCGAATCTCTGGGCGCGTCAAAGCCGCATAGTGCTGCATGCAAGCCAGCCAGTCCTGGGGCCAGCCCAAGGTGGTCACCAACTCTCTTGGCAAGCCAAATGGCAGGTCGAAACCGCCGACCCAGTCCGCAGGCGCTCGCAAGGTGTCCACAAAGGCCTCTTGGGTTTCACACTTTTGCAAGTGCGACAACTGAACCACGCCCGCACGCGCGCGGCCCCAGGCCAGCACGATGGGTTTGCGTTTTTGCGGTCGGCTGGAAAAATCACAGCCCAGCAAGGTGGGTTCGCTCATGTCTTCAACTCCAGACCAAGGCCATCACGCCGCACACCATGCTGAGGGCCCCCAAGATTCGCAAGCCACGGTGCGACTCGCCCAACAGACGCCCACCGAGCAAGGCGGCAAAGAGCATGGAGATTTCTCGCGCAGGTGCCACATGGGACAACGGGGCCATTTGCAGCGCATACAAAACCAGCACATACGACACCGGGCTGAACACGCCCACCCAGACCGCAGGTCGCCATTGTTGGCGCCACAAAGCCACAGTGGCCGTGCGATCGCGCAACAGCAAGGGCAAGACCAGCAGCAGCCGCATCAAATTGCCCATGTAATCCACCAAAATGGGCGACATGTCAAAACGCTTCACGGCCACCCCATCCACCACTGTGTAGCAGGCGATGAAGAGCCCCGTGATGGCGCCATAGTAAAGCCCTCGGTGTACGCGTTGTGCCGATGCCGGGTCACGCCCTGCTTGCCACATTGACGGGCCGCCAGCAATCAGGAACACGCCCAGCACCATGCACAGCACGCCCAAGCCAGTCATCCAACTGAAGGGCTCGCCCAGCCACAGGATGGCCGCTGCGCTGGACAGCAAAGGCCCAGACCCGCGGGCGATGGGGTAGACCACGGTGAGGTCGGCCTCGCGGTAGCCGCGCAACAGCGCGGAGAAATACAGCACATGCAAAACCGCACTCGCAACAATGCAGACCCATTCGTGCCAACCCCAGTGCGGCACGACGTTCCAGCCCACGCCCAGGCCCACCGGCATCCAGACCACCAGAATGACCAGGCTTGAAAAGGCGATGAAGCGCAAATCGCCGCCCGATTTTTTGGCGGCGATGTTCCAGGATGCGTGAATCAGCCCTGCCAGCATGACCAGCGAGAGCGCGGTCAGCGGCACGGCAAAAGGGTCAGGCGCGTCCGATGATGGACGCGGTGGCCATCAGCTCTTCCAGCAATGCCAGCGAGACACGGCCAGACACGGCGTAGGGATCGAGCTCGGGGCGCTCGGAGTATTTCAACACAATGGACGTGTTCAACTTGGCGAGGTTGACCTGCCCCATGGTCCAGCCACCGAAGTGGCGCTCGGAGATTTCTTCATAGTGCAAGAGCACCACATCCTTGTGCCGCTTGTCGCCCACGATGTGGCTGTACAGTGCATTGACTTGCGTGCGACCGCCTTCAATGGCCTGCAGGAAAATGCCACCGCCATAGCAAAGAATGCCGGTGATGCCCTGGCCCAAATTGTGCGCACGGGAATCGGCCAGGATGGATTCGATGATTTCAGGGGAATCGGGCGACACCGCCCGGCTGACGTAGAGCAAACGCACCAGCATGGGACTCAGTCCTTTCGAGGAATCAACGACAAAAACTCGCGCCGCAAGTTGGCGTCCTTGAGGAAGGCGCCACGCATGACCGAGTTGATCATGCGGCTGTCCATGTCCTTCACGCCGCGCCAGGCCATGCAGTAGTGGCTGGCTTCCATGACCAGGGCCAGGCCATCGGGTTGGGTTTTTTCCTGGATCAGGTCGGCCAGTTGCACCACGGCCTCTTCCTGGATCTGGGGGCGACCCATGACCCACTCGGCCAGGCGCGCATATTTGGACAGGCCAATCACATTGGTGTGCTCATTGGGCAGCACGCCAATCCAGATGCGGCCAATGACGGGACAAAAATGGTGGCTGCAGGCACTGCGCACGGTGATGGGCCCGACGATCATCAATTCGTTCAGGTGTTCCGCGTTGGGGAACTCGGTGATCGCCGGCACTTTGACGTAGCGACCGCGGAACACCTCCTGCAGGTACATCTTGGCCACGCGCCGGGCGGTCTCGCCGGTATTGTGATCGTTGTCGGTGTCAATGACCAAACTGTCCAGCACGCCTTGCATTTTCTCTTCGACCTCGTCGAGCAGGGCTTCGAGTTCGCCCGGCTCGATGAAATCGGCAATGTTGTCGTTGGAGTGAAAGCGCTTGCGGGCGGACAGCAGGCGTTCCCGTATCTTGACGGAAACCGGCACCCCGTGGTCTGAATCTGCTGCGTTCATATCGGCCTGAACCTTCTTTAACATGCTGCACATCGTATCAGCGAACGCATCCTCTTGAAATTTAGGGACTTTGGGACTCAATAACGGCGCGCGGTCAGCAAAATCGCCAAGCGCATCAACAAGTAGGCGCCGCCGTCGAGCATGCGCTGCCAGGCCGAGCGCTGGGCATAAACCTGCGGGTCCACCGCTTGGCTGCCTTGGGCAATGGCCTGCTCCAGACGCGCCTGCAAGCTTTTTGCAAAAGCGGCATCTTGAACCACCACATTGGCCTCGCGCGCCAGCAACAAGCTCAGCGGGTCCAAGTTGGACGAGCCCACCGTGGCCCAACGGCCATCGATCACCGCCACCTTGGCGTGCAAGTAACTGGCCTGGTACTCCAGTATTTCAATGCCCTGGCTCAAAAATTGGCCATAGACCTGGCGCGCTGCCCGGTAAGGCACGGCGTATTCGTAATAGCCTTGCAACAACAGGCGCACCCGCACGCCGCGCTGGGCGGCACGGGCCAAGGCACGGCGCAATTTAGGGGCCGGGAAAAAAAAGGCGTTGGCAATCAGGATCTCATGCCGAGCCCGCCCAATGGCCCGAAGGTAACTGCGCTGAATGTCGGTTCGGTGGCGCACGTTATCACGCAACACCAATCGGTAGCGGCCCCGCCCATCGGGCAGCGAGACCGCTTCTGTTTCCCGAAAAATGTCCAGCGCGACCGTCAGTTGCTGGCTGCGCAGCGCCTGGGCCATGGCCATGCGGCCCCACAACTGCGTCATGGTGGCATGGACCGCTCGGACCAGGGGCCCACGGCATTGCACCGCAAAATCCAGTCGGGGCTGTTGCAGCGCCTGGCGGCCATGGGGATCGTGAAAATCATCGAGCACATTGATGCCGCCACAAAAAGCCAGTTGTTGGTCCACCACGCACAGCTTGCGATGCAAACGCCGCCAGCGGCTGGGAAACCACACGCCCCCTGCGCCCAAAGGCTCGAAGATCCGCCATTCCACGCCCGCGGCGCGCCAGCGCGCCTGCCATTCGGTGGGCAAGCTGCGGGTGCCCACGCCATCCACGACCACGCGCACCACCACGCCCCGTTCAGCGGCAGCGGCCAGTGCGTGGGCCACCGCCTGGCTGGCGGCGGTGAAGTCAAAGATGTAGGTCTCAAACAGAATCTCTTCCTGCGCAGCCGCCATGGCCTGCACCAGGGCCGGGAAGTAGGCCTGACTGCCTTGCAAAAGCGTCAATTCATGGCTTGGGGCGTGTCGCATGGCTCATGAAGGCAAGCGAAACTCTGAAATCAAGGGCAAGTGGTCGGACATGCGACCCCAAATCGGCCCTTGTGGGGTGAAACTGCGCTGCACCTGAAGACCGCGTGCATAGATGTAATCCAGTTGCACCAAGGGCAACCGCGAGGGAAATGTGGGCAGCGGCAAGCCATGGTGCGCCTTCAGTCCGGCAAACGCCAACGGTCGCGCAAGACGGCCGCCCCAGTCATTGAAATCGCCGGCCACCACCACCGGCTCATGGGCGGGCACCTCACGCTGCACAAAGCGCTTGAGTTGCTCGACCTGACGGTAACGGCTGCCCGAGAGCAAGCCCAGATGCACCACGATCACATGCACCGGTTGCTGCTCCCACTGAACCACCACATGCAACAAGCCGCGCTGCTCCAGCGCATGGTCGGACACGTCTTCATGCTGGTACGACAACACTGGCCAACGGCTCAGCAGGGCATTGCCATGTTCGCCGTGTCGGGTGAAGGCGTTGGTGCGGTACACCACCGAGTAGCCCAAGGGCGCCAGGAACTCGGCTTGCGGCATCGCGGGCCAATGCGAAAAGCGTCGCGCCTGGCGCTGATTGAAGCGCCTCACTTCTTGCAAGCACACGATGTCGGCATCCAGTTGCTCCACAGCATGCCCCAGGTTGTGAATCTCCAAGCGCTGCGCCGGCCCCAGCCCTTGAACGCCTTTGTGGATGTTGTAAGTGGCAACGCGCAGCAAACCCATGGGCGCATTCTCTCGCAACGGCCGGCCAAAGCCTAGGCTTGTCTCAAGTCTTGCCAGCGCGGCAGCCACAAAATGGCTTCGGCATTGGAGGGCGAAAACACTTGGTCGGCGGCCACATGCCAGGGTTGCCATTGCCATTCGGTGTGCTCGGTCGGGCTGAGTTGCACCGGGCAGATACTGGGCACCCGCAAGCCAAACACCCGCTCGGTGTTGCGGGTCACGCCGGGGCCGTAGCGACTGAGGTAGCGCGGGTAAATGTCGTACACATTCTCCAATCCCCAGTCCACCAACTCACAACCTTCGGCCGTCGCGTCCAGGCCTGTTTCTTCGTGCACCTCGCGCACAGCGGTGTCCCAAAAAGACTCGGCCTCATGGTCTTTGCTGCCAGTCACCGATTGCCAGGTGCCCGCATCGATGCGGCGAATCAGCAACACCTCCAGGGCGGGTGTATGAATCACGACCAACACGGATTGTGGAAGTTTGTAGGCAGGCATGTGCGGCGCGCGCGGAAGTGTTCGCGCATTGTGTCAGACTATGATGAAGCCATGCGCGACACCCCTCTTCTTCGCTGGCAAGGTGCAGACGGCCCGCAACAAGCCCGCTGGCGCTCTGAAAGCAGCAGCCCCGTGCCCCGCCGCGTGGTCGTGGCCGATGACACCCTGGCCGCTGACCGGGCCTACCGTCTGGCCTGCGAAGGCACGGCCTTGTTGTGGCAGGGCGATTTTCAGAATGCTCGCCAGTTGCTGCAAGCCCTGGCACGGCGCGCCGACAAACCCGCGCGCAAGAAAACCCCCGCCGACACCTCGGCGCTCACCGCACGCGAGCGCTTTCACCTGCACCGGCAGGCCCAGGCGCAGCGTGCACGCACCCTGGGCATGTTGCTGATCCCGCTGCAAGCCGATCACAGCATCGCCCTGCGCCGCGCACCCGACTTGCGTCAAGCATGTCTGCAAGCCTGGGGAGACAGCGACGGCCAGCGCAGCGTCACTTCTTTGCGAGAGTTGCTCGGCGTGGTGGGCGCGCATGAATGGCGCAAAAAAGGGGTGCAAATCGCCGCCCTGGGTACGCCACCCCACAACCGCATCCACGCCCACTACGGCGTGTTCTCGCCCGTGCGCGGGGAATACCTGGCCTTGGTCGCTCAGGCACCCTTGCCCCCCGCCACACAAGTGGCCTTTGACATTGGCGTGGGCACCGGGGTGTTGTCTGCTGTGCTGGCGCGCCGCGGCGTGGCACGCATTGTGGCCACCGATGTCTCTTCTCGTGCGCTGGCCTGCGCCCAAGACAACCTGCAACGTCTGGGCCTGGCGGCGCAAGTGCAGTTGCAAGCCACCGATTTTTTTCCCGAGGGCCAAGCCCATCTGATTGTGTGCAACCCGCCCTGGGTGCCGGCACGCGCCCAGTCCCCGCTGGAGCAAGCGGTTTATGACGAGAACAGCCAGATGCTCAAAGGCTTTCTGGCCGGCGCTCGCGCACACTTGTTCCCCGGGGGGGAAGCCTGGCTGATCTTGTCCGATTTGGCCGAACACCTGGGCTTGCGCACGCGCGACGAGTTGTTGCAATGGATAGAGGCTGGTGGGCTGCACGTGGTGCAACGCTTGGACACGCGCCCGCAGCACGGCAAGTCGCAAGACCCTGACGATCCTTTGCACGCGGCGCGCGCGGCAGAAGTCACCTCGCTTTGGCGCTTACGGGCTCAGAGCGACACCGGTGTTTGACCTTCTTCGGCCAAACCCGCAGCCAAGGCATTCAAGGCGTCAACAGCGCCACCCGTCAACGCGGTCCACAGCGGCCATTCGGCTTGCCAAAAATCACGCGGGCGTGACGCCAAGGCACGCTCTTGCACCCACTGCGCCAAGCGCAAGGGCAATCGGGCCGCCTCGGCTTGCAACGGCGCACCCCAAGGTGATCGGGGCGCAGCCGGCAGGCCTTGCGCAATGCGCGCCAGGCACAGCGTGAGCAACACCAGGTCGGTGCCCAGGCTGGTCCAAGCATCGCATTGGTCGCTCAACGACACGCGCACCTGCTTGGCTTGCGGCATGTCCAAGGCGTTCGCCAGGGCTTGCAGCAAAGCGGGCGCATGGGCCTGGGCCTGAGGGTCTTGTGTGGGGCATTGCAGCTGCAAGCGCTCGGTCACGCCCAGGTGCAAGCGTTCCAGCAAGGCAGGCAAACCTTGCAAGGGGTGCTGCTTTTTGTCCAACAGGCGCATCAGCGCCTGCACTTGGGCCGCGTACGAGGCCCACCAGGCGGAGGTCAAAATCAACAAGGCATTGTCTTGCAGCGCCTCGCTGAGGCCGCCGCGAAACACCGCCGTCGCCGCTTGCGGGTTGAACAAGGCCACCGACTCGCGCAAGGTCACCATCAAGGGTGGCTCGGTGCCAGCGGCGGCGTCTTGTTGGAGCAAGGTTTCGCGCCAGATTTGGTCCACATCGAACAGCACCGGCTTGCAGGTGTTGGCAATCGACTCGGCCTGCGCGGCAGGCAACAAGCCCAGCTCGGACAAAGCGCGCGCCATGGCCGCTTCGTGGCGCAGCATGGCATGCAAGAGCTGGCGGCTGTCCAAGGCCAGGACCTGTTCCATCAAGGGTGCCTCGTTCATGCGTCCCATGGCCTTCAGCGCCGCTTGAGCCGGATTTGGTTGGGCATGGGCACCGAACGGCGCAGCACGTCTTCACCCAACCATTGCGCCGACTTCCAGGCGCGCTGGGCCACGGTGGGCAAAGGCAGCTGCTGGTAATCGTCGTTGAACACTTCAAAGCTGTAGTCACCGCGGTAGCCCAGCTTGTACAAGCGGTTCACCAGATCGGCCGTGGCTTCGCTGTGCACCCCTTCACCTGGAAACACGCGGAAGTGGCGTGCGGTGGTGATGCGCTCTTCCACCGAACGAATTTCCTGCCACATGAAGTCGGCCAACTGCACCAGAAAAATCTTTTCGGGGTCGAGCAACTCCAGGTCGTCCAAAGCGGTCTGGGTGGCGAACATGTGAAAAGAATCCAGGCCGATGCCCAGGTTGGGCGCATCGGCGCGAAACACCACATCCCAAGCGGTGGTGAACTCGTTGATGGTGCGGCCCCACGACAAACCTTCGTAGGCCACCTTGATGCCCAAGGGCACGGCCAACATGGCCAGCTTGCGCAAATCGGCCGCCAAATGGTCGATGTCTTGGGTGGCATGCACCGAGGTGGACGAGCACACCAGCAGCACTTTGGCGCCCAAAGCCGCGCACATTTCCAGCATCGATTTGGCAATGTCGATCTTGTACGCGTGCAAGTGCCCGCTCAGGCCCTCAAAGTCGCGCAGCACCTGAAAGCCGGTGACGCGCAAGCCACTGTCTTTGACCGCCTGCACAGCGGCTTGCAGGCCCTGCGGATGGCCCACCACATCACGCGCAGACAACATGACCTGGCCAAAGCCGGCCTCGCGAATGGCCTGGAGCTTGGCCTCCAACGGCCCCGCCAACGAGATGGTGTCCATCCCGAAGTCGTCCATCGTTCCCTGAAACTGGCTCATGATGCGCTGCCGTCCCGCACCAATTCGAAGCTCAGCGATCCCAGCCAGGTGCGGGTCAGGCCACCGCGCTCGGTGACATGCACGCCTTCGCTGGCGATGAAATCCACCCCGCGCGCACGCAAGGCCTCCACCGCCGCCGCCACATTGGGCGTGCCCAAGGCGATGCGTTGCAGCCGCTCGTCTTCTTCCACGGCCAGAACGCCGGGCTCGGGCTCGATCAGTTGCAAGAAAAAGCTGTGGCAAGGGCTGCGCAAAATGCGCCCTTTGGGCAGGATGCCGAAGCGCTCGCCATGCGGCAAGGCCTCAAAGCCAAACAGCTCATGGTAGAACTCGGTCCAGTCTTCGATGCGCTCATTGCCGATGTACTGCACCACGCCAAACAGGTGCATGCCGGCCAAAGCCGGGGGATGCGGGTCCACGGTGGGAATCGGCACGAAGTCGACATCGTAAATCGAGAACTCGCGGAAGCGGTCCACAAAGTAAATGCGGCTCGAACCCACGCCGTGCACGGCCGGAATGTTCAGCTCCATCACTTCCACATGGGTCGGCACGGCCCAGGCGCCACGGTCCAGGGCGCGCTTGTAGGCGGCAGCGGCATCGCGCACGCGAAAGGCCAGGGCGGCGATCACCGGGGTTTCGGTGGGCGCCACGCTGTGCGACATGCCCGCATCGTGGGCATTCACGATCACGTTCATGCTGCCTTGTCGGTACAGCAGCACCTCGCGCGAGCGGTGGCGCGCAATCGGCCGAAAGCCCATGCTCTCCAGCACCTGGCCCAGGGCCTGGGGCTTGGAGGTGGCGTATTCGATGAATTCAATGCCTTCCAGACCCAGGGGGTTGGCACCTTCGGCAATGGCTTCGCGGTTGATGGTGGCGGTCATGGTGGCAATCTATCGTCAGGTTAAACAGGGGCGGCTGCCGAGGTGGTGTGGGCACCGCCCAGGAACAAGCGTTCCATGTTGGGATCGGCCAGAATCTCGGAAGCCGGCTTGTGCAGCACCAGCCGCCCGGATTCCAGCGCGATGGCATCGTCGGAATAAGCCAGCGCGCTTTTCACATTTTGCTCCACCATCAGGATGGTGGTGCCCTGGTCTGCCAGCTTGCGCAGCAACTTGAACACATCCAGCACCACCATGGGCGACAAGCCAATCGAGGGCTCATCAATCAGCAAGACCTTGGGGCGCAACAGCAAGGCGCGGCCAATTTCAAGCTGCTTTTGTTCACCGCCCGACAAGGCCGAGGCCCGCGAATGCAAACGCTCTTTCACGCGCGGGAAAAAATCCAGCACCTCAGGAATGCGCTCGTGCGTGATCTTCATGCCCAGCGTGATGCCACCGAGCTCCAGGTTTTCATAGACGCTGAGCTGGCCAAACAGGTTGCGGCCTTGCGGCACGAAGGCAATGCCTTTGGCCAGCAAGGCCTTTTGGGTGGCGCCACTGATGTCGACGCCATCGAGCAGCACCCGACCCTGGCGCGGCTTGAGCAAGCCGAACAGCGTTTTGAGCACGGTCGACTTGCCCGCGCCATTGGGCCCGATCAACAAGGTAATGGCGCCCTGCTTGGCCTGGAACGACAGGTTGTTGAGGATCATGAAATCCTTGTAACCGGCGACCACATCGTCAAACTCAATCATGTCAATTCCCCAGGTAGGCGTCGAGCACCTGCTTGTTGCCACGGATTGCATCGGGCGTGCCAATGGCCAGCACCTTGCCCTCGACCATCACCATGATGCGGTGGCACAAGGCCATGACGAAATCCATGTTGTGCTCGATCACCACAAAGCTGCCCTTGCGCGAGCGGTTCAGCTCTTTCAGCAAAGTGCTGATGCCACCCACCAAGGAGGGGTTGACGCCAGCGCAGGGTTCGTCGAGCAACACCAGATCGGGCTCGCTCATGAAGGCCATGGCGATGTCCACCAGCTTTTGCTGGCCGTAGCTCAGCTCGCCGGCTTTTTTGTCGGCCACGTGGCGAATGTGAAACTGATCGATCAGCGCATCGGCCTTGGCCCCCAAGCCAGAGTCGGAAGGGGCAAACATGCGGCTCCACATGCTGCCCTGGTGCTCTTGCGCCGCCACGATCAGGTTGTCGCGCACGGTCATCTTGCCAAACACTTGCAAGGTCTGGAAGGTGCGGCCCACGCCGCGGCGGTTGAGCGCCAGCGGACCGAGTTGGGTGACGTCTTCGCCCTTCAACTCAATGCGCCCGGTGTCGGGCGTGATCTGGCCCAGCATGCTGTTGAACAAGGTGGTCTTGCCCGAGCCATTGGGGCCAATCACCCCAAAAATTTCGCCGGGCAGGACCTCAAAGGACACGCCGCCCACGGCCTGAATGGCCCCATAGGCTTTGCGCAAGTCGGTGACTTTCAAAACAGGCTGGCTCATGCGCGTGCTCCTTGCTTCGCTGCCGCTTGGCGAGCCGCCGATTCCAGGCGCGACTGGCGGCGCGCCCGCAGGCGGTCCGGCAGGCTCAGCAGGCCATCCGGCAGCCAGATCATCAGCAACACCACGGCTGCGCCGAAAATCAGCAGGTACCAGGCCTGCGCAAAGCGCAACCACTCGGGCAAGATCACGCCCACGGCGGATCCCAACAAGGGGCCAAAGAAATAGCCAGGCCCCCCCACCACGACCATCAGGTACATCATGATGGAAGAACCCACGGTGAACAGCGCAGGGTCGATGAATTGCACCTGCGAGGCATAGAGGCCACCGGCGATGCCGGCATACACGGCGCCAATGGCAAAGCTCAGCAAGGTGTAGTTGCGGGTGTCGATGCCCAGGCTTTCGGCGCGAATCGGGTTGTCGCGCAGCGCGGTGAAGGCCTTGCCCCAGGGCGAGCGCAGCAAGGCCCACAGCAAGGCAGCCAGCACCAGCGTGAAGGCCAGCACCAGGTAGTAGTAAGGCAGGTTGCGGTCCAGGCTCAGGCTGCCCAACATGGGCCGCGCAATGTTGTTGATGCCAAAGGTGCCGCCAGTGAGCCACTCTTCGTTGCGCATCACCAGCCACAAGGCGGTGTTGAAGCCCAGAGTGGCAAAGGCCAGGTAGATGGTTTGCACGCGCAAGGCAGGAAAGCCCAGGATCAGGCCCACGACAAAACACAACAAGGCCGCCACGGGCAGGCCCAGCCAAAAGCTCAGGCCGGCTTTCAAAAAGAGGGCCACGGTGTAGGCGCCGATGCCAAAGAAGGCCGCATGACCCAGCGACTTCTGGCCCGCATAGCCCACGGTCAAATTCAGGCCCATGGTGGCAATGATGAACACCAGCCAGGTGGTGAACAAATGGATGCCGTAGTTCTTGAGGAAACTCGGCACCACGATGGCCGCCACCAATGCCGCCAAAGCCAAGAAGAGGTGCAGCTTTTTCATACCTTGCGCTCCTCTTTGCGGCCCAACAGGCCTTGGGGCTTGAACAGGATCACCACCATGAAGATGATCAAGGCCACCGCGTCTTTGTAGGCCGGCGAAATGTACGCCGCTGCCAGGTTTTCACACACGCCCACGATCAAGCCGCCCAACAGGGCGCCGCGTGAGTTGTTGAAGCCGCCAATGATGGCGGCGAAGAAGGCCTTGGTGCCCAGCGATTCGCCCATGTCGAACTTGGCCAGGTAGGTTGGCGTCACCAACAAGGCGGCGGCCGCCGCCAGCACCGCGTTGATGGCAAAGGTGTAAAAAATCATGCGCGGCACGTTGATGCCCAGCACCGCAGCGCTTTCGGTGTTTTGCGCCACGGCTTGCATGGCACGACCGGTCACGGTCTTGCCTAAAAAAGCTTGCGTCACCAGCACCAGCAACATGGCGAACGCAAAGGTGCCAACGTCACCGGCGGACACGGTCACGCCCCACAGGTTGTAAACCTCGTCGGGAAACACTTGGGGAAAAGGATGGGGCTCGGCGCTGTAGCCGGCTCGCACGCCGTTGCGCATGGCGATGGACAAGCCTATCGTGGCCACCACGATGGGCATCATGCCGTACTTGAACAAGGGGTCGACCAAGCCGCGCTTGAACACCCAGCCCAGCAAGACGATGGACAGCAAGCAGGAAATCACAAAGGCGCCGAACAAGGGCACGCCGCCCCCCAACAGCAACACCATCATGAACGCCGGCAACATGACGAACTCGCCTTGCGCGAAGTTGATGGTGCCCGACGCTTGCCAAAGCAAGGTGAAGCCCAAGGCTGCCAGCGCATAAATGCTGCCGGTGGCCAGCCCACTGAAAAAGAGTTGAAGAAAGTCGGTCATGGTGTGTCGTGCGCAGATTTCATGCAAACATGGCAAAGGGCTTGCGCCCTTTGCCATGCGTCAGAAGCCAACTGAAATTACTTCTTGTTCACAGGCGGCAAGGTGGCGACCACTTCGCCTTTGCCAGCCTTGACTTCCACCAGGAAGCTTTCGCGGTCCAAGTCGCCTTTGTCGTCAAAGCAGACGTCCATCAGGATGTTGGGCGTTTGCTTGGTGCTGAAGCAGCTGTTCTTGAGCGCCTGAGCCACGGCCTTGCGGTCGAGCTTGCCGGCTTTCTCGATGGCGGCCTTCAGGATGTACACACCGGTGTAGCCCTTGACGCCGTTGTGGTCGGATTCGGCTTTGTATTCGGCCTTGTAGCGCGCACCAAAGGCTTTCAGCGGCGGGGCTTCCACCGTCAGGCCCACGTGGGCCACGGCACCGTTGGCGGCCTCACCGGCCAGCTCGATCACTTTTTGGCCGGTCAGGGTGGTCTCGCCAATCATGGGCTTGTTCCAGCCCTGCTTGCGCAGCTCACGCAGCAGGCGTGCGGATTCTTCTTCGTTCACATAAATGAAGACGGCATCGGCATTGGTCTGCTTGGCTTTGAGCACGGCCGCCGAGAAGTCCACTTGGCCCGCGTCGGTGGAGATGTCCGCCACGATCTTGGTGGGCGAGCCATCCAGCAACTTGGTGATGGTGTCACGACCGCCTTTGCCAAAGTCGTTGTTCACATAAATGACCGCCAGGCTCTTGGACTTGGTGTTGATGTAGCGTGCCAGCTTGGGAAAGGAAACGCTCTGACCGAAGGCGGTGCGGAACACATAGGGGTTGCCCTGCTGGGTGATGGCAGCCGCTTCGCCGCCGGTGAAGTTGGGAACCTCGCCGCGCTTGCTCTCGGCCATCGAGACCATGATGGAGCCAGAATAAACGGGACCAAAAATGGCGAACACATCGTTGTCCACAGCTTTTTGGGTCAGGCCCTTGGCCACGCCAGGGTTGGTCTGGGTGTCTTCCGAGGTGTAGGTGATTTTCTTGCCCAGAATGCCACCGGCGGCATTGATTTCCTTGATGGCCAATTCCACGCCATTCTTGAACAAGGTTCCTGCCGTGGTGCCAGGACCCGACATTTCAACGATGTTGGCAATCTTGATGCTGTCCTGGGCCTGAGCCAGGCCGGCTGTGACAGCCAGGGCGCACACAGCGGCGAATTTCAAAGCAAAACGTTTCTGCACAAATGTCTCCTCAAGGGGTCAATGAAACCGATGAATGCGCATCGGGCCAGATTGCAATTTGTTCGTTAATCGCCCAAAATGCAAAACAACACAGCAAATGTACCGATTCATAGGCTCGAAAGAAACGTAAATTCAGCCTAATGGGCGATATTCGATCATTTATGTTCGATGATCGAACGTTTTAAGTGTAATCCCTAGGAAAACGATCAGACCCCGCACAGCATCATTGCAGCATGCCCACGTCCCCCTCTGATGTCGCCAACCCGCTGCTGGACAAACGTGACTGGATTGCCGGTCTTGAAAAAGGTTTGTCCATCATCGAAACCTTTGACGAGGCCCATCCACGCCTGACCGCCAGCCAGGCTGGTGAGCGCTGTGGGCTGACCCGCACGGCCGCAAGGCGCTACCTGCTCACGCTCATGCATTTGGGCTATGTGGCCAGCGATGGCAAATTGTTTTGGCTCACACCGCGCGTGATGCGACTGGGCCAGTCTTACCTGGAGTCGGCACGCTTGCCCCGTATCGTGCAGCCCTTTTTGCAACGGCTGACCGCGGGCACCCAGGAAATCTCTTACGTGAGCGTGCTCGATGGCGTGGACATCGTCTACGTGGCGCGCAATGGCTCGAACCGCACCATGAACACCGGCTTTGTACTGGGGGCGCGCGTCCCGGCACAGGTCACGGCAGGCGGCATGCTGCTGATTGGCTTGCAGGGTGAACAAGCGGTAGACCACTGGCTGGCACACCACGACTTGCAAACCTTCACCTCGCACACCATCACCAACAAAGAGCGCATGCGTCTGGAGATGGCACGCATCCGTGCGCAAGAGTGGGCCATTTCAGAGCAACAACTCGACCTGGCTTACCGCGGGGTGGCCGTGCCGCTGCGCGATCGCAAGGGCGAATTGATTGCGGCGCTCAGCGTCAGCATGCCCATGCAGCAAGAGAGTGCCCACGACGCCGTGGCCCGCGTGTTGCCCTTGCTGCGCGAAACCGCGCAAGCCATGCGCAACCTCATCTGACGCCTGGCGTCTGTGAAAAGGCGCTCAGGCTGCGGCGGTGACGTTGCGCAGGCGGATGTGGAGTTCGCGCAACTGCTTTTCGTCGACTGGCGACGGGGCCTGGGTCAACAGGCACTGGGCGCGCTGGGTCTTGGGGAAGGCAATCACGTCACGGATCGAGTCGGCACCGGTCATCAGCGTGACGATACGGTCCAGGCCGAAGGCGAGGCCACCATGCGGAGGCGCGCCGTATTGCAGCGCGTCCAACAAGAAGCCGAACTTCAGCTGGGCTTCTTCGGGGGTGATCTTCAAGGCGTCAAACACTTTTTGCTGCACATCGGCGCGATGGATACGCACCGAGCCGCCGCCGATTTCCCAGCCATTGAGCACCATGTCGTAGCCCTTGGCAATGCACTTCTCGGGCGCGGTGACCATCCAGTCTTCGTGGCCGTCCTTGGGCGCGGTGAAGGGGTGGTGCACCGCGGTGTAACGCTGCGACTCTTCGTCGAACTCGAACATCGGGAAGTCGACCACCCACATCGGAGCCCAGCGGTTTTCAAAGAGGCCCGACTTCTTGGCAAAGTCGCTCAAGCCAATCTTGATGCGCAACGCGCCAATGGCGTCGTTGACGACCTTGGCCTTGTCGGCACCGAAGAACAGCAGGTCACCATCTTGCGCGCCGGTGCGCGCCAGGATGTCGGCCACGGCTTTGTCGTGCAGGTTTTTCACGATCGGGGATTGCAGGCCATCGCGGCCCTTGGCCACTTCATTGACCTTGATCCAGGCCAAGCCCTTGGCGCCATAGATTTTGACGAACTCGGTGTAGCCATCGATCTCGCTGCGGCTCATTTGGCCGCCTTGCGGCACGCGCAGGGCCACGACGCGGCCCCCCGGGGTGGTGGCAGGGCCGGAGAACACCTTGAAGTCCACATCGGCCATCACATCGGTGAGTTCGGTGAACTCCATCTTGATGCGCAGGTCGGGCTTGTCGGAGCCGAAGCGGTGCATGGCCTCGGCATAGGCCATGACGGGGAACTCGCCCAGCTCGACGTTCAGCACGTTCTTGAAGACCTTGCAAATCATGCCCTGGAACATGGCGCGAATGTCTTCTTCGCCGAGGAAGGAGGTTTCAATGTCGATCTGGGTGAACTCGGGCTGGCGATCGGCGCGCAGGTCTTCGTCGCGGAAGCACTTGGTGATCTGGTAGTAACGGTCGTAGCCGGCCACCATCAACAATTGCTTGAACAGCTGGGGCGACTGGGGCAACGCAAAGAACTGGCCGTCGTGCACACGGCTGGGCACCAGGTAGTCGCGCGCGCCTTCGGGTGTGCTCTTGGTGAGCATGGGCGTTTCAATGTCGATGAAGCCTTCGGTGTCCAGAAACTTGCGAACCTCCATCGCCACCTTGTAGCGCAGCATCAGGTTGTTCTGCATGTACGGGCGGCGCAGGTCCAGCACGCGGTGTGTGAGGCGCGTGGTCTCGGACAGGTTTTCATCGTCGAGCAGGAAGGGGGGCGTCACTGAGGGGTTGAGCACGGTCAGCTCGTGGCACAGCACTTCGATCTTGCCGCTCTTGAGGTTGTCGTTGGTGGTGCCTTCGGGGCGCGGTCGCACCACGCCCTTGACCTGCACGCAAAACTCGTTGCGCAGGCCTTCGGCAGTCTTGAACATCTCGGGACGGTCGGGGTCGCACACCACTTGCACATAGCCTTCGCGGTCACGCAGGTCCACAAAGATCACGCCGCCATGGTCGCGCCGACGGTTCACCCAACCGCACAGCGTGACGGTTTGGGTGTTGAGGGCCTCGGTCACCAGACCACAGTAATGGGAACGCATGGACATATCAGTTTCTCTTGGTAGGTAAAGACGGGGCGGGCGTCACAGCCTCTGGCTGCGCGTTGGCATCGGGCGCCACGGCCCCCATGGAAATCACATAGGTCAGCGCCTGGTCCACGCTCATGTCGAGCTCGCGAACATCGGTGCGCTTGACCATCAGAAAAAAGCCGCTGGTCGGGTTGGGTGTGGTGGGCACGTAAATGCTCAGGTAGTCCTCGCCCAACTGCTCAGCCACCTCACCCATGGGCGAGCCCGTCTGGAAGGCAATTGTCCAGGCGCCGGCATGCGGGTACTGCACCAACAAGGCTTTGCGAAAGGCATTGCCGTTGCTGGAGAACAGCGTGTCCGACACTTTTTTAACGCTGGTGTAAATGGACTTGACGATGGGAATGTGGGTGAACAAACGGTCCCATTGCTTGACCCACCAGCGGCCGGCCACGTTGGAGACCAAGGCGCCGGTGATCAGCAGGCCAATCAGGACCATCAGCACGCCCAGGCCGTGCATGGCCCGCAAGGTGTCGAGCAGCGCGTCCTGGCTGTGGGGCATGACCGTGCCCAGGCCCGTCAGCAGGCTGCCAAAGACGCTGTCCAGCGTCCCGATCAGCCACATCAGCACCCAGACGGTGATGGCCAGCGGCAGCCAGACCAGCAAGCCGGCCAACAGGTATTTTTTGATAGGCATGGTGGGTGGCTCAGTGGCAGGCACAAGACGCGCCGCAACCACCCGCTGCCGCACCGCCAGCGTCGCTGGAAGCCGTTGTGCTGGTGGCGCCATCGCTGGCGGCCGCTGCAGTGGCCGGCGCACTGGTGGCGGCCGCGCCGCCGCCTTTGAAATCGGTGGCATACCAACCCGAGCCCTTGAGCTGGAAGCCCGCGGCGGTGAGTTGTTTGCTGAACGTGTCTTGGCCGCAGGAAGGGCACTGCGTCAAGGGGTCATCCGAGATTTTTTGCAGGACGTCCTTGGCATGGCCGCAGGACCCGCATTTGTAGGCATAAATGGGCATGGCAGGATTTTTCTGGAAAACCCTGAATTATAGGTTGACTGCGTCCTTCACACCTGCCAAATGGTGATGCCCGCCGTGCTGGTTGCGCAGCGCCTGCGGACCCAGCGACCCCACCAGCATGCCCACCAGGCCGGCCAGCACGCCAGCCAACTGGGCTGGGAAGGTTTCGCCGGCGGGCGTTGCCAGAAAAAGCACCCAGGTCAGGATGCCCAGGACCATGGAAAACACCGCGCCTTGGGTGGTCGCCCGGGGCCAGTACAGCCCAAAGACCAGCGGAATGAAAGCGCCCACCAAGGTGACCTGGTAGGCCCCGGAGACCATTTCATAAATGCTGGTGCCTTGCATCGCGATGGCATAGGTCAGCACCAGGCCGCTGAACACCAGCACGGTGATGCGCATGGCCTTCAAACCTTGCTGGTCGCTCATGTGGGGGTGAAACTGGCGCCAGATGTTTTCGGTGAAGGTCACGCTGGGCGCCAGCAAGGTGGCCGAGGCGGCCGACTTGATGGCCGACAGGAGCGCGCCAAAAAACAGCACTTGCATCACAAAGGGCATTTGCTCCATGACCAGGGTGGGCAGCACGCGCTGCGGGTCTTCGGCCACCAGTTGGGCCGCCTTCTCGGGCATGATGATCAAGGCGCTGACCACCAGAAACATGGGCACAAAAGCGAACAAGATGTAGCACAGGCCGCCAATCACCGGCCCGCGCGTGGCCGCCTTCAAACTGTTGGCCGACATGACCCGCTGAAACACATCCTGCTGCGGAATCGAGCCCAGCATCATGGTGATGGCCGCCGCAAAGAAAAACACCACGTCATGAAAATTGGGCTCTGGCCAAAAGTGAAACAGGTCTTTGCTCAGGGCCAGCTTGAGCACCTCGTCGGCGCCGCCGGCTTGCTGGCCGGCAAACACCGCCAGAATGGCCAGGCCCAGCACCAGAATGATCATCTGAATGAAATCGGTGATGGCCACCGACCACATGCCGCCAAACAAGGTGTAGGCCAGGATCGATACCACGCCAATCGCCATGCCCAGGGGCATGCCAATGGCGCCGCCAGAAAGAATGTTGAACACCAGCCCCAGCGCCGTCACCTGGGCCGACACCCAGCCCAGGTAGCTGAGCATGATGATCACCGAGCAAGAAACCTCCACAACGCGGCCATAGCGCTCACGGTAGTAATCGCTGATGGTCAACAAGGTCATGCGGTACAGCTTGGCTGCGAAGAACAGCCCCACCAGCACCAGGCAGGTCCCAGCGCCGAAAGGGTCTTCCACCACGCCGTTCAAGCCGCTGTTGACGAACTTGGCAGGAATGCCCAGCACGGTTTCAGAGCCAAACCAGGTGGCAAAGGTGGTGGTGACAATCATGGCCAGCGGCAGGTGCCGCCCGGCAATGGCAAAGTCAGACGAGTTTTTCACGCGCTTGGCGGCGAACAGGCCAATCGCGATGGTGACCAACAAGTAAACGATGACCAGAGTGAGCAACACGGGTCTTCCCCTCCAATGACGGCAATCCGCTTATTGAATCTGAAAAACGATTTGCATGGCGATGAGGCCCAGAATAAACCCAAAGCCCCCCCAAAGGACTCGGAACAGCAAGCGCTGGGTCCGAGTTTGCGCTTCGATCAGTCGCTGCAGGTCGGCTGCCGGCGCGCTTTGGCGATGGCGCAGGAAATCATGGACCAGGCGAGGCAATTCGGGCAGCAACTTGGCATAGCGCGGCGCTTCGGACTTGAGTTGGGCCCAAAGTTTTTGCGGCCCAACCTGGTCCATCATCCACTTCTCGAGGAAAGGCTTGGCCGTGCTCCACAAATCCAGGTCGGGGTCGAGTTGCCGGCCCAGGCCTTCGATGTTCAGCAAGGTTTTTTGCAAGAGCACCAACTGCGGTTGAATTTCCACATGGAAGCGGCGCGAGGTTTGGAACAGGCGCATGAGCACCATGCCCAAGGAAATTTCTTTCAGCGGCCGGTCAAAGTAAGGCTCGCAAACCGCGCGAATGGCCGCTTCCAACTCGTCAATGCGGGTTTCGGCGGGCACCCAACCGGACTCCACATGCAACTCGGCCACCCGCTTGTAATCGCGCCGGAAAAAAGCGGTGAAGTTCTGCGCCAGGTATTCCTTGTCGAACTCGGTCAAGGTGCCGACGATGCCAAAGTCCAGCGACACATAGCGACCAAAGGTGGCCGGGTCCAAGCTGACCTGGATGTTGCCAGGGTGCATGTCGGCATGGAAAAAGCCATCGCGAAACACCTGGGTGAAAAACAGGGTGACGCCATCGCGCGCCAACTGGGGAATGTCCACGCCGGCTTCGCGCAGCCGCTCCACCTGGTTGATGGGCACGCCATCCATGCGTTCCATGACGATGACTTCGGTGTGGCAGAAGTCCCAAAGCATCTCGGGAATCAGCACCAGGTTCAGCCCCTCCATGTTGCGACGCAACTGGGCGGCGTTGGCCGCCTCGCGCACCAGGTCCAATTCATCATGGAGGTATTTGTCAAACTCGCCCACCACTTCGCGGGGCTTGAGGCGGCGGCCGTCAGCAGACAGGCGCTCCAGCCAGGAGGCCATCATGCGCATCAGGGACAGGTCTTTTTCAATCACCCGCAGCATGTTGGGGCGCAGCACCTTGACGGCGACCTCGCGCTCCAGGCCTTCGCGGGTCTTCAACGAGGCGAAGTGCACTTGTGCAATCGACGCGCTGGCCACAGGCTGGCGGTCAAAGCGGGTGAACACCTCGTCCACCGGGCGGCCAAAGGCGCGCTCAATGGTGGCCACCGCCACTTCAGAGGAAAACGGCGGTACGCGGTCTTGCAACAGGGCCAACTCGTTGGCGATGTCGCTGGGCAACAAATCGCGCCGGGTCGAGAGCACCTGGCCAAACTTGACGAAAATGGGCCCTAGGTGCTCCAGCGCTTGGCGCAAGCGCTGGCCGCGCGGCGCTTCGAGTTTGCGGCCCAGGCGCAGCACCCGGGTAAGGCCCCGCAACCACGGCCGGTCCAGGCCGTCCAGCACCAATTGGTCGAGGCCGAAGCGAAAAACGATCCAAAAAATATAGAGGCTGCGGTACAAGCGGCTCATGGGGCGGAGACCTCGGAGCCTGCACCCGCAGCGCTACGGCGTTGTGCTACGAAAGCCTTCAAGCCTGCCATCACACGCTGAGCCGTCTGCGCCAGGGTGTGGGCCGGGGCGTCGCCAATCAGGCGCGCCAGGTCTTCTTCAGGGTCCCAGCGCACATGGTCGATCAACCAGTTAACCTCGGCCGCCAATTGCACATCGCCTTCGATGCGCACCGGTGGGCGTTGGCCTTGAATGACGGTTTTGACCAGCTCAAACGGCGAAGGCTCGTTCAGGCTCAAGATCAGGTCCGCTTGATCCGAGGGCACTTGGCGCTCGAGCAAGCCGGCGGGGGTGAAGGCCACTTCGAAGCTGAGGTCACGCCAGCGCAGTTGCACACGGCGCCCCTTTTGGCGCAGCAAACGCTGCTGCGCCTGAGGCTCGTGCATGAGCACATGGTTGAGAAACAGCACCAAGCGCTGTTGTGCCTCGTCCACCAGCCAGGCCGGCGGCTTGAGGCCCTTCAGGGCCTGTTCGGCCCATTCGGGGAAGCGGGGGAAAGGAGACGTTGCCATGGCTGGATTGTCCCTCAAACCACCCCCCGCTGTGGGCATGGGGCGATCGCCTTATTGCAAGGCCTGGACGCCCGCCACCAGCCAGCCGACTTGGCCCGCCTTGGGACGGGTCATGTTCCAGACTTCACGGAAGGGGCTGGGGCCAGCAGAGGGCTCTTCGCGAATCATGCCGGAGAACTCGACGCTGGCCATGTAGCCCTCGCCCAGATCTTCAATGCCCAACAACTGCGCTTCGATCATGACCACTTCGGTCTTGTTCGGCGCGCCACTGTTTTGGGCTTCGCGCTCGGCCAACTGGCTCTTGATTTCAGACAACATGGCATCGGTCATCATGGCGCGCAAGGCGGGAATGTCCGAGCGGTCCCAGGCGTCCTGCAGGGAAATGAAGTTTTGCTTGGCAGCAGACACAAAGCCCGCCACATCGAAGTCGGCCGGGATGGTCCAGTTCTGGTGCCCGCCGATCAAGGCCGAGCCAATCATGGAGCCCGAGCGTGCAGCCGTGGGGGCGGCGGGGGCAGCCGCCGGCTCAAAGGAGGCAGTCTGGCCTTCCCAAGGACGGGCCGAGGCATCGTTGCCGACGTTCTTGGGGTTGTATTGGGGAACGGATTGCGGATCGACCGCCGAGCCAGCGCCCTCAAAGGCGTAGGGGCTGCGCTCTTGCTGGGGCGCTGCGCGACGGCGCAAGACCATGCCCACCACCATCATGATGACCAGGGCCAGCAGGCCAAACATCAGGAATTGGCCGAATTCAGCGCCAAAGCCCAGGGAGTGGGCCAGCCAGGCCAGGCCCAAGCCAGCCGCCAGACCACCGAGCATGGCACCCCAGGGTTTGCGCTGGGGTTGTGCTGCCGCGGCTGGGGCCGGTGCAGGCGTCGGCGCCGCCGCGGGTGCGGGCGCCGCATTTTGCGCAGGCGCGCCAGCAGGTGCCGGCTTGGCAGCTTCACGCTGCGTGACATTGTTGGATTGCTGGCCCACAGACTTGCCACCACCCAGACGCTTGGCGGCCTCGGCATGCAGGCTGGACAGCGAGAGGAACAGTGCCAGAACCAAAGAACCCAATTTCATGTTCATGTCTACTCCGTTAGTTTTTTGTATCAACACTTGATTCCAACATGCAATGCCACCACCCCGGCGCTCATGTTGTGAATGTCCACATGGCCAAAGCCATTTTCTTTCATAAGGTCTTTCAAGGCCTCCTGCCCGGGATGCATGCGAATCGATTCGGCCAGATAGCGGTAACTGGCATCGTCACCGGCCACCCATTTACCCAAGCGAGGCAGGATGTTGAAAGAGTACCAATCGTAGGTTTTCTCCAATGGCTTGGCGACTCTGGAAAACTCCAATACCAGCAGCTTGCCGCCAGGTTTCAGCACCCGCGCCATCTCACGCAAAGCCTGGTCTTTGTGGGTCATGTTGCGCAAGCCAAAGGCCACGCTGACACGGTCAAAATAGGCATCGGGGAAGGGCAACTTTTCGGCATCACAGACAAAGGTCGGCAGCACCTGGCCCAAGTTGAGCAAGCGGTCGCGGCCCGTGCGCAACATGGCTTCGTTGATGTCGGTGTGCACCACCTGACCGCTGGGACCCACTTTTTTGGCAAACGCCAGTGACAAATCACCCGTGCCCCCGGCAATGTCGAGCACGCGGTGGCCTGGCTGCAAATCGGCCACCATGACGGTGTAAGCCTTCCAGGCGCGGTGCAGGCCCAGGGACATCAGGTCGTTCATGATGTCGTACTTGGAGGCCACCGAGTCAAACACGCCACGCACTCGCTTGGCTTTTTCGCGCTCGTCGACGGTTTGAAATCCGAAATGGGTGCTGCTCATGGTGGTTGGAATGTTAGCGCCTGAAGCTTTCAGTTCAGTGACTGTGGCCACAGGCATGGCCGCCCACTTGCGGCATCGGGTCATCGCGTTGCACGCCGGCCTCTTGCAAGCGCTTGGCATAGGCATCCCACAACTCGTCTTGCTGCGTGCCCAGAAAGTACAGGTAGTCCCAGGAAAAAATGCCACTGTCGTGGCCATCGCTGAAAATGGGCTTCACCGCATAGTTGCCCACAGGTTCCAGATCCGTCAGGGTCACCAGGCGTTTGCCGGTCTGCAACACCTCTTGCCCCGGGCCGTGGCCCTGCACTTCCGCCGAGGGGCTGTAGATGCGCATGAGCTCGAACGGGATGCGAAAGGCCTCGCCATTGGCAAAGCTGACCTCCAGCAAGCGTGACTGGCCGTGCACCGTGATGTCTTGCGGTTGCGGCGTGTTTTTGTTCAATCCTGCCATGGTGTTTCCTCAGACCAGCACGCGCTCAATGCCGCCGCTGTTGGCCGCTTGCACATAACTGGGCAGCCACTCCTCGCCCAGAATTTGGCGCGCCATCTCGACCACGATGTAATCTGCCTCGAGCAAGCCATTTTGCAAATCATCGCCGTAGCGGCTTAAGCCTTGCAAACAACTCGGGCAGCTGGTGAGAATTTTCACGTTGCCTTGGGCTTGGCCCGACACCGCTCGCAACTCGGCTTCACCCTTGCGCAACTCTTCTTCTTTGCGAAAGCGAACCTGGGTGGAAATGTCCGGACGGGTCACGCCCAGCGTGCCCGACTCGCCGCAGCAGCGGTCCGACTTGAGCACCTGTTCGCCCACCAGCGCCTTGACCGTTTTCATCGGGTCTTGCTGTTTCATGGGGCTGTGGCAAGGGTCGTGGTACAGGTAGGACCCCTGCTGCGCGGCGTCCAAGGTGACGCCTTTTTCGAGCAAGAACTCGTGGATGTCCACGATGCGGCAGCCCGGGAAAATTTTGTCGAATTCGTAGCCTTGCAGCTGGTCGTAGCAGGTGCCACAGCTGACCACCACCGTCTTGATGTCCAGATAGTTCAAGGTGTTGGCCACCCGATGGAACAGCACGCGGTTGTCGGTGATGATTTTTTCAGCTTTGTCAAACTGGCCACTGCCGCGCTGGGGGTAGCCGCAACACAGGTAACCCGGCGGCAACACCGTCTGCACGCCGGCATGCCACAGCATGGCCTGGGTGGCCAGGCCGACTTGAGAGAACAGGCGCTCGGAGCCACAACCTGGGAAATAGAACACCGCCTCGGAGTCAGGCGTGGTCGCTTTCGGGTTGCGAATAATGGGCACGTAATCTTTGTCTTCAATGTCCAGCAGGGCACGCGCCGTCTTCTTGGGCAAGCCCCCCGGCATTTTTTTGTTGATGAAGTGAATCACCTGCTCTTTGAGGGGCGCCGTGCCCACACTGGCTGGCGGTGCACTGGTTTGCTTGCGCGCCACCACGCTGAGCATGTCATGGGCAAAGCGTTGCAGCTTCATGCCGACATCGACCATGGCGCTGCGCGCCAGCTTGATGGTCTCGGGCCGGGTGGCGTTCAGCATGAACATGGCTGCGGCGTTGCCAGGACGGAAGCTCTTTTGCCCCATCTTGCGCAACAGGTTGCGCATGTTCATGGAGACATCGCCAAAATCGATCTTCACCGGGCAGGGCGACAAGCACTTGTGGCAGACCGTGCAATGGTCGGCCACGTCTTCAAACTCTTGCCAGTGCTTGATCGACACGCCTCGGCGGGTCTGCTCTTCGTACAAAAAGGCTTCCACCAGCAAGGAAGTGGCCAGGATCTTGTTGCGCGGGCTGTACAGCAAGTTGGCGCGCGGCACATGGGTGGCGCACACCGGCTTGCACTTGCCGCAACGCAAGCAGTCTTTGACGCTGTCGGCAATGGCGCCAATGTCGGATTGCTGCATGATGAGCGACTCATGGCCCATCAAGCCAAAACTGGGGGTGTAGGCTTGGCTGAGGTCGGCCGCGCGCACATCGTGCTGGCCGGGCTGGGCGCGCAGCAGCTTGCCCTTGTTGAAGCGGCCTTCGGGATCGATGCGGGCCTTGTAATCGGCAAAGGGCTGCAGCTCGGCGTCGGTCAGAAACTCCAGCTTGGTGATGCCAATGCCGTGCTCGCCAGAAATCACGCCATCGAGCGAGCGCGCCAGCACCATGATGCGGGCCACCGCCTCATGGGCCGTTTGCAGCATGGCGTAGTCGTCGCTGTTGACCGGGATGTTGGTGTGCACATTGCCGTCACCGGCATGCATGTGCAACGCCACCCACACACGGCCCTTGAGCACGCGCTGGTGAATGGCATTGCACTCGTCCAGAATCGGCTGGAACACGGCGCCGGTGAAAATGTTTTGCAAGCCCGCGCGAATTTGGGTTTTCCAGCTGGCCCGCAAGCTGTGGTCTTGCAGCTGCGGAAACAGGGTGTCGACCTCGCACAGCCACTGCTGCCACAAGGCGCGCACTTCGCCAATCAGGTTGCGCGCCTGCTGTACCCGGTCTTCCAGCAACTCGGGCGAGGCCAGGTCGGCCGCGTCGTCGGACTTGCCCAGGGGCAATTGGCCGCGGGCAAAAAAGTCGTCGAGGGCATTGCACAGCTGCAGCTTGTTGCGCAAGGACAGCTCGATGTTGATGCGCTCGATGCCGTCGGTGTACTCGGCCATGCGCGGCAGCGGGATGACCACATCCTCGTTGACCTTGAAGGCATTGGTGTGGCGGCTGATGGCCGCGGTGCGCTTGCGGTCCAGCCAGAATTTTTTGCGCGCCTCGGCGCTGATGGCAATGAAGCCCTCGCCGTTGCGCGAGTTGGCCAGGCGCACCACCTCGGAGGTGGCGCGTGCCACAGCGTCAGCGTCGTCGCCGGCAATGTCGCCAATCAAGACCATCTTGGGCAGGCCACCGCGCTTGCTCTTGGTGGCATAGCCCACGGCCTTGAGGTAACGGTCGTCCAGGTGTTCCAGGCCGGCCAACAAGGTCCCCGTTCGCTTTTGCTCGGCGAACATGAAATCCTTGATCTCGACAATGCTGGGCACCGCGTCCTTGGCATTGCCAAAGAACTCCAGGCACACCGTGCGGGTGTGCTCGGGCATGCGGTGCACCACCCAGCGCGCGCTGGTGATCAGGCCATCGCAGCCCTCTTTTTGCACGCCGGGCAGGCCGCTCAAAAACTTGTCGGTGACATCCTTGCCCAGGCCTTCCTTGCGGAAGGTGCGACCTGGAATGTCCAAGCGCTCGGTGCGCAAAGGTGTTTTGCCATCGGCCGCAAAGTAGCGCAGCTCGAAACTGGCCAGCTCGGCATCGTGGATCTTGCCCAGGTTGTGGCCGATGCGGGTGACTTCCAGCCACTCGGCCTGCGGCGTCACCATGCGCCAGCTCACCAGGTTGTCCAGGGCCGTGCCCCACAGCACCG
Source organism: uncultured Bordetella sp. (assembly GCA_964442645.1). Lineage (GTDB taxonomy): Bacteria > Pseudomonadota > Gammaproteobacteria > Burkholderiales > Burkholderiaceae_C > Limnohabitans. The sequence goes on along the minus strand of CAYTZZ010000025.1, from coordinate 8,117 downwards.
CTTTTTTGCCGCCGGCATTCATGGCAATGTTGCCGCCAATGCAAGAAGCTTCGGCCGAAGTCGGGTCAACCGCAAACACAAAACCGGCACGCTCTGCGGCATCGGCCACGCGCTGAGTCACGACGCCGGCCTCGGTCCAAATGGTGGGCACAGTGTGGTCAATGCCAGGAATCTGGACCTGCTCGACCTCGGTCATGGCTTCCAGCTTCTCGGTGTTGATGACCACGCTCTTCCAGGTCAAAGGAATGGCACCACCGGTGTAGCCGGTGCCACCGCCACGCGGAACAATGGTCAAGCCCAGCTCGATGCAGGCCTTGACCAGGCCGGCCATTTCGACCTCGGTGTCGGGGGTCAACACCACAAAGGGGTACTCGACGCGCCAGTCGGTGGCATCGGTCACGTGGGACACGCGCGAGAGGCCGTCGAACTTGATGTTGTCAGCCGCAGTGAATTTTTTCAGTTGGCGCGCCGCTTTTTTGCGCAAGGCCGCCAAGGTGTCAAAGTCGGCGGCAAATTGGGCAATGGCCTGCCGAGCAGCGCTCAGCAACTTGCCGACCAGCGCGTCGCGCTCGAGGTCGTCTTGAGGGGTACGGCGCCGCTCGATTTCGCCCAGACGATGGTTGAGCGCATCGACCAGCAAGCGGCGGCGGCCCGGGTTGTCCAGCAAATCGTCTTGCAGGTAGGGGTTGCGCTGCACCACCCAGATGTCGCCCAGCACTTCGTACAACATGCGCGCAGAACGGCCGGTACGGCGCTCTTGGCGCAGGCGCTCCAGCCACAGCCAGGCGTCGGCACCCAACAAGCGAATCACGATCTCCCGGTCGGAGAAGGAGGTGTAGTTGTAGGGAATCTCTCGCAGTCGGGGGCTGTCTTCAGCCGCCGCCAGCAAATGGTTCAGCGGTGTGGGAGCATTCATGGGCAAATCTTGACCCGCCTCGAGACAAAGCAAGGGCTAGGGTGTGATGTTACCGCAGTGCAGCATTCCCTACGGTGTGTGTGTGCACTGACAACCAGGTTTTTCCTCTGCCACAGGCCCGAGACAGCACTCACAATGGCATCTTGCCCAAACGCCCACCATGCAAAGCACGCCCGCCCCTTCATTGACACGCCCTGCCTGGCCCTACCCGCGCTGGATTGCCCACCGTGGCGCCGGCTTGTTGGCCCCTGAAAACACCCTGGCAGCCTTTCGCTTGGGGGCCCAGCACGGCTACCGCATGTTCGAATGCGATGCCAAACTGAGCGCCGACGAGGTCGTGGTGCTGCTGCACGACGCCGACTTGTCGCGGACCAGCAATGGCCAGGGCTTGGCCGGCGATCACACCTGGGCCCACTTGTCGCAACTGGATGCGGGCAGTTGGCACAGCCCGGCTTATGCGGGCGAGCCGTTGAGCAAGTTGCAGGACCTGGCACAGTTTTGTCTGGCGCATGGCCACCACCTCAACATTGAAATCAAGCCCACGCCCGGGCAAGAGCGGCACACGGGCGAACGGGTGGCCGAAAAAGCCGCCCAATGGTGGGCCGGCCAAACCGTGCCGCCGTTGCTGACCTCGTTTCAGCCCGAAGCCTTGGAAGGCGCTCGGGCGACGGCCCCCCATCTCCCCCGTGGGCTGTTGCGCCATCAATGGGACGACGGTGTATTGCCCCTGGCCTCTTCACTGGCCTGCCAAGCCCTGATTTGCCATTTCAGCTTGTGGACGGCAGAGCGCGTGCAACAAGCGCAGGGCCTGGGCCTGCGCACCTTGAGTTACACCGTGAACGCGCAAGCCGTGGCGCGCCAGCTTCTGGCTTGGGGCCTGGACGGCATCATCACCGACCGCGTGGACCTGTTCAAGCCCGAGGCCACCTGAGCCGCAGCCAAGGCCGCAAAAACAACCACTGCACTGTGGCACAGACCACGACCAAGGCGGCATAGGTGCGCATGGCCCCGTCCTGGCCCAGCCAGGCCAGGCCACCCAGCAAGGTCACAACAGCAGCCACCGTGGTCACCCCCCAGCGCTGCCAGGCCGTGCCCGCCATCTGACCGCGCCACAGCCAGCCCGCCGCCAGGGTCAACAGGCTCGCCACGCCCAGGGCGGGGCTGAGGCCATTCAGCCAGTGGTTCAAGAAAGACAGGGCTTGCATCTTTAAAATTTTATAATCGGGGCATGGCAGTCTGGGCACTAGGTCTCAATCACAACACCGCCCCGCTGGATTTGCGCGGCCGGTTTGCCTTTGCTGTGGAGCAGCTTCACCCTGTTTTGTCGGCATTGCGCGAAAGCCTGAACCAGCCCGGCGAAGCCGCCATTCTCTCCACTTGCAACCGCACCGAAATTTACTGTGCCGCGCAACAACCCGCGCTGCAGCAAACCCTGGAATGGCTGGCCCAATCCGGTGGCGTCTCGCCTGAGGCCCTGAGGGCCCACACCTACACCCTGGAAGCAGGCCAAGCCGCGCGCCACGCGTTTCGCGTGGCCAGCGGCCTGGACTCGATGGTGCTGGGCGAGCCCCAAATCCTGGGCCAAATGAAAGACGCCGTGCGCGCCGCCAACGAAGCGGGCGCCTTGGGCACCACCTTGCACCAGATGTTCCAGCGCTCCTTTGCGGTTGCCAAGGAAGTGCGCACCTCCACCGAAATTGGCGCCCATTCCATTAGCATGGCGGCGGCTTCGGTGCGCCTGGCCAGCCAGTTGTTTGAAGACCTGAGCCAGGTCAAGGTGTTGTTTGTGGGCGCGGGGGAAATGATCGAGTTGTGTGCCACGCATTTTGCCGCGCGCACGCCACGCGCCATGGCCATTGCCAACCGCACGCTGGAGCGGGGCGAGAAGCTGGCCTCGCACTTCGGGGCCGAGGTCATGCGCTTGGCCGACCTGCCCGAGCGCCTGCATGAGTTTGATGTCATAGTCAGCTGCACCGCCAGCAGTCTGCCGCTGATCGGCCTGGGCGCGGTCGAGCGCGCCTTGAACAAGCGCCGCCATCGCCCCTTGCTCATGGTGGACCTGGCCGTCCCGCGCGACATCGAGCCCGAAGTCAAATTGCTGGACGATGTCTACCTGTACACCGTGGACGACCTGTCCACTGTGGTGCAAACGGCCCAAGCCAACCGGCAAGCGGCGGTGGCCCAGGCCGAGGTCATCATTGATGCGGGTGTCCAAAGCTTTCTGCACTGGCTGGACCAGCGCAGCATGGTGCCGCTGATTCAACAATTGCATGGTCAAGCCGAGCACTGGCGCACGGTGGAGCTGCAACGCGCCCACAAGCTGCTGGCCAAAGGCGAGCCCATCGAGCAGGTGCTGGAGGCCCTGGCCAAAGGCCTGTCGCAAAAAATGCTGCACGGCGCCATGGCAGAGCTGCACGCCGGTGACCAGTCTGCGCGCGAGCGCGCCCGCTACGCCGTCGAGCATTTCTTTTTGCGCGACAGCCGTTAGCTGGCGGCACCCTCACCATGAAAGCCTTCATGCGCGCTCAGCTGGAGCGCTACACACAACGTTTGGCCGAGCTCGATTTTTTGTTGTCGAGCGAGGACATTCTGCGCAACATGGAACAGTTCATGGCGCTGTCGCGCGAGCATGCCGAGGTGGCGGTCATCGCCAGCCGCTGGGCCCGCCTGCAGCAACGCGAAACCGACCTGGCCGAAGCCCAGGCCTTGCTGGACAATGCCCAAACCGATGCCGACATGCAGCAAATGGCCCGCGAGGAAACCCAGGCCGCGCAGGCCGAATGCGCGCAACTGGCCCAAGAGTTGCAACGCCTGCTGTTGCCCAAAGACCCGGACGACGCGCGTGCCGCTTATCTGGAAATTCGCGCTGGCACCGGCGGCGACGAATCGGCGCTGTTTGCCGGCGACCTGTTGCGCATGTACACCCGTTATGCCGAGCGCCAGGGATGGCGCACCGAGTTGCTCAGTGAATCGGCGAGCGAGCTTGGCGGCTACAAGGAAGTGGTGTTGCGCGTCTCGGGCGAACAGGTCTACGGCCGTTTGCGTTTCGAGTCGGGCGGCCACCGTGTGCAGCGGGTGCCGGCCACCGAGTCGCAAGGCCGCATTCACACCAGTGCCTGCACCGTTGCCGTCATGCCCGAGCCCGATGAAGCCAGTGCGGTGCAAATCAACCCGGCCGACTTGCGCATCGACACCTTCCGCGCCAGTGGCGCCGGCGGGCAGCACATCAACAAGACCGACTCGGCCGTGCGCATCACCCACCTGCCCACCGGCATCGTGGCGGAATGCCAGGACGACCGCTCGCAGCACCGCAACAAGGCGCGCGCCTTGCAAGTGCTGGCCGCGCGCATCCAGGAGCGCGAGCGTGCCGAGCGTTCGGCCAAAGAGGCCGCCACCCGCAAAGGCCTGATTGGCAGCGGCGACCGCAGCGACCGCATCCGCACCTACAACTTTCCGCAAGGCCGCCTGACCGATCACCGCATCAATTTGACGCTGTACAAACTCAGCTTCATCATGGAAGGCGACCTCGACGAGGTCCTCACGGCTTTGCAGCATGCGCGCGAAGCCGAGCAACTGGAGGCCTTGGAGGTCGGAGGCCTGGCGTGATCGGCACGCTGGCCCAAGCCTTGCAACACGGGCTATCCCTGGGACTGCCGCGCCTGGAAGTGCAAATGCTGTTGCTGCTGGCTGTGCAACAGGACCCCGCCAACCGCGCCTGGCTGCTGGCCCACGACCAAGACCACTTAAGCGCAGACAGCGCAGCGCGCTATGAGGCCCTGCTGCAGCGCCGTTGCGACGGGGAGCCCCTGGCCTACTTGCGCGGCAGCAAAGAATTTTTTGGCTTGAGCCTGCAAATCGATGCCCGCGTGCTGGACCCCCGCGATGACACCGAAACCCTGGTGGAATGGGCGCTGGCCTGCCTGGAAGCGATGCACCAGCCTTCACCCCAGGTGCTGGACCTGGGCACCGGAAGCGGCGCCATTGCGCTGGCCCTGCAAGCCCAACACCCGCAAGCCCAGGTTTGGGCCGTGGATGCCAGCGAAGCAGCGCTGGCCGTCGCGCAAGACAATGCCCAACGGCTGGCCTTGCCCATTCGGTGCGTTCACAGCCATTGGTTTGACGCCTTGGCAGGCCAGCAGTTCAACCTGGTGGTCTCCAACCCCCCCTACATCGCTGAAAACGACCCCCGCTGGCCCGCGGGACGGCGTGAGCCGCGGAGCGCCTGGGTCACGTGGCCACCCTGCAGCCGCCGTTCTCCGCCAT
>CAYTZZ010000025.1:0-2928 GCA_964442645.1 uncultured Bordetella sp. | reverse complement strand
GCTGAGCGCCTTGGTCAGCGGCCACGACGGCTTGGACGACATTCGCGCCCTGGTGGGTGCGGCGCCCCGCCATCTGCAAGCGCAAGGCTGGCTGTTGCTGGAGCACGGCCACGACCAAGCCCAGGCCGTGCGCGCCCTGTTGAGCCAGACGGGTTTTGCAGCTGTCCAAAGCCGTTGCGACCTTGCGGGCATCGAACGCTGCAGCGGCGGATATTGGCCAGGCGTGAAATAATGGGTATTCCTGGTTTTGGAGACTGACATGAGCGACGCGCAACAACGCATTGATGAATTGGTAAAAGGCAGCGACGTGCTGCTGTTCATGAAAGGCAGTGCCAGCTTCCCCATGTGCGGCTTTTCAGGCCGCGCCATTCAAATTTTGAAAGCCTGCGGCGTCGAGCCCAAAAACATCAAGACGGTGAACGTGCTGGACGATCCCGAGATTCGCCAAGGCATCAAGGAATACAGCAACTGGCCCACCATTCCCCAGCTCTACGTCAAGGGCGAGTTCATTGGCGGCTCGGACATCATGATGGAAATGTACGAGTCAGGCGAGCTTCAGCAAGTGCTGAACGGCTAAAGCCTCACTCGGCGCGCCAGCGTTGGCGCGCCGCCAGCACCGCCGCTGGGTAGCGGTCCTGGCCCCGGCTGCCGTTGTAGCGCCCCAGCGCCAGAAACAAATCACCGCGCTCCACGCGCAGGTAGTGGCGCAAGATCACGCAGCCATAACGCAAGTTGGTGGCGGGCTGAAACAGCTTGGCCTCCTCCCCATCGCCAATCAGGCGCACCCAAAAAGGCATGACCTGCATGTAGCCGCGGGCATCGGCGTTGCTGATGGCAAATTTTCGGAAACCGCTTTCCACCTCGATCAAGCCCAGCACCAACTCAGGCTCCAAGCCGGCACGGCTGCTTTCATACCAAATGGCTTGCAACAAGGCCAGGCGCAGGCTGTCGCTGCCCAATTCATCGCGCAGCACGGCAGAGCGGCGTTGCTGCAAATGGGCCAGCAAGCGCGGCTGTTGGCGCGCCAGCCAGGCGGGGTCGCTTTGGCCTGACAGGGTCGCGTCGTCTCGCAAGGCTTGCGAGAGCGCGGTTCGAACTGAATCTGCCAGGGCCTCCTCGGCTTGCCGTCCCGCCCAACAGTTTGGCGGGAACACTTGGGCGAGGGCGATGCACGCCAGGGTCTGAGCCCATTGCCGGCGCTGCATGCCCATGCCTTCAGATCTTCAAAGTCCCAGGCGTTGCTTCAGGAAGCTCAAGACCTCGGCCGCTGGCACTTTGCTGGCCGCAGCGTCACGCCGGTGCTGGTATTCCAGCTGGCCTTCCTTCAAGCCGCGATCTGAAATCACCACACGGTGCGGCACGCCAATCAGCTCCCAGTCGGCAAACATGGCGCCGGGGCGCTCGCCGCGGTCATCGAGCATCACGTCCACGCCGAGTGCGGCCAGCTGGTCGTGCAATTGCTCGGCCCCGGCTTTCACCTCGGCGCTGCGGTCCATGCCGATCGGGCACACCACCACAGTAAAGGGGGCAATGGCATCGGGCCAGATGATGCCGCGCTCGTCATGGTTCTGTTCAATGGCCGCAGCCGGCAGGCGCGTGATGCCAATGCCATAGCAGCCCATTTCCATGGCTTGGGGCTTGCCATTCTCATCCAGAAAGGTGGCGTTCATGGCCTTGGAATACTTGGTGCCCAGGTAAAACACATGGCCCACCTCGATGCCGCGCTCAATCGCCAGCGGCCCCTTGCCATCGGGCGAGGGATCGCCCGCCACCACATTGCGGATGTCGCACACCAGGTCGGGCTCGGGCAGGTCGCGCCCCCAGTTCACACCGGTCAGGTGATGGTCCACCTCGTTGGCACCGCAGACCCAATCGGCCATCACGGCCACTTCTTTGTCGGCCACCACCTTCATGGGCTGCTTCAGGCCGATGGGGCCCAGGTAGCCGGGCTTGCAGCCGAAATGGGCCTCGATTTCCGGCACGGTGGCAAAGCGAAAGCCAACATCCAGGCCCGGCACTTTTCCGACCTTGACTTCGTTCATGTCGTGGTCACCGCGCACCAGCAACAGCCACACCTGGCTCTTGATCACTTGGCCTTCGCCATCCACTTCGTCGGTGGCCAGCACCAAGGATTTCACGGTGCGTGACAAGGGCAGGCCCAACAACTCGGCCACCTGCTCGCAGGTGCTGCGGCCCGGCGTGGGCGTTTTGCTCAGCGCTTGCGTTGGGGCTGCGCGTGGATGCTGCGGCGGCAAGGCCTCGGCTTTTTCAAGGTTGGCGGCGTAGTCGCTCTGGGGGCAGTACACGATGGCGTCTTCGCCGGTGGCCGCGATCACCTGGAACTCTTCGCTCAGGTCGCCCCCAATGGCACCGCTGTCGGCGGCCACGGCGCGGTATTGCAAACCGAAGCGGTCAAAAATTTTGCGGTAGGCCTGAGCCATCACCTGGTAGCTGGCTTTGGCGCCCACGCTGTCGCGGTCGAAGCTGTAGGCGTCTTTCATGATGAACTCGCGCCCCCGCATCAAGCCGAAACGCGGGCGGCGCTCGTCGCGAAACTTGGTCTGGATTTGGTACAGGTTTTTGGGCAACTGCTTGTAGCTGCGCAGTTCCTGGCGCGCAATGTCTGTCACCACCTCTTCGCTGGTGGGCTGGATCACGAAGTCGCGGTCGTGGCGGTCCTTGATGCGCAACAACTCGGGACCCATCTTGCCAAAGCGGCCGGTTTCTTGCCAAAGCTCTGCGGGCTGCACCACCGGCATGGTCAGCTCGATGGCACCGGCACGGTCCATTTCTTCGCGCACGATGGCCTCGACCTTGCGAATCACGCGCAAGCCCATGGGCATGTAGTTGTAAATGCCCGCGCCCAGCTTTTTGATCATGCCGGCACGGATCATGAGTTTGTGGCTCACCACTTCGGCATCGGCCGGG
>CAYTZZ010000024.1:33204-45678 GCA_964442645.1 uncultured Bordetella sp. | reverse complement strand
AGCAACCCACTGCTCACTTGGAAAATGAAACGCAACAGGTTTTAGGTGCATTTACGTCGATGGAGTAGACCTCCTGGTTCGGCGAAAACTCACCCAGGATGCGCATCACCCGGTTGGACATGTCGGCATACAAGGCGTAGTTGCTGCTCATGGCCAGAATGCCATGCGCTTGCGCCAAGGGCTGGCACTCAAACCACGGCTGGCCCATCTTCACGCCCAAGGCTTTGGCCTCATTCGAGCGCGAGACCACGCAGCCATCGTTGTTGGACAGCACCACCATGGGCACGCGCGCCAGGTCTGGCCGAAAAATTCGCTCGCAGCTGACGTAAAAATTGTTGCAGTCCACCAGCGCCAAGGCTTGGACGTGTGCGCGCGTCATGGCGTCAATAAAGCTTGTGCAGGTTGCGGGTGACCACGCCCCAGATGAGCAGCTCTTCGCCATCCTTGAGCGTGATGGGCGGGTACAGCGGGTTCTCTGCGATCAACTTGACCACCCCGCCGCGGCGGTACAAGCGCTTGACCGTGAAGTCGTCGTTCAAGACGGCGAGCACGATGTTGCCGTGCTTGGCCTCGATGGAGCGGTCCACCAGCAGCTCATCGCCTTCGTAAATGCCAATGCCGCTCATGGAGTCGCCCTTGACCCGGAAGATGAAGGTGGCCTCTTTGTTGCGAATCAGGTGCTCGTTGAGGTCAATGCGTTTGCGCGTGTGGTCGGCCGCGGGCGAAGGGAAACCCGCCCGCACCGTCCATGCGCACATGTCCAGCCAGACCTTGGTTTCTGGCAAAAATACGGGTTGGGGCGTGGAAATGGCAGATGTCGTCATTTCGTTAAATATACTGTATTTATATACAGTATTGCAAGCGACGTACAAGCCTACGGTCTTGGCGCCGCCTCGGCCCGAAGTTCCGGCATGTGCGCCCAGCTCATGAGCTCTGCGGCCTGGGCATGATCTGCACTGAGCCAAGCCGCGTGCAGCGCTGGCGCAATGATCACAGGTGTGCGTTTCTCGTCGCCTGGCTTGTGAAATTGGCACATGACGGGGTGCGTATCAGCGTTCACCGTCAACATCGAGAAGCTGACCACCCACTCACCCGTTTCCGGATGCGCCCAACGGTCCCAGAGACACGCAATGCCAAAGGGCTCGCCAGAAGCCAATTCAATTTTCCAGCGCACCGCCTTGCCTGTGGCGTAGCTGGGCTCATAGAAGTTGTCCACCAGCACCAGACCCCACTGGCGAAGCTTCCAGGGCGTGCGGTAGCTGGGTTTTTCGGCGGCGGTCTCGCTGCGGGCGTTGTACGTGTGGCGGGCAATTTTCTCGTCTTTGGCCCAAGCGGGAATGAGGCCAAAGCGGGCCAGACCACACGCCACGCGGGCGGTGCGATGGCTTTGGACCACCAAGGGCGCCGCAAAGCCGGGGTAAGACTCCTGCGGGTAGCCGGCAGGCAAATCAACCCCGAGTGTCTCCTTCACCCAGGAGACGCGTTGGGTGGGCGTGAAGTTTGTACACATCAATCAGCGCCGTGACAGCGTCCGTGGACCTTCACATCAACTTGCGGTACTGAATGAAGCCGCTTTTGTCTGCAATGCGGTCGTACAACAGCATGGCATGGGCATTGGACTCATGGGTCAACCACCAGACGCGCGAGCCGCCCGTCTTGGCGGCATGGGCATAAACATGCTCGATCAGCGCACGGCCTACGCCCTTGCCACGAATGTCGGGGGCGACAAACAAATCTTGCAGATAAACGTAGTCGCCTGTGGTCCAGCAACTTCGATGTTCAATGTAATGGACGATGCCGATGAGTTGCCCCTCCTCTTGCGCCACAGCGCAATGCATGGGCTCGGCAGGATCCAGAAAGCGCGACCAGGTGGTGGCTGTGGTGGCTTCGGGAATGTCAGTCTTGTAAAAAAGCTGGTAGCCCTTCCACAGGGGCAACCATTGTGCGAAGTCGGTTTCGCGCGCCATTCGAATGTTCATGTTGGGCCTGCAGGTTGAAGAGATTGCAACACCCGCATATTAAGGTGCGCTCAGTGTTTGTGTTGGCTGTGGTCGTGCGATGCGGCGGGGTTAGATGTCGCAGGCTTGGTTCTGGCAGATTCTTTCTCCGACGCACTTTGCACATTCACCGTCCCACGCATGCCCGCTTCATAGTGGCCGGGGATCAGGCACGCCATTTCCAAAGTCCGCACCTGGTCAAATTTCACCACCAGCTCGCCGTACTGGCCCGCGGCCACGGTGATGGCTGCGCCGCCGGCGTGGCTATGGGCGTTGCCATGGTCTGCGCCCTTTTGCATGGCCAAGGCGTGCGCCTTGATGTCGTCCTCATTGCCGAGCACCATCTCATGCTCGGCCTTGCCGTCGTTGTGCACCACAAAGCGGATGGCCTCGCCCGCCTTCACATCGATGCGGTTGGGCGTGAAGCGCATTTGGTCGTCCATGCGCACTTCCACACTGCGTTGCACCACCCAAGCGGGCAGTTCCGGCTCGGCGCTGCCGGAGGCCACTTCGCCATGCGAATGGCCATGGCCGTCACCGGCTGCGGCCCACTCGGGATGCTGTTCCAGCCACTGCCAAGCGCCATAGCTGGCCACACTGACCCACACGCCCGCCACCAGCACATACACGCGAGAACTGCGACGCCAGACGTAGTTGCTGCTGAACGCCAATGCGAAGACGGACACCACAAAACCCAAAGGCACAACCCAAGCGCTGCGCGCTGGCGAGTCAGGGAAATGCTGCAAACCGCCGGTGAAAAACCCCAAACCAATGGACAGCAAGGCCCCGACGGCCAGCGTTCGGAGCAAGCCCGACTCGGCAGTCTCGGCCTGGCTGTCGCTCAGGCGGTGTTCCAACAGGGCGCCCCCGACAAACAAGGCCATGCCAATGGCCGCGGTCCACAGCGAGCGTTCACCGCTGAAAAAGCCGTGGTTCACCGCACCCGAAATAAAGCTGATGCCGCTGTACTTCAGCAGCATGGCCGCGTGATGGTGATGGAATGCGAACGTCATGGTGTTCCTTGGTTGATCGCAGTTTAGCCAGATTCCATCCCAACACAGGGTTTGCGATAGCATGCACAAAATATTTTTTATGCATAATTTTTCGATCATGCAAGAACCGACAACCCCGTCCACTGTTTCCGAGCAAGCCTGTCAGGCCCTGCGCCAAGATGTTTTATCGGGTCGGCATGCGCCAAACGGCAAACTGAAACTGGACACGCTGCAAACCCTGTACGGTTTCTCCAGCAGCCCATTACGCGAGGCCTTGAACCGCCTGGTCCAAGAAGGGCTGGTCCAAGCCGATGAGCGGCGAGGCTTCCGGGTCACCCCGATTTCGCCGGCCGACCTGGCCGACATCACCAAAATGCGCTTGATGCTGGACATTCCCGCGCTGACCGAATCCATTCAGGCAGGCGACGACGCCTGGGAAGCCGACATCGTGGCCTCCTTCCATCGGCTGGAGAAAATTGAATCGCGGCTGCCGCAAGGCCCGGTGGTGCTCGATGCCGAGTGGAGCCGGCGCCACCGAGACTTTCATTTGGCCATGATCGCCGCATGCCCCTCCGAACGCCAACGCGCATGGAGCATGAGCCTGTTTGATCAGGCCGAGCGCTATCGCCACTTTGCGGCACGCCATCGCACCGTCCCCAAAAAGAAAGACGATGAACACCGCGCCTTGATGAATGCCGTGCTGCGCCGTGACGCCAAGACCGCAGCCGTGCTGCTCTCTGAACACATTTCAAGCACACAGGCCAATGTGTTGGCGGCGTTCAAACGCCAAGCCCAAGCTCGCGCCTGAATGCCCCCTCACCCTCCTAAGGACACGCCATGCTGAAAGTCAGTCAACCCACACCGTCTCATTTCGGGATCTACGTCACCGACGTCGAGAAAATGGTCCACTTTTACAAAACCGTCTTTGGCTTGGTAGAGACCGACCGGGGTGTGGGCAAAACCTTCAAAGCTCCCCTGGTTTTTCTCAGCGCCAGCCCGCATCAACACCATCAACTGGTGATTGCTGGCGGTCGCCCCGCCGAAGCGAGCTTCAGCACGGTGATGCAACTGTCGTTTGCGGTGCCCTCCATACAGTCGCTGCGCGACCTGAAAGCCAGTGCCATCGCGCTTGGCGCCAGCAAAGTATTGCCCCTCAACCATGGCAACGCTTTGTCGGTGTACTTTGCAGATCCGGAAGGCAACACGGTCGAGATCTACCTGGACATGCCTTTTTACATCTCGCAGCCCCATGGCGACCCGCTGGACCTGAGCCAGGATGACGAAACCATCCTGCGCGAGACCGAAGCCATTTGCCGAAGCGACCCCAGCTTCATGCCCATCGAACAATGGCAAGCGAAATTTGCCAACGCGCACTGAACCTCTTCTTCACCAAGGAACTTTCATGAAATTGCTTTCATTCATCCATCAAGGCCGCGAAACCTGGGGCGCCCTGGTCGGCACCGACGCCATCGTCGATCTCGGCAAAGCCCTGCCGCAATACCCCACGCTCACCGATTACATCGCCTCAGGCGCCTACCTCAAGGCCAGCGCCGATGTGGCCAACAAGGCCCCCGATGTGAAGCTGGCAGACATCACCTTTCTGCCGGTCATTCCCAAGCCCGAAAAAATTGTCTGTGCCGTGCGCAACTACATGGACCATCACCAAGAAGTCCTGGCCGCTGGCATGCAACGCGAGTTGTCGGAAGAACCGCCGATCTTTTTGCGCGTGTGGCGCTCGCAAGTGGCCCATGGCCAACCCATCGTCTGTCCCAAGGTGTCGGCCTCGCTCGACTGGGAAGGCGAGTTGGCCGTGATCATCGGAAAGGAAGGCCGCAACATTGCCGAAGCCGACGCCTTTGACCATGTGGCCGGCTACTCTTGCTACAACGACGGCAGCATTCGTGAATGGCAATTCCACGCCAAGCAAATTGCCTCGGGTAAAAATTTCGAGTCCACCGGCGGCTTCGGGCCATGGATGGTCACCGCCGATGAAATTGCACCCAACCAGCAATTGAAGTTGGTCACGCGCCTGAATGGTGAGGTCGTGCAGTCCAGCCACACGGGCCACATGATTTTCTCGATCGCCAAACTCATCAGTTACGCCTCCGCCATCTTCACGCTGGTGCCCGGCGACGTGATCGCCACGGGCACCCCTGCCGGGGTGGGCTGGAGTCGCAAGCCGGCATGGTTCATGAAGCCTGGGGATGTTTGCGAAGTGGAAATCGAAGGCATTGGCACCCTGGTCAACCCGATCACCGCCCAAGCCTGAGCGCATGAAGGCCATTCAAGTCCAGGTGCCTGGCGGCCCCGAGAACCTCATCGAAGTGGATCTGCCCGACCCGCTTCCGGGTCCTGGACAGGTGCGCGTCAAAGCCAGCGCCATTGGCGTGGGCCGGCCCGATGTGTTGATTCGCAAAGGCACTTACAAATGGATGCCGCCCCTGCCTGCGATTCCTGGCGCTGAAATGGCCGGCGAAATCGATGCCATCGGCGACGGTGTACAGCAGTGGCAGCCAGGTGACCGGGTGCTGGTCAGCGCGCGTGACCTGGCCCAACGCGGCGGCTGTTATGCGCAAGCCATTGTGGTGTCAGAAGACGCGCCTTACCGCTTGCCTGCCACGCTCGCTTTTGCAGACGCCGTGAGCTTGCCCAATCTTCAGCTGGCGCTGGCACTGATGCGTGTGGCGGGCGAGGTAAACAGCCCCCAGCGCAGCGTCTTGATCACCGGCGCTTCTGGCGGTGTGGCTGGCATGCTTTGCCAAGTAGCCAAGCACAAAGGCTTGAAGACCATCGGCACCAGCCGCAGCGCTGACAAGCGCAGCTTTGCGCTCACGCAAGGCTTTGACCATGTCGTCTGCACATCCCAGGAAAACTTGAAAGACCGCCTACAAGCGATCACGCAAGGCTGCGGTGTGGGCCTGGTGTTTGACCATCTCGGAGGCGTAAGCCTGACCGAGGGTCTTCACAGTCTGGCGCCCATGGGGACCTTGGTGTCGTACAACATCGTTCAGGGCATGCCCACAGAGGATGTGTTTCAGACCCTGCGTCATTTGCTGGGCAAGAGCTTGGCGGTGCGTTGCTTTTCAATGCACACCTTCGATGAAGATGTTGCATTGCGAAGGTCGTTGATGCACGAAGCCATTGCGCTCATGGCCACGGCCAAGGTACAGGCGCCAGCTTGCCAAATTTTCAAGCTCAGCGAGGTTCGCCGAACCCATGAGTTGCTCGATCAGGGCATGGTCAGCGGAAAGCTGATCATGCAACCCTGAATCCCCGTCATGACATCTCGCACAGACAAGATGCATACCTCACACCCACCAGGAGACCCCCATGCTTCGTCGCTACTTACTCATCGCTTTGAGCCTTGGATCACTGACCGTGGCACCACGCGTCAGCGCGCAAACTTACCCTGATCGTCCCGTCAAAATCCTTCAAGGTTTTGCGCCAGGCGGCAACGCAGATGCCATTGCCCGCGCCATGGGTCAGGAAATGACCAAAGGTCTGGGGCAACCCATCGTGGTGGAAGCGCAGGCGGGCGCGGGCGGGACTATTGCGGCCACCACGGTCTCCAAGGCCAAGCCCGACGGCTACACCCTGCTGCTGGCCACCGGCGGACATGCGGTCGCAGGCGCGCTTTACAACAATTTGGCTTACCGCACGGTGCAGGACTTCGAGATGGTCAGCACGATCACCTATTTCCCTTTCCTCGTTGTGGTGCCCGCCAACAGCAAGTTCGCCAACCTCTCCGCTCTGCTGGCCACGGCCAAGGCGAACCCCGATCAAATCAGTTACGGCACGGCGGGCATCGGATCGACCCATCACCTGGCTGGCGAGCTGTTGGCCAGCATGTCTAAAACACAACTGCTGCATGTGCCTTACCGAGGGGACTCGGGTTCGCTCGCTGCCTTGCTGGCGGGAGATATTCCCATGATCATTGCACCGCCCACGGCCGTGATGGCCAACATCAAGGCTGGCAAATTGAAAGCCCTTGCAACCACAGGCCCGCAGCGCTGGGGTGTGCTGCCGGACGTGCCCACCGTCACCGAGCAAGGCGTGACGGGCTACGACGTGCGCTCATGGGCAGGACTGATGACCCCCGCCGGCACGCCGAAACCCATCATTGACCAACTCAATGCCGAGGTTCAAAAAGCGCTCTTAGTGCCCGCCGTCAAAACCCGGCTGGAAGAGATGGGCGGCGAGGTCAGAGGCAGCACACCTGAGGAAATGAAAAACTTGGTGTCCAGTCAGACGCAAAAATGGATTCAAGTCGTCAACGAGGCCAAAATACCCAAGCAGTGAACTGATCTCGCCTCAAGCCCAGGTATCCACTTGGTGCGCCGTGTCACGGTGCGCAGGCGCGGCTTGCGCCGCTTGTGCTGTCACAGCGGGGGGCGCGCGAAATTGCCCATTCATCAAAGCCACCGAGGCCGCAATGCGCTGCGCCGTGCCAATGTCGTTGACCCGCAGTGCTTGCGTCATGCGTGCGTTGGCGCTCATGTTCAACTGGGTCACAGCATTCACATTTGACAAACCGATTTTCATGATGCCCTCCGGATAGGAAGAAGACTTGAACAGAGAATCGACCTCAAAATAAGAAACTTGACTGGGAAGCGAAGATGAACCTCAGTGTCCAGGGCAATAACATGTCATACGCCATGACCATTGACTTGTGGCATCTGAGGTTGACAGTCTATAGTTCGCATCATGGGCTCACCGAACGGCCTCAAGAAGGGATCCTATGCGTGACCAACACCCTCCCCCCTCTGGCACTGTCACCGCGGCGCCGCGGCGCACCTTGGAAGACAAGTTGCTTAAGTTCATTGAGGGGCACACCCCTCATATCTGGGCCGCCATCGCGGTCATCACCGCCATGGTGGTGTGGGCGCGCTGAATGCAAGCTCACAAAGCCAGCGGGACACTTTTATGGCCTCCTTTAACCCCATCCGATCCGTCACACGCGCTCTGGATGTGCTGGCAGCGATGAACCGCCACGCCTTTTGCTCCCTCGAAACCTTGCACCAGCAGACTCGGATCCCCAAGCCAACTCTGGTGAGGATTTTGGAGACCTTGCAGTCCAAAGGCATGATCAGTCGCGCACCCCCATACGGCACCTATTGTTTGACCGCCGAGGTCAAAACACTCGCGGTGGGTTACCACGGCGAGCCGCGCCTGATCGAGGCCGCAGCGGCACCCGCCGAGGCCTTGACCCGCAAAATCAAATGGCCACTGGCGCTGGCCGTGCCAGACTACGATGCGGTTGTGGTGCGCTACAGCACCATCCCCCATTCACCTTTGGCACTGTTGCATTCGACGCTGAACATGCGCCTGTCGCTGGTGGGGCGCGCGCTGGGGCGCGCCTATCTGGCCTTTTGCAGCCGTGAAGAACGCCAAGCCATGTTGGACATTTTGAGCATGTCCACCCATGAAGAAGATCAACTGGTGCACAACAAATCGCAGTTGCAGGCGATGCTCAAAAAAACGCGCCAACAAGGCTATGCGCTTCGCGCACCCGGCATTCGTCCGGTCTCGGGCACGCTGGCCCTGCCCATCCTGGAAGGCTCACGCGTGGTGGCCACGGTCGGCATGACCTGGATGACTTCTGCCATCTCGGACCAGCAAGCGATCGAGCGCTACCTTGATCCGCTGCGTGCGCTGACACAAGACATCGGCGAACGCCTTCAACGGCTCTGAGCCCTGCCTGAGGGGACTCAGGCCTGCCCTTCAGGTTCCGGTGGCATCGGATACTCGTCGGCGTTGCACACCATGCCTTTTTTGGAGAAGTCCCAGCGGGGCGGCGCAAAAATATCCACCAGCACCCCGGGCGCGTCGGTGTTGCGGCTGGTGTGCACCACTTTGGGCGGCACAATCAGCAGCGAGGGGCTGCCCATTTGCTGCGCCTCGTCGTCACGCCACAAGGTCATGTCGGGTCCCCAGGGGTAACGCAGGTGATGGACGTAGGTGCCAGACAGCGCCAATGAGCCTTGCTCAAAATCGGCGTGGCTGTGGGGACTGAGCTTTTTCACATCGCGCGGCACACTGCGCTTCATCAAGGGATTCACCATCAACTTGCGGGTGCGAAAGACGCGCATTTGGCTGCCTTCACTCACGTAATTGGCCAAGGGGTAGTGGCGCAAACGGTACCCACCCACGGGCTCGGGCCAGGCCACCAAGGGGCTGACATCGGGATTGGTCGCTTGGTAGGTGGCATGGTTATCGGCGAGCACCAGCACATCGGTCACATCGCTGGAGAAAATGCGCACAATCAAGCCTGAACCCGTAGCCACCGCCAGTCGACTGCTGCCAGGAGGAACAATCGTCAAGCTGTCAGCCGCGGCCTGCACTGTTTCGCCACCCGCTTGCACGCTGACGGACAGACCGGGGGTCTCGGGCACCAACAGCACATATTCATCCAGGTTGTCGCGCAACAGCACATCACCTGCTTTGGCTTGCGACACCACCACCACAAAGTTGGCGCCGCGTGTGACCCAGCCAGGGCAGGTGTCCCCCGCAAGGGGGCGTGGCGCAGTGGCATGGTGTCTGGCGTAGGTGGGCAGTTGCGACGGCAGCAAGGTCATGACAATTCCTAGGGTTTCAGCGAGCAATGGCAATGGCTTGTGCAGCCTGGCGCAACAGGGTTTGGTCTGATGCGACGATGAACCAATTCGCTCCCAGGGGCTCAAATTGCGTGCGCTCTGCCGTGCCGGCCACATGCATGCCGGCCATCTTGTTGGCGCGATGGGCCACGCCCAGCACATGCTGCGTGGCTTCGGTCACACGGTCGTCTCGCGAGTTCTCCAAGCCCATGGAAAGGGCCAGATCGGCACGCCCCACGAACAATCCAGCCACACCAGGTTCGGCCGCAATGGCTTGGGCCTCTTGCACGGCCGCTGCGGATTCGAGGCGCAGACTTGGCGACCGCATCAGTTCCGATGTTCCCCCCTGCACCTGCGCGGTTGTCCACGATGAATTGCTGACCCAATTTATCGCTGAGCCCTTGGGCAATGAAGCGTGCCACCAAATCGGTGCTGCCGCCAGCGGGAAAGGGCACCACGATGCGTACCGGCTTGCTCGGCCACGGCGTGTTTTGTGACAAGGCCTGCAGCGGCCAAGCACTTAGCAGGCTCAAAGCCATCAGCCCCATGGACAATGTTTGGCGAAGGAAACAATTTTTCATAGCAAGGCTTTCAAAAAAAACACAACCTCTCAGCCCAGGGCACGCGCCTTGGCCATCTGCTCCAAGATGGCGGGCATGCGCGCTTTCGCGCGCTCACCCACCGACTGATAAATGCTTTGCCCATTCGCATCAATGGCCACGGTCGCAGGGCCCAAGGATTGGACATCCAGCGTGAGCAAGCGAAATTGCGAAATGTATTCGGTCCAGTGCATGCTGTGCACGCCACGCAGGGCCCGTGACAGCAAAGGACTGCCGCCCCCCAGAAACGAGAGGTACACACAACCATGTTCTTGGAGGGTCGCCACGCTTTCATCGCTCAGGCCGCCCTTGCCGCCCACGATGCGCGGCCCCAGGCCTCGCACAATGGCAGGCATCCAGGCGTTGTAGCGGGTGCTGGTACTGGGATTGAGGTAGATCGGCTCACAAACACCGTCAGATTCCCGCACATAGGTGCTCAAATGCAAGAAAGCGCCGCCCCGAATGTCCACTGGCAGCGGCTGACCTCGCAAAGCGGCCTCGGCCATGCGTTGGTGCGTCGGAATGCCAATGCTGACCGTCACCTTGCCGCTGAGTCGCACCAATTGACCCACGCTTAAAGCACGCACACGATGCTCGTCAAGAGGCAGCGTCAACTCTTGCACAGCCGTGATCAGCGCTTCATTCATAAAGCATTTCCACCCGTCCGTCATGGTGAATCCGCGCTGCGGTACGTCGGTTGATCCAGCAATTCAGGCTGACCGCAATGGGCACAAAGCCATGCCCTGCCGAATACTCCACATTCACGGCCATCGCACTGCAGTCGCCTGAAGTTCCCATGGCACCCAGCCCCATTTGGTTGATGGCTTCAAGCAATCTGCGCTCCATGCCCGCCAGCAGAGGGTCGGGATGGGCTTGGCCGTGCGGTCTGAGCATGGCCTCCTTGGCCATTTTGGTGGCATGGTCCAGCGTGCCGCCGATGCCCACACCCACCACGATGGGCAGACAGGGTTGTGAGCCTGCGCGCAAAATCACATCAAGCACATATTTTTCAGCCTGCTCGATGGTGGGATAGACAAATGTCTCGGCGGCCTCCCACCGCCCCGTGCCCATGGCCTTGGGGGAACAGACAATGTCCATGTAGTCTGCATCGTCGATCAAGTCGCAGGAAACAATCGGGATGTCTTTGCCGGCGTAGCTGCGTGCGTCAACGGATGGGTCACCATTTTCAGGATGGGCGGCTGGATGTTGGCCACCAACTCAGCAAAGCCATCCGTGATGGCCTGACGAACCTGTCCCGAAAACTGGACACGTGTGCCGATCTTGAGGCTGTAGGTGGGAATGCCCACATCGCTGCAGACCAGGCTGCCTTGTTCATGGGCCAGGTCGGCACTTTCAACCATCATCATGATGGTGTGGCGGGCGGTTGCATCTGTTTCCCGCTGTTGCGCCTGCGCCAGAACACCCCGTGTGTCGTCCGGTATTTTTTTCAGTGCCCGCTCGTACAACAAAGCGCTCACCGACTTGAGGGTGTCACTGTCGATGGGCATGGAAAACCGAAGGTGTTGGAGCCATGCAAAGATGATCTCCAGTTTCCGCAGAAGCTTCAAGCAGTATTTCCATACTTTTCAATGGGTGAAAAGTATGGCTACGCTCAGGAAGGGATCACTGCCCTTGCGATGACGGGTGTTAGGCGAAGAGGGCTTTGTGCTGCTCGCGCAGCAAATTCTTTTGCACTTTGCCCATGGTGTTGCGCGGCAACTCCGGCACCACATAGCAGCGTTTGGGAATTTTGAAGTTGGCCAAACGTGACTTGAGGTCGGCAATGATGGCGTCGGGGTTGAGTTGGGCGCCTGGCTTGGCAATGACCACCGCTACGCCCACTTCGCCAAAATCGGGGTGCGGGACGCCCACCACCGCGCTCTCGGCCACGCCGGGCATGTCGTTGATGAAGCCTTCAATTTCTGCGGGGTACACGTTGTAGCCGCCACTGATGATCAAGTCTTTGCTGCGGCCCACAATCGTGACATAGCCGCGCGCATCGACCTTGCCGACATCGCCGGTCTTGAAGTAGCCATCGGCGGTGAACTCTTCGGCGGTTTTTTCTGGCATGCGCCAGTAGCCTTTGAACACATTGGCGCCTTGAACCTGGATGCCGCCGATCTCGTCCGTACCAAGGTCTTGGCCCGCGTCGTCGCGCACGCGCAGGCTCACGCCTGGCAAGGGGAAGCCCACGGTGCCCCCGCGGCGCTCGCTTTGGTTTTTGTACCGCTTGTCCGCGCGGTAAGGGTTGGAGGTGAGCATGGCGGTTTCGCTCATGCCGTAGCGCTCCAGG
>CAYTZZ010000024.1:0-33194 GCA_964442645.1 uncultured Bordetella sp. | reverse complement strand
AGCCTGAAAGGTTTCAATCAGCAAAGGCGCCGACCCGGCAATGAACAAGCGCATCTTTTCTGTGGCTTGCTTTGTCAGGGCGGGCTCGGCCAACATGCGCACATACAGGGTGGGCACGCCCATGAACACCGTGGCGCGGGGCAAATCGGCAATCACGCGTTGCGGGTCAAACTTGGCATGCCACAGCATCTTGCTGCCGTTGAGCAGGGCGCCATGAATCGCCACGAACAAGCCATGAACATGGAAGATGGGCAAAGCATGAATCAGCACATCGCCCGGTTGCCAGCCCCAGTAGTCTTTCAACATCACCGCATTGCTGAGCAAGTTGTCATGCGTCAGCATGGCCCCTTTGCTGCGACCTGTGGTGCCACTGGTGTAAAGAATGGCGGCCATGTCATCGGCTTGGCGCACTGCCGGCGTGTGGTGGTCGTCGCAATGCGAAGCGCGCTCGAGCAAGGAGCCAGTTCGGTCTTCGTTCAATGTGAAGACATGGCGAGTCCCTGCCTTGAAGGCTATTTTGCTGACCCAGCCAAAGTTCTTGCCAGAGCACACCACCACCGCAGGCTCTGCGTTGCCAATGAAGTACTCGATTTCCGCACTTTGGTAGGCAGTGTTCAGCGGCAAGAACACATGCCCTGCACGCAAGGTCGCCAAGTACAAAATGAGCGCTTCCACCGATTTTTCCACTTGCACGGCAATGCGCGAGTGGGCCGGCACATCCAAGGAGGCAAACAGATTGGCCACCATCGCACTGGCACGGTCCAGGTCGCGCCAGCTGTAGCACAAACCTTCGTCTGTTTCGACCGCAACAGCGTCCAGGTCCTTGGGAAAGGCCGCGCGCAAGGCGGCAAAGAGGTTGTGGTTAGGCATGAAACGTCAGAAAAGGAAATCAGTCGAGCTTGGCACCAGAGGCTTTGACCACCGCGGCCCAGCGTTTGATTTCATTGTTGACAAAGGCACCAAATTGCGGACCGGTGACATTGGGGAACTCTGCGCCGTTGCTGGCCCAGCTGGCTTTGATCTCGTCGGTGGCCGACAGCTTTTTGATTTCTTCCAGCATGCGCGCCACAATTTCTTGGGACGTTCCGCGGGGGGCCCACATGCCGTACCAAGTGGTGACGGTGTAATCCGGCAACCCCAATTCTGCAGCGCAGGGCACGTCCGGAAACGAGGGGTTTCTTTTGCTGCCCGAGACCATCAAGGCTTTGATGCGTCCTGCCTTGATATGCTGGGCAGAGGAACCCAAGCCATCAAACATCATGTCCACATTGCCGGCAATCAGGTCTTGCAGGGCCGGCCCAGCGCCGCGGTAGGGAATGTGGGTGATGAAAGTCTTGGTTTGCAGCTTGAACAATTCACCGGCCAGGTGATGCGAGGTCCCGCCGCCCGCAGACCCAAAGTTGTAGCGGCCAGGTTTTTGGCGAACCGTCTCCATAAAGGCTTTGAAGTCGCCGGGCAAGTTCTTGGGGTTCACCACCAAGACTTGGGGTACCGTGGCCATGAGGGCCAACGGGATGAAGTCTTTTTCGAGGTCGTAGTCCAGCTTGGCGTACATGGACGGGGCAATGGAGTGGTGAACCGCGCCCATGAAATAGTTGTAGCCATCGGGCGCGGCCTTGGCCGCGACACCCGCCCCCAGGTTGCCGCCCGCGCCGCCCCGGTTGTCAATCACCAGTTGCTTGCCCGTGACTCTGGCGAATTGGGCCGAGAACGGACGGGCAAACGCGTCGGTTCCACCGCCGGCAGGGAAAGGAACCACCAAATTGACCGCTTTGTTAGGCCACCCGGGTTCAGCCTGCGCCCCCATCACGTGCGCTGCAACTCCGAATGCAGTCCACTTCAGGACGGCACGTCTTTGAAAATCGCTCATGGATGTCTCCTCTTATTTGACAAGATTTTGCCTTGGGTTCCCCTTTTGGCAAACTGCGGCCTACGAAACCTTTCGCGATCGTAACCACAAGCCTGCGCCCGCCAACACCATGGGCACGCACAGCCATTGCCCCATGCTCATGCCCAAGGCCAACAAGCCGAGAAAAGCATCCGGCTCACGGAAATACTCCGCCACGAAGCGTAACAGACCATAGCCTACCAAGAACAGGCCTGACACGGCCCCGGTGGCACGCGGCTTTTTGGCGTACCACCAAAGCAGGGCAAACAACAGCAGGCCCTCCAACAGAAATTGGTAAACCTGAGAAGGGTGCCGGGGCAAAAAAGTGCCACTTTGGGGAAACACCATGGCCCAAGGCAAGCTGGCCTCGGCCGCACGCCCCCAAAGCTCCCCATTGATGAAGTTGCCTCCCCGACCTGCCGCCAAGCCAATGGGGACACAAGGCGCAATGAAGTCCGTGACCTGCAGCCAGTGCCGTTGCCGGCGCCATGCCCAAAACGCCATGGCGGCAATCACCCCCAGCATGCCGCCATGAAAACTCATGCCGCCTTGCCAAACGGCCAACACCTCCAACGGATGCAGGGCGTAATAGCCAGGCTTGTAAAACAAGCAATAGCCCAACCGCCCCCCCAAAATCACCCCTAAAACACCGTAAAAGAGCAGATCTTCAATGATTTCGCGCGACCAGCCCTGATGCGCCATGTCCGGTTGACGGCTTCGGCGCAGCGCCAGAACAAAGAACAGGGCAAAAGCCGCCAGGTAAGAAATGCCATACCAATGCACTGCCAAAGGCCCGAGCTGCAAGGCGATGGGATTCCATTGAGGGTGTATCAACATGGCGACCATTGTCGCCGCTTTCACGGAGTTAAACTTGCGACTATCGCACCACGCTTTGGACCCACGCCAACCCCATGGACATCAAAAAAATTCAGATCAACCGTCGCTCGGCCAACATCACCGAGGGCAAGTCGCGCGCACCCAACCGCTCCATGTATTACGCCATGGGCTACGAAGAGGGCGATTTCGGCAAGCCCATGGTGGGCGTGGCCAACGGCCACAGCACCATCACGCCGTGCAACAGCGGCTTGCAAAAACTGGCAGATGCCGCCATTGCCGGCATTGAAGAAGCGGGTGGCAACGCCCAGGTGTTTGGCACCCCCACCATTTCGGACGGCATGGCCATGGGTACCGAAGGCATGAAGTACAGCCTGGTGAGCCGAGAGGTGATTTCTGATTGCATTGAAACCTGCGTGCAAGGCCAGTGGATGGACGGCGTGCTGGTGGTGGGCGGTTGCGACAAAAACATGCCCGGCGGCATGATGGGCATCCTGCGCGCCAATGTGCCCGCCATTTACGTGTATGGCGGCACCATCCTGCCCGGCACTTACAAAGGTCAAGACCTGAACATCGTCAGCGTGTTTGAGGCCGTGGGCCAAAACGCCGCCGGCAACATGAGCGATTTCGACCTGAAAGAAATCGAAAAGCGGGCCATTCCCGGCACCGGCTCGTGCGGTGGCATGTACACCGCCAACACCATGTCCAGCGCCTTTGAGGCCATGGGCATGTCCCTGCCCTACTCCTCTACCATGGCCAACCCCCATGATGAGAAGCAAAACTCGGCCAAAGAATCGGCACGCGTGCTGATTGAGGCCATCAAGAAGGACCTCAAGCCGCGCGACATCGTGACCCGCAAGGCGATTGAAAACGCCGTGGCCGTGATCATGGCCACTGGCGGCTCGACCAATGCCGTGCTGCACTTCCTGGCCATTGCCCATGCAGCAGGCGTGGAGTGGTCCATCGATGACTTCGAGCGCATGCGCAAAAAAGTGCCGGTCATTTGCGACCTCAAGCCCAGCGGCAAGTACCTGGCGGTTGACCTGCACCGCGCCGGCGGCATTCCACAAGTGATGAAGGTCCTGCTCAATGCGGGCCTGCTGCATGGCGACTGCCTGACCATCACCGGTCAGACGATTGCCGAAGTGCTGAAAGACATTCCGGACCAACCGCGTGCCGACCAAGACGTGATCCGCCCCATCAGCGATCCGATGTACGACGAAGGCCATTTGGCCATCCTCAAGGGCAACCTCTCCCCCGAGGGCGCTGTGGCCAAGATCACCGGCTTGAAGAACCCGGTCATCACCGGCCCGGCCCGCGTGTTCGACGACGAGCAGTCGGCCCTGAAAGCCATCCTGGATGGCAAGATCCAGGCCGGCGACGTGATGGTGCTGCGCTACCTCGGCCCCAAGGGCGGCCCGGGCATGCCTGAAATGCTGGCCCCCACCGGCGCGCTGATTGGCGCCGGCCTGGGCGAAAGCGTGGGCCTGATCACCGATGGCCGCTTTTCAGGCGGCACCTGGGGCATGGTCGTGGGCCACGTGGCGCCCGAAGCTGCTGCTGGCGGCAACATCGCGTTTGTCCATGAAGGCGACAGCATCACCATCGATGCCCACAAACTGCTGCTGCAACTGAACATTTCGGATGCGGAACTGGCCAAGCGCAAGGAGGGCTGGGTCGCGCCCGCCCCCCGATACCTGCGTGGCGTACAGGCCAAATTTGCCTTCAACGCCTCCAGCGCCAGCAAAGGCGCTGTGCTGGACCTGTACACTAACGACGGCGTGAACCGTTAATTCATTGGACTATTTCATTTTTTTCAACTTCTGGAGATTCACCATGAAACGTTTTGTATTCGCATTGCTGGCCACCGCCGCTTTTTCCGCACCCGTCCTGGCTGACCAGGCTTTGGCCACTGCCAAGAACTGCATGGCTTGCCACGCCGTTGACAAGAAACTTGTGGGCCCCGCCTACAAAGAAGTGGCCAAAAAATATGCCGCCGACAAAACGGCTGCCGACAAGCTGGCTACCAAGATCCAAAAAGGTAGCTCGGGTGCTTGGGGCGCTGTTCCCATGCCCGCCAACCCCCAAGTCAACGACGCCGAAGCCAAGAAATTGGCTGCTTGGGTTCTGGGCCTGAAATAAGCTCTTCCCCCAAGAAAAAAGGACCCCACGGGGTCCTTTTTTCTTGGGGCATGAACCCTCAGTTCACTTCGGACAATTGGTCCAGAATGGCTGGGTTTTCCAAAGTCGAGGTGTCTTGCGTGATGGCTTCGCCCTTGGCAATCGAGCGCAGCAGGCGGCGCATGATCTTGCCCGAGCGGGTCTTGGGCAAGTTCTCGCCAAAGCGAATGTCTTTGGGCTTGGCGATGGGGCCAATTTCCTTGCCAATGTGGTCGCGCAAAATCTTGGCGATTTGCTTGGCCTCGTCGCCCGTGGGGCGTGCGCGCTTCAACACCACAAAGGCACAAATGGCTTCGCCGGTGGTGTCATCGGGACGGCCCACCACGGCGGCTTCAGCCACAAGCTCGGTGCAGCTGACCAGGGCCGACTCGATCTCCATCGTGCCCATGCGGTGGCCCGACACGTTCAGCACGTCGTCAATGCGGCCGGTGATGGTGAAATAGCCGGTTTTTTCGTCGCGAATGGCGCCGTCACCGGCCAGGTAGTACTTGCCCTTGAAGTCGTCGGGGTAGTAGCTCTTCTTGAAACGCTCGGGGTCACCCCAGATGGTGCGGATCATGGACGGCCAGGGGCGCTTGACCACCAGTATGCCGCCTTGGCCATTGGGCACGTCTTTGCCCGTCTCGTCCACAATGGCGGCCTGGATGCCAGGGAAGGGCAAGGTGCAAGAGCCGGGCACCAACACGGTGGCGCCGGGCAAAGGCGTGATCATGTGGCCGCCGGTCTCGGTTTGCCAGAAGGTGTCCACGATGGGGCAACGGCCGCCGCCCACATGCTGGTGGTACCACTCCCAGGCGGCCGGGTTGATGGGCTCGCCCACCGAGCCCAGCAAGCGCAGGCTCTGAAGGTTGTAACTCTTGGGATGCACAGCGTCGTTGGCTTCGGCCGCCTTGATGAGCGAGCGAATGGCCGTCGGCGCGGTATAGAAGATGGTCACTTTGTGCTGTTCGATCATCTTCCAGAAACGGCCAGCGTCGGGATAGGTGGGCACGCCTTCAAAAACGATTTCCGTGCCACCCAAGGCCAGGGGGCCATAGGTGATGTAGGTGTGGCCCGTGACCCAACCGATGTCGGCGGTGCACCAGAACACATCGTCTTTTTTCAGGTCGAAGGTCCATTCGGTGGTGAGTGCTGCGTGCAGCAGGTAGCCGCCGGTAGAGTGCTGAACGCCTTTGGGCTTGCCGGTAGAGCCCGAGGTGTAGAGCAGAAACAGCGGGTGCTCGGCGCTGACCCACTCGGGCTCACAGGTGGTGGGCTGCTTGTCGGCAACTTCGGCCATCCACAGGTCACGGCCGGCTTTCATGGCCACTTCGGCACCCGAGCGCTTGACCACGAGCACGTTCTTGACAGAATCGCAACCGCCCAAGGTCAAGGCCTCGTCCACAATGGACTTCAGGGGCAATTGCTTGCCACCGCGCACCTGGTGATCGGCCGTGATCACGGCCTTGGCACCGGTGTCTTCAATGCGGTCACGCAGGGATTGCGCCGAGAAGCCACCGAAGACAACAGAATGGGTGGCGCCAATGCGGGCGCAAGCTTGCATGGCCGCCACGCCCTCGATGGACATGGAGATGTAGATCACCACGCGGTCGCCTTTGCCGATGCCCAGCGACTTCAGGCCGTTGGCGATCTGGCAGGTCTTGGCCAGCAGCTGCGCATAGGTGGCCTTGGTGACCTCGCCGCCGTCCGCCTCAAAAATGATGGCCGTCTTGTCGCCCAGGCCGCGCTCGATGTTGCGGTCCAGACAGTTGTAGGAAGCGTTCAGGGTGCCGTCTTCAAACCACTTGAAGAAGGGCGCGTTGCTTTCGTCCAAGACTTTGGTGAAGGGGGTTTTCCAGCTGATCAGGCGACGGGCCTGCTCGGCCCAAAAGCCTTCGTAATCGGCCTCGGCTTTTTGGCACAGGGCATCGTAGGCGGCCATTCCGGAAACGGCGGCATGCTTGGCGAATTCAGCGGGCGGGGTGTACAGGGCTGCTGCGGTTTCTGGGTGGCTCATGACAGGTGTCTCCTCGAATTTGGAAAAGCGGCGAACTTCCGGAATGTCGCGCCCAGCTCTTACGAGCTGCTGACTGGCATAAAGCTTACAAATTTTGGGTTAAACCCCCTCCCCGCGGTTTCCCTAGAATACCTGCATGACAAGCCCTCAACCCCGATACAAAGCCACTGGCAGCCTGCCGCGCGTGATCTTCGCCAGCCGCTGGCTGCAGCTGCCGCTCTACCTTGGGCTGATCGCTGCCCAAGGCCTCTATGTATTTCACTTCTGGGTGGAGCTGACCCATCTGTTGGAGGCAGCCTTTGGCAACCAGGCGGCCCTGCAAGCCCTGATCTCGGGCATGGGTTACAAAAGCGAGACCCCAGTCACGGCCCTCAATGAAACCATCATCATGCTGGTGGTTTTGGGCCTGATCGATGTGGTCATGATCTCGAACCTGCTGATCATGGTCATCGTGGGGGGCTACGAAACCTTTGTGTCTCGCATGTACCTGGAAGATCACCCCGACCAACCGGAGTGGCTCAACCATGTGAACGCTTCTGTGCTCAAGGTGAAGTTGGCGACGGCCATCATTGGCATTTCTTCCATCCACCTGCTGAAAACCTTCATCAATGCGGCCAACTACGATGTCAAGGTCTTGATGTGGCAGACCCTGATTCACCTGACCTTCCTGCTCAGCGCCCTGGCCATTGCCTACGCCGACAAGCTTTTGCACCACTCCTCCAACTTGGACCACTGACATGACCACCATCCGTCAAAACGACCTGATCGAATCGATTGCCGCTGCCCTGCAGTACATCAGCTACTACCACCCCAGCGACTACATCGAGCATCTGGCGCGCGCTTACACCCTGGAGCAGTCGCCTGCGGCCAAAGACGCCATCGCCCAAATTCTGACCAACAGCAAGATGAGCGCGGTTGGCCATCGCCCTATTTGCCAAGACACGGGCATCGTCAACGTGTTCCTGAAAATTGGCATGGATGTGCGCCTGGAAGGCTTTACCGGCAGCCTGGAAGATGCCATCAACGAAGGCGTGCGCCGTGGCTACAACCACCCCGACAACACCTTGCGCGCCAGCGTGGTGGCCGACCCGCAGTTCGCCCGCAAAAACACCCAGGACAACACCCCTGCCGTGATCTTCACCGAGATCGTGCCGGGCAACAAACTGGACATCACCGTCGCAGCCAAGGGCGGTGGCAGTGAGAACAAGTCCAAAATGGTCATGCTCAACCCCAGCGACAGCGTGCTCGACTGGGTGCTGAAAACTGTGCCCACCATGGGCGCGGGCTGGTGCCCTCCAGGCATGCTGGGCATTGGCATTGGCGGAACCGCTGAGAAAGCGGTGCTGATGGCCAAAGAAAGCCTGATGGAAGACCTCAACATGTACGAGCTTCAGCAAAAGGCCCGCAAAGGCGAGAAGCTGAGCCAAGTGGAAGAGTTGCGCCTGGAGTTGTATGAGAAGGTCAACGCCCTCGGCATTGGCGCACAAGGCTTGGGCGGCCTGACCACCGTGCTCGATGTCAAGATCAAGATGTACCCTACCCACGCAGCCAGCAAGCCCGTGGCCATGATCCCCAACTGCGCCGCAACACGCCATGCTCACTTTGTGATGGATGGCTCAGGTCCGGTTTACTTGGACGCACCTTCGCTCGACTTGTGGCCCAATGTCAGCTGGACACCCGACACGCAAAAGAGCAAGCGCGTCGACCTGAACCAACTGACCAAAGAGGAAGTCGCCAGCTGGAAGCCGGGCGACACCCTGCTGCTGAACGGCAAGATGCTGACCGGCCGCGATGCAGCCCACAAGCGCATTCAAGACATGCTGGCCAAAGGTGAAAAGTTGCCCGTGGACTTCACCAACCGCATCATCTATTACGTGGGGCCCGTGGACCCCGTGCGCGACGAGGCAGTGGGCCCCGCAGGCCCGACCACGTCCACGCGCATGGACAAGTTCACCGAGATGATGCTGGCTGAAACCGGCTTGATCGCCATGGTGGGCAAGGCCGAGCGTGGCCCCGTTGCCATTGAAGCCATCAAGAAGCACAAAAGCGCTTACCTGATGGCCGTGGGCGGCGCCGCTTACCTGGTGAGCAAAGCCATCAAGACCGCCAAAGTCGTGGGCTTCGCCGACTTGGGCATGGAAGCGATATATGAATTCGATGTGGTGGACATGCCTGTGACCGTGGCTGTGGATGCCGGGGGCACCAGCGCCCACATCACTGGGCCGGAGATTTGGTCCAAGCGCATTGCCAGCGGCGAGTTCAAGGGCATTGCCTTAGCAGCAGGCTAAGCCAGTACAGGTCAGTGGAGGTGGCGCGGCTTGCGCCCACCGCCATGGCCGCCACCGTGGCCGCCATGCCCGCCACGTGGCGGCTTGCTGATTTCCAGTGAGTTCACCAGCGCGTCAAAGCGCTCATTGAACAGCTTGTCGATTTCGGTGACCACACCGCTGAGCTCCGAGGCGTCGAAGTGGCGCTCCATCATGTGCACCACGTCTTCCACCAGCAGGTCGCGTTGCACTTGCATGATGGCTGCCGGCGTGGGGCCGACAAACAGCATCATGAAGTCATCGCGGGACTCGCGTCCAGAGGCCTCGTCCTCCTCATCGTAGTCGGCATCGTAGAAGGTGACCTCGAGGGCCGCACCGGTCTCGGTGAGCTCGTTCAAACCCATGCACAGCTCTTCCAGGTTTTGACGGAAATCGTCTTCACCCGGCGTGGTCCAGCAAATTTGCAGGCGATGCGAATGCGCATCAAAGCGGATGCCAGGCTCTTCTTCGTAGGCGCTGGCGGCGCCATCGGTCAGTGACTTGGCGCCGGCGTAGCTCCACAAAGGGCGCATGGCATCTTGAATCTGGTCGAAAACCACATCCGCACGCAACGGCACGTCACCATGGACATGTATTTCATAAGTGGCGTTGTAGCGAGGCATGGCTGTTTCTCTTCAATGGTGCCCGAGACCGGAATCGAACCGGTACGCCCCATTTCTGGAAGCGGCGGATTTTAAGTCCGATGTGTCTACCAATTTCACCACTCGGGCAGGCTGTGTCAAGGAGCTATTGTCGCAAACAAATTCGCTTCACAACGTTGCTGGCCACAAAATACAATGCCGAATGTCATAGCCCATCTGGAGACAGGTTTTGGACTCTGCCTTTTTGCGCTCATCCCTGATGGTTGCCGCACTCTGGCTCACAGGGTGCGCCAGCCAATCGTCTTTGACGGCAGCAGCACTCGACCCCCATCACCCCAGCTACCCAAGCACGGCCTGCCAGGAAAAGCTGGGGGCCGTCTGGATTCACCAAGACCTCAAAAATGCCAGCATGGTTTCCGCGCCTGCCATCGTGCTGGCGGCGGGCCCTGTGGCGGCCATTCCCGTCATGTTGGCTCACCTTGGCTTGGGAACGCTGGACCGCATGGATGCGGCCTCGTTGGCACAAAGGTGCGGTGGCGATGCCCCCAGCGACCTTGAATTGGCAGGACGCATCGCTGGCGATGCGGCTTTAGGCCTTGCCACGGGTGGCGCCTCCAGCTTGGTCAGCAAAGCCGTGCCGGTCAGTCCTTTAAAGTAGGCGCCGATCACGCTGGGAATGTTGCCTGCCAACTTGGGGCATCGCTTCAATAAAACAGCCCGATGCACGACAACTCGAGCCCATTGACCAAAGGCACTTTGGCAGAGTTCCAGGAAGCCATGAAAGGGGCCCTGACCACCGTGGTGCCGATGACCGAGGGCCAAAAGGTCGCGTTTTAAGCGCCTTCGAGTTTTGCCACCACCCGGCCAAGCACTTGGCCGGCTTTCAGCTTGTCCAGCACCCCTGAAATTTCTGCGGGGGTGCAAAGCGCTGTGGGAATGGGCTTGAGCTTGCCGCTTTGGGCCAAGGCCACCACCTCTTTGAGCTCTTGCACAGAGCCCACATAGGAACCCATGATGGTGATGGCACGCTGGGCAATTGGCACAATGGACATGGGCAACTCACCGCCGTAGAGGCCGACCACCACATAGCGGCCCCCCTTGCGCAAACTGGCAATGCCCAGGGACGCCGTGCTTTCGGCGCCGACCAAGTCCACCACACCCCAAACGCCGCCCGACAGGGCTTGCAGCTTTTGCAAGGCCCCTTCTTCCAGGGGATTGAAAACTTCCATGGCGCCCATCTGACGCGCGGCATCGGCTTTGGAGGCATCGATTTCACACACCGCAATGTTCTCGTGCCCCAGGGCTTTCAGCATGGCGATGGCCATCAGGCCCAGGCCGCCGGCGCCCATGACCACAATCCAGTCTTTGGGTGAGCAGGGCTGCAGTTTGCGCACCGCGCTGTAGGTGGTCAGGCCCGAACAGGCCAGGATGGGCGCAAACTCGGGGTCGACCCCGGTGGAGTCCACCAGGTATTTGGGATGCGGCACCAAGACATGGTCGCCATAGCCGCCCGAGCGCTGGATGCCAATGAAGCGTGGGGTGGCACACCAGTTGTCCATGCCCTCGTCGCAGCGGGCGCACTTGCCGCAACCGGTCCAGGGATAAACCAGGCGATCTTGGCCGACAGGCACCGGTCCTGCATCGGGACCTGCTGCCAATACCGTGCCATAAGGCTCATGCCCCAGAGTGACAGGCAATTGCATGCCGCGCTGGGACATGTGGAATTTCTTGCCGCCACCCAGGTCGAAGTAGCCATCGCGAATGTGCACATCGGAATGGCACACGCCACAGTACTTGACGTGCACCAGCACTTCGGTGCCTTGAGGCTGGGGGGTTTCGCGCACAGCGCGTTGCAGGGGCTTGCCCCACTCGGTGACGTCGTAGCTGATCATGGAAAGTCTCCTGTCTGGTCGTTGTTCACCGGCGGTCCGGCATGGCATGGTTTTAATGTATCAAAGCGGGGCTGTCTGTCTAGCTGGCGACCCGGCAGTCATCGATGGCATGTGCCAAAGCCAAGTCTTTCAAGGTCAGCCCGTTCACATCGTGGGTGGTCAATGTCATGCGAACGCGGTGGTAGACGTTCCAGATTTCTGGGTGGTGTTGCTGCGCTTCTGCTTGTAGCGCGACTCGCTGGACAAATGCCATGGCGTCCAAAAAATTGCTGAATTCAAACTCACGCTGCAAGGCGCACGGCCGGGAAAGCATGCGCCACTCTGGCAAATTGCGCGCCAATGCCTGCGGCGTGAGCAAGTGCTGCAACAGTCCTTGGCATGCGTCCTCAACCAAATCCAGCACCTTTTCAAAACCCACTGCGCCACCCTCGTAGGGATCGGGCACGACCGTATCCTGATGGCTTTGAAAAAACTCCGCCAGCCGTCTTACTTTGTGCATCATGGCAGGCGGGCACTGAGTTTGCAACAAGGCCAGGTTGTCCCAGTCCATCGCCAAAATGAGGTCGGCTTGCTCAAAGTCCGAGAGGCTGATTTGGCGCGCTTGCAGCGAGGACATGCTGTAGCCTCGCAAGCTCGCATGGCGCTGGCTTCGCCCATCTGGTGGTGCGCCTACGTGGTAGGCATGCGTACCCGCAGAATCTACACGAACACCAGGCGACAAGTGGGCTTTGTCGACGAAGCTTTGCATCACGGCCTGTGCCGTCGGGCTGCGACAAATGTTGCCCATGCAAACAAACAGAATTTTGTACATGGCGTGCCCGTTGGAACTAGTCGCTGCTGACACCAACCAGTCGCGCGCTGCTGCACTCGTCGCGAATGGCTTTCAGGCCTTGGTACACCGGCCCCAGGTAAAAGCGCTCCCAGGCGGCCAGGTCAGGAAACTCCAGCAAAACAATCCGCCTGGGTTGCCAGTCTCCCTCATAGACTTTGTGTTCCCCGCCACGTGCCAGATAGCGCGCGCCCTCGGCCTCGAGTGCGGGTTTGACTTGCTTCATGAAATCCTGGTAGCGGTTCAAGTCGCGAATTTCGACATCGAAAATGACATAGGCCGGCATTTCAACTCTCCTATGCCCTTCATTTTGCCCGGTCTGGGCATGCTTTTGCCAATTGAGCCCACGCCAACTTCAAGCCGACGTCAAGATGTGAATCTTGCGCGACGCAATGAAGTCTTTGGTTTTGGCTGCATAAGCAGCCATGTGGGGCGCGGCGGCATGCGCTTTCAGGGCGTCCATGCTTTCCCACTTCTCGATCACCACAAAGGTGTCCGGGCCCCAGGCCGTTTGAAACGGCGGCCCGTTTTCCAGATCAACGGCGGCACCGTATTCGATGCAGCCTTGCTCGGCCTGCACGGCAGGCACGTTGGCACGAAAGTGCGTCAGGATGTCGTTGCGCATGCCAGGCTTGGCGGTGATGACGGCGAGGACGTGGATCATGAAAATCTCCTTGGTAAATTTTGTGGCGCCTGACGGCTCTCAGCGCAAAGCCACGGCAAAACCGCGCTGCACGCCAGGGCGCGCCATCAGGGTGTCGTACCAACGCTTGACGTTGGGATAGTGCGCCAGGTCGACTTTGTGGCGCGCATGCCGCCAGACCCAGCCCAGGATGGCAAAGTCTGCAATCGAGAGGTCACCAGCGAAGAACGGCTGTTGGGCCAGTCGCTTGTCCATCACGCCGTACAGGCGCAGGGTTTCCGCCATGTAGCGCTTCAAGCCATAGCGTTGGTCGTCTTCGTTCTCAAGCCCCAGGAAGTGGTGCACCTGGCCGGGCATGGGCCCGAAGCCGCCCATTTGAAACATCAGCCACTCCAGCGCGGCAATGCGCTGCGGCCCTTTGGGCGCGAGAAACTGGCCTGTCTTCTCTGCCAAATAGATCAGGATGGCGCCAGACTCGAACACACTGACTGGGTGGCCCTCGGGACCCTCGGGGTCCACGATGGCGGGAATTTTGTTGTTCGGGCTGATCTTTAAAAAGTCGGGCGCGAACTGGTCGTCTTTCGTGATGTCAATGACTTTGACGGTGTAGGGCAAGCCCATTTCCTCCAGCGCCACCGAAATTTTTCGGCCATTGGGCGTGTCGAATGCATAGAGTTGAATCGTCATCAGGTGTCCTTCAATTCAGCAAAGCCCGCAATTGTGCCTTGGCAATTTTTTCTAAGGTGGAGCGGGGAAAGCTGTCGACCAACCGCACTTCGACCGGCCGTTTGAAATCTGCCAAGTGGGCCACACAAGCGGCATTCACGCGCTGAATCAGGTCCTGCGGTTGCACGTCCGGCGTTGGCAAGATGAATGCAACAGGCACCTCATCGAGCATGGGGTGTTTTTTGGCCACCACGGCGCACTCATGCACGCCGGGAATGGCCAGGAGCACGCGCTCCACTTCGGAAGCAGCGACGTTTTCGCCGCCCACTTTCAGCATGTCTTTGTCGCGGTCGCCAAATTGAATCGAACCATCGGCCAGCAGGTTGACGCGGTCTCCCGTCTTGAACCAGCCGTCCGGATCAAAGCTGTCGGCCGTGGCTTTGGCATTGCCCAGGTATTCCTGAAACAGCGACAAGCCACGTTGGCCGCGAATCAGCAACAAGCCCGAGCCGCCGGGCTCGATGGCACGTCCCTCCCGCACCGGCACCGCGTCGTCTTCCACAATGGCAATTTCATACTCGGGCGCCGGACGGCCGATGCTCAAGGGCACATTGGGATGGTGCAGGCTGCCCACGATGCCGTGGGTGATGGTTTCGGTCATCCCCCACCAGCCCAGGGTGCGCACGCCAAAGTGGGCATCGTAGGGCGGCGCGCTGACGGCCGAGCCCCACCAGCGGAAATGGTGTTGCGCGGGCACCGGTTGGTTCAGCAAGGCCTTGGCACAAAAGGGAATCAAGGAGGTCCAGGTGCAGCGGTGCTTGAGCGCGACGGGCCAAAAGCGGCTGGCCGAAAAGCGCGGCTGGATCACCGCCGTGGCCCCGACCCACAAACACGCCAGCACCGAGTAGGCCTGGGCATTGGTGTGGAATAAGGGCAAGTAAACCAAATGCACATCTTCGGCGCGCAGGTCTTCGTGCGCCGCATTGATGCGCGCGCCCCACAAGGCATTGGCATGGGTCCACAGCACTGCCTTGGGTCGCGAAGTGGTGCCCGAGGTGTATTGAACGCTGCAAGACGCCAGGGGCTGGGGCGCACGTTGGGGCCAAGGGGTGGCGAGTTCCAGACTCTCGAAGCGGTCTTGCGGGGCCACCGGCTGGGCCGAAGGCACGCCGCCATCGTGTGAGGTGACCACCACCCAACGCAAGCCCGGGCAATGGGCCGACACGCGCTGGGCAAATTGCGGTTGGGTGATGGCCGCCACCGCACCGCAGTGCTCGGCGTAATAGTGCAACTCATCGTCCGAGGCACGGGCATTGGTCGTCACGGCCACGGCGCCCAACCAAGCACAGGCATACCAGGACAGCAAGGCCTCCAGGCAGTTGTCCAAATGAATCAACACGGCCTGCCCTGGCGTCACGCCGCGATGCGCCAGACCGGCGGCGATGCGCGTCACCCGCCCAAAGAACTGGCCATAGGTCAGGTTTTGGGCGCGCGCCTCGGGCATCCCCGAGTCTTCCAGGGGCTCCCACACCAGAAAAAGGTGGTCGCGCCTGGATTGCGCTTTTTCCGCCAACAAGCTGGCGACGTCCTGCCCCATGAAAGGGTGCAAGGCGTGGGGACGATCAAGCAAGGACAGCGGCGGCGCCATGGCGTATTCCAAAAACCAAGAATGACTAGAGTGTCCTCGGGTTGACCGACAGGCGCATTGAGGAAAACCATGGCGAGGGCGAAAAGTTGTCACCGCGGCTACTGTGGTTTGACCCAAGTGGTCTATCATCCGATCGATTCATTTTTCTGTGTCAGCCCACGATTCAAGAAAGCCTCCGTCCATGAGCAAAACCACCCCGAAAAAAGCAACCTCCGGCAAAACGCCAGCCAAAAAGCGCATCAAGCCTTCGCAGTTGCGGTCCAGGGCCTGGTTTGACAACCCCGCCAACGCCGACATGACGGCGCTCTATCTGGAGCGCACCATGAACTACGGCCTTTCTTTTGACGAGCTGCAGTCGGGCCGCCCCGTGATTGGCATTGCGCAGTCGGGATCTGACATCTCGCCTTGCAACCGCCATCACATCGTGTTGGCCGAACGCATCCGCGAAGGCGTGCGCGATGCCGGCGGCATTGTGTTGGAGTTTCCGATTCACCCCATTCAGGAAACCTGCAAGCGCCCCACCGCTGCGCTGGACCGCAACTTGCAGTACCTCTCGCTGGTGGAAATGCTGTACGGCTACCCGATTGACGGCGTGGTGCTGACCACGGGCTGCGACAAAACCACCCCCGCGCAAATCATGGCCGCGGCCACGGTGAACATTCCGGCCATTGGCTTGAACTCGGGCCCCATGCTCAACGGCTGGTTTGAAGGTGAGCGCACCGGCTCCGGCACCATCGTCTGGAAAGCGCGTGAGCTGATGGCCGCGGGCAAGATTGACTACCAACAGTTTTTGAAACTGGTGGCCTCTTCGGCGCCATCGACCGGCCACTGCAACACCATGGGCACCGCCTCCACCATGAACTCGCTGGCCGAAGCCCTGGGCATGACCTTGCCGGGCAGCGCCGCCATCCCTGCGCCCTACCGTGATCGCCAGGAAATGGCTTACATGACGGGACGCCGCATTGTCGAAATGGTGTGGGAAGATCTCAAGCCCTCCGACATCCTGACGCGCAATGCCTTTGAAAATGCCATCGTGGTGAACTCGGCCATCGGCGGCTCGACCAATGCGCCGATCCACGTCAACGCCATTGCACGCCACATTGGCGTGGAGCTGAACAACGACGACTGGGAGAAGCTGGGCTACAACATTCCCCTGATCGTCAACCTGCAACCTGCGGGCGAATACCTGGCAGAAGATTTTTACCGCGCCGGCGGCGTGCCCGCGGTGATTGCTGAGTTGGTGGCACAGGGCAAGATCAAGCCCTCGGTCACGGCCAATGGCAAGCTGCTGAGTGAAAACTGCGAAGGCAAGTTCAGCGACAACCGCAAGGTCATCTTCCCCTTCAGCAAGCCCATACAGAAGAAGGCGGGCTTCTTGAACATGAAGGGCAACCTGTTCGATTCGGCCATCATGAAAACCAGCGTCATCACGCCGGAGTTCCGCAAGCGTTATCTGGAAAACCCGAGCGACCCGATGGCCTTCGAAGGCAAAGCCATTGTGTTCGATGGCCCCGAGGACTACCACCACCGCATCGACGACCCCAAAATGAAGATCGATGCCAACACCATGCTGTTCATTCGCGGCGTGGGCCCAGTGGGTTACCCGGGCGCCGCCGAAGTGGTGAACATGCGCCCGCCCTCCTATTTGCTGAAAAAAGGCATCACCTCCTTGCCCTGTATCGGCGATGGTCGGCAATCGGGCACCTCGGGCTC
Organism: uncultured Bordetella sp.; assembly: GCA_964442645.1. Lineage (GTDB taxonomy): Bacteria > Pseudomonadota > Gammaproteobacteria > Burkholderiales > Burkholderiaceae_C > Limnohabitans. The sequence continues at coordinate 15,996 of CAYTZZ010000024.1, read as the reverse complement.
ACCTTCCATCCTGAATGCGTCCCCCGAAGCTGCCACAGGCGGCGGCTTGGCCATTTTGAAAACCGGCGACCGCGTGCGCATCGATTTGAAAAAGCGCACCGCCAATATTCTGATCTCTGATGAAGAGCTCGCCAAGCGCTACGCAGAGTTCAAAGCCAAAGGGGGCTACAAGGCACCGCCAAGCCAGACGCCTTGGCAAGAAATTCAGCGCGGCATTGTGGACGAGCTCTCCAACGGCATGGTGCTCAAGCCGGCCGTGAAGTACCAGCGCATCCACACTACTTTTGGCGTGCCCCGCGATAACCACTGAGATTCTCGTTTTCATGAAGCGCAGCGCGATACGCATGGCGGGTGTGGACACCCCCATCATTCCCACCATTGCCGCCCTGGTGCGTGACAACCCCGGCACAATTTCTTTGGGACAAGGCGTGGTCAACTACGGGCCACCCGCACAAGCCATCGGCGCCCTGCCGGGCCTGATGGCGGACGGTCAGTTGCACAAATACCAAAGCGTGATGGGCTACCCACCTTTGCTGGATGCCATTCGGCACAAGTTGGCAGAAGAAAACGGCCTGTCCCTGGACTCGGAGAGCCTGTTGATGGTGACGGCTGGCAGCAACATGGCCTTCCTGAACTGCGTGATGGCGGTGGGCGACCCGGGCGATGAGTTCATCCTGCCCATGCCCTTCTACTTCAACCAGGAAATGGCCATCCGCATGTGCGGCTGCGTGCCAGTGCCCGTGCCCACCCATGCCGACTGGAGCCTGGATGTCGAGGCGCTGGCAGCCGCCATCACCCCGCGCACACGGGCCATCATCACGGTTTCGCCCAACAACCCCACGGGCGCAGTGTATTCCGAGGCCGACCTGACGGCCGTGAACGCATTGTGTGCCAAGGCCGGCATCTACCACTTCAGTGACGAAGCCTACGAATACTTCACCTACGACGGCGTGCGCCATTTTTCGCCGGGCTCTTTGCCGGGTGCTGCCGCTCACACCCTGTCGTTTTATTCCATGTCCAAGAATTACGGCATGGCGAGCTGGCGGGTGGGCTATGTGGTGTTTCCTGCCGACCTGGCCGAGGTGATGAACAAGGTGCAAGACACCAATCTGATTTGCGCGCCTGTGCCCTCGCAATTGCTGGCGTTGGAAGCGCTGAAGTTGGGGCGCGCTTGGGTTGAGCCCAAGGTCCATGCTTTGGCAGCCGTCAGGCAGACGGTTTACAAGGCACTTGAAGGCTTGGGCAGCCTGGCTACTTTCCCCCGCACGCAAGGGGCGTTTTACGTGCTGATGAAGCTGCCCGGCATCCACGACCCGCTGGCTTTCAATCGCTTCATGGCCGAGAAACACCAGGTGGCGAGCATTCCAGGCTTTGCGTTTGGATTGAGCGACACGGCCAACGCCAATTACCAGCGCTTGTCTTATGGCGCTTTGGACGCGGCGACCGTGGCGCAAGGCGTGCAGCGCTATGTGGCTGCCGTCAAGGACTGGTATGGCGGCTGACTTCTCTGTAGCCCTTTCAATTGATACGTTTTTATAAAATAAATACAAATTACTAATCCACAAGAAATTTGTGGTTTTAGGGGTATTTATCGTTCATACTTGCGCGTCCATTTTGATGCATTGACGCCCCATCCCCTTCCTATATCCCTATGAAATCCGATGACACTCAAGCGCCACCCCACGCGGGTAGGCCCAATTCAAAAGACACCGTGTTCCTGATTTTTCTGGGACTCATGTTCCTGGCTGTCTCTGTATTGGGAACCATGAACTTCAGAGAAGGACAGCATGAAGAGGATGCCAAACACAACGGCGAAGCCTGGATGGCCTGGTTGGCGGAAGCGGGCAAACAACGCATGGATGAAAGCTATGAGCACAAGGCCTGTGCAGGTGGGGTGAAGCCAGGCAAACCTGAGGAAGGCGCCGCCGCCGATGCCAAAATTCCTGGCACCTGGGGCGCTTGCCTGGCCTACCTCCAGGCCAAGTCCGAATTGAAAGACTTGGTGAACACCTTTTTCAACAAACCACTGCATGTGGTTGAAAAGTGCGACAAGGCTGACTTGTCCACGCGTGGCGCCATCTTTTTCAGCAACCTGGTGGCCACGCCGGCTGGCTCGGCGATTCCCGTGGTGGTCAATCCTTTGACAGAGGCCGATGCCATAGAGGCGAAGATGCAAATTCGCATCACTGTCTGCGACAAGGGCGGCTACCCCATCAAAGTTGGTGAAGTTGAGTTCTGAGGATTGCCATGGAAACAAAAAACCCCACCCCCTTCAGAACGCAATACCTCGACAACATTGATGTTGCCGAGTTGCTCGGCAAGGAGCAAAAGGCCGAGATCTCCAAAGATCTGCCGATGCGCAAATGGCTTTACTCCTGGCTGCTGGACCCCAACATTCCTGGCAACAAGCAAAAGCAAGTCGACAAGTGGCTGGGCATTCTGATTGTCTTGAACCTGTTCAGCCTGGTGTTTGAGCAAGTTCCTGCGATCTTTGAGCCCAACAAAAACCTGTTTCACTACTTTGACGTCTTTTCCGTCATTGTGTTCACCATTGAATACGCCTTGCGGTTCTATCTGGCCCCGGAAGACGAAGAGTTCAAAAACAAACGCAACGCGCGCCTAGGCTTTGTCACCAGCCCATTTGCCATCATCGACCTGTTGGCGATTGCGCCCTTCTACCTGCAAGCCTTTATTCCGGTGGACTTGCGCGTTCTGCGGGCCTTGCGACTGCTGCGAATCCTGAAGCTGGTTCGCATCATTGTTCCGGCCTACCAAGAATTTGCCAAGCTGAACCAGGGTCGAACTTTCCGCCAAAAAATGCATGCCTTGGTGTTTCCAACGGCATACAGCGGAAAGTTGTATGAATTGTTCGACACCTTCATTGCCATCTGGGTGCTGTTGTCGGTCGTCTCTGTGATTTTGGAGTCGGTCGAAAGCCTGCACTACATTTTGAATTTGCAATTCATTGTGCTCGACTCGATCGCGGTGGCCATCTTCACGCTCGAGTACTGCATGCGCATGTACAGCTGCGTGGAAGGCCCCAAATACCAAGGCGCGTTCTTCGGGCGCTTCAAGCAGGCCAAGTCGCCATCCACCTTCATTGACTTCCTGGCCATCATTCCCTTCTACTTGGAGGTGTTCCTGCACCATGTGCTGGACTTGCGCTTCTTGCGGATTTTCCGACTGGCGCGCTTGCTCAAGCTCACCCGCAACAGCGATGCCACCGCAGTGCTGTTCCGAGTGATTGCTCGCGAATGGCCGATCATGAGTGCTGCGTCCTTCATCATGGGCTTGTTGTTGGTCTTGACGGCCAGCATCGGCTATTTGTTGGAGCATGAGGCCCAGCCGGAAAAATTCGAAAACATTCCCCAGTCGATTTACTGGGCGGTGATCACGCTGGCCTCTGTGGGCTATGGCGATATCTCCCCAGTCACCCCTTGGGGTCGCGCCATGACGTCGGTGCTGGCCCTGTTGGGAATCGGTATTTTTGCGATCCCGGCCGCCTTGCTGGCATCTGCCTTCAGTGACGAACTGATCAAAGACCGCGACGCCCTCAAGGCCAACCTGTTTCAGATTTTGAAAGACGGAAAGATCGAGGCCAAGGAAACACAGTTCATTCGCGATGAAGCCAAGCGACTGCATTTGAGTGTTGAAGAAATCAACGCCTTGATCGACCAGGTGATCAAGGACAAAGAGATCGAGGACAACCTCAAAGCCTTGCCATTGCACATGATTGCCCAGCGCCCTGCGCATGCCGTCGAGTATTTCAAGACGTGTATCAGCGAAATTCGCCAGTTGGACATGCTGATGGAGCAAGGCAAGTTTGAGGAAACCGCCAGAGAATTGGACCGCCTCACCGAAAGTGAATTGCAGCTTTGGCGGCAAATTCAGGGCAAAGCATAATCCTGCTCCTCGGGTGAAGGGCTAATTTCGTTGCCAGCCTTGGGCTGGCAACCTTCTTGTATCAGTGATTGAGATGATCTCCAATACTCAAAGAACCGTCATGGAAATCCTTGACGGCTCACCTCGCCAAAAATTAAGCCGCTATGTAGAGTGGCTGATCACAGCGGTTGTGCTCATCAACTGCAGCGCCGTGATCCTAGATTCCGTGCCTGAAATTCACGCCGAGCACAAAGAGTTCTTTCATGAACTGGAGTTTTGGAGCGTGATGTTTTTCACCGTGGAGTATGTGTTGCGGGTCTGGTCTTTCGGCGCGCGCTTCAAGCCCGAAGAGGGTGGCGCCTGGCGTGGCCGCAAGAGCTATATTTTCAGTCCCTTTGGCTTGGTGGACTTCTTCGCCACCATGCCGCACTACCTGCACGTGTTCTTCCCAACGCTGGACCTGCGCATTCTTCGGGTGTTGCGCTTGCTCCGAATTTTGAAACTCTCCAAATACAACACGGCGCTGCAAGACCTGGTGCAGGCGGTCTACGCCGAGCGCAGGGCCTTTGGCTCGGCGGCGTTTCTGTTGCTGATTTCCACCATCGTGTCGGCGTCGCTCATGCATTTTGCGGAAGGCCATGAACAGCCCAAAGCCTTTGGTTCGATTCCGCATTCCATTTACTGGGCCATCATCACCATCACCTCAGGCTATGGCAACGTCGAGCCTGTCACCAAGGCCGGTGAAATCATTGCCTTGCTGACGGGCTTTTTGGGCGTCTGCATGGCAGCCATCATGACCGGTATCGTGGCCTCGGCGTTTGCCACACAACTCTCGCGCAAGAAGCACGCTTACAAAACACAGTTGATGCAAGTACTTGCCGATGGCGTGGTCTCCGATGCGGAAATAGACGCGTTGAAACGCCTGCAAGTCCAGTTCCGCCTGTCTGACCAAGAAGTTCAATCCATGGTGGACGAGTTCAACAAGAACAAGGAGACCCAGGCATGAGCCAGGTCGCCCCCAGCCCCATGAGCCCTTGGAGCCGCCTGCGTCGACGCACCTATGAAATTCTGGACGGTGCGGTGGTCGACCGTGCCAGCCATGCTTGCGAAATTTTCATTGCCAGCCTGGTGGTGTTGAACGTGATCGCCATCATTCTGGAATCGGTGCAAGAAATCCACGATGCCTACGAGGCGTATTTTCATATTTTCGATCTGGCCAGCGTGGTGGTGTTCTCTTTCGAATATGTATTGCGCGTCTGGTCTTACAGCGAAAAATACCAGGGAGAAAGCACCAGCGCCTGGCGTGGTCGCAAAGAGTACATCTTCAGCCCGTTTGGACTGGTGGACTTTTTCAGCACGGTCCCTTTCTATTTGCAGTTGCTGTTCCCAGGCGCCGACCTTCGGGTGCTGCGCATGTTTCGTTTGATGCGAATCTTCAAGCTATCGCGCTACAACAGCGCCATGGAAGACATGCTTGAAGCCATCAAGTCGGAGTGGGACTCCTTTTCATCAGCCCTCTTCCTGCTTTTGATCAGCTGCCTGCTGTTTTCTTCGCTGATCTACATCATTGAAGGCCATGACCAGCCGGACGTCTTCCCATCCATTCCTGCGGCCATGCATTGGTTCATCCTGACCATCATCTCGGGCTGGGGCAATGTCGATCCTGTCACTTACGTGGGCACGGTTCTGGTCATCGTGACGCAAGTGCTGGCCATTGCCTTGGCTGCCATCCTGACCGGGGTGGTGGCCACAGCCTACACAGCACAAGTTCAACGCCGTGAAGCCATCTATGAGATGGAAGTGCGGGAAGTATTGGCCGACGGAGTCGTTTCAGACGAAGAGAAGCAACAGCTCAAGGCGCTTCAAGCCAAATACGGCATGTCTGACGAGCAAGTGGACGCCATTGCGCGACAGGTCAACTCCGAGAAGGCCGAGAGAGAAAAAGCAGAGAGGGCAAAGGCCGCCCAAGGCTAAGTGGCTTTCTGCTTTGTCTTGCGGTGTGCCCTAGCCTCGATTTTCGTAGACGCCCAGCTTGTGGTGCAAGGGCGACTCGTCCGCGACGAACACGAAGGAAGGCTGGTCCGTTCGCAAGTTCTTCAGAATGACAGGCTCGTAACCAGGGGCGCAGCAGGTGTCGGCTTCCGCCAAGTCAAAGGTCTTGCCCACCACGCTCGCTTGCACACCCCCTTCGATCACATGGAACACCTGTGCGGGTGAGCGTGCCGGCAGTCGCAGCGTTTGACCGGGTCGCAGCATCAAGGCGTAAAAGCCCAGAACGTTCTCCACATCCCGTCCAGTTTCTGGGTTGACGTAGGCCACCTGCACTTGCTCCAGCGCGGGCTTGTCCTGTGCGATCGACAGCAGCGCGGCTTTGGCCTCCACCCAGGGGTAGCGCAGCATCGGGTAAGGATTGCTGGAACGCTCGAACATCTGGGTCGGGACAACCCCTGCGCGCGCATATTGGCGATCACCCTGCCCGGGCAAGATTTTTTGCCTGTCGCCGTTGATGTGATACGACACTTCCATGTAGTACATCAGGGGCAAATCAAGGACGTCCAACCAAATCACGGGGTCGGTGCCGTCATGGCCGTGCTCGTGCCACAAGCCAGTCGGCGTCAGAATCAAGTCACCGCGGCTCATCGGGCATTTCTGCCCATCCACCGTGGTGTAGGCCCCTTCGCCCTCCACAATCATGCGCACGGCATTGGGCGTGTGGCGATGGCTGGGCGCCCATTCACCGGGCAGCAGCAACTGCATGCCCAGGTAAATGGCACTGCTGGCTTGCATCTTGTCCAGGCCATGGCCTGGGTTGGCCATGACCAAGACACGGCGCTCTGCCTTTTCAATCGGGGTCAACTCCCCGGCCTTGAGCAGCAAGGGCTTAAGCGTCTTGAAAGCCCAATGGGTTGGCTGCGTCTGGCGTGTCGGGACCTTGGGCGGCAGCACGCCGCGCAAACTGGGCCACAAAGGCACCAGGTTCAATTGACGCAGATCTTCCACATAGTCTGCGGGCAAATCTTCTAGGCGGCCAAGGTCGTTCATTCAGGAGCTCCTGTGTAGGGGGTCAGGTCTTGAGTTTTGCCTATTTTCTGTGGATAACTCATGTGGTATCGAACGATCTTAGTTATCCACAGAAAATAGGCAAAACTCAAGACCTGACCCCATTCAACATTCAATCCGGTTTGAAGCCCGAAGCGCGAATGGGCGGCCCCCAGCGCTCGTAGTCTGCTTTCATGATGGCCGCGAGGCGATCGGGGCCAAAGCCTGTGGGCTCGAGCCCAATCTCGAGCAAACGTTTGTTCAATTGCGGGTCAGACACGGTGTCCATGGCGGCCTTGGCCAGGCGTTCGATCACCGCAGGTGGCGTGCCCGCAGGTGCAAACAAACCGTACCAAGCCGTCGCGCTCAGGTCATAACCCAATTCCTTGAAGGTGGGTACTTCCGGAAAGTTGGGGCTGCGCTTATCGCCAGCCACGGCCAGCAAGCGCGCCTTGTTGGCTTGCACCAGCGACTGAATGTCGGCAGCCACCGTGGACAGCGCAGCGATTTCCCCTGCTGCCAGCGCCTGCATCGATGCGGCCGTTCCGCGGTAGGGTACATGCTGCAAATTCAAGCCGGCAGCCTTGCCAAACATCACCCCGAAAAAATGCGGAATGCTGCCACTGGCAGCCGAGCCATAAAAGCTGTTTTTATTCGGGTCCGACTTCACCCAAGCCACATAATCGGCCAGCTTTTGCGCAGGCACATTGGTGGCCACGCCCAAGCCAATTTGAAAATTCGTGAGGTGTGTGACGGGCGCAAAGTCTTTGAAAGGGTCGTAGCTCAGCCGCCCCGCATAGCTGTGCGGGAAAATGGACATGGTGGCCACAGGGGTCATCAGCAAGGTGGCACCATCGGCAGCGGCAGCCTTGACGGTTTGATTGCCCAATTGACCGCCCGCACCCGTCTTGTTCTCAACCACCACCGGTTGGTTCAGACGTTTCGACATGCCATCGGCCACCAGACGGGTCAAGGTGTCCGAAGTGGCGCCAGGCGGGTAGCCCACAATGATCTTGATGGTGCCTGTTTGTGCCCAGCCGGCGCCCGACAACAGGCCCGCAACGACCATCCCACCCAACCACTTCTTCAATTTGACTGTCATTTGAGAGCTCCTTTCACCAAAGACCCCCACTTTAGCGGAGGAAAACACAACTTGTAACCATGGAGATCCCCAAGCTTTTTTGTCGCCCCCATCCCTAGAATCTTTGCAGGACTTCGGAGAGACGCGTGGCCTCACCTCACCTGCTGGATTTGTTCATCCAAGAATCGCTTCCCAAGCTGGAAACACCGGAAGCGCTCGCTGAATTTGAAAAAATTCCCTACGCCCAAAGAATCGCGGCACAAAGCACCTACGAGGCCATCTCGCTGGCCGCCCAACGCTTTCCAGATGCACCGGCCCTGATCTACCACCCGCAAGGCGACCCAGCGCATTGCGAGCGGCAACTGAGTTTTTCGCAACTTCTGGCCAAGGTCACGCAAATGGCCAACTTGCTACACGATCTGGGCCTTCAAACACAAGATGTGGTGAGCTTGCTCATGCCTTTGTCGCCCGAAAGTTTTGTGGCGCTGTTGGGTTCGCAAGCTGCGTGCATCGCCAGCCCCGTCAACCCCCTGCTCTCTGCGGCCCAAATTGGCGAGATCCTGCGCGCCTCCAACACCCGCGTGATCGCGCTGCAAAGCCGAGCGCGTGCGCCCGACATTTGGGAAAAAGTACAGCAAATCAAAGACCAGGTGCCGAGCTTGAAAACTTTGCTGGTCATGGATGGCCCCGCACCAGACGATCCAAGCGCGATCAGTTATGCGCAACGCATCGAAACCTATCCCTCAGACCGGCTGCTGAGCCAACGGCAGATCCGTTCGGAGGACACCGCCAGCTTCTTTCACACCGGCGGCACCACCGGCACGCCCAAGCTGGTGCGACACAGCCATGGCAACCAGGTCTACCAAGCCTGGGTGATTGGCTTGATGCTGCCCTCGGGTGTGCAACGGCATCTGCTGTTCGGCTTGCCCTTGTTCCATGTGGGCGGCGCCCTGACGCAAGGCTTGGGGCCTTTGTGTTGTGGCACAGCGCTGGTGCTGGTCTCGTCGCAAGGCTGGCGTGACCCGCAAGCGGTGAAAAACATTTGGCGCTTTGTAGAGAAATACCGACCCTCTGTTTGGGGCAGTGTGCCGACCGTGCTGGCCGCCGCCCTTCATGTCCCGGTTGAGCAGCATGATCGTTCCAGCATTGCCTGGGTGTCGGGCGGCGGCTCCGCCATTCCTGTGGCCGTGGCCCAGCACTACCAGGACACGCTGGGCGTGCCAGTGCTGGAGGTGTACGGCATGACCGAAACCGCCAGTGTGCACACCATTGGCTATGCGCACCGCCCCGTCCGCTTGGGCTCGGTGGGACACCCGGTGCCCTACAGCCGTGTGCGCATTGTGAAAGTGGACAGCCAAGGGCAGGCCTTGGAAGATTGCAAACCTCAAGAGATTGGCGTGGTCGCCATGGCGGGTCCTGGCGTTTTTTCAGGCTATCTGAGCGAGGCGCACCAAAGCGGCAGTTTTGTCGCCCCCGGCTGGGTCAACTCCGGCGACCTGGGCCGACTGGACGCCGAAGGCTACTTGTGGATCACGGGCCGCGCCAAAGACTTGGTGATTCGGGGTGGCCACAACATCGACCCCATGGCCATCGAAGAAATTCTTTACCAGCATCCTGCGGTGGCCTTGGCGGCCATGGTGGGACAACCCGATGCCTATGCAGGCGAGTTGCCTGTGGCGTATGTTCAGCTCAAGCCGGGCGCCAAGGCTGAACCTTCTGAGCTGATTGACTTTGTGCGCGAGCGCACGCCCGAACGCGCGGCCGTGCCTGTGCAAATGTTCATCATCGAGGTCATCCCGCTGACCGCTGTGGGCAAGGTTTTCAAGCCGGCATTGCGCTGGGACGCGGCCCAACGCCTAGGTGAAACGCTGTTGCAACCCTTGGTGCAAGCGCCCGTTCGGTGCGAGGTCACAGTGCATGCACATGACACCCACGGCAGCATGATGAGCGTGACCTTCCACCACTGCCCGACTGAACAGCAAGCGTCCTTGCATGAGCGGGCCAGGGCATTGCTCGATCCCCTGACCCTGCGGCACACCATCGCCTTTGCGTGAGCGCCCTCAGGCGCTGGCTTGGGAGGTCATCAGCTGGGTGATTTGCACCGTCTCCTGCGCCTGGCGAATCAGTTCGCTGACCATGTCCGCAGTCACTGCTGACAACGTCCAACCCAGGTGACCGTGGCCCGTGTTGTAGAAAACATTTTCCTGCTTGCCTCGGCCCACGCGCGGCATCATGTTGGGCATCATGGGACGCAAACCCGCCCATGGCACCACCTGGCGGGTGCTGACGCCAGGGAAACAAGCATGGACCCAATCCACCAGCGGCTTGATGCGATCGGCGCGAATGTCTTTGTTGACGCCATTGAATTCGGCCGTGCCCGCCACGCGGAAACGGTCCACGCCCAAGCGGCTGGTGACCAGCTTGGTTTCATCGTCCAGCAAACTCACCTGGGGCGCCGCTTGCTGGCTTAGTGCATCCAGCAAATTCACGGTGATGGAATAGCCCTTGACAGGGTAGACATTGACACGGTCGCCCAACTGGCTCGCAAACTGTCTGCTAGCCACGCCGGCACACACCACCAAGCCGTCGAAGTGGTACGCCTGCGCCATGCCGTTCTCTTGCGTGGTCACGGTCGCAGCATGACCATCCGAGGCCAGGCTCACCACATCTTGCCCCATCAGAAGCTTCACGCCCAAACGCTCACAGGCCTTGGCCAAGCCGGTAGTGAAGCGGTGAATGTCGCCGGTAGAGTCGCTCTCGGTGTAGTAGCCGCCATAAAACTTGCCCGTCAAGGTGGGCTCGATGGCCTGCATTTCTTGCGGTGTGACGGCACGGCGCGGCAAGCCGCCTTGGGCCAACAGCCTGGACACCTTGCCGGCATGCTCAAAGCCTTTGGCATCGCGGTAAATGTGCAGGATGCCTTGTTTTTTCAGGTCGAACGCGATGCCTTCCTGATCGGCCCAGGCAAAGAGGTGCTCTCGTGCCTGGACAGCCAAGCGCGCGGTTTCAATGGTGTTCTGTGTGTATTGGGGAATGCTGGCAATGAACTCGGCAAACCAAGACAGCTTGTGCCAGCTGGGTTTCGGGTTGACCAGCAAGGGCGCATCGCTTTTCAGCATCCATTTCAGGCCTTTGACCAAGGTGGAAGGATGGGTCCAGACTTCGGCGTTCGAGGCCGACAGTTGGCCACCGTTGGCAAACGAGGTCTCCATGGCGGCATAGCGCTGCTTTTCAAACAGCGTCACAGAAAAGCCTTTTTTGGCCAACGCATAAGCGGTTGTCACGCCTGTGATGCCGCCACCAATCACTGCCATCGATTTCATCGTGTTCTCCAAACGTCATGGGGTTCAGCGCCGGGCACACCCTGTGCCTGACACGCCCCCTCTGTTTGGAACCTGAGAGATTCACTGGCCAGCCGGGGCCGTTCAGCTTGCTCCTGCGGTGGGCCGGGTGACGAACACCGGCCGCTCTTCAGAGTATGTCCATCGATCGGTCCTTTGGCCTGAGAGTTTCCGGGGCGGTTGCTCCTTCGGCGCTGCCACAAGGCAGTCTCTCCCGATCGACGGTGATGAAAAATTTCAGGCGGGTGTCAAATAGGCACTCACCAGTTCAGACCAGAATGTTGCCGCAGGCGCAATCAGGTCGTCGTTGAAATCGTAGCTGGGGTTGTGGACCATGCAGGCGCCAGGGGTGCCTGGCCCGCCATTGCCCACAAAAAAATAACAGCCCGGCACTTTTTCAAGCATGAAGGCAAAGTCTTCGCTGGCCGTGAGGGGCGCACCCTGCGCTTGCACCTTGGCTTTGCCAAACAACTGCGTTGCAACGCGGGTGGCCAATTCGGTTTCTTTCGGGGCATTGACCAGCACGGCATAGCCTTCTTGCCAATCGATGCTGGCGCGGACCTGGTAGCTTGCGGCTTGCAAATTCACCAAGTCCACAATGCGATCTTTCAATTGCGTGCGCACCTGGGGGCTCAAGGCCCGCACGCTCAGCTTCAGGACGGCCTCGTCAGGAATCACGTTGTGGGCCTGGCCCGCATGGAAAGCGCCCACGGTGACGACGGCCGTTTCAAAGGGGTCGACGTTGCGCGCCACAATGGTCTGCAAGGCCATGACGATGGCAGCGCCCGCGACCACCGTGTCGATGGCCTTGTGCGGCATGGCGCCATGGCCGCCCATGCCTTGCAGGCGGATCGTCACGTCATCGCTCGAGGCCATGGTAGGGCCTTGGCGAAACACAAATTGGCCAGCAGGCACGCCAGGCATGTTGTGCAGCGCAAAGATGGCGTCACAGGGAAATTTCTCGAACAGGCCATCGGCCATCATGCGCACCGCACCGCCTGCGCCTTCTTCTGCCGGCTGAAAAATCAGGTGCAGCGTGCCATCGAATTCAAGGTCTTCGGCAATCCATTTCGCGGCGGCGAGCAAGGTGGCCGTGTGGCCATCGTGGCCACAGGCGTGCATCTTGCCGGGGGTGGTGCTTTTCCAATCTGCAACGCCATGTTCGGCAATGGGCAAGGCATCCATGTCTGCCCGAATGCCCAGGGTCTTGGAACCCTGGCCACGACGCAAGCGGCCCACCACACCGGTGCCGCCCAGACCGGTGGTGACTTCATAGCCCCAGGCTTCGAGCTTGTGCGCGACCAGGCTGGCCGTGCGATGCTCTTCAAAGGCCAGTTCGGGATGGGCATGCAGGTCGCGGCGAATTTGAATGAATTCACCCACCCTGTTCGCCAGCGATTGACCGAGATAAGCGGCTTGCACGTCGCGCTCCACCCTCACTGGGGTTGCAAATTCATGGCTTTGGCGATCGCGCGGTAACGCGATGTGTTGTCCGCATACACCTTGCTCATGGCCACCAGCGGTTGCGGACGGGGAACCTGCATGGCTTGCGCTTCCAAGGCGGCACGGATGCTGGGATCGTTGGCCACTTCGCTCAAAGCCTTGTGCAGCACTTGCACCACGGCCTCGGGCGTGTCCTTATGCACAAAGAAGCCAGCCCACATGTCGAACACAAAACCTTTGAGGGCCTTGGTGTCGTTCAAGGGTGTCGCACCTTTGAAATTGTCCTGCCGCTCGGCCGAGAGCACGGCGGGCGCCTTGAGTTTGCCCTCTTCCACCATCTGCACATAGCTCTTGCCGTACACGGTCATCATGATGTCGACCTGGCCTGCCATCAGGTCTTGAATGGCCGGTGCGCCGCCTTTGTAGGGCACGTGCGTCATTTCGATGCCGGTCAAACCCGAGAGATGCTCGCCCAGCAGGTGGTACATCGATCCCGGGCCCACGCTGGCGTAAGTCACAGGCTTGTGGTCGGCCGCGGCTTTTTTGGCATAAGCCAAGAATTGATCCGCATTGGCCACGGGAAAATCTTTGCGCGCCAGCATGACCAGGGGATTGACCGTGATCATTTGAACCAGGCGGAAATCTTCGCTCTTGTATTTGATGGCGGCATTGGACAAGGGCGCCAGAATCAACTCGTTGGGAGAACCTTGAAAAATGGTGTAACCGTCGGCCGGACTGGCCAGAACTTTTTGGGCCGCAATGCCGCCGCTGGCACCACCCAGGTTTTCGACGATGACCGGCTGGCCCAAATGCTTGGCCAGGGTGGTGTTCAGGGTGCGCGCAATCACATCGGACACACCACCGGCGGGGTAAGGCACCATGAGGGTGACGGGCTTGCTGGGGAACGATTGGGCCAGCGTGGCGCCCGCCAACAGCAGCCCGGACAGCACGCCGAAAAACGATTTCAAAGCCGATTTCATGGGAGTCTCCTGGGTCATGGATGTTCAAAGACAAACGGATGGTAGGAGCCCCTATGAATAACGTCCAATGCATTTTCAATTCATATATGATGATATGAATTGCATAGATCACCATGACGCTGACCCAACTCCGCCATTTCATCGGCCTGGCCAAGGCCGGCTCTTTTGTCAAAGCCTCTTCCCAGCTTTACATGACGCAACCTGCGCTGAGCCGCAGCATCAAAGCGCTGGAGGAGGAGTTGGGGCAACTGCTGTTCGACCGGATTGGTAAAAAAATCGAGCTCACTGCTTTTGGCCGCATGGTGCTGCAGCGCAGCCAGGTCTTGATAGAGGAAGCCGCCCAGCTGAAAAACTCCGGCAAAGTGCTGGGCTCGGAAGATGTGGGCCATGTCCGCTTGGGGCTGAGCTCGGGGCCGGGCGCCATGCTGACGGCGCCCCTCATGATGCATTTCGCCAAGCACTTTCCGAACTTCCATGTGGACATCGTGCGCGCCAACACCAGCGCCTTGACACACATGCTGCGCGACAGAACGGTGGATGCCTTGATTGTGGACATCCGCTCGCTGCGCCCCGCGCCCGATTTGAGCGTCACCCAGGTCGCGGAAATGGCGGGCGCATTCATGTGCAGAAAACGCCATCCCTTGACAAAATTGTCCAAGGTAAATTTTGCGGATGTATGCCGCTACCCCGTGGCCTCCACCCCTCTGAGCGACGAATTGGCCCGCATTCTCACCGAGCGTTACGGCGAAAAAGCCCACCCCGATGTGCTGGTGCGCTACAGCAGCGATGAAATCTCGCATCTGGTGCAAGTGGCCGAGCACAGTGACACGCTTTTGCTGGCCATCCGCGCCTGCGCGCCCGACTTGGTGGAGTTGAAAATCCATCCACCCCTGAAAGCCAACGCTCGCTTTGGCTTGGTGACCCTGGCGCAAAAAGCCGAAGCTTTGTACCTTCCGGAAATTCGCAAGCTCATGGCGGCGGTTTTTCCATCGGCTTGAAACGCATTGGGCTTGTTTGTCTGCCACGCAACAACCCCGTGGGCCCAAAGGTTGGGCCGAGTTTCTAGAATGCGCCCATGTATGCAATCGTGAACGCACTGGGCTTTCAAGCAGGCTGGTGGGCCTGCGTGCTTGGTGTAGTGCACGGGTATGAAACAGCGGCGCTGTTGTTTTGCGGCTTGTTGGTGTTGGCGCACCTGGCCTGGGTGGGCCATGCGGGTCAAGAGATACAACTGGCGGCTGTGGCCTTGTTGCTTGGCATCGCCGTTGACACCTTGCTGCAATCTTTTGCGGTGATTCATTTCGAAGGACGCGCATGGGGCGCGCTCAGCCCATTTTGGCTCTGGATGCTTTGGGTGTTGTTTGCTTTGACGCTGAATTCCTCGATGGCTTTTTTGAAACGTCTGCCGCTGCTGATCTCTGTGGCAGCGGGCCTGGTGTTTGGGCCGCTGTCCTATCTGGCCGGCGCCGCATTGGGGGCGGCATCCTTGCACCGTTCGTTGTTTGAGCTGTCCGTCCTGGCCTTGGCCTGGATGATGGCGCTTCCCGCGCTGGTCTGGATGGCACAGAGAATTTCCAATGACACAAAGGTTGCCCATGATGAACCGTAGATTCCTGCTGCTCAGCAGCCTCACTGGCACAGCGGGCCTGGCCGGCCTGAGCGGTTGCGCAAGTCCCAACATTGAAGACTTCGCCAACCAAAAACCTGCCCTGGACTTGCCGTCTTACTTCAATGGCATGGTCGACGCTTGGGGGATCTTCACCGACCGCAATGGGAAAGTCGTCAAGCGCTTCACGGTCGAAATGAATTGCCAATGGGTGGATGGCAAAGGCATCCTGGACGAAGACTTTGTTTATTCAGATGGCACCAAGGAAAAACGCGTCTGGAAATTGACCCATGAAGGCAACGGCGTCTACACCGGCACGGCAGGCGACGTGGTGGGCATCGCCCGCGGCCAAACCCAAGGCAACGCCTTCCACTGGCGCTACACCCTGGCCTTGCCTGTGGATGGCACCATCGTGCATGTCGACATGGACGACTGGATGTACCTCATGAACGACCGCGTGATGCTGAACAAAGCGCGCATGAGCAAATGGGGCATTCATCTCGGCGACGTCACCCTTTCGTTTACGCGGCGTTGAGGGGGATGGGGTCAGGTCTTGAGTTTTGCCTATTTTCTGTGGATAACTTAGATGCATCGCCTCCCTAGGTAGTTATCCACAGAAAATAG
>CAYTZZ010000023.1:0-48668 GCA_964442645.1 uncultured Bordetella sp. | reverse complement strand
CAAAGTCAAAAAACAGTTTGCTTAACAGGGAGCGTCCATGTACGCGATGACGGGGGAAGAGGGTCGGGTATCATTGGGCCGAACTTGCAACGACAGCCAACAGGCTTTGACGTGATCCTTTACGAACACCCCTTCAACGAACGCGTCCGCACCTACCTGCGCCTGGAATACCTTTTCCGTCGCTTTGAACTGCTGTTGCAACGCGACCACCCCGCCGATCACCATTTTTGCTTCAGCACGGTTTTTGAAATCGTCGAAGTCGGTGGTCGTGCCGACCTCAAATCGGACGTTCTCAAAGACCTGGAACGGCACAAGCAGCAATTCCAAGCTTACCGCGGCAACCCCTCGGTGGCCGAGTCGGTGCTGGAAACCTTCCTCAAGAACATTGACGACTGTTTCGAAGGCATCAACACCTCGGGCGCGCGCATCAGCCAGTTCGTGAGCGAGAACGAATGGCTGGCTGGCCTGCGCAATCGCATGGCCATTCCGGGTGGGACCTGCGGCTTCGACATGCCCAGCTACCACGCCTGGCAGCAGCGGCCGAGCCAGGAGCGCCGTGACGACATTCTGCGCTGGACCGAGCCCTTGCAGCCGCTTTATGCCAGCGTCAATCTGTTGCTGCGCCTGCTGCGCGACACAGCATCGGCCCAAAAAGTGATGGCACCTGCAGGCGTGTTCCAGCAAAACCTGCCCCAAGGCAAATTCCAGATGATGCGCCTGCGCATCGATCCCAACTTCAAGGTGGTGCCCGAGATCAGCGGCAACCGCATGATGGTGTCGGTGCGCTTGATGCGCCAAGACGCGCAAGGACACCTGGTGCCAGTGGCCGAAGATGTGCCGTTTGAAATGGCCTTGTGCACCTGAAGCGGCGAACATGGCTGAACGCATCGTGACCTGTCCTGGCTGTGGCGGCCCCAGTGTCTATGCCCCGAGCAACCGTTACCGCCCCTTCTGTGGCGAACGCTGCAAAAACATCGACCTCGGCGCGTGGGCCAGCGAGCAACACCGCGTGCCCGACCTGACACCGCCCGACGATCCCAATTTCGAAAACACCCCGCTGCAGTAAGCCGTCGTTGCGAGGCCCACAGGGCCGCGGCAAGCTCACGCCGCAGACAGATCGCCACGCTTCGCTAGCGATGACGGGGGGTAAGGCGTCATGGCGAGGCGCGCAGCGCCGCGGCCAGCCCTCGCTCTTCTTCCAACCACCTTAAAACCGGAAGCGTCCCCGGCAACACGGGCGTCACCGTCACCGGCAGTTGCTGCCATGCAAAAGACTGCCCTTCGCGCATTTGCAACTCGCCGCGCCAACGCGTGACGCGGCAAAAATTGAGCTGCACCAAGGCATGCGGGTAGTCCACGCGCTCGACCTTCCACAGGGTGCAGTCTTCGATGGCTATACCGATTTCTTCGTGCAACTCACGCGCCAGCGCTTGCTGCACCGTCTCGCCGGCTTCGAGCTTGCCGCCTGGAAACTCCCAATAGCCTGCATACACTTTGCCGGGGGGGCGCGAGGTCAGCAAAAAAGCGCCATCGCCTTGCAGCAACACGCCCACGGCCACTTGGACCAGCGGGCGGTTTTCGCCACCTTCGCGTGGCAAGTCGCCATCGGCCACGAGCACCGAAGATTGGGTCATGGCCGCTCCTGGGCGCCTCAGGCGTTGCGGCCCGCGTAATCGCGCGCGAACTGGTAGGCCACGCGGCCACTGCGCGAGCCACGCTCGAGCGCCCACACCAAGGCTTCGGGCCGCGCCTTGTCCAGCGTGTCTTCGGGCAAGCCCAAGGCCGTGAGCCACTGGCCCACAATGGTCAGGTACTCGTCTTGCGAGAAGGGGTAGAAGCTGACCCACAAGCCAAAGCGCTCGGACAAGGAAATTTTTTCTTCGATCACCTCGCCCGGATGCACCTCACCGTCGTCGGTGTGGGTGTAGCTCAGGTTGTCCTTCATGTACTCGGGCAACAAATGGCGGCGGTTGCTGGTGGCGTAAATCAGCACATTGGGTGTGGCCGCAGCGACCGAGCCATCCAGGATGGACTTGAGCGCTTTGTAGCCGGGCTCGCCGTCTTCAAAGCTCAGGTCGTCGCAGAAGATCATGAATTTTTCAGGACGGTCAGACACCACGTCAATGATGTCCGGCAAGTCGACCAAGTCGGCTTTGTCCACCTCAATCAAGCGCAAGCCTTGATCGGCATAGGCATTCAGGCAGGCCTTGATGAGCGATGACTTGCCCGTGCCGCGCGCGCCGGTGAGCAACACATTGTTGGCGGGCAGGCCCCGCACAAACTGCTCGGTGTTGCGCTGCATTTTTTCTTTTTGGCCATCGATCTCTTTCAGATCAGCCAGGCCCAGCGAGGCCACATGGCGCACGGGCTCGAGGGCGCCATGGCCACTGGACCGCTTGCGGTAACGGTAGGCCACGCTGGCGTTCCAGTCAGGCGCACTGAGGGGTTGGGGCAGCACAGACTCGATGCGC
This sequence comes from uncultured Bordetella sp., assembly GCA_964442645.1. Lineage (GTDB taxonomy): Bacteria > Pseudomonadota > Gammaproteobacteria > Burkholderiales > Burkholderiaceae_C > Limnohabitans. The sequence goes on along the minus strand of CAYTZZ010000023.1, from coordinate 46,197 downwards.
TGCATCAGCAACTCGGCCCGCTGCATCAGGCGTTCAAAGGATTCGTTCATGGCTCAGCTGCGGTAGTCGGCGTTGATGGTCACATAGTCGTGGCTGAAGTCACAGGTCCACACGGTGTCGGTGGCGGTGCCACGGCCGAGGCCGACACGCACCTTGATTTCCGTCTGCTTCATGACGCGCTGGCCTTCTTCCTCGCGGTACGCCGGATGGCGGCCGCCCTGGTGCGCAATGTGCACCTCGTCGAGGTACAAGTCGATCTGGGTCTGGTCCAGGTCGGCGATGCCGGCGTAGCCCACGGCGGCCAGGATGCGTCCCAAATTGGGATCGCTGGCATAAAACGCGGTCTTCACCAAGGGCGAGTGCGCAATGGCATAGGCCACCAGGCGACACTCTTCTGCGGTGCGGCCACCCTCCACTTGCACGGTGATGAATTTGGTGGCGCCTTCGCCATCGCGCACGATGGCTTGGGCCAGGGTGCGGGCCACGGTCATCATGGCGGCTTGAAGGGCTTGACCCTCCGCGCTGTCCAGCGAGGTGATCTGTGCGTGCTGGGCACGCTGCGTGGCCATGACCACAAAAGAGTCATTGGTCGAGGTGTCGCCATCGACGGTGACGCGGTTGAACGAGCCTTCGGCCAGGTTGCGTGCCAGGGTGTTCATGAGCGCGGGGGCCACACAAGCGTCGGTGGCGATGAAGCCCAGCATGGTCGCCATGTTGGGGCGAATCATGCCCGCGCCTTTGGAGATGCCCGTGACCGTGACCGTGGCGCCGCCCATCTGCACTTGCACGCTGCAAGCCTTGGGCACGGTGTCGGTGGTCATGATGCCTTCGGCCGCTGTGGCCCAGTTGTCCTCGGTGGCTTTGCCGATGGCCGTCGGCAGCGCCGCCAGGATGCGCTCGTGCGGCAGCGGCTCCATGATGACGCCGGTGGAGAAAGGCAGCACTTGCTCGGGGGAGACGCTCAATTCCTTGGCCATGCCAATGCAAGTGGCGCGCGCGCGCACCAGGCCTTCTTCGCCCGTGCCCGCGTTGGCATTGCCGGTGTTGATCACGATGGCGCGGATGCCCTGCCCGGCCGTCAAATGGTCGCGACACACTTGCACCGGTGCGGCGCAAAAACGGTTCTGGGTGAACACGCCGCCCACTGCCGTGCCTTCGTCCAGCAGCACCACGGTCAGGTCTTTGCGGCCGGTCTTGCGGATGCCCGCTTCGGTCACGCCAATGCGCACGCCAGGCACCGGGTGCAGGTCGGCGGGGTTGGGAGGCAAAAGGTTGACGGCCATGATCAGCTGAGCTTTCCGTGACAAAACTTGAACTTCTTGCCGCTGCCGCAAGGGCAGGGCTCGTTGCGGCCCACGGGCGCCACCGCGGCCACCTGGGTTTGCGGGTCGAACGTGGTCTGGGCCTCGCCGGTTTCTGTCGGCGCGGTATAGCTCACGTTCTGAATGTTTTCTGCACGCTGCTCCATTTCCTGGGCGGCAGCGTCCACTTGCGCTTGGGATTGAATTTGCACCGTCATCAGCACCCGGGTGACTTCGTTTTTCACCAGGTCCAGCAATTGGGCAAACAACTCGAAGGCCTCGCGCTTGTACTCTTGCTTGGGCTGCTTTTGCGCATAGCCGCGCAAATGAATGCCCTGGCGCAAATAGTCCAGCGCCGACAGGTGCTCGCGCCAATGCGAGTCGATGTTTTGCAACAAGACCATGCGCATGAAGGGCGTGAACTGCTCCGCACCGACTTGGTCAAGCTTGGCCTGGAAGGCCGCATGCGCGGCTTGCACCACTTGCTCCAAAATGTCTTCGTCCGTGATGGCGCTGGCCGCCGTCACGGTTTGCGTGAGCGGCACATGGAGTTGCCACTCCGAGGCCAAAGCTTTCTCCAAGCCCGCCAGGTCCCACTGCTCTTCCACCGACTCGGCGGGCACGTACTGGCGAACCAGGTCGGTGAAGCAGCCTTCGCGCAAGGCGGCAATCTGGGCCGTCAGGTCGGTGGCATCCAGAATGTCGTTGCGCTGCTGGTAAATCACCTTGCGCTGGTCGTTGGAGACATCGTCGTATTCGAGCAATTGCTTGCGAATGTCAAAATTGCGCGCTTCCACCTTGCGCTGCGCGCTCTCGATGCTGCGGTTGACAATGCCCGCCTCGATGGCCTCGCCCTCGGGCATCTTCAAGCGGTCCATGATGGCCTTGACTCGGTCACCGGCAAAAATCCGCATGAGCTGGTCGTCCAGGCTCAAGAAGAAACGCGAGGAGCCCGGGTCGCCCTGGCGCCCTGAGCGGCCGCGCAACTGGTTGTCGATGCGGCGCGACTCGTGGCGTTCGGTGGCAATGATGCGCAAGCCGCCCTGGGCTTTGACAAACTCATGGTCTTTCAGCCATTGCGCACGCAGGGCCGCCACTTTGGCTTCGCGGGCCGCGGCGTCCAGTCCCTCTTCGGCTTCGACCTCGGCCACGGCTTTTTCGATGTTGCCCCCGAGCACGATGTCGGTGCCGCGACCGGCCATGTTGGTGGCAATGGTGATGGACTTGGGCGCACCGGCTTGCGCCACGATGTCGGCCTCGCGCGCGTGCTGCTTGGCGTTGAGCACCTGGTGGGGCAACTTGGCGCGCGTCAGCAACTCGGCAATCAGCTCCGAGTTCTCGATCGAGGTGGTACCCACCAACACCGGTTGGCCACGCTCATGGCATTCACGAATGTCGTCAATCGCAGCGTTGTATTTTTCTTGCGTGGTCTTGTAGACACGGTCGAGTTGGTCATCGCGCTTGCTCGGGCGGTTGGGCGGAATCACCACGGTTTCCAGGCCGTAGATTTCCTGGAATTCATAGGCTTCGGTGTCGGCCGTGCCGGTCATGCCCGAGAGCTTGTTGTACAGGCGGAAGTAATTCTGGAACGTGATGGAGGCCAGTGTCTGGTTCTCGGCCTGAATGGTCACGCCTTCCTTGGCCTCCACCGCCTGGTGCAAGCCATCGCTCCAGCGACGGCCAGCCATCAGGCGACCGGTGAACTCGTCCACGATCACAATCTCGCCGCCCTGGTTCACATAGTGCTGGTCGCGGTGGTAAAGGTGGTTGGCGCGCAGGGCCGCATACAGGTGATGCATCAGGCTGATGTTGGCGGGGTCGTACAGCGACGCGCCTTCGGCCAGCAAGCCCATGCTGGCCAGAATGCGCTCGGCGCTCTCATGGCCCTGCTCGGTCAAAAACACCTGGTGCGATTTTTCGTCCACGGTGAAGTCACCGGGTTTGGTGACGCCCTCGCCCGTGTGCGGGTCGGCCTCGCCCTCCTGGCGCGTCAGATGCGGCACCACCTTGTTCATCGCCAAGTAGAGGGCGGTGTGGTCTTCAGCTTGACCGCTGATGATCAGCGGCGTGCGGGCCTCGTCGATCAGGATGGAGTCCACTTCGTCCACGATGGCATAGTTCAGCGCCCGCTGCACGCGATCGTGCGGCTCGTAGACCATGTTGTCGCGCAGGTAATCGAAACCGTATTCGTTGTTGGTGCCGTACGTGATGTCGGCATGGTAGGCCGCCTGCTTGTCTTCACGCGGCATTTGCGGCAGGTTGATGCCCACCGACAGGCCGAGGAAGTTGTACAAGCGCCCCATCCACTGAGCATCCCGCTGTGCCAGGTAATCGTTGACGGTCACCACATGCACGCCCTTGCCACTCAGGGCATTCAGGTACACCGGCAAGGTGGCCGTCAAGGTTTTGCCTTCGCCAGTGCGCATCTCGGCAATCTTGCCCTGGTGCAAGGCGATGCCGCCCACCATCTGCACATCGAAGTGGCGCATTTTCATGACGCGCTTGGAGCCCTCGCGCACCACCGCAAACGCCTCGGGCAACAGGTCCTCCAAGGCCTCGCCGCCCGCCACACGCTTTTTGAATTCGTCGGTTTTGGCGCGCAGAGCGTCGTCGCTCAACGGCTCCAGGGAAGACTCCAGCGCATTGATGCGCTCCACGGTCTTGCGGTATTGTTTGAGCAGGCGGTCGTTGCGGCTGCCGAAGATCTGGGTGAGGAATTTGAGGGCCATGCGAGCGGTGCAACGCCACCGCCGCCAAGAGGGCCACGGGCGCGTCGAACAATCCTTTGTCGAAGGCAGTGATTTTACCCGCCGCCGCGCCCATAATTCAGGGATGGTCAAGCCCATCGACACACCCCTAGCCAACGCCAAGTCGACGTCTGCACGCGACGAGGCCTTGGCGGCTTATCGGGCCTTGGGTTACAACCGGCCACCCAAATCTACACCAACGCTTCGCGGACGCTCTGTTCCCGTGGCGCAGGCCGCCAGCCATGCACCGACCTTGGCCCATTTGAGCCAGTTGGCACAAGACTCCCAGCAGCGCCTCTTGGCCCTCAAAGGTCTGCTGCCGCCGCCCTTGCTGGCGTCCTTGCAAGGCGGCCCCATCGAAGGCAGCGATTGGTGCGTGCTGGTACCCAACAGTGCGGTGGGCGCCAAATTGCGCCAGTTTTTGCCCGCGATCGCTGCCCATTTGCGCAGCAAGGGCTGGGATGTGCAGACCATTCGGCTCAAAGTCCGGGTGCGCTAGGCGGTTTTTCGGATCCCGCGATCATCTACAGCATGCACACTTCATTTTTTTGTAGAAGCCTTTTTTTGTCGCTGGTGCTGGTCCATGCTCTGCCAGCATCCGCCTCTGCCGGGCTGGATTGGCAGCGTGTGGGAACGTTCGAAATTGCACGCACCGAAACCACGATTGCCCAATTCCGGCGTTTTGTCCAAGCCACGGGCACGCTCACCCAGGCCGAGCGCGAGGGCGGCGGTCATGTTTACGAGGCCGGCTTTGTGCGCAAACCCGGCTGGACCTGGCAGCGGCCTTTCGGCACCGCCAGCCACCCCGACTGGCCCGCGGTTCATGTGAACTTTTCGGAGGCGCAGGCCTTTTGCACCTGGGCGGGTGGCCGCTTGCCCACCGATGCCGAGTGGGTCTCGGCGGCCTACACCGAACAACGCACCGAGCCGCCGGCCCCTTGGGTGCGTGGCACCACTTACCGCTACCCCACAGGCCACACCCCGCAAGGCGCGCAATGTCTGGAAGACTGCGGCAAAGACCGCTCGATGCCCGTGGGCACACACCTTTGGCGAGGCATCGGGCCGGCCTTGGCGGGCCAGACCGTGGCCGGCGTCAATGGCCTGCATGACATGGGCGCCAATGCCTGGGAATGGGTCGACGAGCCGGTGGGCCAAAGCGCGCAAAAACGAACCCGTGGCGGTTCTTGGTGGTATGGCGAGGGCCCCATGCGGGCCGACCATCTGGCCATGAAAGATGCCAGCTTCTCGGTGGTCTACATTGGTTTTCGCTGCGCGCGCAGCCGCTGAAAAAAGGGAGACCATGAAAAGACATCTTGCGCTTGTCCTGGCCAGTGGCTTGCTGCTGGGCTGTGCGACACCCGAGTTCCGCCAAGCCCGAAGCGAATGTGCGCCCGAAGCCTTTCGGCTGCACCCCGTTCACAGGGTCCCGACCTTGGTGTCCCAAACGCGTGCCGTGCAGGTGCCTACGGGCCAAACCCATTGCGTGACCACGCAGACAGGCAATGTCTCCAACACCTCGTGCCAGCAAATCATGAGAACAGATTTTGTGCCTTACATGGAAAGCGTGATGCTGGATGTGAATGCCAACAGCCGTGAGGCGTTCATGAGTCAATGCGCGGCACAGGTGTGCGTCACGCGCTATGGCAACCCAGAATGCAAAGCCAAGTAATTTGGCATACCTTGCTGAGTGGTGCCCCTGGACGGAATCGAACCGCCTCCTGATGATTACAAATCAACTGCACGACCTTCATGCTACAGGGGCCACAGAGCTTAGATTTTAACGCAGGCCACGGCATGCACGGCCTGCGCCACACTCACTTGATGCGTGTGAGCGTGGGACGCCCGCCACTGGGTGGCGTGGGTGGGGCATCGGTTTCTTCAGGTAGTTGCCCGCCCTCCACCGCCGAGAGGCTGGGCGTGCGCGCAGGTGCTTCCACCGTCTCGTTTTTGGCAGAGGACGCTGGCGGCACAGGAAACGCCATGCCTTGGCCATTTTCACGCGCATAGATGGCGATCACCCGCGAGACGGGCACCAGAATTTCACGCGCCACGCCGCCAAAGCGGGCTTTGAACTCGATCAGCTCGTTGCCCAGCAGCAGGCCGCTGGTGGCATCGGGGCTGACGTTGAGCACAATTTCGCCGTCCTTCACAAACTCGCGCGGCACTTGCACGGTCTCATCGGCCACCACCGCCAGGTAAGGGGTGAAGCCATTGTCCATGCACCACTCGTAGAGGGCGCGAATCAGGTAAGGGCGCGTCGAGATGGCGTCAGCAGCGTTCATTCAAGCCACACTTACTTGCGCATCACCTTTTCAGACGGCGTCAACGCCTCGATGTAGGCTGGGCGCGAGAAGATGCGCTCGGCGTACTTCAACAAAGGCGCTGCGTTCTTGGACAGGTCAATGCCGTAATGGTCCAGGCGCCACAACAGCGGTGCAATGGCCACGTCGAGCATGGAGAAGTTGTCGCCCAGCATGTACTTGTTTTTCAAGAACACAGGGGCCAATTGGGTCAGGCGATCGCGAATGTGCGAGCGGGCTTTTTCCAAGGCCTTTTCCTGGCCCTTGATGGCACGCGACTCCAGTGTGGTCACATGCGTGAACAGCTCTTTTTCGAAGTTCAGCAGGAACAAGCGCACGCGGGCGCGGTCCACCGGGTCGCCGGGCATCAACTGCGGATGCGGGAAACGCTCATCGATGTATTCGTTGATGATGTTGGACTCGTACAGGATGAGGTCACGTTCCACCAAGATCGGCACCTGGCCGTAGGGGTTCATGACGTTGATGTCTTCCGGCTTGTTGTAAAGATCGACATCACGGATCTCAAAGTCCATGCCTTTTTCGAACAGCACGAAGCGGCAGCGGTGGGAAAAAGGACACGTGGTTCCCGAATACAACACCATCATTTTGAAGGCTCCTGAAAATCAAAAAGAGTGACAGGCTGGCCTGTCACTCTGTGGTCGACCCACCCTGCTGGATACGCAGGGGGTCGAAATGAATTAGTGAACTTCTTTCCAGAAGGAAGCGTTCAAACGCCAGGCAATGAACATCAAGCCCAACAGGAACAAGACCACCCACACGCCAATGCGCACGCGGGTGTTTTGCGCCGGCTCACCCATCCATTGCAGGTAGCCCACCAAATCGCCAACCGCTTGGTCGTACTGCTGCGGCGTCATGGTGCCCGGGCTGATTTGTTCCCAGCCTTTGAAGGTTTGCACTTCGTGGCCGTTCTCGGTCTTGGTGTTGAAGACCGGGCGACGGTCACCTTGCAATTCCCACAGCACATGCGGCATGCCCACGCTGGGGAAGGCCAGGTTGTTCCAACCGGTGGCCTTGGTCTCGTCGCGGTAGTAAGTGCGCAAGTAGGTGTACAGGTAGTCGGCACCCGTGCCTTCGTGGCCGGCGCGCGAGCGCGCAATCACGGTCAGGTCGGGCGGGTTGGCGCCGAACCAATCCTTGGCCTGCTTGGGATCAATGGCCGCCTTCATGGTGTCACCCACTTTGTCGGTGGTGAACAAAAGGTTGTCTTTGATCTGCTGCTCGGTCAGGCCGATGTCGGTCAGACGGTTGTAGCGCATGTAGGCTGCCGAGTGGCAGTTCAGGCAGTAGTTGACGAACAACTTGGCGCCGTTTTGCAAAGCGGCGAGGTCCGTGGTTTTGACGGGCGCCTTGTCCCAGGCGATGCTGTTGCCACCGGAAGCGAGGGCGTTGCCAGCGATCAGACCACAGGCCAGGAGCAGGCTGAGAATGAATTTTTTCATGATGGTTGTTGCTCCTGATCTCAGTGCGGCGTGAAGGTCACGCGATCGGGGACCGGCTTGGTGGCGCCCAAGCGGCTCCACCACGGCATCAGCAAGAAGAAGCCGAAATAGAACAAGGTGCCCACTTGCGACACGCGCTCGCCCACGGGGGACGGGGGTTGAACGCCCAGGTAGGCCAGGATCACAAAATTGATCACGAAAATACCGTACAGGTATTTGTGCCAGTCCGGGCGGTAGCGGATCGACTTGACCGCGCAGTTGTCCAGCCAGGGCAGGAAGAACAGGATGATCACAGCGCCGCCCATCACGACCACGCCCCAGAATTTGGCATCGATCGAGAGCATCAGGGCCACCAGGACCACCGCACCCCCAACGACAGCGGTTTTGAAGAGGGCAGGAATCTTGGCGCGGGTGACGCCCAGATAGGCGCCGGCCAGCACGCAGGCAATCAGCGCGTACATCATCTCGCTGGTGATGGCACGCAGCATGGAGTAGAACGGCGTGAAGTACCAGACCGGGGCGATGTGCGCCGGGGTCTTGAGCGGGTCGGCCGGAATGAAGTTGTTGTATTCCAGGAAGTAGCCACCGAACTCAGGCGCGAAGAAGATCACGGCGGTGAACACCAGCAAGAAGCCACTCACGCCCAGAATGTCGTGCACGGTGTAGTACGGGTGGAAAGGAATGCCATCCAAAGGCTTGCCATTGGCGTCCTTGTGGGCCTTGATTTCCACGCCATCGGGGTTGTTCGAGCCCACTTCGTGCAGCGCAATGATGTGCGCCACCACCAGGCCCAACAGCACCAGGGGCACGGCAATCACGTGGAAGCTGAAGAAGCGGTTCAGGGTGGCATCGCTCACCACATAGTCGCCACGGATCAGCAAGGCCAGGTCGGGACCCACGAAGGGCACGGCGGCAAACAGGTTCACGATCACCTGGGCGCCCCAGTAGGACATCTGGCCCCAAGGCAGCAGGTAGCCCATGAAGGCTTCGGCCATCAGGCACAGGAAAATCGCGCAGCCAAAGATCCAGACCAGTTCGCGTGGCTTGCGGTAGGAACCGTAAATCAGGCCGCGGAACATGTGCATGTACACCACGATAAAGAACGCCGAGGCGCCGGTGGAGTGCATGTAGCGGATCAACCAGCCCCAGGGCACATCGCGCATGATGTACTCGACCGAAGCGAAGGCCAAATTGGCGTCCGGCTTGTAGTGCATGACCAGGAAAATACCGGTCACGATCTGGATCACCAGCACCAGCAGGGCCAGCGAGCCGAAGAAATACCAGAAGTTGAAGTTTTTCGGTGCGTAGTACTCGGAGAGGTGCTCCTTGTACATCTTGGACGCCGGGAAACGGTTGTCCACCCAGTTGAGAAGCTTCTCACCGGCGGAGGCGTTGGGGGAAATTTCTTTGAAATCAGCCATGGTGCTTCCGATCTAGGGTCAGGCCTTCTTGTCCTCGCCGATCAACAGCTTGTTGTCGGAGAGGTACATGTGGGGAGGAACTTCCAGGTTGTCCGGAGCGGGCTTGTTCTTGAACACACGGCCGGCCATGTCAAAGGTCGAGCCGTGGCAGGGGCACAGGAAGCCGCCTTGCCAGTCATCGGGCAGGGAGGGCTGGGCACCGGTTTGGAATTTGTCGCTGGGCGAGCAGCCCAGGTGCGAGCAAATGCCCACGCCCACAAACACTTCCGGCTTGATGGAGCGGCCCTGGTTGCGTGCGTAGGCAGGCGTCAGGTCTGAGGGGTTGCGCTTGGACTCGGGGTCGGCCAGCTGGCTTTCGGTCTTCTTCAAGGACTCCAATTGCTCGGGGGTGCGCTTGATGATCCAGACCGGCTTGCCGCGCCATTCGACCGTCAGCTTTTCGCCGGGCTTGAGGCTGGAAATGTCCACCTCGACGGCGGCACCGGCGGCCTTGGCGCGCTCGGAGGGCTGAAAGGTGCTCACGAAAGGGACGGCGGTGGCGGCACCGCCCACGGCACCTGCGCAAGTGGTCGCGATGAGCCACGTCCGTTTGCTGGTGTCTACTGCGTTATCACTCATGGGAATCCTCAATGAAACATCGCTCTTGGGGTCAACCCTGTATTGTAGCCCAGCCCAGCCAGCCTATTTGGCATCAAACTGACAACCCGACAGGGCTTGCGCCATCCGAATGGCCTGGATCAGGCTGGCTGCATCGGCACGCCCGGTCCCCGCCAGGTCAAATGCCGTGCCATGGTCGGGGCTGGTACGAACCAGCGGCAGGCCCAGGGTGACGTTCACGCCCTGCTCCACCCCCAGGTATTTGACCGGAATCAGCCCTTGGTCGTGGTACATGGCCACCACCACATCAAACTCGCCCAGGTGGCCGGGGGCATGGCGCGCCCGCATGAAGACCGTGTCGGGCGCAAAGGGGCCCTGCACATCCAGCCCCAGGGCACGCGCAGCCTGTATCGCGGGCACCAAGACCTCGAGTTCCTCGCGCCCCATCAGCCCGCCCTCCCCGGCATGAGGGTTGAGGCCAGCCACCGCGATGCGCGGGGCTCGCCCCCGAGATCGGCGCTCAGCCTCGTGGGTGATGCGCAAGGTTTCCAGCACATTGTCAAAGGTGACGGCCTCGATGGCCTCGCGCAAAGACACATGAATGCTCACCAGCACGGTTCGCAATTCCGGGTTGGCCAGCATCATGCGCACTGGCGTGTCCGCCACCGCCACCCCCGCGTGGCGGGCTGCCTCGGCTTGCAGCAGCTCGGTGTGCCCCGGAAAAGGCACGCCGGCAGCCGACAAGGACTGCTTGTGCAAGGGCGCCGTGACCAGGCCAGCGATGTCGCCACGCAAGGCAGCCCGCGCGGCCCACACCACGCTCTCGGCGGCCATGGCGCCAGCCTGCGGCGAGATTTGCCCTGGCGTCACCAAGGGGGCTTCTGCCACGGCTTGGTAAACCGGGATCACCCCCTCGGGCAAAGCAATGGTCGGTACTGGGGCGTCTATGCGTTGCAGCGCGGGCACGCCTTCGCCCAACCAGCCGCGGGCGCGCGCCAGGGTGCCCAGATCGCCCACAATGAAGCAGCCGCGTGTGAGCTCCGGGGCTTGGGCAAAGGCTTTCAACAAAATTTCCGGGCCAATGCCCGCAGGGTCGCCCAAGGTCAGGGCCAGGCGGGGTGCAGCAACCGTCATCACTGGGCCGCTCAAGCGGGGTTGTCGATGTCGATGAACTGGTGCGTCAGGCCCAGCTGGGCCGCCACATGGGCAGCGACCGCCGGCGCGCCGCCCCGTTCCGTGGCGTGGTGGCCACAGGCCAGAAAGGCCACGCCGGTCTCGCGCGCCAAATGGGCTTGCGGCTCCGAGATTTCGCCGGTGATGTAGGCGTCTGCCCCGGCGGCAATGGCCGCCTCGAAATGCCCTTGGGCGCCGCCACTGCACCAGGCAATGCGACGCAAGGGCCGCTGCGGGTCGCCCGGCACCAGCACCGGCGTGCGACCCAGTGCCAGGGTGACACGTTCAGCCAAGGCCGCGGCATCCTTCAGCGGTGCTGTGGACAGGCCGATCACGCCCAAATCTTGTTCGCCAAACACCCCCTCGCCTACCAGGCCCAGGCGCAGGCCCAACTGGGCGTTGTTGCCCAGGGTGGGGTGCGCATCCAGCGGCAAGTGGTAGGCCAAGAGGTTGATCTCGTGGGCCAGCAAGCGCGACAAGCGTTGTTTCATCCAGCCGGTGACGCGTCCATCCTGGCCGCGCCAGAACAGGCCATGGTGAACCAACAAGGCATCCGCTTGGGCCTCGATGGCGGCTTCAATGAGCGCCAGGCTGGCGGTGACGCCCGAGACCACATGGCGAATGTCGTCACGGCCTTCGACCTGCAAGCCGTTGGGACCGTAATCCTTGAAGCGTTGCGGTTGCAACAGCGCGTCGCAGGCCAGCAGCAGTTGCGAACGGGTGGCCATGTCAACGCGCTCCTTGGACAACCTTGGAACGTGGCCGCTGGGCCGGCGTCACCTCGAGGCTGAGTTGTTGCTGCCGGCGCTGCAGCTTGAAGGTGGCCGTGACACCCGGCTTGAGGGCCGCGACCGCGCTCAGCAGTTCACCGACCTGTGTCACGGGTTGGTCGCCCACTTGCAACAACAGGTCGCCCGGGCGAATGCCTGCCTTGAAGGCGGGGCCGTTCTGCAAAACACCGGTGATGACCACCCCTTCGGATTTGGACAGGCCAAAGGTTTCCGCCAACTCAGGCGTCAGCTCGTTGGGCTCCACCCCAATCCAGCCACGCGTGACTTGCCCATCGCGCAGCAGCCCTTCCAGCACCTGGCGCGCCGTGGTGACCGGGATCGCAAAGCCAATGCCCATGCTGCCCCCTGAGCGGGAGTAAATGGCGGTGTTGATGCCCATCAGATGGCCTTGCACATCGACCAAGGCGCCGCCGGAATTGCCCGGATTGATGGCCGCATCGGTCTGGATGAAGTTCTCAAAGGTGTTGATGCCCAACTGGTTGCGGCCCAGGGCCGACACAATGCCGCTGGTGACCGTCTGGCCGACCCCAAACGGGTTGCCAATGGCCAGCACTTGGTCGCCCACTTGCAGGCTGTCAGAGGAACCCAAAACAATGACTGGCAAACGGTCGAGTGTAATTTTGAGAACCGCCAGGTCGGTATCAGGGTCGGTGCCGATCACCTTTGCTCGGGTGCGCCGGCGGTCGTTGAGGATGACCTCGATGTCATCGGCACCCTCGACCACATGGTTGTTGGTCAAGATGTAGCCCTCGGGGCTGACAATGACCCCACTGCCCAAGCCGACCTGGGGACCTTCGTCGCGCTCGCCAAAAAAGAAGCGGAACCAAGGGTCGTTTTGTTGGGGCGAGCGCTCCGGGGCCTTGCTGGTGTTGATGCTGACCACCGCGGGCGAGGCCTTGCGCGCGGCCAAACTCAGGCTGCCAGGTGCCAACGTGCCTGGGGCTGGCGCAGGTGCTTCCAGCAAGCTGACCCCCGCCAATCTTGGGCGCTGATTCAACCATTCAGGCTTGAGCGTCACCAGCACAAACCAAAGGGCCACCAGCACGGTGACGGTTTGGGCAAACAGCAGCCACAGCCGCCTCATGGGGCGACCTCCTCCTTGGCCTCGTCGGCGGCAGGCGCTTGGGTGTGCTTGATGAACAGACGTGCCGCCCAGATGCCAATTTCATAAAGCAGGCACATGGGGATTGCCAGTGCCAGCTGCGACACCACATCCGGCGGCGTCACGATGGCGGCGATGATGAAGGCCAGCACCACAAAATAGGAGCGGAAAGCTTTGAGCTTTTCAATCGACACCACGCCCATGCGTGCCAGCACCACCACCACGATGGGCACCTCGAACGCCAGGCCAAAGGCCAGGAACATGGTGAGCACAAAGCTCAGGTAAGCCTCGATGTCCGGTGCCGCCGTGATGCTCTTGGGCGCAAAGCTCTGAATGAATTGAAACACCTGGCCAAACACAAAGTAGTAGCAAAAGGCCACGCCCACCAAAAACAGCACGGTACTGGAGATCACCAAGGGCAGCACCAGCTTTTTCTCGTGCGAATAAAGACCGGGCGCTACAAAGGCCCAGACTTGGTAAAGCACCACGGGCAGAGCAATCAAAAAGGCCGCCATCAGCAAGATTTTCAGCGGCACCAGGAAAGGCGAGATGACCGAGGTGGCAATCAGGGTGGCGCCAGCGGGCAAGTGGGCCACCAAGGGGGCAGCCAGGATGTCGTAAAGCGGACCCGGACCGGGGTAAAGCCCCAGCGCCACCGCCGCGATGGCAATGGCCAGGGTGGCTTTGACCAGCCGGTCGCGCAACTCCATGAGGTGCTGCACAAAGGGCTGCTCGGTCCCGGCCAATTCGTCTTCAGGGGATTTCGGGGTGTCTGACATAAAGGCTCAGGGCTTGCCTGAGGAAAGGGGGCGGGGACGGAAGCGCGCCACCCGGGCCGCGCCCGACAAGGCCTTGGTGCGCATGCCGTGGCGTGCTTTGTACCAACTCGGCGTGGAGGACTGCTTCAAGCGCCATTTTTTTCCCGGGTTGCGGTACTCGGGCACTGGCGTGCTCAAAGGCTCGCTCAGCGGCAAACCCGTCAAATCGGGGTTGGCAGCCGACCAGTCTTTTTCAAAATCGGTGGCGGCGGTTTGCACCGACTGCTCGACATCGCGGGCAGCGGTTTCCACGTTTTCCTTCATTTTGCGCAGCTCGTCGAGCTCCATCGAGCGGTTGACCTCGGCCTTGACATCCGACACATAGCGCTGGGCCTTGCCGATCAGCGCGCCCACGGTGCGGGCGACACGCGGCAATTTTTCCGGGCCGATGACGATCAACGCCACCGCCCCGATCAGCGCCATTTTGGAAATACCCAGGTCAATCATGCGATTGCTTTATTGCTTTTGCTTGGCTTCGACGTCGATGGTGGTTTTCTCGGCTGGCGTGCCAGCCACTTGGGCAGCGGGCGCTGCCGGCTTTTCCTCGGGCGCTGTGCCGCCCTCTTTCATGCCGTCCTTGAAGCCTTTGACGGCGCCGCCCAGATCAGAGCCGATGTTCTTCAGCTTCTTGGTGCCGAACACCAGGACAATGATCAGCAGGACGATCAGCCAATGCCAGATCGAAAATGAACCCATGGTTTTACTCCTCTACGGTAAACATGCATTTTAGGGGTCAGCCGCGCAACCAGGGTCGCGGACCGCCCATGACATGAAAATGAAGATGGTGAACCTCTTGTCCACCCTCTTTGCCAGTGTTGGTCACAATGCGAAAACCCCCTTCCGGATAGGGTCGCGCGCCCTCTTGCAACGCCAGCTTGGGCGCCAGGCCCAGCATGCGCCCAATCAGGGCCTCGTCCTCTGGCTGCACATGCGCCATCGACACAATGTGGCGCTTCGGGATCAGCAAAAAATGCACCGGCGCCCAGGGCGCAATGTCGTGAAAGGCATAAATGTCGTCGTCTTCGTACACCTTGCGGGAAGGGATTTGACCGGCAACGATTTTGCAAAAAATACAGTTCGCGTCTTGGCTCATGGAACGTCAGCAGGAGGGTTGTCAGGAAAACGGCGGTCGGCAAAGCGCATCCAGCCCTTGAGGCTGCGGTAGAGGTACCAAATACCAATCACAGCGTAGGCAATCAGGCCCGGCAGCACGTACAGAAAAAACAGGGGCAAGCTCAAGACCAACCACACCAGAGACCACCAGAAGGTGCGAATCATGTAACGGTGGTGGGCCCGGTGCAAAGGGTTGGGGTCGTCCTGGCGGCGGATGTAGTTGATCACCAGGGCAATCAGCGCCAGCGTCCCCACCGTGGCCCAGGCCAGCGTGTGCAGGCCATAGACCACGTGCATCAGCACCCGGCTTTCCGACGGCTGCTCGACGGGGTCGCTGTCCACCACGTCCATCTCAGTCACCCTGGGCTTCGCGCTCGCGCACTTTGCGCAAGGCCTTTTCTTCCAGGCCGCTCAGGCCTTCGCGGCGCGCCAACTCGGCCACCACATCCAGCGGGCTCAGGTTGAAATGCGCCAGCGCGATCATGGAATGGAACCACAGGTCGGCCACTTCATTGACCAGCTTTTGCGGGTCACCGCCGGCCAACTCGGCATCTTTGGCGGCCATCACGGTTTCGGTGGCTTCTTCGCCAATTTTTTTCAAAAAGGCGTCCGGCCCTTTATGCAGCAAGCGTGCCACATAGCTCTTTTCGGGGTCACCGCCAGCAGCGGGTTTGCGGCTGTCAATCACGGCCGCCAAGCGCGCCAGCGTGTCGGTCGAAGTGGGGGCGTTCATTTGTAAATGCTCTCCGGGTCTTTCAGGACCGGTTCGGTCACCTGCCATTGTGCGCCGTCCAGCCGTTGAAAAAAGCAGCTGTGCCGTCCGGTGTGACAGGCGATGCCGGGTTCATGGCCGGTTTGGGTGACGCTGAGCAGCACCACATCCTGGTCACAATCGAGCCGAATCTCGTGCACCACCTGCACATGCCCCGACGCCTCTCCCTTGAACCACAGCTTGTTGCGCGAGCGGCTGAAATACACCGCACGCCCGAGCTCGGCCGTTTTTTGCAAGGCCTCGCGGTTCATCCAGGCGAACATCAGCACGTCCTTGCTGCCTTGTTCCTGGGCAATCACGGGCACCAGGCCTTGCGCGTCCCAACGGACGGCCTCGAGCCAGGGCAAAGGGGTGTTCTTGTCATTCATGGGCTTGATTGTGCGCGAACTTCACGGCGGCGCCGTGACAAAGGGGCTTTAGAGGCGAACCGGGATGCCACGCTCGGCCATGCGCGCCTTGGCCTGCGCCACGGTGTACTCGCCATAGTGAAATATGCTGGCAGCCAGCACCGCATCGGCGCCACCGAGCTGGATGCCGTCGGCCAAATGGTCGAGGTTGCCGACCCCGCCCGAGGCAATCACCGGCACGGGCACGGCCTCGGCCACGGCACGGGTCAAGGCCAGGTCAAAGCCCGACTTGGTGCCGTCGCGGTCCATGCTGGTCAGCAAAATTTCGCCGGCACCGTGCTCGGCCATTTGGCTGGCCCAGGCCACGGCATCCAGGCCCACATTGCGCCGCCCGCCATGGCTGTACACATCCCAGCCGGGGCCGACCGGGCGGCCCTGGGCGTCCAGGCGCTGCTCGTCCGCTGGCGTACGGCGTTTGGCGTCGATGGCCACCACAATGCACTGGGCGCCGTATTTGGCAGACACCTCACGAATGACGTTGGGGTTGGCAATGGCTGCCGAGTTGAAGCTGGTTTTGTCGGCGCCGGCATTCAGCAAGCGGCGCACGTCGTCCACCGTTCGCACGCCGCCACCCACCGTCAAGGGGATGAAGACCTGCGAGGCCACCGC
This sequence comes from uncultured Bordetella sp., assembly GCA_964442645.1. GTDB lineage: Bacteria > Pseudomonadota > Gammaproteobacteria > Burkholderiales > Burkholderiaceae_C > Limnohabitans. The sequence goes on along the minus strand of CAYTZZ010000023.1, from coordinate 29,586 downwards.
CTCGATGATGTGCAGGATCAGGTCGCGCCCATCGCTGGTGGCGGTGATGTCCAGGAAGGTGAGCTCATCGGCGCCCTGCTCGTTGTAGCGCGCCGCAATTTCGACGGGGTCGCCGGCATCGCGCAGCTCGACAAAATTGACCCCCTTGACCACCCGCCCCCCGGTCACGTCGAGGCAGGGAATGATGCGTTTGGCCAGCATCGTCAGTCGCCGTTGAGCTCGTCGGCGCGGGCTTGGGCTTGTTCGAAATCCAGGTCACCGGAGTAAATGGCACGGCCGCAAATCACACCGTCGATGCCCTCGTCTTCCACTGCGCACAACTGCTCGATGTCGGCCATGTTGGACAAGCCGCCCGAGGCAATCACGGGAATGGAGAGGGCTTGCGCCAGGCGCACTGTGGCCTCGATGTTGATGCCACTGAGCATGCCGTCGCGGCCAATGTCGGTGTAAATGATGGACTCGACGCCGTAGTCTTCAAATTTCTTGCCCAGGTCGACCACTTCATGGCCGGTCAGCTTGCTCCAGCCATCGGTGGCGACTTTGCCGTCCTTGGCGTCCAAGCCGACGATGATGTGGCCGCCAAAGGCGCTGCAAGCGTCTTTCAAAAAGCCGGGGTTCTTGACGGCCGCTGTGCCGATGATGACGTAGCGGATGCCGCCGTCGATGTATTTTTCAATGGTGTCCAGGTCGCGAATGCCGCCCCCGAGTTGCACCGGAATGTCGTCGCCCACGGCTTGCAGGATGGCGCGAATCGCGCTGTAGTTCTGTGGCTTGCCCGCGAACGCACCGTTCAGGTCCACCAGGTGAAGCCGGCGTGCCCCCTTGTTCACCCAGTTCAAGGCCATTTCGGCAGGGTTCTCGCCAAAGGTGGTGGACTGGTCCATATCGCCTTGTTTCAGGCGGACACAGTGGCCATCTTTCAGATCAATCGCGGGAATGAGCAGCATGGTGCGATGCAAACAAGGCAGAAGCCTGCCGGGAGTGGAAAAGGTTCAGGGTTTCCAGGAAAGGAAATTGCGGTAAAGGGCGAGCCCAAAGTCGGCACTTTTTTCAGGATGGAACTGTGTGGCGAAAATATTATCGCGTGCCAAGGCCGAGGTAAAGCGCACGCCGTACTCGGTTTCCCCTGCACTGTGGCGCGCATCGGACGGTTGGGCGTAAAAACTGTGCACAAAATAGAAGTGGCTGCCATCGGGCACCCCTTCCCAGATCGGGTGCGGCTGAGCTTGCCAGACCTGGTTCCAGCCCATCTGCGGCACTTTGTAACGGCTGCCATCGGGCTGGTGCTGGCCGGCCAGGTCAAATTTGACAACCCGGCCCGGCAGCAAGCCCAGGCAGGCCGTGCCTTGGGGCCCATCGCCCTCGGCGCTGTGCGCCAGCAGCATCTGCATGCCCACGCACACGCCGAACAGGGGCTTGTGGGCGGCGGCTTCCAACACGGCGGGCAGCATGCCCGAGTCTTGCAGCTCGCGCATGCAGTCGCGCATGGCGCCTTGCCCAGGCAACACAATGCGGTCGGCCGAGCGCACCTGCTCGGGGTCGGCCGTGATGCAGACCTCGACACCCGAGCCATGTGCCGCCGCAAGCACCGCCTGCGCCACAGAGCGCAGGTTGCCCATGCCGTAATCGATGACCGCCACCGTGCTCATGAGGTTTTTACAGCGAGCCCTTGGTGGAGGGAATGATGCCTGCCGCGCGCGGGTCCAATTCAATGGCCGCACGCAAAGCGCGCGCAAAGGCCTTGAACACCGTCTCGGCCTGGTGGTGGGCGTTGTCGCCGCGCAGGTTGTCGATGTGCAAGGTCACGAGGGCGTGGTTCACAAAGCCCTGGAAAAATTCATAAGCCAGCTGGCTGTCGAAGCCGCCAATCATGCCGCTCTTGAAGGGCACATGCATTTCCAGGCCGGGACGGCCGGAGAAGTCGATGACCACGCGGCTCAGGGCCTCGTCCAAGGGCACATAGGCGTGGCCGTAGCGGCGAATGCCTTTCTTGTCGCCAATGGCCTTGGCCACCGCCTGCCCCAAGGTGATGCCCACATCTTCCACGGTGTGGTGGCCATCAATGTGCAAGTCGCCTTCGGCGTGAATGTCCAGGTCAATCAGGCCATGGCGCGCAATTTGGTCCAGCATGTGGTCGAAAAAGCCAATGCCCGTGGCCAGCTTGGATTGGCCTGTGCCATCCAGGTTGAGTTGGACTCGAATTTTGGTCTCGGCGGTGTTGCGGCTGACGTCTGCGGTGCGTGCGTTCATGGTGCGATCAGTTCTTTCAAAGCCGCCAGCAGTTGCGTGTTCTCATCGGGAGACCCCACGGTGAGTCGCAAACAACGCGCCAGCAAGGGGTGCATTTTAGAAACGTTCTTGACCAGCACTTTGCGCGCCTTCAAGCCTTCGAACAGGTGTTGCGCGATGTCGCTGCCATCGCCAGGCGCGTCAAAGCGCGCGAGCAGCATGTTGGCATCGCTTCGGAAGGGCGTGACGCCCGGCAGGGCTTGCAGCGCATGCGTGAGCCGCTCGCGCTCATCACAAATGGTTTGGGCCTGGGCAGCAAACACATCGGCATGGTCCAAGGCAAACAACGCGCACTCGGCGTTCAACACGCTGACGTTGTAGGGCGGGCGCACCTTGTCGAACTCGGCCAGCAGCGCGGCAGGCGCCAGCATGTAGCCCAGGCGAATGCCGGCCAGGCCAAATTTGGAGAGGGTGCGCATCAGCAGCACTTGCGCATTGGCCTGGGGGTCGCGGCGAATCTCGTCCAGCCAGCTGCGGCTGGAAAACGGCTGGTACGCCTCGTCCATCACCACCAGGCCGCCGTAGGTTGACACTTGGGCAATCAGGCGGCGAATGACCGCCGGGTCCCACAGGTTGGCAGTCGGGTTGTTGGGATAGGCCAGGTAGACCAGGGCCGGCGTGTGTTCGGCAATCGCCGCCGACATGGCGGCCTCGTCGAGCTCGAAGTCGGCGGTCAAGGGCACGCTGACATAGCCCAGGCCTTGCAAGCGCGCGCTCATGGCGTACATGACAAAGCCCGGCTCGGGCGCCAGAATTTTTGCGCCCGGCACATCACAGGCCATGGCCAGCAAAGAAATCAGCTCGTCCGAACCGTTGCCCAGCATGAGGTCGTGACCGGCGGGCAAATCCACATAGGCTTTGAGCGCATCGCGCAAGCTGTCGATGCGCGCGCCCGGGTAACGGTTGATGGCCACCGCGCCCAGGCGCTGCCCCAATTCGGCTTGCAAGGCCGGGGGCAGGCTGAACGGGTTTTCCATGGCGTCGAGCTTGACCATGCCCACCGAGTGCTGGATGGCATAGGCTTGCATGGACTGAATGTCCTGGCGAACGAAGCGAAGGGGGGAAGAAGACATGGCGCTTGAATTTTATTTCTTCAGGCGCATTTCCGCGGCCTGCGCGTGCGCCTGCAAGCCCTCACCGTGCGCCAGCACCGAGGCGATCTGCCCCAGGGTCTGGGCGCCGGCTTCGCTGACCTCGATCAGGCTGCTGCGCTTTTGAAAATCGTACACGCCCAAGGGTGAGCTGAAACGGGCTGTGCCCGAAGTGGGCAGCACGTGGTTGGGGCCGGCGCAGTAGTCGCCCAGCGACTCGCTGGTGTAGGCGCCCAAAAAGATGGCCCCGGCGTGGCGCAGCAGTGGCTCCCAGCGGTGCGGGTCTTGGCTGGACACTTCCAGGTGCTCGGGCGCAATGCGGTTGCTGATGTCGCAGGCCTCTTCCATGCTGCGGGTGTGAATCAAGGCGCCGCGGCCATTGAGAGATTTTTCGATGATGTCGCGCCGCGGCATGCCGGGCAGCAGGCGGTCAATGGCGGCCTGCACCGCATCGATGTAGTTCGCGTCCGGGCACAGCAGGATACTTTGCGCCAACTCATCGTGCTCGGCCTGCGAGAACAGGTCCATGGCCACCCAGTCGGGCGGCGTGCTGCCATCGGCCAGCACCAGGATTTCGCTGGGGCCGGCAATCATGTCGATGCCCACGGTGCCAAACACCCGGCGCTTGGCAGCCGCCACATAAGCGTTTCCGGGGCCGGTGATTTTGTCGACCCGCGGCACGGTGGCGGTGCCATAGGCCAAAGCGGCCACAGCCTGCGCCCCGCCCAGGGTGAACACCCGGGTGACGCCTGCCACATAGGCCGCGGCCAGCACCAGGGGATTTTTTTCACCGCGCGGGGTGGGCACCACCATGACAATGTCGGCCACGCCCGCCACATGGGCCGGCAACGCGTTCATCAAGACGCTGGAAGGGTAGGCGGCTTTGCCGCCGGGCACATAAATGCCCACCCGGTCCAGCGGCGTGACTTTTTGGCCCAGCAAGGTGCCATCGGCATCGCGGTAGCTCCAGCTTTCGCCCGCGGCTTTCTTTTGTGCTTCGTGGTAGTGGCGCACCCGTTGGGCCGCCGCTTGCAAGGCCTGGCGTTGCGCCTCAGGCAGCCCTTCAAACGCGGCTTTCAATTCGCTAGGCTGCAGCGTCAAGTCCGCCATGGTGCTGGCTTGCAAGCCATCGAAGCGGCGGGTGTAGTCCAGCACGGCGTCATCGCCGCGCTGTTTCACATCGGCCAGGATGTCGGCCACCCGCTGCTCGATCGCCTGGTCGGTGTCGTCGGACCAGTGCAGCCGCGCCTGAAACTCGGCTTCAAAAGTCGGGCTTTGGGTGGAGAGGCGAAGCGGTTGGGCCATGGTGGTCAGGCGGTGGCACGGGCTGCTGTGGCAGCCGAAAATGCGTCAATGATGCGGCGAATGGGGGCTTGCTTGAGCTTGAGCGCGGCCTGGTTCACCACCAGACGGGAGCTGATGTCCATGATGCGCTCGACCTCGATCAAGTGGTTGGCCTTGAGGGTGCTGCCGGTGGACACCAGGTCCACGATGGCATCGGCCAAGCCTGTCAGCGGGGCCAGCTCCATGCTGCCGTACAACTTCACCAGGTCCACATGCACGCCCTTGGTGGCGAAAAAGTCGCGCGCAATGGTCACGTACTTGCTGGCCACCTTGAGGCGCGAGCCCTGACGCACGGCCCCGGCGTAATCAAAGCCCGCGGGGACAGCCACGCTCATGCGGCAACGGGCAATTTTCAAATCCAGGGGCTGGTACAGGCCAGCCCCGCCGTGCTCGATCAGGGTGTCCAGGCCGGTCACGCCCAGGTCGGCGCCGCCATGTTGCACATAAGTGGGCACATCGGTGGCACGCACCAGCACCACCCGTACATCGGCCTGGTTGGTGGGCAGAATCAGCTTGCGCGAGGTTTCCGGGTCTTCCAGCACCTCGATGCCGGCCGCCTTCAGCAGCGGCAGGGTTTCTTCAAAAATACGTCCCTTGGAAAGAGCGAGCGTGATCATGAGATTCTTTCGATGTCCGCGCCAATCGCGCGCAGCTTGGCTTCCATGCGGTCGTAGCCCCGGTCCAGATGGTAAATCCGGTCGACCACGGTGTCGCCTTCGGCCACCAGGCCGGCAATGACCAAGCTGGCCGAGGCACGCAAGTCGGTGGCCATGACGGTGGCGCCCGACAATTTCTCCACACCCTCGACCACCGCCACCTTGCCGTCAATTTGAATGTGCGCGCCCAGGCGCACCATTTCATTGACGTGCATGAAGCGGTTTTCAAAAATCGTTTCGGTCACTTTCGAGGTCCCGCGTGACACCGCATTCAAGGCCATGAACTGGGCCTGCATGTCGGTCGGGAAACCCGGGTACTCGGTGGTGCGGAAAGTTTGCGCCTTCAGGTGCGCATAGGCGGGCGCAGCGCTTTGAATGCGAATGCCTTCGGGCACGGCCGTGACCGTGGCGCCGGCATCGCGCAGCTTGTCGATGACGGCATCGAGGTGATCGGCGCGGGCATGGCGCAACAGCACGTCGCCGCCCGTAGCCGCCACCGCACACAAGAAAGTGCCGGCCTCGATGCGGTCGACCACCACCGCATGGGAGGCACCGTGCAAGCGCTCGACGCCCTGGATGTGGATGCGGCTGGTGCCGTGGCCCTGGATCTTGGCGCCCATCTGGATAAGCATTTCCGCCAAGTCCGGAATTTCGGGCTCTTGCGCGGCGTTCTCCAGCACGGTCTCGCCTTCGGCCAGCGCCGCCGCCATCAAAAAGTTTTCCGTGCCAGTCACGGTGACCATGTCGGTGGCGATGCGCGCGCCGCGCAAGCGACTGCGGCCCGCAGGCAACTTGGCCACCATGTAGCCATGCTCGACCGCAATCTCCGCGCCCATGGCCTGCAAGCCCTTGATGTGCTGGTCCACTGGCCGTGAGCCAATGGCGCAGCCGCCCGGCAACGACACTTTGGCATGGCCAAAACGCGCCAGCAAAGGCCCCAAAGCAAGGACCGAGGCGCGCATGGTTTTCACCAGCTCGTAGGGCGCTTCGGGCAAGTTCAAGGTGCCAGCGTTCAGTTGCACCGTGCCATCGTCCTGACGCTCGACCGTCACGCCCATGTTGCGAATCAGCTTGAGCATGGTGGCCACGTCTTGCAGGCGCGGCACATTGTTCAGGGTGACGGGCTGATCGGTCAGCAAAGCGGCGCACAACTCGGGCAAGGCGGCATTCTTCGCGCCCGACACCTGGACTTCACCCTGAAGCATGCGGCCGCCGCGGATCAACAATTTGTCCATGTCAGGCTTGGCCTCCCTGTTGGGCCCACTCGGCAGGCGTGTAGGTTTTCATGGACAGGGCATGTACCTCGTCGGTGTGCATCTTCTGGCCCAGAGTGGCGTAGACACGCTGGTGCCGCTTGATGAGCCGCAAGCCTTCAAACTCGGCCGACACCAGGGTGGCATACCAATGGCGGCCATCGCCCTCCACGCTCAGGTGTTGGCAGGGCAAGCCCGCCGCAATGATGTCTTGCAACTCTTGTGCTGTCATGGCCTCAGCCTCTGATTTTGTAACCGATGCGCAGCAAATGCAGCGCAATGCCCGCCACCACCGCAAAAGTGGCGCTGACCAGCCCCAGGCTGATCCAGGGCGACACATCGCTGACGCCAAAGAAGCCGTAGCGGAAGCCGTCAATCATGTAGAAGAACGGGTTGAGGTGGCTCACGCCCTGCCAGAACGCGGGCAGTGAGTGGATGGAATAGAACACGCCGCTCAGAAAAGTCATGGGCATGATGATGAAGTTCTGAAAGGCCGCCATCTGGTCGAATTTCTCGGCCCACAAGCCGGCAATCAGGCCCAGCGTGCCCAGCATGCCCGCGCCCAGCAAACCAAACGCCAGAATCCACAACGGCGCCACAAACGAAGGCGTCGTCACCAGCGAGGTCACCAGCAACACCCCCAGGCCCACGGCCAGGCCGCGCACAATGGAAGACCCCACATAGGCCACAAACCAGCTGCGGTGGCTCAAGGGGGTCAGCAAGATGAACACCAAATTGCCCATGATCTTGCTTTGAATGATGGACGAAGAGCTGTTGGCAAACGCGTTTTGCAACACGCTCATCATCACCAGGCCGGGCACCAAAAAGGCGGTGTAGCTGACCTGATCGTAAACCTTCACGCGGTCTTCCAGCACATGGCCAAAGATCAGCATGTACAGGCAGGCGGTCAGCACCGGCGCGGCCACCGTCTGGAAGCTGACCTTCCAAAACCTCAGGATTTCTTTGTAAAACAGGGCTTGCCAACCGCTCATGGCGCGACTCCTGCGTCCGGCGTGTCCTGGCCCATGACGTCGAGAAACACGTCTTCGAGGTCGGCCTTGCGAATTTCAACGTCTTCGGCGTGCAGGCCTGCTTGACGCACGGCTGCCAGGTAACGCTCGATCTCCAAAGCGTCGTTGGCGGGAAACTGCACAATGCGACCGGTGATGCGGGCTTGGCGTGCCAGCGCCGGTGGCAGCTCGGCATCGAGCTTGAAGCGCAACACATTGCTGGAAGCGGCTTTCAACAAGTCGCTGGTGCGATCCAGGGCCACCACCCGGCCTTGCTTGAGCATGGCAATGCGCCCACACAGGGCTTCTGCCTCTTCCAGGTAATGGGTGGTGAGCAACACGGTGTGCCCTTGGCGGTTCAGCTTGGCAATGAATTGCCACAAGGTCTGGCGCAACTCCACATCGACGCCTGCTGTGGGCTCGTCCAGCACGATGACGGGGGGTTTGTGCACCAAGGCCTGCGCCACCAGCACGCGCCGCTTCATGCCGCCGGAGAGCTGACGCATGTTGCTGTTGGCTTTGTCGGCAAGGCCCAGACTGGCCAGCAACTCGTCAATCCAGTCGTCGTTGTGGCGCACGCCGAAGTAGCCGGACTGAAAGCGCAAGGCTTCGCGCACATTGAAAAACGGGTCGAACACGAGCTCTTGCGGCACCACGCCCAACTGCCGGCGCGCCTGGGCGGCATCGGTTTGCACATCGTGGCCATGGACCTCGATGCGGCCCGAGGTGGCGCGGCTCAAGCCGGCCAGAATGCTGATAAGGGTGGTTTTGCCAGCGCCATTGGGGCCGAGCAAACCAAAAAACTCACCGTCTTCAATGTCAAAGCGCACGCCATCGAGGGCCTGGAAGGGGCCTCGGGCGGTTTGGTAGGTTTTGGAGACGGACTGGAAGGAAATGGCAGGCATGAAGGGCTTGATTTTACGCCCTCACGCCCGGGCCGGACGCTAAAGCCATGGGGCAACCCCATAAACCTTGGCCAATTGCTGCGCCTTGGGCGGCAGCCCCACCACCTGCAAGGCACAACCGCGCGCCTGGGCCGCGCGCTGGCACGCCAGCAACACGGCCAAGGCCGAAGAGTCAAATTGCAACAAGGCACTGGCATCCAGCGATACGTCACCCCCCGCTGCGGGCATGTCACGCGTCAATTGCGCCAGGCAGGCACCGGCCTCTTGGTGGGTCAAGCGCTCGGGCAAATGCAAAGTGGCCATGGTGTACGCGTTTATTTGCGAGCGTTGGACTTGTTGCGCTCGGCCAGGCTGACGATCAAGCCATCCACGCCCTTGGCATTGATCTCTTGGGCAAACTGGCTGCGGTAGGTGTCGACCAACCAAACGCCCATGACGTTGAGGTTGAAAATTTTCCAGCCGGCACCTTGGCCAGGCGCTTTTTCGAGGCGATAGTCCAGCTGAATCGGCTCGGCCCCGCCACGAATCTCCGTTCGCACCAGCACTTCAACATCCCCCTCGGCTGCGCGCAGGGGCTTGACCGCAATGGTGTGATCCTTGATTTGCGTCAGCGCGCCCGAATAGGTGCGGACCAGCAACAATTTGAATTCCTCTTGCAGCCGGGCCTTTTGCTCAGGCGTGGCCTGGCGCCAGCCTGGACCAACCGCGGCCGCCGTCATGCGCTGAAAATTCAGGTGGGGCATGACGCGCGCGTCGACCATGCTGTTGATGCGCTGGACGTCCCCGTTCTTCAGGGCGGGATCGGTTTTCACCAGGTCGAGCATTTCGGTGGACAAGCGCTTGATGAAGGCGTCTGGGGCCTCGTCGGCCGCATGGGCCAGACCCGAAACAACGCAGCCCACGCACACCAGCAGGCGCAGCAAGGATTTTTGAAAACCATGGATCCAGGATGTCATGTTGTCACTCCAGCTCTTATTGGGGGTCTGCGTCTTGGTTCAACGGTGCTTCAGGCGGATCGCCATCCCACACCTCGGAAAGCCGTTTTTGCAAGAACACATCCCGCACGAAAATGTACTTGTCCAGGGCCAGTTCGTCCAAACGATCGCCAGCACTCAGATAGCGCGCACGTTTGTCCACCACGCTGGTGGCCAGCAAGCTGTTGCGGGTCGGCACATGATCGACCTGCCGCGCCAAGTTGCCTTGGGTGTCGACCGAGAGAGACGCGGTGTCGCGCAGCGTCGACGGCCCCAGCAGCGGCAAAACCACATAGGGCCCGGAAGGCACACCCCAGTAACCCAAGGTTTGACCAAAGTCCTCGGTGTGCCTCTCCAGTTTCAGCTCGGTGGCAATGTCCAGCACGCCATACAAGCCAATGGTGCTGTTGATGAGCACGCGAAAGAAACTCTCGGCGGTTTGCGCCGGCTTGAGTTGCAAGGCGTTGTTCACCGTGGACCAGACATCGGACAAGTTGCCAAAAAAGTTCTGCACGCCCGTACGCACCGGTTGCGGTGTCACTTTTTGGTAGGTTTGTGCCACCGGCTTGAGCACCGCTTCGTCCACGGTCTCGTTGAACTGGTAAACCTTGCGGTTGAACACCTCAAAGGGATCCCTCGGCGCGGAGGCCGGGGCCGTGGCACACGCCGTAGCCAAAAATGCCAGGCACAAACTGAGCAAGATCCTCATGGCTTGCCAGCCCCAGCCGGTGTGTCCGCCGCCTTGTTGAACAGGAACTGGCTGATCAAATTTTCCAGCACCACGGCCGATTGCGTCGATGGCACGCGATCGCCCGCCACCAGGTTCTTGTCATCGGAGCCCGCCTCGATGCCAATGTACTGTTCCCCCAACAGGCCGCTGGTGAGAATTTTCAGCGAGCTGTCTTTGGGAAAAGCGTAGCGCTGCTCCAAAGCCAGGGTCACCGTGGCTTGGTAGCTTTTGTCGTCGAACTGAATGGCGGCAACGCGGCCCACCACCACGCCGGCGCTTTTGACTGCCGCTTGCGGCTTCAAGCCGCCGATGTTGTCAAACTTGGCCGTGACGCTGTAGGTGGACTGAAAGCTCAGGCTGAGCAAATTGGCTGACTGCAGCGCCAAAAACAGAATGGCCGCAGCGCCGATCAGCACCAGCAGGCCGACCCACACATCATTTTTGGAGCGTTGCATGTTGCGTGTCCTTTTCACAAACTGAACATCAGCGCGGTCAGGATGAAGTCCAGACCCAACACCGACAGCGAGGCCACCACCACCGTGCGGGTGGTCGCGCGCGACACCCCTTCGGGCGTGGCTTGCGCCTCATAACCTTGGAGCAAGGCCACAAACGTGACCGTCACCCCAAAAACCAAACTCTTGAGCACGCCATTGCCCACGTCGTTCCAGACATCGACGCCGCCTTGCATTTGCCCCCAGAACGACCCGGGGTCGACGCCGATCATGACCACACCGACCACCCAGCCGCCCAGAATGCCCACGGCACTGAACACCGCCGACAAAATGGGCAAGGTGATGATGCCCGCCCAGAAACGGGGCGCCAGAATGCGCCGCACCGGGTCGACCGCCATCATGTCCATGGCACTGAGTTGTTCGCCGGCTTTCATCAAACCGATCTCTGCCGTCAGCGAGGTTCCGGCGCGACCGGCAAACAACAAGGCCGTGACCACCGGCCCGAGCTCGCGCACCAGGCTCAAGGCCACCAGCAAGCCTAAGGCAGATGAAGAACCATAGCGCTGCAAGGTGTAATAGCCTTGCAAGCCCAGCACGAAACCCACAAACAAACCCGACACCGAAATGATGGCCAACGAGTAGTTGCCCAAAAAATGGATTTGGTCGCGCACCAAGCCAAAGCGGCGCAAACACACGCCCAGCAAGCTGAGCAGGTGCAAAAACAAGCGGGTGCCCTGTCCGATGTCGGCCAATTTTTGACGCACACCAAAGCCGAGGTTTGCCAGGAAGTTCATGGCGCACGCTCCGACGCCTGCGCAGACAAGCCGAAATCTTGCGCCAGATCGGGCGCCGGATGGTGAAACCGCACCGGTCCCTCGGGCGCCGCCGTCACAAACTGATGCACCAAAGGATCGGTGCTGCCGCGCACCTCGGCGGGCGTGCCCTGCGCGGCAATGCGGCCATTGGCCAGGATGATGACCTGGTCGGCAATGTGAAAGGTTTCGTCCAGATCGTGCGAGACGATGATGCTGGTCAGACCCAAGGCATCGTTGAGTTGGCGAATCAGGCGGGCGGCCGTGCCCAAAGAAATCGGGTCCAGCCCCGCAAAAGGCTCGTCGTACATGACCAACTCGGGGTCCAAGGCAATGGCCCGGGCCAAGGCGACGCGGCGCGCCATGCCACCCGAGATTTCGCTGGGCATGAGGTCGCGCGCACCGCGCAGGCCCACCGCCTCGAGTTTCATCAACACGATGTCACGGATCAGGGCGGGCGTCAGGCTGGTGTGCTCGCGCAAGGGAAAGGCCACGTTGTCAAACACGCTCAGGTCGGTGAACAAGGCGCCAAACTGGTAGAGCATGCCCATGCGGCGGCGTGCGGCGTACAAGCCCTCTGGGCTCAAGCCCCCGACCTCCTGGCCATCGAACAGCAGGGAGCCCGACTGGGCGCGGTACTGCCCGCCAATGAGCCGCAACACCGTGGTTTTGCCGCCCCCGGAGGCGCCCATCAGGGCCGTGACTTTGCCCTTCGGTACGGTGAGCGTGATGCCATCGAGGATGACACGCTCGCCATAGCCAAAGCGCAGGTCACGCAATTCGACAAGGGGGGACGGGGTGGTGTTCATGAAAGACAAAAGCCGGGTTCACCGGCTTTTGCAGCATCAGGCTGGATTGTAAAGCTGAGAACCATTCTTCTGACAACGTTGGACCCCAGCTTCACGATGACGGCCAGGCGATTTAACGCGGCAAATCACTGAACCCCATCAGGAATTCATCGACCGAGCGTGCCGCCTGGCGGCCTTCGCGGATGGCCCAGACCACCAGTGACTGGCCACGGCGCACGTCACCGGCGGCAAACACCTTGGGCACATTGGTGGCATAGCCGCCAGTGAACTCGGTGCTGGCCTTGGCGTTGCCACGGGCGTCTTTCTCGATGCCAAAGGCGTCCAGCACGGTGGCCACCGGGTTCACAAAGCCCATGGCCAGCAGGACCAGGTCGGCTTCATAGGTTTTTTCCGTTCCAGGAACGTCCACCAGCTTGCCGTCCTTGAATTCGACATGCACGGTTTTCAGGCCTTTGACCTTGCCTTTTTCGCCGATGAATTCCTTGGTGGAGATGGCGAACTCGCGCACGCAACCTTCGTCGTGGCTGGAGCTGGTGCGCAGCTTCATGGGCCAGTAGGGCCAGGTCAGCGGGCGGTTTTCTTCCACGGGGGGCTGGGGCATCACTTCAAACTGGGTGACGCTGACCGCGCCATGGCGGTTGCTGGTGCCCACGCAATCACTGCCAGTGTCGCCACCGCCAATGACGATGACTTTCTTGCCATCGGCACGCAGCTGGTTGGCCAGCTTGTCGCCTGCATTGACCTTGTTTTGCTGGGGCAGGAATTCCATCGCGAAATGGATGCCTTCAAGGTCACGGCCGGGCACGGGCAGGTCACGCGATTGCTCGGAGCCGCCGGTCAGCAGCACGGCATCGAATTCTTTTTTCAGCTGATCGGCCGACACGGTTTCCTTGGCCCAGTTGGTGACCTTGGAATCCTTGGGCCATTCACCCACCAGCACACCGGTGCGGAACACCACGCCTTCGGCTTTCATTTGCTCGACGCGGCGGTCGATGTGCGACTTCTCCATCTTGAAGTCGGGAATGCCGTAGCGCAGCAGGCCGCCCACACGGTCGTTCTTTTCAAAGACGGTGACGTCATGGCCGACGCGGGCCAGTTGTTGGGCCGCGGCCAGGCCTGCAGGGCCGGCGCCGACGATGGCCACTTTCTTGCCGGTCTTGTGCTTGGCCGGGCGGGGGGTGACCCAGCCTTCGGCCCAGGCGCGGTCGATGATGGCGTGCTCGATCGACTTGATGCCCACGGCATCGTCGTTCACATTCAAGGTGCAGGCGGCCTCGCAAGGTGCGGGGCAAATGCGGCCGGTGAACTCGGGGAAGTTGTTGGTCGAATGCAGCACCTCAATGGCGTTTTGCCAATCGCCCTTGTAAACCAGGTCGTTGAAGTCCGGAATGATGTTGTTGACCGGGCAGCCGCTGTTGCAAAACGGCGTGCCGCAATCCATGCAGCGTGCGCCTTGCTGTTTGGCCTGGCCCTCGTCGAGGCCGATCACAAATTCCTTGTAATGCTTGAGGCGTTCCGCAACGGGCTTGTAGCCCTCTTCCAGACGCTCAAACTCCATGAAGCCGGTGACTTTTCCCATGATTCGATTCCTTACTTGGCAGCCGCTGTGGCGGCTTTTTTGGCTGCAGACTTGGCGGGCTTGGCGTCCGCTGCTTTGGCCTTGGCGGCCAGCTCGCCCAAGGCGCGCTTGTATTCGTTGGGGAACACCTTGACAAACTTGGCGCGGGCATCGGCCCAGTTGTCCAGCAGGTCGCGCGCGCGCTTGGAGCCGGTCCAGCGGTGGTGGTCTTCCAGCAGCTTGCGCAGCTGGGCTTCGTCGGACTGGCCACGGTGCCAGATGTCCTTGGACAGCGCGGCTTCCTGCTCTTTTTCCGTCAGCACTTTTTCCATGGAGACCATGGCGGTGTTGCAGCGCGTGGCGAACTGGCCGTCTTCGTCGTACACATAGGCAATGCCGCCGCTCATGCCAGCCGCAAAGTTGCGGCCGGTCTTGCCGAGCACAGCCACGGTGCCGCCGGTCATGTATTCGCAGCCATGGTCACCCGTGCCTTCCACCACGGCGGTGGCGCCGGACAAACGCACGGCAAAGCGCTCACCGGCCACGCCGCTGAAGTAAGCCTCGCCACTGGTGGCGCCGTACATGACGGTGTTGCCCACAATGATGTTCTCGGTGGCCACGCCGCGGAAATCCAGGCTGGGGCGCACCACCACGCGGCCGCCCGACAAACCTTTGCCGGTGTAGTCGTTGGCGTCGCCAATCAGGTACAGCGTGATGCCGTTGGCCAAGAAGGCGCCAAACGACTGGCCGCCGGTGCCTTCGAGCTGAATGCGCAGCGTATCGTCGGGCAGGCCTTCGGGACGCACGCGGGTCAGCGCGCCGGAGAGCATGGCGCCCACCGAGCGGTTGACGTTGCGCGCCACTTCCATGAACTGCACTTTTTCGCCACGCTCAATGGCTGCCTTGGATTTTTCAATCAGGCGCTGGTCCAGGGCCTTCTCCAGGCCGTGGTCTTGGTCCTCCACATGGCGACGGGCCACATCGGCCGGCACCTGGGGCGAGGCCAGCAGGCGCGCGAAGTCCAGGCCACGGGCTTTCCAATGCTCAATGCCTTCTTTCATGTCCAGCAAATCGCTGCGGCCCACCATGTCGTCGAACTTGGCGATGCCCAGCTGGGCCATGATCTGGCGCACTTCCTCGGCGATGAAGAAGAAGTAGTTCACCACATGCTCGGGCTTGCCGGAGAACTTCTTGCGCAGCTCGGGGTCTTGCGTGGCCACGCCCACCGGGCAGGTGTTCAGGTGGCACTTGCGCATCATGATGCAGCCTTCCACCACCAGCGGTGCGGTGGCGAAGCCGAATTCGTCGGCGCCCAGCAAGGCACCGATGGCGACGTCGCGGCCGGTTTTCATCTGGCCGTCGGCTTGCACGCGGATTCGGCTGCGCAAACGGTTCAGCACCAGCGTCTGCTGGGTTTCGGCCAAGCCGATTTCCCACGGGCTGCCCGCGTGCTTGATGGACGACCAAGGCGAGGCGCCGGTACCGCCGTCATGTCCGGCAATCACCACGTGGTCGCTCTTGCACTTGGCCACGCCAGCGGCAATGGTGCCCACGCCCACTTCTGACACCAGCTTGACGCTGATGGAGGCATGGGGCGCCACGTTTTTCAGGTCGTGAATCAGCTGGGCCAAATCTTCGATGGAGTAAATGTCGTGGTGCGGCGGGGGCGAAATCAGGCCCACGCCCGGCACGCTGTAACGCAGCTTGCCGATGTACTCCGACACCTTGCCGCCGGGCAACTGGCCGCCCTCGCCGGGCTTGGCGCCTTGCGCCATCTTGATCTGAATTTGGTCCGAGCTGCTGAGGTACTCGGCGGTCACGCCAAAGCGGCCAGAAGCCACCTGCTTGATGCGCGAGCGCAGCGAATCGCCGTCGTTCAACGGCAGGTCCACTTCCACTTGTTCGGCACCGATGACGCTCTTGAGGGTTTCGCCCTTTTTGATCGGGATGCCCTTGAGCTCTTGGCGGTAACGGGCCGGGTCTTCCCCGCCCTCGCCGGTGTTGCTCTTGCCGCCAATGCGGTTCATCGCCACGGCCAAGGTGGCGTGGGCTTCGGTGGAAATCGAGCCCAGCGACATGGCGCCGGTGGCGAAACGCTTGACGATCTCGCTGGCCGGTTCCACGGCTTCGACCGGAATGGCTTTGGCGGGGTCGATCTTGAACTGGAACAAGCCGCGCAGCGTCATGTGGCGACGGCTCTGGTCGTTGATCAGCTGCGCGTATTCCTTGTAGGTGTTGAAGTTGTTGGCACGGGTGCTGTGCTGCAACTTGGCAATCGCGTCGGGCGTCCACATGTGCTCTTCACCACGGGCACGCCAGGCATATTCACCACCGGCATCGAGCATATTGGCCAGCACAGGGTCATCGCCAAAAGCGGCCTTGTGTTGGCGCAGCGCTTCTTCGGCAATCTCGAACACGCCAATGCCTTCCACACGGCTGGGCGTGCCAGTGAAATACTGCGCGATGGTGGCGGTGTTGATGCCAATGGCTTCGAACAGTTGCGCGCCGCAGTAGCTCATGTAGGTGGACACGCCCATCTTCGACATGATCTTGGACAGGCCTTTGCCAATCGCCTTGATGTAGTTGTAGATGGCCTTCTCGGTCGACAGGTCGGCCGGCAAGTCCTGGTGCAGGTTGGCCAGGGTTTCCATGGCCAGGTAGGGGTGAACGGCTTCCGCGCCGAAGCCCGCCAGCACGGCGAAGTGGTGCACTTCGCGGGCCGAGCCGGTTTCCACCACCAGGCCGGCGCTGGTGCGCAAACCTTCGCGCACCAAGTGCTGGTGAATGGCCGACAGCGCCAGCACCGCGGGAATGGCCACCTGGGCTGCGCTCACATTGCGGTCACTGATGATCAGAATGTTGTGGCCGCTCTTGATGGCGTCCACGCTGGCAGCGCACAGCGAGGCCAGCTTGGCCTCGACGCCTTCCTGGCCCCAGCTGAAGGGGTAGGTGATGTCCAGCGTGGCGCTCTTGAACTTGCCATGGGTGTGGGCGGCGATGTTGCGCAGCTTGGCCATGTCGGCGAAGTCCAGCACGGGCTGGCTGACCTCGAGGCGCATCGGCGGGTTGACCTGGTTGATGTCCAACAGGTTGGGCTTGGGGCCGATGAAGGACACCAGCGACATCACGATGGCTTCGCGGATCGGGTCGATCGGCGGGTTGGTCACCTGCGCAAACAACTGCTTGAAGTAGTTGTAAAGCGGCTTGTTCTTGCTGGACAGCACCGCCAAGGGGCTGTCGTTGCCCATGGAGCCAATGCCTTCTTCACCATTGATGGCCATGGGAGCCATCAGGAACTTGATGTCTTCTTGCGAGTAGCCAAAGGCTTGCTGGCGGTCCAGCAAAGAAGCCTCGGGGGCTTGCGGCTGGCCACTGTTCTCGATGGCTTTGACGTCATCGAGGCGAATGCGCACGTTTTCAATCCATTGCTTGTAGGGCTTGGAGTTGGCCAGACTGGCCTTCAACTCTTCGTCGTTGATCATGCGGCCCTGTTCCAGGTCGATCAGGAACATCTTGCCGGGCTGCAAGCGCCACTTGCGCACGATCTTGCTTTCCGGCACAGGCAACACGCCCGACTCGGAGCCCATGATGACCATGTCATCGTCGGTGATGCAGTAGCGTGAGGGGCGCAGGCCGTTGCGGTCCAGGGTAGCGCCGATCTGGCGGCCATCGGTGAACACGATGGAGGCCGGGCCGTCCCAGGGCTCCATCATGGCGGCGTGGTATTCATAGAAGGCCTTGCGGCGCTCGTCCATGGTGGTGTGCTGTTCCCAAGGCTCGGGAATCATCATCATCACAGCCTGGCTGATGGGGTAGCCGGCCATGGTCAACAGTTCCAGGCAGTTGTCGAAAGTGGCTGTGTCGGACTGATCGGCAAAGCTGATGGGGTAGAGCTTTTTCAGGTCTTGGCCCAGCACCGGGGACGACATCACGCCTTCGCGCGCCTTCATCCAGTTGTAGTTGCCCTTGACGGTGTTGATCTCGCCGTTGTGGGCGACATAACGGTAGGGGTGGGCCAGCGGCCACTCGGGGAAGGTGTTGGTGGAGAAACGCTGGTGCACCAGGCCCAGGGCCGAGACGCATCGCTCGTCTTGCAGGTCCAGGAAGTAGGTGCCAACTTGATCGGCCAGCAGCAGACCTTTGTAGATGACCGTGCGGCTGGACATGCTGGGCACATAGTATTCTTTGCTGTGCTTCAGGCGCAGGTTCTGGATGGCTGCGCTGGCGGTCTTGCGAATCACGTACAGCTTGCGCTCGAGCGCGTCTTGCACGATCACGTCGTTGCCGCGGCCGATGAACACCTGGCGAATGATCGGCTCTTTCTCGCGCACGGTGGGCGACATCGGCATGTCCAGGTTCACCGGCACATCGCGCCAGCCCAGCACGACCTGGCCTTCGGCCAGAATCGCGCGCTCCATTTCCTGCTCGCAGGCCAGGCGCGAGGCATGCTCTTTGGGCAGGAAAATCATGCCCACGCCATACTCGCCCGGCGCCGGCAGGGTCACGCCCTGCTTGGCCATTTCTTCGCGGTACAAGGCATCGGGCAACTGAATCAAGATGCCGGCCCCGTCACCCATCAATTTGTCGGCGCCCACGGCACCGCGGTGGTCCAGGTTTTCCAGGATCTTCAACGCCTGGCCCACGATGGCATGCGTCTTCTGTCCTTTGATGTGCGCCACAAAACCCACGCCGCAGGCGTCATGCTCGTTCGCCGGGTCATACAAACCCTGCAGCTGAAGTTGTTCTTTTTCGGCAGCCGTGGTCATGGCGCACTCCTCTTCAATTTCAATGGGACACGAAGCATAGTGCACTGCAACATGAATGCCAAGCAAAATAATTGGGGTCAGATACCGATTAAATCTCTAGTTTTTTATTGAGGAATTAATTGGGGACAGATTATTATGAGTTGTTTTTAGCTCAATCGGCAGCACTCGACGCCTTATTTCTTCACCAGACCCCGTGATTCAAGGTGTTTTGTTCACCGAAACGGGCCGCCCTGCCTTGCTTTGGGCGATGCGCCGCTCGGTTTTCTTTTGCAAATCTGCCACGAAACCCGCCTCCCCCAGTGCCCAACCACTGAGCGTGGCGCGCGTCAAAGCGTCTTGCTGCGCCATCGTGATACCTGCATGCACCATTTCGGCGTAAGCGGCTTCCCGCGCAAAGGGCGTGTTGCCCAGGGTCCAATACAAGGGGTGGGGGGTGATCAAAGGGTCGGTTTTCCGGCCCACATAGTGCCAATGGCTGGACCAAGGGTAGTCTTCCGGCTGCGCCACCATGTTGGCGCGAACCGGGTTCAAGTCAATGTAGGCCATGCAGGTCAGCAAGTAGCGGTCGGACTGAATCAGCGTGGAGCGGTAACGCCCCTCCCACAAGGTGCCCGTACGGCCATGCAATTTGTTGAACGCCAGCACATAGGATCGCCCCACCGACTGCATCATCAAAGAGAGGGCTTTGTCCTTTTGCGGCGTGACCAGCAAATGCAAATGGTTGGTCATCAGCACATAGGCGTGGATATCCACCCCTTGGTTGCAGCTGTGCTCTGCCAACAGCGCCAGCATGCGCTCGTAGTCGCCACGTCCCGTGAAAATCGCTTGCCGGTTATTGCCCCGCAAAATCACATGGTGCGGGTATCCGGGAACGCTCAAACGGGGCAGACGGGCCATGACGAGTCCTCAATTTCGGATCATGATAATTTGAATCTGACCCCGATTAATGATTCAAGGCCGAATTGGGTGAGGAGGGCTTGGAGGCGGGTGGCGGCGCTGTGTTTGAGTTGGCCGGTGTAGCGGGCGAGGATGAGTTCGTTTTTGAGGGAGTGTTCCCAGCCGACGAGTTCGGTGACGGTGACTTGGTAGCCGCGGGCTTCGAGGTAGAGGCAGCGCAGGACGTTGGTGATCTGGCTGCCGAACTCGCGGGTGTGCAGCGGATGGCGCCACAGCTCCGCCAAGGGCGTACGGGACAGGGTCAGGGCCTTGGTTTGGCGCAAGCAGGCCGCCACTTCGGCCTGGCAACAGGGCACCAGCACCAGGACCTGGGCTTTTTTCTGCAGCGCAAAGTCAATGGCGTCGTCGGTGGCGGTGTCACAAGCGTGCAAGGCGGTCACGATGTCGATCTGCTCGGGCAACTCGGCCGAGGCCACCGAATCGGCCACGCTGAGGTTCAAAAAGGACATGCCCGGAAAACCCAAGCGCCGGGCCAGCGCCCGGGAAGACGCCACCAGCTCGGCTCGGGTTTCAATCCCATAGATGTGGCCCTGCACCGGACTGGCGGCGGTGTCGAGCACGCCCTTGAAATACAAGTCGTACAAAATAAAGCCCAGATAGGACTTGCCCGCCCCATGATCGGCCAAGGTAAGTCGCGCGCCGGGGGCGGTCTTTGACTCACACAAACTTTTCAGCGGTCCCTCAATGAACTGGCACAGGTGGTAAACCTGCTTGAGCTTGCGGCGCGAGTCCTGGTTGAGCTTGCCCTCGCGCGTGAGGATGTGCAACTCTTTCAACAACTCGACCGATTGACCGGGGCGAACTTCGGGCGGCAAAGCCGACACGGTCGCCGCATGTTTGAGTGCAGAAGATTTGGCTTTCATGTGGACCCCCTACTTGTCTTGTGAACGCACAGGACAACGCGCCTGCACGCCCAGCGCCTGCCAGCCGGCAGGCCCCATGGCATTGAGCAAGGCCACGTTGCGCTCGTAAATCACCTCTGCCTCGGGATAAGCCTCGACCGCGCGATCAATGCTGGCCTCGCGCAGCAAATGCAAGGTCGGATAAGGCGCGCGGTTGGTGAAGTTTTCCGGGTCGTCGGGCTGCGTACCGGCGAATTGGTAGCGGGGATGAAAGTCGGCAATCTGAATCTCGCCCTCCAAACCAAGCGCGTCAAGCACAGCGTCGCAGTCTGCCAAAAAATCATTGAACGCCAAAAAATCGGGCAAGGCATGCGGCGCCATCAGCAAGGTGGTGTCGGTGGCCGCAGGGTCAGCTTGCGCCAGCCACAGCAACTCATCGCGCAACTGCACCAACCAGTCTTGCGGGTCGGATGACAAGCACACCGCATACCGCACCTGCCCCTTCACCTGGACCGCCTTGGCAAATGGGCACAAGTTCAAGCCGACCACGGCCGCGTTCAGCCAATGCGCCATGTCTTCCACCACGGTTTGGACTTCATCCATTGGACACCTCCTGTTCGTGACCCAAAGCACGGGCAATCCATCCCGACAAGCCCAAGCCCACGACACAACAAGCCACGGTGACCAGCCAAGTCCATTGCCAGCCCCCCGCTTGCAGGGCCACCCAGGCGACGGCCGGCGGCCCCAGAAACTGTCCTGCCGCCGACCACTGCTGCATCCACCCCACGGTGGTGGACACGGTGGACGGCGTGGGCGCCAAGCGCACCGCCATGGAAAACAAGGTGCCGGGGATCATGCCCCCCACTGCAGAGAACAGCACCACGCTGACAAAGCGCAAGGCGGCGGGCAAGGCCCAGCCCTGCCATTCGCCAAAGGCCAACACCGTGCCCAGGCCCATGACGCCAAAACCAATCACCAGCAAGCGGCGTGGCGGCACACCCTGGCTCAGGAAACGCCCCGACATCACATTGCCCAGCATGTTGGCCGCCGCCACCGTGGCGGTCAGCAAGCCATTGAGCGTGCTGGACATGCCCAGTTGCGCATACACGGTCGGCAAAAAACCAATCACGGCCAACCACTGGCAGGAGTACATGGCAAAGCTGAGCGCAATCCACCAGGGCCCGCCAGATTGCAAGGTCAAGCGCAAGCGCGCCGGCCAGCGCTCGACCACAGCGTTCGAGCCAGCCTGTGACTGCCGCAACACCGCATCACTCGGCACCGCCTGCGCCAGCCAAGCCATGGCCAACAGCGACAAGGCAGAGAGCGCCCACCACCAGGCCGACCACCCCAGCGCCCCGATCACCCAAGGCGCACACAGCAAGGCCAGGGCCGTGCCCAAGGGCATGTAGGCGCCCCACCATCCCATCATGCGGCTCAAGTCTTGTGGCGCCACCAACTGCCGCAGCAAGCTGGGAGCGGGCATGGACCCCAGCAAAAAACCCACGCCCTCGATGGCTCGCAAAACCAACAGGCTGTGCGCGTCTTGCGCGAAGCCGCCCAGCGCGCTGGCCCCACACAAGATGCCCATGCCCAGCAACATGCTGCGGCGCAGCCCCAAGGCGTCGGTGCCCAGCCCAATCGCCAAGCCCAAGGCCATGCCGGCCAGCTGCACCAACGACAACAAAAAGCCTGCTTGCAGCAATGAAATGTCCAAAGCCTCACGCAGCACCGGCAAGGCGGGCGGCAATTTGCCGATGTGCAAGGCCACACTGACGCCTGCCACGATCACCACCCATGCAGGGTGCACGCGCGATGCATTCATTCAGCGCCCAACAGTTGACGCCCCGTCAGTCGCGCATGCTCACGTCCGGCAAAGCGATCGGTCATGCCAGCGATGTAATCCGCCACCGCACGCGGCCGATCGGCTCGGGCCGCGTAATCCGAGGGCATTTCATGCGGCGCGCTCAGGTAGGCGGCAAACAATTCCACCACCACCGTGCGCGCCTGCTCGGTGGTGTACATGACTTGCGGATGCCGGTAGAGGTTGGCAAACAAAAACGATTTGAGCGCGCTCGATTGCGCACGCATCTTGGCACTGAATTGCACCAAAGCAGGCGCAGCGCGCACCGCCGCCAAATCGGGCTCGCCCAAGGCTTGCAATGCGTCGCGGGTGGCGTTGATCACGTCGTACACCTGATCGCTCAGCATGCGCCGAATCACCTCGTACACATGGCGGCGTCCCTGCACGGCAGGATGCTCGGCCAGGGTCTGCTGGCTGTAGTGGGCAAACAAGGGCACTTGCTGCATTTGCGCCACGCTCAGCAGGCCCGAGCGGATGCCGTCGTCGATGTCGTGGGCGTTGTAGGCAATTTCATCGGCCAAATTGCACAACTGAGCTTCCAAACTGGGCTGGGTGCGGTTCAAAAACCGGGTGGCCACACCGCCGGGCTCACGCGCTTCAATCTCACGCGCATGGCGCAAGGCACAGTGCTTCAAGATGCCTTCGCGGGTTTCAAGGCTCAGGTTCAGCCCATTGAATTGCGGGTAGCGCTCTTCCAACTCGTCGACCACCCGCAGGCTTTGCAGGTTGTGCTCGAAGCCGCCATGCTCAGCCATGCAATCTTGCAAGGCATCCTGCCCGGCGTGGCCAAACGGCGTGTGGCCCAGATCGTGCGCCAGAGCGATGGCTTCCACCAGGTCTTCGTTCAAGCGCAACGAGCGCGCCATCGAACGCCCCAACTGCGCCACCTCCAGCGAATGCGTCAAACGCGTGCGGTACAGGTCCCCTTCGTGGTTGAGGAACACCTGCGTCTTGTACACCAGCCTGCGAAACGCAGTGGAGTGCACAATGCGGTCGCGGTCGCGCTGAAAGGCATTGCGCGTGGGTGCGTCGGCCTCCGGGTAGCGGCGCCCCTGGCTGCGCGCAGGGTCGCAGGCGTAGGGGGCGAGCGGCCCACCGCTCATGCCTGGCAGCATTGGCGAATCACCTCGCCCACCAGCGCATCCGGCGCTCCCTGAACTTTGGCGTGGCCCGGTGAGTCGATCAGCACAAAACGAATGTCGCCCGCTTCGGCTTTCTTGTCGACGCGCATGTGGTGCAAATAAGTTTCCACACCCAAGTTCGGCCCGACCACGGGCAAACCGGCACGGGCGATCAGCGCCGTCAGGCGCTCCACCAAGGCCAAATCGATGTAGCCCAAACGATGCGACAGCTGCGCCGCCATCACCATGCCACAGCCCACGGCCTCGCCGTGCAGCCATTCGCCAAAGCCCAGACCGGCCTCGATGGCGTGGCCAAAGGTGTGGCCGAAATTCAAAATCGCCCGCAAGCCAGACTCGCGCTCGTCCTGCCCCACCACCCAGGCCTTGATTTCACAACTGCGTTGGACAGCATGCGCCAGGGCCTGCGGGTCGCGCGCCATCAAGCTGTCGATGTGGGCCTCAATCCAGTCCAGAAACGCCATGTCGGCAATCGGGCCGTATTTGATGATTTCCGCCAGGCCCGCGCTCATCTCGCGCGCGGGCAATGTTTGCAAGCTGCTCAAGTCGCAGACCACGCGCGCCGGTTGGTAAAACGCGCCAATCATGTTTTTGCCCAGGGGATGGTTGACGGCCGTTTTGCCACCGACCGAAGAGTCCACCTGCGCCAGCAAGGTGGTGGGCACCTGCACAAAGGGCACGCCGCGCATGTAGCAAGCCGCTGCAAAGCCGGTCATGTCGCCCACCACGCCGCCACCCAGGGCGAACAGCACGGTCTTGCGGTCACAGCCTTGCGACAACAGCACATCGAACACCTGGTTCAGGGTCTGCCATGTTTTGTGCGTCTCGCCATCGGGCAAGGTCACCTGGTGAATCTGGGCATAGTGGGGTTTCAACGCCTGTTGCAGTGCCGACGCATAAAGCGGCCCCACCGCATCATTGGTCACGATCAAGGCGGTGCTGGCCTTGGGCAAGCCTTGCCAAGCGCTGGGTTGCGACAACAAGCCGGCGCCAATCAGGATGGGGTAGCTGCGATCGCCCAGGGCAATTTGAACTTCGATCGGGGCGGTGCGTTCAAGAGCTGACATGCGGTTTGTCCGATGCGAAAGACGAGGAAGAAGTGAAGGCTGCGCCCCCCGAGCCTGAACGCTTGGCGTCCAGTTTGCCCAAAATCATGTTGACCAGCGCGGCCACCGTGGGGCGACCGGTTTCAATCACATGGTGGGCGGTTTCACGGTAGAGCGGGTCGCGGATATCGAACAGCTCACGCAAGCGCCCCAAAGGGTCGGCTACTTGCAACAAGGGGCGGTTCTGGTCGTGGCGCAGGCGGCGAAACACTTCTTCGGGTGATGAGCGCAGGTAGAACACTTGGCCGCGCGACTTCAGTCGCTCTCGGTTCAAAGGCCGCAAGACCGACCCGCCGCCGGTAGAGAGCACGCCGTCGTCGCGCTGCGACAAGTCATCCAGCACCTCAGACTCGATGTCGCGAAAGCGGTCCTCCCCTTCGCGTTCGAAATACTCGCGAATCGAGCAGCCCAGCCGCTGCTCGATCGCATGATCCGAATCCACAAAAGGGAGGCTCAACCGCCGCGCCAATTGGCGTCCGACGGTGGACTTGCCGCTGCCCGGCAACCCGACCAAAACCAACAAAATGTGCTTTCCTATGGTGCTGATGCACGCTGAGCAAGCATTTTAGGGGTTATGAACACCATCAACTCTTGCTTGACCTGCTTGCGCATCTGCTGGCCGAACAGCCGGCCCAACCAGGGAATGTCACCCCAGCCCGGCACTTTGGCCTGGTTGTCGAGCTCGTTGAGCTCGTAAATGCCGCCAATCACCACCGTCCCACCATCGTCCACCCGCACCTGGGTGCTGATGTGCTTGGTGTCGATGGCAAAGCCCGCCGGCGTCACCTGGCCCACGCTGTCTTTGTGAATGTCCAGGTCCAGCACGATGCTGCCCTCGGGCGTGATGTGTGGCGTGACCTCCAGCCGCAAGTTCGCCTTGCGAAAGGCAATGGAGTGCGCATTGCTGCTGCTGGACGCCACCTGGTAAGGCAACTCGGTGCCCTGTTCGATCACGGCCTTGGCCTGGTCGCCGGTCACGATGCGCGGGCTGGCCACCACCTTGCCCTGGCCATTGGCCTCGAGCGCAGACAACTCGACGGCAATCAAGGAGGTTTTGGCGGCGTTGTAGAGGGTCAAAGCCACCGCCCCAGGGTCCACACCCTGCAAACCAGCGGCTGGCAGGCTGAGCACGGAGCCCGAGGCCTGCAGGCGCTCCCCCACCGACAAGGGCCGATCCCCCAGCGCCAGCTTGGCCCCCAAGGTTTTTCCGAAACTGTCACTGGCCTCCACGATGCGCGCTTCAATCAGCACCTGGCGCAGCGGAATGTCGATCAAATCGACCATGCGTTGCACTTGCTCCAGCCGCGCGGACACATCGGTCACAAACAATTGGTTGGTGCGGGCATCGGCGATGGCGCTGCCGCGCGCAGTCAGCAAACGCGCTGGTGCGGATGAGCCCATGGGCGCTGACCCCATGGGCGTTGGCCCGAGGAAAGCAGGGCCCGCACCCGCGCCGAACCCGCCGGATGCGGTGCCCAATAAGTGTTGCAGCATGTCCGTGGCCTTGGCGTAGTTCAAACGGAAGGTGCGCATTTGCAACACCTCCAGGTTCTGCAATGCGGCGCGGTGCTCCACCTCGAATTTTTCGCGGGCGGCAATGTCTGCGCGCGGCGCAATCCAGACCACGTTGCCTTGCCGCCGCTGCGCCAAGCCTTTGGCTTGCAACAAGGTTTCCAGCACTTGCTCCCAAGGCAGGTCCTTGAGGTGAACAGAGGCGGTGCCCGTGACGTTGTCCGACGTCACGATGTTGAGGCCACTGAAATTGGCAATGACTTGAAAGGCCGCGCGCAAGTCAATGTTTTGAAACTGCATGGACATCAACGGTGCCGCAGGCTGCACGGGGTCTTCTGGGAGCGCTTGGGCCTGCACACCCCCCAGACCCACGGCACTGAAGAGCACCGCCATGCGCAAACATTGCAAGCTCATGGCTGCACACCCTGACCCGCGAAATGCAAAACGCGCAGGCGCGTTTGCCACACGTCATCGGGCCCCAGCACATGCTCTTGGATCTCGAGGCGATCGGCATGAATGGCCTTGACCCAGCCGCGATGCCAACCGACCTTGTCCCCCAGCCGGACCGAGAAAACCTGCGTCTGATGCCCCAGCACAGCCCATGGCTGCGGTGCGTGGCCGCCCAGGCCCAACAAACGCAGCGCTTGTGGGTCCATGTCTTGCCAAGGGCTGCGCTGTGGCCCTGGCGCATGCGGTCCTTGCGCCGCTTGGCGCAACAGGCGCTGGGCCAAGCTGTGCTCTTCAAAGGGGTTGTTTTGACGAAATGCCGCCTGGCTATCGCCCCTCACAGGCCAAGCGGGGGAAGGCATGCTGGTTTCGAACTGCAAGCGCAGCGCCACGCCGGCGCCAGGTTGCGCCGACAAAGCCACACGACCCAGCCAGACACTGGGGGCGTGTTGCGTCATCTGGCGCAAATAAGCGGTGACCTTGTCCCATGAACCCACCCAGGCCATTTCGCGCTTGAAAGCGGTTGGCGGGCTTTCGGCCTGGGCGACCCCTGCTTGTAAATCGAGGGCGCGCGCGAGGGTCTGTAGCTTTTGAAAAGCAAGCTCAGGCGCCAAAGCCACAGCCGCTGTCCAGGCCGCATGCGTGGCCTCGCTTTGGGCAATGGCCTGCTGCATGGCGTGGCGCGTTGTCACCTCTGCTTCTGACAGGGTGGGCATGGGTGCTGGCGCCGCGGGCACTTGCCACAGCATGGGCCCTAAGCGCAGCACACACCAAGCCAGCACCACCGTGGTGGGCAACACATGCCACAGCCCCCAGCGCCAGCGCACCGACTCCACCGACCAGGGCGCGGTCAGCCACGCACGCCATTGCGTGGCATCGGTCCAAGAAAAAGCCAAACGGTCCTGCATGTCCGTCAGGGGCCCGCAGGTGTCAAGCGAACCTCAAACAACCAAGCGCCTTGCGAGCCCGGTGACGTTGGCGACGACCACCGCACCGGCTCCCACCGCTGCACCACCGAGGCCTCGCCCAGCCCCAAGCGCCATTGGTTGAACAACAACTCGCTGGCCGCCAAGCCCACCCAGGTGAGCCGATCGGGTTGCCATTGCACCGACTGCCACTGCAAGCCCGCCTCTGCGGGCGGCACGCTGCGCAAAATCCAATCCAAGGGGGCGCTGCGCTGGCGTTGTTGCATGGCACGGGCCTCGGCCTGGGCTTGCAAGCTGGCCCACAGCGCTGTTTGGCGACGCCCGTCCTGAGCCTGCTGCGCTTGCGCCATTTGGGCTTGCGCTTGGGCCGCTGCAGCAGCTTCAGCTTGTGCCTCCAGAGGTTGCAGCACGGCCTCACCGAGGCCCACCCACAGCGCCAGCAATGCCAGGCACACGCCAAGTTGTCGCCAACCGCGCTGCCGCGCCTGCGCAGCCCGCAGCGCCCGATGGGGCAAAAGATTGAAGCCCGCCCTGTCATCGGCCGTGCGCAGCGACAGCCCCCATGCCAGACGCAGCGATGCGCTGTCGTCGCTGTTGTCGCTGTCTTCGCTGTCATCCGCCAGGCATGGCCAGCGCGCTTCCCGGTCCAAGGCTTGTCGCGCAGGTTCAAGGGCCAACAAGCTGCACCCGATTTTTTGGGCCCAGTCTTGCCAGCGTTGCACCGTCGACTTCAGCACCGCGCAGCACGACCAGCTGACCTCGCCCGCGCTTTCCGAGAGCAGCAGCCAATCCCAGGCACAGTCTTCCAAGGGCCAGGGCAAGCGCTCGGCCCAGAGCAAACCCAATTGAAACTCGATGTCTTGCGCCGCGACCGTGCTGGGCAGGCTCAAGGTGTCAAAGAAAAAGTGCTCGTCAGGCAAGGCCAACACCACTGCCGCACCCGCCTGCCTGACCTCCGGCGGCACATCGGGGGACACCTGGCAGCGCAACGGCTGGGCCTCACCTTGCCCATCCAGGCGCACTTGTGCCATGACCCAGCCCTGGGCCGTGGGCACCAAACCCATGGGCACGCGGGGCGCGCCAGTGGCAGAGAACAGGTGCATCAGTTTCTCCCAATGAATACCTTGGAATTAATATAAGATGCACATTCCCCACGCTTGAAGACTCGGTTATTTTTTACAATTCAGGCTTCACTTCCCGGTGCTGTCAGCGCCTGACAGCCTTCTATGCCACGCCCAACCCCGCCCGAACCGCCCACACCAACGCCGCCCTTGCCAGCGCCCTCCCGCTCGAACCTGGGCAGCTTGCTGGCCAGCTTTTTCCTTTGGGCTTTTGGCTTGGCCGCCGCCGCTGGCGTGGCCGGGGTGTTGCTGGTCGGCCTGGCCTTGGCCATGGCCTACCCGCAATTGCCGGATGTGTCCGACTTGTCGGACTACCGCCCCAAGCTGTCGATGCGCATCTACTCGGTGGAAGGCAAGCAAATTGGCGAGTTCGGCGAAGAGCGACGCAACCTGACCCCTTTCAAAGACATCCCGCAGGTGATGAAAGACGCCGTCTTGTCCATTGAGGACTCGCGCTTTTACCAACACGGCGGCGTGGACTACATCGGCCTGTTGCGCGCCAGCATCGCCAACTTAGGCCGTGCGAAAAGTCAGGGCGCCTCCACCATCACCATGCAGGTGGCGCGTAATGTGTACCTGTCATCCGAAAAAACCTTCACCCGCAAAATTTACGAAGTGCTGTTGACCTTCAAGCTCGAGCACTTGCTGAGCAAAGACCAGATCTTCGAGATTTACCTGAACCAGATTTACCTGGGCCAGCGCGCCTATGGTTTTGCGGCTGCGTCTGAGACGTATTTCGGCAAGCCGCTGAAAGACATCAGCGTTGCCGAAGCGGCCATGCTCGCCGGCCTGCCCAAAGCGCCTTCGGCCTACAACCCCATCAACAACCCCAAGCGTGCGCGCTCGCGCCAGCTCTACATCATCGAGCGCATGCTGGAAAACGACTTCATCACCAAACCCCAAGCGGAAGCGGCCAAAAAAGAAGAGCTGAAAATCCGCAACGCCGCCACCAGCCCCCAAACCCATGCGGATTACGTGGCCGAGATGGCACGCCAGCTGATTTTTACGCAGTACGGCAACGAGGCC
>CAYTZZ010000022.1:0-49988 GCA_964442645.1 uncultured Bordetella sp. | reverse complement strand
GCGGTCTGACCTACAGCCAATTCGCCAACGGCCTGAAAAAGGCTGCCATCGCCATCGACCGCAAGGTGTTGGCCGACTTGGCAGTCCATGACAAGGCCGCTTTTGGCAGCATCGTGGAACAAGTCAAAGCCAAGCTGGCTGCTTGATCCCCGCTGCGGGCTAACCCAAAGAAGGGGTTGAGGCTTCCACAGGCTTCAATCCCTTTTTTCATTTCGAACGACGAGACACCATGAACGAGCTGGATTCCCTGGTGGCCCAGGCGCAAGCGCTTTTTTCTCAAAGCGCCACCCCGGCCGACCTTGAAAACGCCAAGGCCCAATTCCTGGGCAAAGCTGGCCGCATCACCGAGTTGATGAAAGGCATGGCAAGCCTGAGTGTGGACGAGAAAAAGTCCCGCGGTGCCGCCATCAATTTGGCCAAACAAGCCATCGAAGCTGCCTTGAATGCGCGCCGTCAGGCGTTGGCCGATGCCGAGCTGGATGCCCAACTCAAGGCCGAGGCACTCGATGTCTCCTTGCCCGGCCGTACCCATGCTGGCGGCGGTTTGCACCCTGTGAGCCTCACGCTGGAGCGCATTGAGGCCATTTTTGGGTCGATGGGCTTCGATGTGGCGCAAGGCCCTGAAATTGAAACCGACTGGTTCAACTTCACCGCGCTCAACACGCCTGAAGATCATCCGGCGCGTTCGATGCATGACACTTTTTATGTGGAAGGCGGCTATTTGCTGCGCACCCACACCAGCCCCATGCAAATTCGCCATGCCGTGCAACACGTCAAGCGCTACAAGGCGCAGCTCGATGCGGGGCAGGGCATGCCGGAGATTCGCGTGATTGCCCCTGGCCGCACCTACCGTGTGGACAGCGATGCCACCCACTCGCCCATGTTCCACCAGTGCGAAGGCCTGTGGATTGGCGAGAACGTGAGCTTCAAGGATTTGAAGGTGGTGTTCACCGATTTTTGCCGCACTTTCTTTGAGAGCGACGACTTGACGCTGCGTTTCCGCCCCAGCTTTTTCCCGTTCACCGAGCCCAGCGCCGAGATTGACATTCAATTCGCCAGCGGACCGCTGGCGGGGCGTTGGCTCGAAGTGGCCGGCTCGGGCCAGGTGCATCCGAACGTGGTGCGCAACATGGGGCTGGACCCCGAGCGCTTCATTGGTTTTGCCTTTGGCATGGGGCCGGACCGCTTGACCATGTTGCGTTACGGTGTGAACGACCTTCGCCTGTTTTTCGACGGCGACATTCGTTTCCTTCGCCAGTTCCAGTAAGCCGCGAGACCTGTCATGCAATTTCCTGAATCCTGGTTGCGCGAATTCTGCAACCCCCCCATTTCCACCCAGCAACTGGCCGACACGCTCACCATGGCGGGGTTGGAAGTTGAAGAGCTTCAGCCTGTGGCGCCGCCCTTCAGCAAAGTGGTGGTCGGCGAGATCAAAGAGGCTGTGCAACACCCCAATGCCGATCGCCTGCGCGTGTGCCAGGTCGATGTGGGGCAAGGCAGCTTGCTGAACATCGTGTGTGGCGCGCCCAATGCGCGTGCCGGCATCAAAATTCCCTGTGCCTTGGTGGGCGCCGAGCTGCCGCCCGGTGAAGATGGCAAGCCTTTTCTCATCAAGCTGGGCAAGCTGCGCGGCGTTGAAAGCCAGGGCATGTTGTGCTCCGCCCGTGAACTCAAGCTGAGCGAAGACCACGGCGGTCTGCTGGAGCTGGATGAAAGCGCCACGGTGGGCCAAGACATTCGTGCGCATTTGCGCCTGGATGACACGCTGTTCACCCTCAAGCTCACGCCCAACCTGGCCCATTGCCTGAGCGTGTATGGCATTGCCCGCGAATTGTCTGCCCTGACAGGCACGCCGCTGACAACGCCGTCCTTCCCAGCCGTGCCATCCTCTCTGACGGATCGGCTCGCTGTCAAGATCAGCGCACCCGATTTGTGTGGCCGCTTCAGTGGCCGCGTGGTCAAGGGCGTCAACCCGAAAGCCGCCACACCGGCCTGGATGGTGGACCGCTTGGCGCGTTGCGGCCAGCGCAGCGTCAGCCCCTTGGTGGACATTTCGAACTATGTGATGTTCGAATATGGGCGCCCCTCGCATATTTTCGACCTGGACAAAATCCACGGCGGCTTGGATGTCCGCTGGGGGCGCGCGGGCGAGCAGCTCAAACTGCTCAACGGCAACACGGTGAGCGTGGACGACAAAGTGGGCATCATCGCTGACGATGTGCAAGTCGAGTCGTTGGCTGGCATCATGGGTGGCGATGCGACCGCTGTCTCTGATGACACCCGCAACATTTACATCGAGGCCGCGTTTTGGTGGCCCACCTCGGTGGCTGGCCGCTCACGCCGCTACAACTTTTCGACCGATGCCGGGCACCGCTTCGAGCGCGGTGTCGACCCCCAGCAGACGGTGGAGCACATCGAGCGCATCACCCAGTTGGTGATCAACATTTGCGGCACGGCCGATACGGCCTGCGGGCCGATCGACGACCAGCAAGTGAACATGCCCAACCGCGCGCCGGTCACGCTGCGTGTGGCCCGTGCGGTCAAGGTCATTGGCATGGACTTGACCCAAGCGCGCATGGCCCAAGCCCTGCGTGGCCTAGGTTTGCCGGTGACCGAAGGGGAGGGCACCCTGACGGTGACGCCCCCTTCGTTCCGCTTTGACCTGCAGATCGAAGAAGACCTGATTGAAGAAATCGCGCGCATGGTGGGCTACGAGCAATTGCCCACCACGCCGCCGCGCGCACCCATCACCGCGCGCTTGCGGGCCGAAGCCAGCCGCAGCCCTTATGCCGTGCGTCGCCAATTGGCGGGCCTGGGTTACCAGGAAACCATCAACTACAGCTTTGTGGAAGAGCGTTGGGAGCGCGAGCTCGCTGGCAATGCCGACCCCATTCGCCTGCTCAATCCCATTGCCAGCCAGATGAGCGTCATGCGTTCCTCGCTCTTGGGCAATTTGCTGCAAGTCGTGAAATTCAACACCGACCGCAAAGCCACCCGTGTGCGTGTGTTCGAGGTCGGCCGCGTGTTCCGCAAAGACGCGAGCGTCAAGGGCAGCGACGAAACGGTGGAAGGCTTCGACCAGCCCATGCGCGTTGCGGGCATGGCTTACGGACCCGCCCAACCCCTTCAGTGGGGGGTGAAAGAGCAAGCCGTGGATTTTTATGACATCAAAGCAGACGTGCAGGCCTTGGTGGCACCCGCTGTTCTGAGCTTTGAGCCGGCAGACCATCCCAGCATGCACCCTGGGCGCTGTGCGCGCGTGTTGATGGGTGAGCGCGTCATCGGACATGTCGGGGAGTTGCATCCCCGCTGGCGCCAGGCCTGGGACTTGCCACAGGCACCGGTGATGTTCGAGCTAGAGCTCGATGCGGTGTTGCAGCGCGCCGTCCCCAGCTTCCAGAACGTTTCGCGTTTCCAGGCGGTCGAGCGCGACATCGCGGTCATTGTCAACGAATCGGTGACGCACGCGGCGCTCATGCAGGCCATTCACGAAGCGCCTACGCAAGGCCTGCTGCGCGATGCCTTGTTGTTTGACGTCTACCGTCCCAAGCAGGTTGCTGCCGGCTTGTCAGACGGCGAGAAGAGCCTGGCTGTTCGGCTGACACTGAACAGCGAGGAGGCCACGCTGACCGATGCGCAAATCGAATCGGCAATGCAGGCGGTTGTTGCGCAATTGGCGCGTGACGTGGGCGCACGATTGCGCGCTTAAGAAAGACTTTATGGAACTGTCATTCGACACGCTGGAAACGCCCGCGCTGACCAAAGCCCAACTGGCTGAGTTGTTGTTTGAGCAAATAGGCTTGAACAAGCGAGAGTCCAAAGACATGATTGATGCCTTCTTCGATTTGATCGCCCAGCGCTTGGTCGAAGGCGAGGATGTCAAGATTTCGGGCTTCGGCAATTTTCAGATCCGCACCAAGGCGCCACGCCCTGGCCGCAACCCCCGTACGGGTGAGGAAGTGGCCATTGGCGCGCGCCGCGTGGTGACCTTTCATGCCAGCCACAAGCTGAAGGAACAAATTCAGGGCGACACGGCATCGGGCTGACAAACACCTGACGCTGAGGGTTTCGGTCAAATATTTTGGCCAACCCCTTACGTTTTCCCCTGTCTTCGTGTAACCTCTGCGCTCCCTTAAGGAAGCCACTGATTTCATGGAGATTTCTCTCCCTCCCATTCCAGCCAAACGCTACTTCACCATTGGTGAGGTGAGTGAACTGTGCGGTGTCAAGCCGCACGTGCTGCGCTATTGGGAGCAGGAATTCACGCAGTTGCGCCCCATGAAGCGCCGTGGCAACCGTCGCTATTACCAGCATCACGAGGTGCTGATGATTCGTCGTATCCGCGACCTGCTTTATGACCAGGGCTTCACCATCAGTGGCGCTCGCAACAAGCTGCAGGAAATCGTTCAGCATGAGCGTGAAAAGCGCCGAGCAGGCGAGGTCATGCTCAATGGCGTGGAAGTGCTCGAGGTAGAAAAGGGGCTGGACGAAAGCACCTTGATCGACACCTGGAACTTGGTGGGGATCACCACCGACTTGCCCAAACTGCAACTGTTGCGCCGCGAACTTCGCGAAATTCGTGAGCTGTTGGTTTAAACTGGGTTTCTCTCAGGTTATAATCTCATTCTTGATCGGCGTGTAGCGCAGCCTGGTAGCGCACTTGCATGGGGTGCAAGGGGTCGCGAGTTCGAATCCCGCCACGCCGACCATTTATTCCAAGGGTTAGCAGAGTCATTTCTGCTAACCCTTTTTGCATCCTTGGCACTGTTGCTTGGAAGATATGCCCACTGCTGCGATTCGCGTGCTGTCCGTCATCCCGCCAATGACGCAATTGAATACGCCGTACCCGTCAACAGCCTATTTGACGGGTTTTCTGCGCTCGCGTGGCGTGCCGGCGGTGCAAGAAGACCTCGCCCTGGCACTGGTGCTGTCCTTGCTCTCCAAGAAGGGCTTGCAGCGTGTGGCCGCGTGTGTGAAGGCCCTTCCCCTCTCCAAGCAATCGGCCAGCGTCCAATCTTTTGACGCGCAACAAACCCGTTATTTGCAAACGGTCGAGCCCGTGATCGCCTTTCTCCAGGGGCGTGATGCCACCTTGGCGCATCGCATTGTGAGCCGGCAGTACTTGCCAGAGGGTCCGCGCTTTGCCTCACTTGACGTGTATGTGGACGATGAAGGTGGTGACCCCTTGGGTTGGGCTTTTGGCGCGCTGGGGCAGACCGATCGCGCCAAGCACTTGGCCACGCTTTACTTGAACGATCTGGCCGATGTCTTGCGCGATGCGGTCGACGATCGCTTCGAGTTTGTCCGCTATGCCGAGTCCTTGGCGGGCAGCCAGCCCACGTTTGACCCCTTGGCTCAGGCCTTGGCCGCCCCACCGACCGTGGTGGACGAAGTGTTGCAGTCGCTGACCTTGTCTGCTGTGCAACGGCACACGCCCGATTTGGTGGTGTTGTCGGTGCCTTTTCCCGGCACGGTGTACGCCGCGCTGCGCATCGCACAAACCATCAAACAGCACGCGCCGCAGACGCGCATTGTGCTGGGCGGTGGCTTCGTCAACACCGAGTTGCGAGAACTCCAAGAGCCGCGCCTGTTTGACTTTGTGGACTATGTGACCCTGGATGCGGGCGAGCGCCCCTTGCTGTCACTCATCGAGCACCTTCAAGGCCAGCGCTCTGCGCAGCGTTTGGTGCGCACCTTTGTGCGCGATGCGGCTTCGGCTGAGGTCCGTTACATCAACATGATGGAAGCCGACATTGCCTTTGCTGAAGTGGGGACGCCAACTTGGGATGGCTTGCCGCTGCCCCAATACCTGTCCTTGCTGGACATGCTCAACCCCATGCATCGTTTGTGGAGCGATGGCCGCTGGAACAAGCTGACCGTGGCGCATGGTTGCTATTGGAAGAAGTGCAGCTTTTGCGATGTGTCCCTGGATTACATCTCGCGCTACGAAGGTGCCTCGGCTTCGGTGCTGGCCGATCGCATCGACACCATCGTCCAAGAAACGGGACAAACTGGTTTTCATTTCGTCGATGAAGCGGCACCTCCCAAGGCCTTGAAAGCCCTGGCCACCGAGCTGATCGCGCGCCAGTCCGGCATTTCCTGGTGGGGCAACATCCGTTTTGAAAAAACATTCACCCCTGACCTGTGCCAACTGTTGGCTGACAGTGGTTGCATTGCCGTGTCGGGCGGCCTAGAAGTGGCGTCAGATCGTTTGTTGTCCTTGATGAAGAAGGGCGTGTCGGTCGACCAAGTGGCTTGCGTGACCCGCGCTTTCTCCGAGGCGGGTATTCTGGTGCATGCCTACCTTATGTATGGCTTTCCCACGCAAACCGTTCAAGACACGGTCGACGCCCTGGAGCTGGTGCGCCAGCTGTTTGTGAATGGCTGCATTCAAAGCGGCTTCTTTCATCGCTTTGCCTGCACCGTTCATTCGCCGGTCGGCCTGAACCCAGAAGACTATGGCGTCACCTTGCAGCCCTTGCCACCGGGAAAATTTGCCAAGAACGATGTGGCCTTTGTCGATCCAACGGGTGTCGATCACGAAGCCCTGGGCGTGGGCCTGAAGAAAGCCATCTACAATTACATGCATGGCATTGGGCTTGAAGAGGACGTCCGCTCCTGGTTTCCCTTTCGAGTGCCCAAAACCACCATTCAACGCCATCGCATTGCCCGCGCATTGGCGCACGGGGGCAGGTCTTGAGCACACGAACCGCCCCTTTCTTCTTTGGAGAGAGCCGCATGGAAAACGTTCCCAAAATTCGCCGCGTCGTCACCGGACACGATGACAACGGCCGCGCCGTGGTCAAGATTGACGAAGTGTGTTCGCATTTCCGACCCGGTCGTGGCAATGCCTATGTGTGCAATGTCTGGACCACCGACACCTCGCCTGCAGACAACGACGGCGAAGACGATGGCGGCAAGCGTGCCGGAAAATTCTCCACCATTGAAAATGGCAGCGTCTTTCGCATTCTGGATTTCCGCCCTGGCTTGGAAAAGCGCGTGCACCGCACCAACAGCATCGACTACATCGTGGTGATGTCGGGCGAGATCGACATGGAACTGGAAACCGGCGAGGAAGTGCACCTCAAGGCCGGCGACGTGATGGTGCAGCGCGGCACCGTTCACAACTGGATCAATCGGGGCACCGAAACCTGCGTGTTGGCCGTGATCCTGATTCACGCCAACCCGGTGCAGGCCGGTGGCCAGACCCTGGAAGCTTTCGGCTGAGCCTCAGCCCGGAAAGGCTTTCAGGCCCGAAGTTGCGCCGCCAGGCAAGGCGGTGCGCGCAACGTTCATGACCATGGCCAGCAGGCTGTAATAGCCGTAGTGGGCGACCAGGTCGATCACGCCTTGCTCACCAAACCGTGCCAAGGCCTTTTGGTAGGTCACGTCGCTGATGGAGCGATTGCTTCGAAGTTCTTCGAGCGCGTCATAAATCAATGACTCATCGGCATTCATGCCATCCGGGCGGCGGCCTTCGGCGATGGCATCGCAAATGGCGGGGGCAATGCCTTCGCGCTCGGCAATGGGACGGTGAATCGACCACTCGATGGGCTGTGACCAATGACGCGCAGCCACCAACACCGCAAACTCTGAGTTTCTCAAACCCATGGTGTTGTGGTAGCGCAGGTATTCGCCCACCTTTTGCAGGCGATTCATCAACTCTGGGCTGCGCATCAAGGGGATGAAGGGCCCGCCAATGCGGCCGCGGGGGCCGCTGGCGATTTCGTCCATCACGGCCTTTTGTTCGGCCGTCATCTGGGCGTCTGGAATTTCGGGCAAGCGATCGAGTGAAGGGGATCCCAGGGGTGGATGGCTCATGTTGGTTCCAGGTCAAAAATGGTTGGTTATTGTCCCAAAGCCTGGCGCACGCGTGGCATCACTTGCTCAGCCATCAGCACCATGGAGCGGCGCGCCAACACCGGGTCGGTCCAGTCCAGGCCAGCGTAAACCAGCTCGCCGAAGCCGCCCAACTGCTCATGCAGTTCGAGGATTTTTTCGACCACTTCGCCCACACCACCGGCAATTACCAGGTTGTCCAAAATGTCGTCCAAGGGGGTTGGGTTTTCGGGTACCTGTCCGTCATGTGAGAACACGGCATCGCGCTTGCCCTTGCGCAGTTTGTGGTGCAGGTTGCGGTAATAAAAGCGGTAAGGGCTTTGATCGGATTCGCGGCCATAGTTCTTGGCCACTTTCTCGTCATCGTGGACCATGATGGTTCTTGCCACACGCCAGTCGCTGCGAGAGGCCACTTGCCCCACATTGGATTTTCCTTGGGCATAGTTATCCCAGTGCGATTTCAGCCATTTGTCATAAAGGAAATTGGCCGACAGCGGGTGGAAGTCTTTTTCTCCCATGGCAATCACGCCCTTGGAATAGGGCGCCACCACCGTGCCCACGATTTCGGGGCGGGGGCGTTGGTAAGGCTTGTACATCTTGCCGGTGTGGGAAAAGTCGTCCAGCGTCTTCATGGTGGACACTTTGAAGCGGTTGTCTGGCAGATCGATGTTGAAGGGGGGATCCGACTCCCAAATTTTCAGGATCACCTCAATGGATTCCGCAAACATCTTGTTGCGGTCTTCATCGAAAATGCCCAAGGCCTCAGCATCCGAGGGTAGAGCGCCTGGGCTCACGCCCAAAATGAAGCGCCCCTCCGAGAGGTGGTCAAACATGGCCGCATGACAAGCCACCAGCACAGGATGCAGGTGCGACAAATTGGTGGTGCCGGTGCCCAGGCGAATGTTTTTGGTGGAGTGAATCAGCGTGGCTTGGAACACCATGCTGCTGGTCACGTTCTCAATCAGGTCGGTCAGGTGCTCGCCCACAAAAGCATCGTGAAAGCCGAGTTCGTCCGCCAAAATGATGATCTCACGGTCTTCGCGCAAGGTGTCGGTGGGATTGCGCGTGGCAGGGTGCACGGGCATGGTGAAGTAGCCAAGTCTCATGATTTTCTTGATCAAGTTATCAACGAGTCAGTAGCTTAGATGAAAAAGAGCTTTTGGTAAACCGCTTACTTCAATCACTTGTTAAGTTTGAAGGGATATGTTGCATTCCCAAATGCAGTGTTTATATTAATACTTATTTAGCACATCGATCGAAGTCATTCAATATGTTCATCGTGATGTCGATCAAAGTGTCAGTCGAATGAAAATAGAAGCATGAGACACCATTCCTGGTATTTTCTTAACTGGATTTTTTGCATTTTTTTAGCATCCTGTGGTGGAGGCGGAGGAAGCACGCCTTTTGCAACCGAGCGAGGTCAACTCATAGACAGCCCCGTGGCTGGCCTGACCTACACGACCGCCACGCAAAATGGCACGACTTCAGCGGATGGCAGCTTTGACTATGCCAAGGGCGAACAGGTGACGTTCTCGTTGGGAGCGATTGTTTTCCCCAAAGTCAAAGCCTCCTTGATAGTGACGCCGGTGTCCATGGCGCCAGGCAATAATGTCGATGCCGATGAGGCGCAAAACATTGCTTACTTGCTCCAGGCGCTGGACGACGATGGCATCCCAAGCAATGGCATCAACATTCCCGCCTCGATTGCCTTGCTGGCAACCCAAGCTGTAGATTTCTCCATCGATCCCAGCCTTTTCATCGCATTGCCACAGGTCATTTCTCTGGCGGCAGAGGTTGCCAAATTGCGCACGCCCGGGACAGCCCCCACCACGCTTGAAAGTGCCAGTGCCCACCTTTCCAGTAGTCTGAGCGGCATGCTGGACAACCGCATGATCACGATGGGAACGCAAGGCTGTTCCAAACCCAGGCCAACGGACCAATATCAGCAATTGTCAACCGCTTTGTGGTCCAACCTTTATGTTGAGCCCAGCAACAATTGGTTTTATGGTGGCAGTTATGCCAGCCGCATCACCAATCCCAATGGTGCACTGCAGCGTTACACGCCTGAGCCCGGCTCCTTGGAAATGCGGGCTGCGCGCGTCAGTGGCGAGTGGGACGAGACTTATTCAGCCACGCAAGACCACTGGTATCGGCACCAGGACAACAGAAATGTGGTGATCCGCATTGCCGCCAAAAAGGGGGCTCAGGAAACCGCTAACTACCCCGCCTATATGGGGGCCGCCATTTACTTGCATTACGTTGCGAATGATGAAAGCTTTCTGGAGGTTGAACTGGACTCAGGTTACACGCCTACAGCATATTTTTCATTTGTCGGGCCCAATGCCGCCACTTTCTTCAAGGCCACCGCAGAAGGTGCGCCCATTGCCAAAATGCACTGGGGAGGCACCACGCCTGAGGGGCGACAAATCGGTGCCTACAACTGCTTGTTGTCGCCCGGTAGCTCCGTGTTGCTGTGGCGGCGACCTACCGGCCGCACAGATTTGTTCTTCAGCCCAGACAGCAAGTCAAACGCACAAGGCATCCAAATTCCGGTTTATGAAAGCGGAAAAGGCTATGCAGGTTCGGTCGGCTTGCGATCTGGCGTGAAGCGGTTGAACATTGTGCGCTGAAAGTTCACGGCGATATGACCATCTGAGGCAAGTTGTCGGTGAGTGCCAGCCCTTTGATGACCACCACGGTCCAGATGCTGCCTTGGGTTTGTGCAAACACTTTGTAGGGACGCTGGTAAATGTCGGCATTCAAGGCCTTGATCTGTGGTGTCAGGCCCGCTTTCTGCAAAAAGGCGATCAGCTCTGAAGACTTCAAGGCGTAATTCACATTGACCGGCAAATCATTGACTTTGGATGCGACACTCAATGCGTCTAATTTTTTTTGAACCATGCCCACCACCCAGCCCTCGGGTGACAAGACAGGGGAGCCCGAGTTGCCTTTGGAAATTTCGGCACTCAGTTGAAAGAAGCCTGCGTCAAAGCTTTCATTGCGATCGCTTCGGTTGCCATTGATGATGCCTTGCGTGATTTTTTTGCTGAGACCTTGCAGTCGTGGCTGGGGATAGCCAATGACGGAGACTTCCAAGCCCACCGGAACTTCTGACCACGTTGCCAACGACAAGGCAGGCGCCGAAAATTTAGCGCGCAGCAGTGCCAAGTCCAATGCGCTGTCACTTGCAATTAATTCGGCTTTGGACCAGCGCTTGCCCTCCAATGGGCCCACCCAGATGCTGCTGGGGTCACGCACAACGTGCAAGGCCGTGAGCAGGTAACCGTCGGCAACCACAAAGCCGGTACCAATACCGGAAACACTGAGCTTATTGGGGGGGCTTTGTGAGGTGCTGCTGGCGATGCTGCCAACGGGTTGCGCGCCAGCAGCACATGCCAAGCAAAGCATCAGTGTGCAGCCGAGCTGACGCAAGCTCATGGGGCTTGCACCGCTTGATGACGTCGCACAAGTTGTCTTGCCTGATCTACCACGGGCAAATCCACCATGCGTCCGTTGAAAGAAAATGCAGCTTTGCCGCTGCTCATTTGCGCTTCATAGGCCGCGATGACTGCCTGAGCATGCGCCACTTCTGCCGCCGACGGTGCAAACTCTTCGTTCAAGATGGCCACCTGGCTAGGGTGGACGCAAAAAGCGCCATCGAAGCCGAGTTTGCGCGCGCGGCGAATGCGCGCACGGAATTGGTCCTGGTCTTTGAAGTCTGCCACCGAGCCAATGAAGCCAATGGGTAAAACGCCAGCGCGCCTTGCCGCTGCGACGGCCATGACATTGGGCACATAGAGCCCATCATCGTCCACGTTCATTTGCAGCGACACGGCCAAATCTTCGGCGCCCACGATCAGCCCAATGACGCGCGGGTGGGCCGCAGCGATTTCATTCATGGCGGCCAAGCCCTGCGCATCTTCCACCATGGCAATGATGCGGGTGTGGCCTCTGGTCATGTGGTTTTCATGCTCAAGTTCGTCCAGCACTTCGCTCACCGACTGAACAAAGGCCGCATCCGGAACTTTGGGCAAAGCCACGGCCAGCACACTCGGCCGAACCACAGCCTCGAGGTCTCGAACCAAGAGGCGCCAAGGGCGGTTCACGCGCACCGTCACTTGACGACCTGCAAGGGCAAAGCGATCGGCAATGGCTGCCACACGCGCTCTGGCAAATTCTTTTTGATCGGGGCCGACGCTGTCCTCCAGGTCGATTTGCAAGACATCGGCCGCTTGCTTGAGCGCGCTTTCCACAAAGCGGTCACTGACCGCTGGGACAAACAGAATGGAGCGCCACACAGGCAAGGCTTGGTTGGAGGGAAGGATGCGCATAAAAGACTTTGCTCAAAGGTTGGGTGTGAGTAGCTTGAATTGTGGGCTCAACTGACCGACGTGAAGCAAGAATTCGCTGGGGATTAAAGACCGAGTTCATCCCAAATTTCGCGCGTGTGCTCGCCCAGTTTGGGCGCAGGTCGGCGAAATCCGCCTGGGCTTTCACTCAGACGGGGCACGATGTTGTGCATGGGCACGCTGCCCATGTCGCTGTCTTCCAAGTCGACCAGCGCCTCGCGGCCACGCGTGTAGGGGTGTTCCATCAGGTCGGCCATGGAGCACACGGGCCCCACAGTGACATGCGCCGCTTCAAACAAGGCCAGGTTCTCGGCCGTGCTGCGGGCGGCAATGAAGTCGCCAATCAATTGGTCGAGCGCCTCACGGTGCACCACCCGTGCGTCATTGGTGGCAAAGCGCGGGTCGTCTTTCAACTCGGGCCGACCGAGGGTGTCGAAAATGCGCATGGCCATGGATTGCATGGAACCACTCAAGGCCACAAATCCGCCATCGCTGCAGGGGTAGACATTGCGCGGCGCGGTATGGGTCGACTGATTGCCCGCCCGCAAGGTGGGCTCGCCGGTCAAGCGTATCTTGGCTGCCTCGGAAGAGATCACGGAGAAGATGGGCTCAAACAACGACAGGTCCACCACTTGGCCGCGGCCTTGGCGCTCGGCCACACGCAAGGCGGTAAGGACACCGGCCGCCCCATAGACGCCAGCAATCATGTCGGCCAGCGCCAACGGCGGCAGTGCAGGGGGGTTGTCCGGAAAGCCGTTCATGTAAGCGAAGCCGGACATGGCTTCCACCAGCGTGCCAAA
The DNA here is from genome assembly GCA_964442645.1 of uncultured Bordetella sp. Lineage (GTDB taxonomy): Bacteria > Pseudomonadota > Gammaproteobacteria > Burkholderiales > Burkholderiaceae_C > Limnohabitans. The sequence continues at coordinate 37,000 of CAYTZZ010000022.1, read as the reverse complement.
CCCCGGTTTGTGGCGGTAGGGCCCGGTTTGTCCCCAGCCGGAAATTCTCACAATCACCAAGGCGGGGTTGAGGGCATGAAGGATGTCTGGTGCCAGCCCCATTTTTTCCAGGCCACCCGGCACAAAGTTTTCCACCAGGATGTGTGATTGCGAAATCAACTTTTTCAGCGCGGCCATGTCGGGCTCAGATTTCAAGTCCAAAGCCATGGAGCGTTTGTTGCGGCCATACACCTTCCAGTAGATGGCTTGGCCGCTTTCGCGCCAGCGTCGCAAATCATCGCCTTCACCGGCACGCTCGATCTTGATCACATCGGCGCCAAAGTCTCCCAAGTAGGCGGTCAGCATGTTGCCTGCGACCAGGCGTGACATGTCGACCACGCGCACGTCACTCAGCGGTCCTTGCAAGGAGGGGTCAAATCGAATCATGCCAAGCGTTCTCAGTCAATGGTGGCACCAGACTCTTTGACGGTTTTGGACCAGCGTGCCAAGTCTTCTTGCAGCAAGCTGGCCAGTTGTGCCGGGGTGGCATTCGACAACTCAACCCCTTGGGCGACCAGCTTTTCCTTCAGGTCCGCCTGCTCCAGCGTCTTTTTCATGGCTGCTTGAAGTTGCGCTTCAATGTCGGCGGAAATGCCTCGGGGGGCGTACATCGCAATCCACAACGAGCCGCTGTAGCCTGGCAACAGCTCCCCGATCGCAGGCACCTGGGGCAAGCTGGGCGAGCGCTGCGGCGTGCTCACGCCCAAAGCGACCAGCTTGCCAGAGCGAATGTGCTGCAGCACCGAAGCAGGCGTGGCAAAAGCAATGGGAACCTGCCCCCCCAAGACGTCGTTGATGGCCGGGGCCACGCCCTTGTAGGGCACGTGTTGCAGTGAGACGCCGGCATAGCTGCCCAGCATCTCACCCAGCAAATGGTTCAGCGTGCCATTGCCTGCAGACGCATACTGAAAATGCCTCGCGGGTTTTGTTTTCAGCAAGTCGATGAATTCCTTCAGCGATTTGGCTGGAAACGAGGGGTGCACCACCAGCACATTGGGCACGGCGCCGATCAAGGAAATGGGGGTGAAATCTTTGACGGGGTCAAAGCCGGGGGACTTGTAGAGCCAGGGGTTGATGGCTTGCGCCGAGGACACCGTGAGCATCAAGGTGTGGCCATCTTTTGCAGCCTTGGCCGCATAGCTGGTGCCAATGTTGCCACCGGCCCCCGGCTTGTTTTCCACCACCACGCTGGCCCCCATGACTTCCCCGAGTTTTTGCGACACCATGCGCCCCACGATGTCATTGGTGCCGCCGGTGGCCTGTGGGACCACCACGGTGATGGGGCGCGTGGGGTAGTCGGCTGCCAGGCTGACGCTGGAGAAGGACAAAAGAAAGGGCAGGGCCAGCAGCCCAAGGCGTTGACGCATGAATGTCTCCTGTGATCTGACCCGGAATTATGGAATTGAACGCCCAGAGCGTCAAGGTGATTGACAAATTGTCTGACAAAAAATAGCATGCGCTGCATGACGTTGTTGCTTCCCCAGGTCAAAGCGGAAACCCTGCGCTCGCAGGTTGAAAACCAGCTGCGCCAAGCGATTGTGAGCGGTGTGCTCACGCCTGGGCAAAAGTTGGTGGAGCGCGAATTGTGCGAAACGCTGGGCGTGAGCCGTCCCTCTTTGCGCGAAGCTTTGCGGCGCCTGGAAGCTGAAAAATTGATTGTCATCGTCCCCCACCGTGGCCCGGAGGTGGCGCGCATGAGCCTGGCCGAAGCCCGTGACCTGTACGCGATGCGACGCTTGCTCGAGGGCTTTGCGGCCCATGAGTTCACCCGCCTGGCTTCAGACGAACAAGTGAAGGCTTTGGCCAAAGCGGTGAAGCGCCTGCGCGATGCGGGTCAAAAAAATAACCGTGCCGGCGTGCTGGAGGCCAAGGCAGAGTTCTACAGCATCTTGCTGGGTGGTTGCGGCAATGCCCTGGTCCAGGAAATCCTGGGCGCGCTGTTGTCGCGTGTCAGCCTGCTGCGGGCCACGTCGCTGATGCTGCCCGAGCGCTTGCCCCAAAGCCTGAAAGAAATCGATGCCATGCTGACGTGCATCCAAGCCAAGGATGCCGCAGGCGCCCAAAAGATCGCTGATCGCCATGTCCAGAACGCTGAGCTGGCAGCGCTGGGTGTGCTTGAATAAATTTCCCATCCCTCTCAACCTGGAGTAATAGCATGAACCAAGAATCTTTTGACAAAGGCCTGAAAACCCGCCGCGAAGTGCTGGGCGCCGAGTATGTCGACAACGCCATCAAGAATGCCGATGCCTTCAACCAGCCCATGCAAGAGTTGGTCACGGAATATTGCTGGAATGAAATCTGGAACCGTCCGGGCCTGGACCGTCGCACCCGCAGCATCATCAATTTGTCGATGCTGACCGCGTTGAACCGGCCGCATGAGTTGAAACTGCACGTGCGCGGCGCCCTGAACAACGGCCTGAGCAAAGAGGACATCCAGGAGGTGTTTTTGCAGACCGCCATTTACTGTGGCGTGCCTGCCGCCATTGACAGCTTCCGCAATGCCAAGGAAGTGTTCAAAGAGATGGGGGTCTGAGCGTGGCGGCGCTTCGTATTGGTTTTTTGGGCCTCGGTCAGATGGGGCAACCCATGGTGCGCAACCTCTTGCGTGCGGGTTTTTCGGTCACGGGCTTCGACTTGAGCGAGACCGCCATGGCCACGCTGTCGCAAGAGGCGGGTTTTCATGCCGCCGCCAGTGTTCAGGCCGCAGCCGCTGAGGCGGATGTGCTGATCCTGATGCTGCCCGACAGCAAGGTCATCGATGCCCTTTTGTGGACACAAGGCTTGGCCCAACAATTGCGCCCTGGCCTCACGGTGCTGGACATGAGCTCGTCTGACCCGGTGTGCTCGCGCGAGAATGCCAGCCGCTTGGCGGCCCTGGGCCTTCACTTTGTGGATGCGCCTGTGTCAGGCGGTGTCAAGCGCGCGATCGACGGAAGTTTGTCCATCATGATCGGCGGTGAGGCCGCCCATGTCGACCCTGTTCGCCCGGTGCTGCAAGCCATGGGCAAGACCTTGGTGCATGTGGGCGGTGCAGGGGCTGGCCATGCGGTCAAAGCCCTGAACAACTATGTCTCTGCTTCAGGCCTGATCGCGGTCTGTGAGGCCTTGGTGGCCGCTGAAAAATTTGGCATCGACCCGCACTTGGTGAACCAGGTGTTCAATGCCTCCACCGGCAAGAACAACACCACCGAGCACAAGGTGGAAAACTTCATGCTGTCCGAGAAGTACAACTCGGGTTTTGCGCTGGCGCTGATGCGCAAAGACTTGCAAACGGCACAGGGTTTCATCGAACGAATGGGCACGCCAGGCGGCTTTGCCAATGTCTGTTTGCAAACCTGGGCGCAAGCCGAGCAAGCCTTGGACAAAGGTGCGGACCACACCGCCATGCACAAGTTTGTGCGCTCACAGTAGACCCGCACAGCCAAGGAGTGTTTCACATGCCCACACCTATCTGGGAAGCCTATGCCCTTCGTTATGCCACGGTGCAGCGTCGTCGCCAGGAAAACTTCATCGCCGATGACATGCACGACCAAGCCGCGTCCATGGACTACTTTGTCTGGTTTTTACGCTCAGGCGATGAGACCATTCTGGTGGACACCGGCTTTGGGGAAGAGGCCGCGCGCTTGCGCAAGCGCACCTTTCTGCGTTGCCCCATCGACGCCTTGAAAGCAGCGGGGGTGCGATTGGAAGAGGTACGTGACACCATCATCACCCATGCGCACTATGACCATGCGGGCAACACCCGCAAGTTGCCGCAAACCTCTTTCCATTTGCAAGAGCGTGAAATGGCCTTTGCCACCGGCAAGGAAATGCGCCATGCCTTCATGCGCCGCGCTTACGATCCAAGCGACGTGTGCGACCTGGTCTATGCCAACTTCCAAGAACGCTTGGCCTTTCACGACGGTGCCTATGAGCTCAGGCCCGGGATCACGGTGCATTGGGTGGGCGGGCACACACGTGGTTTGCAAATTGTGCGGGTGCACACCCGGCGTGGCTGGATCGTGCTGGCGTCGGATGCATCGCACTACCTGGAGAACTTGCGCAAGCGCTCGCCTTTTCCCATAGTGGCCGATGCGGGTGAAATGCTGCGTGCCTTCGAATTGGTTGAAACCTTGGCCGAGTCACCGGATCACATCATTGCCGGCCACGATCCCATCACCACGCGTCTTTACCAAGCTTCTGGTCCTGAGGGACTGGAAATTTATTCACTTTCTGACCCTGTCTCATCATGAAAATTCCTTTTTCTTTTCGCTCTCACAAGGTTCTGCGTGGCTTGACCGCTGTGGTGCTGGCGCTTGGCGCGCATTGCGCAGGTTTTGCGCAGGCTGACTTTCCCAACAAGTCCGTGTCCATGGTGGTGCCCTTTCCACCAGCAGGCTCTACCGATGTGATTGGCCGATTGCTGGCCCAAACCATGAGCAAGCACCTGGGCCAGAGTGTTCTGGTGGAGAACGTGGGCGGTGCAGGCGGCACGATTGGTGCGGCCAAAGTGGCGCGCGCACCCGGCGACGGCTACACCCTGTTGTTCAACAACATGGCCCAATCCAGTGCGCCATCGCTGTACGCCAAATTGCCTTTTGATCCCTTGGTGGATTTTGAGCCGGTGGGTCCCTTGGTCGAAGTCCCCATGATCCTGGTGGCTCGCAAGAATTTTCCGGGCGACAACTTGCAAGCGGTGTTTGACTATGCCAAGGCCAACCCCGGCAAATTGAACTTCGCCACCGCAGGTGTGGGCGCCACCACCCACTTGTGCGAGGTGTTGCTGCAATTTTCAACCGGCTTGAAATGGACAGCCGTGCCCTACAAGGGCACGGGCCCTGCGCTCAACGATTTGCTGGGCGGCCAAGTGGACGTCATTTGCGACCAGCCTGCCAGCACCCTGGGGCACATCAAGTCGGGCAACCTCAAGCCCATCGCTGTGGCCACCAAAGCCCGCTTGAAGTCATTGCCAGAGGTGCCGACGTTTGAAGAGTCCGGGATGCCGGGCTTCCAATTGGCGGTCTGGCATGGTTTGTACGCCAGCAAGGGCACGCCCAAGCCCGCCATCGACAAGCTGTCTGCCGCCTTGCGCCAGTCCTTGGCAGACCCCGCTTTCACCCAGCGCCTGCAAGAGATGAGTGGCTTGGTGGTGCCCCCCGAGCAGGCCACGCCCGACGCCTTGCGCCAGCTGTTGCGAAGCGAAGTGGAGCGTTGGCGCAACGCCCTGCGCAGTGCAGGGGTCAAGCCGGAGTGATTCAGTCCTTGAATTTCGGTGGGCGTTTTTCCACAAAAGCGCGCACCGCTTCATGGTGGTCATCGGTCATGTGCGCAATGGCCTGGTAGCCGGCTGACATTTCCAGCAGCGACTCCAGGCTGCTGCGCTCACCCTCGCGCAACAGGCGTTTGGTCATGCGCAACACGCCGCCAGGATTGGCGGCGATTTTGCTTGCCAAGGCCAGCGCCTCTTTCAGCAGGTCTTCGTGAGGGACCACGCGCGACACCAAGCCACAGGCCAGGGCTTGCTGAGCGTTCAGTGCCTCACCTGTGAAAGCCATCTCAGACGCTTTGGACATGCCCACGGCTCTGGGCAGCAGCCAGGCGCCACCATCCCCCGGCACAATGCCGACTTTGACGAAGCTCTCGGCGAAGGTGGCCTTGTCGGAGGCAATGCGGATGTCGCACATGCAGGTCAAATCCAGCCCAGCACCAATGGCTGGCCCGTTGACGGCCGCAATCACGGGCACATCCAGGTTGTAGAGCGCTTTGGGAATGCGTTGAATCCCTTGGCGGTACTCTTCCCGAATGACATCGGGCGTGAGTTGCTGCGTTTGGTAGCGTTGCATGTCTTTCACATTGCCGCCGGAACTGAACACCGGCCCATTGCCCGTCAGGATCACCACGCGGATGCTGCTGTCCTTGGCGACCATGGCGCAGGCTTGCACCAGTTCTTCCACCGCGGTGTTGCCGGTCAGGGCATTGCGGGTTTCCGGTTGGTTCATGGTCAAGGTCAGAATGGGGCCTTGGCGATCCAGGGTCAAAAAAGTGCTCATGGGTGATTCCTTTGTTCAATGAACATCCGACACTTCGCGGATGAGATCCAGGGCTTGGGCTTGGGGGCGATCCATCAGGGCTTGGCCCAGGACGGTGTGCCAATACGATTCGGAACCTGCGGCTTGACGCCACACATGCAGGCGACGCGTCAACAACTGCAAGTCAAACTCCGCGGTGAAGCCAATGGCGCCGTGTATCGAGTGACCCAGTGCGGCAACCTCCAGGGCAGCTTCACTGGTGCGCGCTTTGGCCACCGCGACACGCAAGGGATCGGGGCTGATGGTGTCTGATTGGCAGCCCAGTTGTGCAGCCATGCGGGCTGCGAACGCATGCTCGGACATGACGCTCAAATGGTGCTGTATCGCTTGAAATTTGCCGATGGGCCGGCCAAATTGCTGGCGGTCATTGGCGTACTGCAAGGTCCGCTCGAACACCGTCATCAAGGCGCCCGACAGTTGTGCGGCGTACAAGCAGGCTTGCAGTGTGCGCACATCCGGAACAAAGGGCAAGGCTGGTGCCTGGGCCACAGCAGCGCCAGTCCATGTCAGGGTGGCATCCAATGGAAAGCCCGCCGCAGTCTGCATGGCGGTGGCGGTGGGTAACAGCCAGGCATGCGTGCCGTGCGCCACGATCACATGATCCGCCACGCGGCCCATGCGCACCGTGTCCGCATGCAACTCGCCCTGTGCGCGAGCTTGCGCGCGGGCCCATGTGATGCTGCCCGCGGGAATGGCCAACTGGTGTTGGCCCAACAGTGCACGAGCCCACATGGTTTCACCCAGCGGCACGGGCACGCTGTAGGCGCCACAGATGGCCAACAGATGAAAGGCCTCGCTCAGGCCCAAGCCCGCGCCACCCAGCGATTCGCTGAGCATGGCATCGGCAAAGCCCGAGGATTCAAGCGCATCCCATAACGGACGTTCGTTGGGCTGCGACTCGATCGCGCGAACCACCTGCGGCGTGCATTGATCGGCCAACAAGTCACGCAAGGCGTCGGAGAAAAGTGTGTCCATTCAAGGCTCCCCAAAAAGGATCAACGCAAACCCAGGCCACGCGCGATCATGCCGCGCAAAATTTCCCGGGTGCCGCCACGCAAGGAGAACGAAGGCGCCACTTGGGTCACATAGTTGAGGGTGTTCAACAGTTCCAGCGGAATTTGTCCCGCATCGCGCGAGAACAAGTCATCTGCAATCAGCGCAGGTATGGCTTGCTCGATGCCGGTGCCTATGTCCTTGACCAGCGCGGCCTCAATCACCGGACTTTCACCGCGTGTGAGTTTTTCTGTGATGGCCACCGACATGGCGCGCAGCGGTGCGAGTTGGCTCAAAATCTTGCCGGCCAGTCGGGTCGACGCTTCGTTGCGGCCCTCAGGCGTGCGCACAAACGCCAGCCACTCATCGAACAGCACAATGCTGGAATAGAGGCGTTCAGGGCCACTGCGCTCGAACGCCAACTCGGCGGTGACTTGCGCCCAGCCTTGACCTTCTTCGCCAATCAGTGCATCAGCAGACAAGGCCACGTTGTCGAAGAAAACTTCGCAAAAGTGTTGGTCGCCAGACAAGTCGGTGATGGGGCGAACCGTGACGCCTGGCAAGGACAAATCGACAATCAACTGTGACAAGCCATTGTGCCGGTCCTCGGTGGTGCCCGAGGTCCGCACCAAGGCAATCATGTAATGGCAATTGTGGGCGTTGGTGGTCCAGATTTTTTGGCCATTCAGCACCCAGCCCTTGTCGGTACGTGTTGCGCGCGTTTTCACGCCAGCCAGGTCTGAGCCGGAATTGGGCTCACTCATGCCGATGCAAAAGAAGGCCTCGCCACGGCAAATCCGCGGAATGTAAAACTGCTGTTGCTCGGGTGTGCCGTATTTCAGAATCAAAGGGCCGCTTTGGCGATCGGCAATCCAGTGCGAGCCCACGGGCGCGCCCGCATTGAGAAATTCTTCGACCAGCACATACCTGGCAAACGGACTGCGACCGCCGCCGCCCAAAGACGTGGGCAGGGTGATGCCCAGCCAACCGCGCCGGCCCAGTTCGCGGCTGAATTCCTGGCTGTAGCCCGACCAGGATTTGGCGCGCACATGCGCCGGCATGTCTCGCAGGGCTTCTTGGAGAAAGGCCCGCACCGGCTCCCGCAGCGCTTCGTCTTCTGCGGGGATGGGATTGGGGAACAGTGAGGTCAGCGTGCTCATCCGAACACTCCTTGTTGCTTTAAATCGTTGAGGCTGTCTTCGGTCATTCCCAAGACCTCCGACAACACCTCGCGTGTGTGTTGTCCCAGCATGGGCGGCGCGTGGCGGTAGTCCACAGGTGTTTGCGACATGCGGATCGGGTTGGCCACCAAGGGGATGGGACCCGCGGTCGGGTGGTGCATGTCGAAGGTCATCTGCCGCGCTTGAACTTGCGGGTCCTGGTAGACCTGGTCCACCGTGTGGATGGGGCCGCATGGCACGCCCACATTCTCGAGCATGGACACCCATGCGTGGGTGTTGCGTTTTTGGGTGACCGCCTGGATCAGGGGAATCAGGGTTTGGCGGTGTGTCACGCGCGCGGCGTTGGTGGCAAAGCGCGCATCGCTGGCCCATTCCGAGCAGCCAGCAGCATCACAAAATTTGGCAAATTGCCCATCGTTGCCTATCGCCAAAATCATGTGACCATCGGCGGTCGGAAAGTCTTGGTAAGGCACGGTGTTGGGGTGCGCATTGCCCATGCGGCGGGGCAGTTGGCCGCTGTAGAGGTAGTTCATGCCCTGGTTCGCGAGGCTGGCCACTTGCACATCGAGCAGCGCCAAGTCGATGTGCTGGCCTTCGCCCGTGGTGTGACGTGCTTGCAGGGCCGCCAGAATGGCAGTGCTGGCGTACAAGCCGGTCATGATGTCGGTCAGGGCCACGCCCACTTTCATGGGGCCGGCACCTGGTTGATCGTCGCCGCGTCCCGTGACGCTCATCAAGCCCCCCATGCCTTGGATCAGAAAATCGTAACCCGCACGATGAGCATAGGGCCCGGTTTGCCCAAAGCCCGTGATGGAGCAATAAATCAGCCTGGGGTTCAAGGCCCGCAGGGATTCGGCGTCCAGCCCATAGGCTTTCAGTCCCCCAACCTTGAAATTTTCGATGACCACATCACACTGCATGGCCAGCGCGCGAATCAGGGCTTGTCCAGCAGGCAGCGCCATGTCAATCGCCAGAGAGCGCTTGTTGCGATTGGTGCAGAGGTAGTAAGCCGACTCGCCCGTGGGTTGGCCTTGTGGGTCTTTTAAAAATGGCGGGCCCCACAGGCGCGTGTCATCCCCGGCACCGGGGCGCTCCACTTTCAAAATGTCGGCGCCCAGGTCGCCCAAAACTTGACTGGCCCAGGGCCCCGCCAGCACGCGCGACAAATCGAGCACGCGAATGTTGGACAGGGCGCCATTAGACGTCACTGTTGCTCCACCTTGGCTTGTGTGGCAATGCGTTTCCAGAGCTTGATTTCATCGGCTTGAAACAGGCGCATTTCTTCGGGGCCGCCGCGCATCACCTCGGCCCCGATGCGCTCATAAAACTCGCGGGTTTCCGGCAGGGTTTCAATGCGGGTGAACAAAGCTGCCAGCTTGTCGGTTTCCTCTTTGGGGGTCTTGGAAGAGACCGCTGCCGCCACCCATGTGTAGGCCGTGAAGCCCGGCAAACCCGCCTCCGAAGCGGTCGGCACTTGCGCCAGCGCGGGTGAGCGTTTCTCTGACGCCACCGCCAAAGCGCGCAGCTTGCCGCTCTTGACCAATTCTTGCGCGCTGGTCATTTCGGCAAACGCCAAGTTCACGGTGCCCGAGGCGACTGCGGTCACGGCTTCAGAAGCACCCTTGAACGGGACACCGGTGGTTTGAACTTTGGCTGCATCGTTGAACGACTCGGCCATGAGTTGGTAGCCGGCCGAGCCCGCGCCGTAATTCAGCACGCCAGGTTGTGCTTTGGCGTTCCCGATCAGTTCCGACATGGTTTTGTGAGCTCCTTGTCCGGGCACGATCAACAAGGCAGGCGAGCGCATCAACATGCTCAACGGCGAGAAGTCGGCGACCGGGTCATAGGGCAAAGACTTGAACAAGGCGACATTGACGGCCAGCGTGGAGTTGCTGCCCACAAAGACGGTGTAGCCGTCCGCAGGTGCCGACAACACGGCGCGCACCGCGATGAAGCCATTGGCTCCCGGTTTGTTGTCCACCACCACGGTTTGTCCGGTGATCTCGGTGAATTTTTTAGCGAAGTAGCGGGCCGAGGTGTCGGTGCCGCTGCCCGGCGGGAAGGGCACCACAAACTTCAAGGGCTTGGACGGAAAGTCTTGCGCTTGCGCGCTGGCCATGCCCAGGCAGGCCAAGCCGAGCAGGCTGGCCGCGGCCAGTTGCTGAATGAGACGACGGCGCAGGTTCATATGAATTTCCTTTCAGCGATGACATTAATCGAGCGTTGCGCCCGTGAGTTTGACCACTTGGCCCCAGCGGGCGATTTCAGTTTGGATGTACTGGCCGTATTCCTCGGGCGTGGAGCCCAGCGGCTCTGCGCCTTGCACCGCCAGCTTGGCTTTGACCTCGGGCGAGTTCAAGGCCTTCATGACTTCAGCGTTCAGTCGCTTGACAATGTCTGACGGCGTTTTGGCAGGAACCAGCATGCCTTGCCAGGCGCCCACTTCAAACTTTGGCATCACGGTTTCATTCAAGGTCGGCGCCTCTGGCAGCACGGTGGTGCGCTTCAGGCTGGTGATCGCGAGCGCCCGCAAGCGGTTGTCGCGAATGAAGGGCAGGGCCGAGTTGATGGTGTCGGTCATGAATTGGGTTTGGCCACCCACCAGGTCAGTCAACGCGGGCGCGCTGCCTTTGTAGGGCGCGTGGGTGGCTTGCAGGCCGCGGCTGTGCAGCAACAGGTAAGCGCCCAGGTGCGTGATGTTGCCATTGCCCGCTGAGCCATAGGTCAGCTTGCCAGGGTTGGCCTTCACATGGTTCAAAAACTCTTGCACGTTGTAGACCGGCAGCGACGGGTGAACCGCCAGCACCAGCGGAATCACTGCGGTCAGCGCAATCGGTGCGAAATCGGTGCGCACATCGTAGTTGAGCTTTTTGTAGAGCGTCGCGCTCAGGGCGATGGATGAGGTGTTGTACAAAACGGTGTAGCCATCGGCAGGGGCTTTGGCCACCATGTCAGCCGCGATGTTGCCATTCGCGCCCGGCTTGTTTTCGACCAGCACCGGTTGGCCCATTTGCTCGCCGATTTTTTGCGCCAGCACGCGCGCCACCAAATCGGTGGGGCCGCCAGGCGGAAAGGGCAGTACCAGTCGGATGGGCTTGTCAGGGTAAGTGGCTTGCGCTTGCACAGAGCTCAAGGCTGTCAGCCCAGCCAGTGCCAACAGCACACGGGTCGTCATCCAACGTCGATGAAATGTCATATCAAAACTCCAAAAAATGTCTGTCAATCAGGGCGGCCTGCCAGCAATCGCTTGGCGGTGTAGGTCATGACCAGGGTGTCCAGCTGGTTGTAGACCTCAATGGTGGACGTCACCACAGCGCGACCGCGTTGTGAGGTGGGCTTGATGTCGTTGACCGTGACCACGCCTTGAATGGTGTCACCCACGCAGACCGGGTGGAGAATTTTTTGCGTCAGCTCCAGCATGGCCAGCCCCGTGCCTTGAATCATGGACTGCAAAATAAAGCCTTCGATCAAGGTGTAGGTGAGAGCGCCAGGCACAGGGCGCCCCTGAATCGCACTGCCAGCATAGTCTTCTTCGATGAAGATCGCCTCCAGCATGCCGGTGCAGGAAATGAAGTTAACCAGGTCGGTTTCGGTGATGGTTCGGCGAAAGGTGTCAAAGACTTGCCCGACTTGCAAATCTTGCCAGTAGAAGCCCTGGCCCAGGCGTTGGGGGGTTGGTGTGCGCATGCCCTGATTTTCAGCAAGTTTGGCGTGCGCAGGGTCAGTGGCTGTCACGTTGGTTTCAAGCCAACGGCACCTTCGTTTTTCCACTGCTGAATTTGATCGTTCGCAACTCCGGCTTGTCGCAGCACCGACTCGGTATCGGCGCCCAGTCGGGGAGGCGTGCGGGTGGGCGGTCGCTGCCCGTCAAAATGGACGGGCACCCCCGGAAAGCGCAAGCTGCCCATGGCGGGGTCTTCCAAGGTTTCGAAGAAACCGGTGGCTTGCAAATGGGGGTCTTGGGGCAAATCTGCCAACTGGTTCATGCGCGCCGCGGGCACATCGATTTTTTCGCACAAGGCCAGCCAATAGGCCGTGTCTTGCTTGGCCACCAACTGGCCCGTGGTTTCGTACAAAGCATCGATGTGGCGGGTGCGCGCAGCCATGCTGGCGAAGCGTTCATCGGCAGCCAAGGCGGTCTCACCCAGTGCGGTGAAGAAGCGTTGCCAATGCGCGTCGGTGTAGGGCATCATGCATACATGGCCATCGAGGGTGCGGTAAGGGCGCCGCCAGGGGGCCAAGACGCGCGGGTAGCCGGCGGGTGATTGTGCCGGCTCGAAGTGGGCGCCGTAGAAATGCTCCACCAGATTGAACGACACCATGGTTTCAAACATGGGGACTTCGACCAGGGCACCTTCTCCGGTGGTTTGCCGTTGTGTCAGAGCGGCCAGAATCGCCATGGCGGCTACCAAGCCGCTGGTTTTGTCTGCTGCAACGGTTGGAAAGTAGCGCGCGGTGCCGCTCTGCGACTCGACCAGGGCGGCATTGCCCGACATACCTTGGATGATGTCGTCGTACGCGGGTTTGCCGCCGTAGGGCCCATTTTGGTGAAAGCCCAAGAGGTTGGCCAGCACCAATCGGGGATAGCGCGCGCGCAAACTGGCGGAGTCCAGCCCCAAACCGGCCAGTTTCTGCGGGCGAATGTTGTGCATGAACACATCACTGCCTGAAAGAAGCGCTTGCATTGCGGCTTGGCCAGCGGGCTTTTTCAGGTCGATGACGATGCTCTTCTTGTTTCGGTTCACCCCCAGAAACACCGGCGACATGCCGCGTTCCGTGGTCGGGCCGGTTTGTCGGGTGGAGTCGCCCTCGGGCGGCTCCACCTTGATGACTTCGGCGCCAAAATCCGCCAGCCATTGGCTGGCATACGGTCCCATGAGCACGGCGCTTGCGTCGATCACGCGGATGCCTGTCAGCGGTAAACGGCTCATGTCAGTGGACCCCCATGACTTCAATGCGAATTTCTTCGGTGAGCCGGGCCTTCAATTCGGCAAAGGGCGGCGTGGTCTTCACAGAATAATGGCGCGGGTAGGCCAAGGGCACTGGCCAGTCACATTTGATGCGGCCCGGACGGGCGCTCATGACCACCACCCGATTGCCCATGAAGATGGCCTCATCGATGTCATGGGTGACAAACAGAACCGTCTTGCGTTCAGCTTCCCAGATGTCTTGCAGCAACTCTTGCATCATCTCGCGGGTTTGATGGTCCAAGGCGCCAAAGGGCTCGTCCATCAGCAAAATGCGGGGGTTGTTGGCCAAGGCGCGTGCCAGGGCGGTGCGCTGTTGCATGCCACCAGACAATTGCTTGGGAAAATGTTGCTCGAAGCCCTTCAAGCCTACCTTGCCGATGAAATGGGCTGCAATCTCGCGTTGCTCGGCTTGCGGCATGTTTTTTTCTCGCAGGCCAAAGCAGACATTTTGTGCCACGGTGAGCCACGGAAAGAGGGTGTAACTTTGAAACACCATGCCACGGTCCGCGCCCGGCCCTGACACAGTTCGCCCATCGAGGGTGATGGTGCCGGTGGTGGGCGTGTCCAGGCCCGCGACCATGCGCAGCAAGGTGGATTTGCCACAGCCTGAGGGGCCCAGGATGGTGATGAAGTCATTCTCTGCCACGGAGAAATCTGTGGCCAGCAAAGCCTGTGTGCTGTGGCCTTGCGAGACAAAGGTCTTGCTGACCTGCGAGATCTGAAGAATGGTCATGGATCAAGCCAATCGTGCCCAGGGGAACAACCAACGGTTGAACGATTTGAAGACAAAGTCGGTCACCAGTCCGATGGCGCCAATCACGATGATGCCGAAAATGATCTGGTCGGTGGCCATGAGAGCTTGGCTGTCGGTGATCATGTGGCCAATGCCACTGGACGCACCAATCAGTTCTGCCACGATCACATAGGTCCAGGCCCAGCCCAAAACCATGCGAAGGGTTTCGGCAATTTCGGGTGCGGCGCTGGGGAGCAGCACACGCGTGACCACGCCGCGGTCTTGCGAGCCCAAGGTGTAGGCGGCTTCGACCAAGTCACGCCGGGTATTGCCCACCGAGACCGCGATCATCAGCACCAACTGAAAGAAGGAACCAATGAAAATGACGGCAAGTTTTTGGGTCTCGCCAATGCCTGCCCACAAAATCAGCAGGGGTATGAAGGCGGATGCCGGCAAGTAACGGGCAAAGCTCACGAACGGCTCAAAGAAAGCCTCCACCGGCTTGTACGCGCCCATCAGCACACCCAGCGGCACAGCCAACAAGGCGGCAATGACAAAGCCCCCCAGCACGCGCCACACGGTCATGCCGATGTCCGCAGCGAAACCTTGGTTGAGCAGCAAATCCAGGCCCGATCGCACCATGGTGATGGGATCGGCCAGAAATGTTTTGGAGACATAGCCCCCCAGGGTGGCAAAGGCCCAAACCGCGAAAAACAACACGAAGAAAGCAATCCCCAGCACGACGCGCGTGCCAGGGGATACGGCTTGCAAAGGACGCATGCTTCTTACTTGATGAAGCGCGTGTCGGCAAGCTTGCTCAAGTCAGGAATCTGCTTGATGATGCCAGCCTCCAGCAGCAACTCTGCGGCCTCTTTGCTGAACTGGGCATGTTCACCCGCAAAGAACTTTTGGTTGGCGGCGCGGTCTTGCCAGCGCAGGAACTTCTGGCTTGCCTCGAATTTGTCGGCGGGTTGCTTGACGTCGGCGCCCATGATCTCAAAGCTCTTGGCCGGCTCTTTTGCAATCATCTCCAAAGCCTCGAAATAGCTGTCGGCCAAGGCCTTGGCCGCTTTGGGGTTGTCCGCCAAAAACTTGGGCGTGCAGCCAAAGGTGTCCATGATCATGGGGTAGTCCAGCGTGGTGGCAATGATCTTGCCGGCTTCCGGTTTGGCGCGCACTGCACCCAGGTAAGGCTCATAGGTCATGGCCGCATCAATGCCAGCGGTGCCGGCAATCATGGCGTTGGCGGCGGCTTGGGGCTCCAGGTTGACCACTTTCACGTCTTTCACGGACAGGCCGTTTTTCTTCAGCATCCAAGCCAGGGTGAAGTAGGGCGCCGTGCCGGGCGCGCTGGCAGCCACGGTTTTGCCTTTCAAGTCACTGATTTTTTGAATGTCGCCTTTGACCACCATGCCGTCTGCGCCATAGCTTTTGTCCAGCTGGAAAATTTGGGTGGTGGCCACGCCATTGGCATTCCAGACCACCCAGGTTTCCACTGTGGTGGCAGCGCATTGCACATCACCCGAGGCGATCGCCAGGTGGCGATCTTTTTGAGGGATTTTTTTCAGGGAAACATCCAGGCCATTCTTCTTGAAAATGCCCGCTTCTTTGGCCAGGGTCAGCGGCGCAAAGCCGGTCCAGCCAGAGAAGCCAATGCCCACCTTGGTTTCTTATGCCGAAGCGGCGCAGGCAATCAAGGCGGAGAGGGTGAGGGTAGCCAGTTTTTTCATGAAAACTCCTAGGTCAAGGTGGAAGGGTCAGGATTCAATCTCAAGAAGAGAGCATGGGCAGTTGCAAATGGTTTTCTTTGGCACAAGCCAAGGCCTCATCGTAGCCTGCATCGGCATGGCGCATCACGCCCGTGGCCGGGTCATTGAACAGCACCCGCGCCAATTTTTCATCGGCCTGGGTGGTGCCATCGCAAACGATGACCACGCCCGCATGCTGAGAATAGCCCATGCCCACGCCGCCACCGTGGTGCAAGCTGACCCAGGTGGCGCCACTGGCGGTGTTCAGCAAGGCATTGAGCAAAGGCCAATCGCTGACGGCGTCGGAGCCGTCGCGCATCGCCTCGGTTTCACGGTTGGGGGATGCGACCGAGCCGCTGTCCAAATGGTCACGGCCAATCACGATGGGGCCTTTGAGCTCGCCCTTGCGGACCATCTCATTGAACGCCAAGCCTGCGCGGTGGCGCTCGCCCAGGCCAATCCAGCAGATGCGCGCTGGCAGGCCTTGGAAGCTGATGCGCTCTTCGGCCATGTCCAACCAGCGGTGCAGGTGCTTGTGCTCAGGAAACAGCGCTTTCATCTTGGCGTCGGTCTTCAGGATGTCCTCGGGGTCACCACTGAGGGCCACCCAGCGGAAGGGGCCCACGCCTCGGCAAAACAGCGGCCGAATGTAGGCGGGCACAAAGCCGGGATAGTCGAAAGCGTTGGCCACGCCAAAATCTTTGGCCACTTGGCGCAGGTTGTTGCCATAGTCCACGGTGGGAATGCCCATGTGGTGGAAGTCCAGCATGGCACGCACATGGGCCACACAGGATTCGCCGGCAGCCTGTTTCAATGCGGCATGTTGTGAGGGGTCCTTCTGGGCGGCTTGCCAGCGCTCGATCGTCCAACCTGCAGGCAAGTAGCCATTGATGATGTCATGTGCCGAGGTTTGGTCTGTCACGATGTCAGGCCGCAGGCCGCCTAGTTGCGCACGCTTGACCAGTTCGGGCAGAAGCTCTGCGGCATTGCCACAGACGGCAATGGACACGGCTTCTTTGCGTTGCGTGTGGTGGGCAATCCATTGCAGCGCTTCGTCCAGATTCGCTGCTTGTTTGTCCACGTAGCGTGTGCGCAGCCGAAAGTCGATGCGGGACTGTTGGCATTCGATGTTGAGCGAGCATGCGCCCGCAAAAGTGGCCGCCAAGGGCTGTGCACCCCCCATGCCGCCCAAACCGGCGGTCAGAACCCAGCGGCCCGAGAGGTCGCCATTGAAGTGTTGGCGACCTGCTTCCACAAAGGTTTCGTAGGTGCCCTGGACGATGCCTTGGCTGCCAATGTAAATCCAGCTGCCAGCGGTCATCTGGCCGTACATCATCAAGCCTGCGCGGTCCAGTTCGTTGAAATGTTCCCAGGTGGCCCACTTGGGCACCAGGTTGGAATTGGCAATCAGCACCCGAGGCGCGCCAGGATGGGTGCGAAACACCCCCACCGGTTTGCCCGACTGCACCAACAGGGTTTGATCGGGCTGGAGTTTGCGCAGCGAATCCAGAATGGCATCGAAGCAGTCCCAATTGCGAGCCGCTTTGCCAATGCCGCCGTACACCACGAGTTCATCGGGGTTTTCTGCCACGGCCGGATCCAGGTTGTTCTGGATCATGCGGTAGGCCGCCTCGATTTCCCAGTTGGCGCAATGCAAGGTGCTGCCATGCGGCGCCCGCACAGGTCGCGCCTTGGCATTGAGGTGTTGTGACAAGGACAAGTCGGACATAGGGATTCCCCTTAATTTGGCAGTCGTGTCATGAGATGCTAGTTGTCTATACAACTTGTGTCAACTGCGGTAAGCTCACACGCCATGGGCTCTTCCAAAACGCCGATCTACGATCAGGTCAAAGCTTTTGTCCGGCAACGCATCAGCCAAGGTTTGTGGAAACCAGGCGACCCTGTGCCCAGCGAAAGCACGTTGATGCACCAGTTCGGGGTCAGTCGCATGACGGTCAACCGGGCTTTGCGCGAATTGGTCGCCGAAGGCTTGGTGCGCCGTGTGCAGGGCTCGGGGACCTTTGTGGCCGAGCTGTCCAGAATTTCATCGCGCCTGGAAATTCGCGACATCTGCGAAGAGGTGACCGAGCGCGGCCACCTTTACGCGGCGCGTGTGCTCAAGGTGCAAAAGCAAAAAGCCACGGCGGAGCTTGGGCAGCAGTTGGGCTTGCGATCCGGCGCGACGGTGTTTCATTCGCTGGTGATCCATTACGAGAATGGCATTCCCATCCTGTACGAAGACCGCTATGTGAACCCGGCGGCCGCCCCGGATTATTTGTCGGCCGATTTCACCCAAGTCACGCCCACGCGGCATTTGCTGGAGCATGCGCCCCTGACTGAGGCGAGTTATTCGATCGAGGCCAGTTTGCCCTCTGCAGAAGAAGCGCGCCACCTGAAAATTGCCCGTTCAGAGCCTTGCTTGGTGGTGGTCAGGCGCACGGTCAGTGGCCCCCGCGTGGCCAGTTTGGGACGTCTGGTGTACCCAGGCAGCCGCCATAATTTTGCTGGAAATTTTCAGGCATGACGGCCGCCCCCTTGTCCTGGCACATTCGGAAGTTGTCCGATGCCGAGCCAGTGCCCTGGCGCAACGGCGGCGGGATCACCCGCGAGTTGGCTGCAGGGCCCGATGCTGCTGCGTGGCGTTGGCGGATTTCCGTGGCCGAAGTGGCCCAGGATGGGCCTTTTTCGCATTTCCCGGGGGTGGACCGTTTTTTTGCGGTGCTCAGCGGCGCCGGTGTGCGCTTGACCTTTCCTGACCAGTCGATCGTGTTGACGGCTCAGGATGAACCTTTGGCTTTTTCAGGGGCGTCAGCTTGTGACTGTCGCTTGTTGTCCGGCCCCACAGTGGATTTCAATTTGATGAGCCAAGGCTTGCAGGCCAAGCTGGTGAGATGTTTGGATGGAAAGCAGAATGTCGGGGCGCAAGCTTCTGACATTCTGGGCTTTTATGCCATTGATCCGCTTCAGATCATCAGCCAGGACGCAAGCTGGGAAATCCCCGCGCACACCCTGTGTTGGCATGAGGCGACCCATGCGCTTGAGCTTCAGGGAAAGGGCGCATCGTTTTTGGCCTGGTCTTTGTCTTCACATCCTGCGTCTTAAGGGTTCACATGCACACGCTTCATGTTTGGTCGAATTGTGACATGGCCACATGTCAATCGGATGCCACCGATGGCTATGGCTTGATCCGCGATGGGGCCTTGGTCATAGAGGGGGAAACCTTGGCCTGGGTTGGGCCACGCGCACAGTTGCCAGCGAAGTACCGCGAGTCCCATGTGCAGCAGCATGACGCCCAGGGGGCCTTGCTGACCCCGGGGCTGATCGACTGCCATACCCACTTGGTCTATGGTGGGCAACGTGCCAATGAGTTTGAGCTGCGCTTGAATGGCGCCACGTATGAAGAAGTGGCGCGTGCCGGCGGCGGCATTGTCTCCACGGTGCGTGCCACCCGCGAAGCGGACGAAAGCACCTTGGCCCAGCAAAGTCAGCGTCGCCTGCATGCCTTGCTCAAGGAGGGGGTGACCACCGTTGAAGTCAAGTCGGGTTATGGCCTGGCCCTCGAGCATGAAGCCAAATGTCTGCGGGTGGCGCGTGCTTTGGGACAGAACAACCCCGTGACGGTGCGCACCACTTTTCTGGGGGCCCACGCCGTGCCGCCAGAGTTCGCAGGTCGCCCCGACGACTACATTGATGCAGTGGTGGCCATGATGCCAACTTTGGCAAAAGAGGGCCTGGTCGATGCCGTGGACGCCTTTTGCGACAGCATTGGCTTCACGCTGGCGCAAACTGAACGGGTGTTTGCGCAAGCCAAGCACTTGGGCTTGCCGGTGAAGCTTCATGCCGAGCAATTGAGCGACAGCGATGGCGCCGCATTGGCCGCGCGTTACCAGGCCCTGAGCTGCGATCACCTGGAATGGCTGAGTGAACGTGGTGCCCAAGCCATGGCGCAAGCGGGGACGGTGGCGGTGCTCTTGCCCGGCGCTTTCTACTTTCTGCGCGAAACACGCTTGCCCCCATTGAATTGGTTGCGCCAACACCAGGTGCCCATGGCGATATCGACCGATTGCAATCCCGGCAGTTCGCCATGCACTTCGCTGCTGCTGATGCTCAACATGGCCTGCACCTTGTTTCGCATGACGCCGCAAGAAGCCTTGTTGGGCGTGACCCGCCACGCTGCCCAAGCCCTTGGGTTGACCGACCGTGGCAGCTTGGTGGCGGGCCAGCGAGCCGATGTGGTGCTGTGGGACGTCCAATCACCCGCAGAGCTTTGTTATGCCATGGGCGCCAACCCACGACGTCAAACGCTGCTGGCCGGCGCGGCGGTCCAAGTTTGAAAGGAAGCCAAGCGAATGACATCTGTCTACGATTTGCACCCAGGCCGCGTGCCTCTGTTGGTGAGCATGCCGCACATTGGCACCCACATCCCTGAAGAGCTACGCGCTGGTTTTGTGCCCAGAGCGTTGGACACCGAAGATGCCGACTGGCATCTGGACCTGCTGTACAACTTTCTAGAAGACTTGGGGGCCAGTGTGTTGAAGCCGCACTGTGCACGCTACGTTATCGACCTCAACCGGCCGCCCGACGACACACCCATGTACCCCGGGGCCTCCAACACCGAGTTGTGTCCCACGCGGTTTTTCACGGGCGAGCCGCTCTACCTGGAGGGGGCGGCACCGGATGCCGCAGAGCAATGGCGTCGACGCCAACGCTATTGGCAGCCCTACCACGACGCTTTGCAAGCTGAATTGCAGCGCTTGTTGGCGCTTCATGGTCGCGTGCTGCTGTGGGACGCCCACAGCATCCGCAGCGAGCTGCCTTGGTTGTTTGAAGGCAAGTTGCCCGACCTGAACATTGGCACCGCACAGGGACGCTCGGCCGATGACCGCATTACCGCCGCCGTGGTGCAAGCCTGTGCCCCCGCTGACTTCATGACACATGTGGTCAATGGCCGGTTCAAAGGGGGCTATATCACGCGCCACTATGGCCGGCCCGAACAAGGAATTCACGCCGTGCAACTTGAAAAGTGCCAGTCACTCTACATGCAAGAAACGGCACCGTATGCCTATTTGCCTGAGGTGGCCGCGCGCCTGCAACCCACCTTGCGTGCCATGGTCGGTGCCGCTTTGGACGCCTTGCAGGCGCTGCCAGCATGAAGTGGCTGGCGGAGCACGCCTGGGTGGACGGGACATGGGCTTCCCAGGTTTTGTTGGAAGCTGACGCCAGCGGGCATTGGCAGCGCGTTCAAGCCGAGGCGACGCCTCTGGAAAGCCAAGGTGCCCAGCCGCTGGGCACGGTGTTGCCCGGCATGACCAATGCGCACAGCCATGCCTTCCAAAGAGCCATGGCGGGTCTGGCAGAACGCAGTGAGCGTGCGCAAGATGATTTTTGGTCCTGGCGCGAAAGGATGTACCAAGTGGCCTTGCGCATTGGCCCCGATGCGCTGGAAAGCGTTGCAGCGTGGTTGTACGCTGAAATGCTGCGCGCCGGTTACACCCAGGTGTGCGAGTTTCATTATGTCCATCGAGACCCACAAGGTCATGCTTATGCTGACCCGGCCGAGATGGCGTGGGCTTTGGTGCGCGCCGCAGAGCGCACAGGTATGGGCCTGACCCTGTTGCCCACCGTTTACATGCGCCAGGGGTTTGGGCAAGACAGTTTGAATGACACGCAGCGGCGGTTTCGCGCAGACCCTGACTTTGTGCTTCAAGTCCAAGCCCGCTTGGCTCAGCATGCCCAAACCCACAGGCCAAGCTTGCTTCACTCGGGCGTGGCCCTGCATTCTCTGCGCGCTGTGCCGCTCAGTGCTCTGCGGGATGTCGACCAAGCCTTGCCGCAAGCGCCCTTGCACATCCACGTCGCCGAGCAAGACAAGGAAGTGCAAGACTGTTTGGCCCACCATGGTCGTCGACCCATTGAATGGCTTGCGGAACAGCTGCCCCTGAATGCGCGCTGGCATCTTGTGCATGCAACCCATGCCACACCGCAAGAGCTGCGTGTTTTGCAACAATGCGGTGCCACCGTGGTGTTGTGTCCCACCACGGAAGCCAATTTGGGCGATGGCCGATTTGATTGGGTGACGGCCTTGTCCCTGGGCCTCAAAGGCTCGGTCGGCACCGACAGCCATGTGAACCGCAATTGGGCCGAAGAGTTGCGCTGGCTCGAGTATGTGCAGCGCTTGGAATGGCAGCAACGCAATGTGAGCTTGCTCCATCAGGCGGGGGAGACCGCAGGGCGATTGTTCAATTGGGCGTTGGACGGTGGTGCGGCGGCCAGTGGCCTGCCTTTGCGGGGTTTGGCCGTGGGCCAGCGTGCCGACATGGTGGAGTTGGACCTGTCGTCGGATGCCTTGCTGGGCGTGCAAGCCGCGCATGTGCTTGACGCCTGGGTCTTTTCCACGCCATCATCGACTGTGAGACGCGTTTTTGTGGGAGCGCAAGCCGTGCCGGACCGGCGCGCAGAGCTGGCTCCCGGTTTTGTTCAGGCCATGGCGTCCTTGGTGTCCTGAGCCCTTGGTTTGATGCACAGGAGCTGATGCGATGCTGGACCCCCAGGCCCAAGAACTCTTGAAACTCATTGTGGACCGTGGTGTGCCACCCGTCGAAACGCAGACGCCTGTGGAGGCGCGCGAGTCTTACCGTGCTCGGCGCTTGTTCACGCAACCGGACCCGCCACCCATCTGGGGCGTTCGCGACCACACGGTGAGCACGCCAGAGGCCAGTTTTCAAGTCAGGGAGTACCAGCCGACGGACCGCGATGGCGGTCCCATGCGGCCGGCGCTGGTTTATTTTCACGGCGGTGGATGGACCATTGGCGACTTGGACACCCATGACACACTGTGCCGAACCTTGAGTTTGGAAACAGGCTGTGTGGTGGTTTCCGTGGATTACCGCATGGGACCGGAGGTCCGTTTTCCAGCAGCTTACAACGACTGCCTGGCGGCCTTCCAATGGACTGTTCGCCATGCGGACGCGCTGGGCATCGACCCCAAGAAGATTGCGGTGGGCGGCGACAGTGCCGGCGGCAACCTGGCTGCCGCCGTGTCCCTGGGCTTGCGCGGTCAAGCCGTGACGCCGGCTTATCAGTTGCTGATTTACCCTGCGGTGGACATGCATTGCAGGGCGCCCTCCCACACCCACAATGGGCAAGGCTATTTGCTTACCAAAAACTCTATCACCTGGTTCGTTGGCAACTACTTGGCGAAGCCTCAGGATGCCGATGACTGGCGGGCGTCGCCTCTGCTGGCGAAGTCGCATGCTGATTTGCCACCGGCCTTGGTGCTGACCGCAGGCTTTGACCCTTTGCGGGACGAGGGCCTGCAATACGCCGATGCCTTGTCACAAGCCGGTGTAGCCACCGAGTACATCTGTTTTGAGCGACAGATTCATGGCTTTATCACCATGGGCCGTGTGCTGCGAGAGTCCAATACGGCGGTGAGCTTGTGCGCCCAAAGTCTGCGGCGGGCCTTGGGTTGATCGCAGTTTGAGTGTGGCCAGTGCGTCGTTCATGACGCACAGCATTTCTCGCCCGTGGCCTTGCGACACAAAAAAGGGGGTCTGTTCGGTGTTGCCTTCAAAAGCTTTGGCCAGGTAAGCGCCAATGTGGCTGTAATAAATGGGGCCCGCGCGGTGACTCAACACGGCCTCTATCCAGCGCAGGGTGAAGTCGCTGCCTTCCAGATTCACATACGAGGGCTGATTGCATTGGCTGGACGCCATGCTGATGAAGGAGGGCAGCACACTGCGCCCCAGTGCTTTCTTGAAGGCATGTGGACCGCCCTTGATGTAGGGCATGCCAGATTGGCAAGCATCGATGATCTTCACCATCACCTTGGGCTTGAGTCTGCGCAGCAGCAGGTCCACTTCCACATTGCTGACCGAGGTACGCAGGCCCCTTTGCGGGTGAAAGTCGGAGCCACAGAAGCGGGCATCCCCTTGGTAATACCCATGCCCGGAAAAATACAGCAGCACCTCTTCAATGCCAGCCTGCTGGTGCTGAGCGATGAAGGCTTGCAAGCTTTGCCAGATGGCGCCTGAAGTGGTGTCCTGCGTGATCACCAGCATGTGATCGTATTTGCCGCAAGCAAGCAGCACTTGGTGCATGTTGAGTGCGTCCAACGCACAGCCGGGCAGGTCCTGCGCGTGATCGTAATGGGAGATCGCAATGAGAATGGCCAGATTCATGGGTTGTCCTTGGTGCAGGGTGGCGCTGCCTGCAAAGGGCCAAGCAACGTTGGGGTGAAACCCCGGCGGACAAGCTTAGAAGGAAGTGGCGCAAACCGCGTGTGCGCTGTGCACGTCGCTGTTTATTGGATGTCGACTTGGTGCAAGGGGAAGGCGCCGCGCAGGCGATCTTCAAAAAAACACTTCAGGGTTTCGCGCACGGTGCGAAACGCAATGTCGTCCCAAGGCACCTCGTCTTCGCTGAAGAGCCTGGCCTCGATGGTTTCATGGCCTGGATGAAAGGTGGTGCTCAAAAGTTTGGCGCGGTAAAAAAAGTGCACCTGGCCGACCCGCACCACATTCATCAGGGTGTACAAGCCCAGCAACTCAATTTGCGCGCCGGCCTCTTCGTCGGTTTCACGTGCTGCGCCTTGGGCCACGGTTTCACCCAGCTCCATGAAGCCCGCAGGCAGAGTCCACTTGCCATAGCGTGGCTCGATGTTGCGTTTGCAAAGCAGGATTTTGTCTTCCCAGATGGGCAAGGTGCCCACCACATTCAGCGGGTTTTCATAGTGGACGGTGTGACAGGCGGTGCAAATCGCACGTTCACGGGTGTCGCCATCGTCTGGCAGCCGGTAGGTGACGGCCGAGCCGCAGCTCTTGCAGTGCTTGAGGGGATGGCGGTACAGCATGATGGCAAGTGTAGGACAAAAGAAAAGGGCCCCGAAGGGCCCTGGCCATTGTGCAAAGTAGGCTTAGGCCTTGCCGTGCTTGGCGATCAGCGCTTTGGCAGTTTCCAGCAATTTGGCGCCGTCAAAGCCGCGCTTGTTCATGTCCGCCACCCACTCATCATCGATCTGGCTGGAGCGCTTGACAAAGTCTTGCACATCGTTGGGTGCAATCGTGTAGATGGTGTTGCCACGGTCGACCGCGGTTTTGCGCCCGGGCACATCGCTGCTTTGCTGCACTTTGCCGAGCCAGGCCGAGGCGGCCATGCCGGAGTTGTTGTCGATGATTTTTTTCAGGTCGGGCGCCAGGGAGTCGTACTTGGCCTTGTTCATGGCCATCACGAAGGTGGTGGTGTACAAGGCGGTGCTGTTGGCGGGGAACTCGCTGTGGAACTTGGTCAGCTCGTGAACCTTGACCGCGGGCACCACTTCCCAGGGAATGATGCAGCCGCTGATCGTGCCCTTGGACAGCGCATCCGGAATGCCAGGCAGGGGCATGCCCACCGGTGTGGCACCGAGCGAGGCCAGCAGCTTGGTGGACTGACGCGTCGGGCCACGCAGCTTCAAGCCTTTGAGGTCGGCGGTGGTCTTGATTTGCTTGTCCACGGTGTGGAACATGCCAGGGCCGTGAACGTGCAAAGCCAGCACATGGGTGTCCTTGAACTCATCGGGTGCCACGGTTTGAACGTATTCCCAGTAGGCCTTGGAGGTGGCCTCGGCGTTGTTCATCATGAAGGGCAACTCAAACACTTCAATGCGCGGGAAGCGGCCTGCGGTGTTGCCGGGCAGGGTCCACACGATGTCGACCACGCCATCCTTGGCCTGGTCGTACAACTGCACAGGGGTGCCGCCCAATTGCATGGCAGGGTAAGCCTCGAATTTGATGCGGCCGCCAGACTCCTTTTCCACTTTTTCCATCCAGGGCTTGTGCATGCTGAGCCAGACGCTGGATTGCGGTGCCATGAAGGTATGAAACTTGAGGGTGACGCTTTGTTGCGCCAAGCCACTCAGCGCAGGGGCCCCCATGGCCACGGCGGCGCCGGTTTTCAGAAGGGTACGTCGTTGAAACATGCAGGTCTCCTATGAATGGGGTGAACTTTAACGTTGTGGTGAAGCCGTTTGGCCCAGTGTTTGCCCTAGCTCAGGTATTGCACCAGCCACAGGCAGACGCCCGGGAAGAACAGCAGCAGCAGGGTGCGCAGGGTGTCGCTGATCAAAAAGGGCATGACGCCACGGTAGCTTTCCGCAATCGGCACATCCTTGGCCATGCCATTGACCACATAGACATTGAGCCCTACAGGCGGTGCCAGCAAGCCGAATTCGACCACCATCAACACCATGATGCCGAACCAGATGGCCACGGATTCTTTGGGCATGCCAAAGTCCAGGCCCATGACCATGGGGAAGAAGATGGGGATGGTGAGCAAAATCATGGAGAGTTCGTCCATGACGGCGCCCAACACCACGTAGAACAACAGGATGGCAGAAACCACCATCAGAGGCGAAAGCCCCCAACTGCCCACCACCGCCGCCAATTGGTTGGGGACCTGGGTCAGCGCCAGCGCCGAGTTCATCAGGTCTGCGCCGATGAAGATCAGGAAAATCATGGCCGAGCTTTCGGCCGTGGCATAGAAGCACTGCTTGAACTTGGCCCAGGTGATTTCACGCTTGAGCAAGGCGGCCAAGAAGGTGGTTGCGGCGCCCACAGCCGCGCCCTCGGTGGGCGTGAAAAAGCCGCCGTAAATGCCACCAAACACAATCACAAAGATGATCATGATGGGGGTGATGCCCGTCACGGCTGAAAGGGTCAATTTGGCGGGGTTCTTGTCGACTTCGGGCGCTTGGCCGGGAACCCATCGAACATAGATGGCAATCGCCACCATGTAACCAAACATGGCGATCATGCCGGGCAGCATGGCGGCTGCAAACAATTTCGCAATGTTTTGTTCGGTCAAGATGGCGTAAATCACCAAGGGTACAGAAGGGGGAATCAGAATTCCCAAGGTGCCCGCGGCAGCCAAGGTGCCAGTGGACAGTCTGCCGGAGTAACCGTGTCGTTTCATTTCCGGCATGGCCACGCCGGTGATGGTGGCAGCAGTGGCCACCGACGAGCCGCAAATGGCGCCAAACGCGGCACATGCCAGCACCGCCGCCATGGCCAGGCCGCCTTTGAAGCGCCCCATGACGCCTGCTGCGAAATCGAACAGAGCCTTGCTGATGCCGCCTTGGGTGGCGAAGTGACCCATGAGGATGAACAGCGGAATGACTGAGAGGTCATAGCTCGCAAATCGTGCAAAAGCCTGACTGTTCAGAAAATTGGCAAAGGGCACCCAGCCGGTTTGCATCACATAGCCGATGCCACCGGCTGCAAACATGGCCACCGAAATGGGCACGCGTATTGCCATGAAGGCCAGCATGATGCCAAAAATGACCAGCGTCAGTTGCAGTGCACTCATGCCGAAGCTCCTTCTTCACCTTGAAAACCGAAGACGCATTGGTACAGCGCAATGAGCGTGGTGAGAATGAAAGGAGGCACCATGGCGGCATAGACATACCATTCTGGCAAGCCCAACATCATGCTGCCCGACTGCGTTTGGTAAGCGTTCAGACCGCCCAGCCAGGTCCGCCAGGCCAGCAAGGCAAAGCATAAAGCCAGCAACAGGGCGCCAAAGCGGTCCAGTCGGGCGTTGATTTCTTCGGGCACCTTGGACGTGAAAAAATCAACGATGATGTTGCCACGCTTGAGTTGGCACCAGGGCATGAACAGCGCAATGGCAGCGCCTGTGGCCACCCCAGAGAGTTCAAAGTCACCGGCGATCGTCTGCCCGATGGTCTCGCGGCCCAGAATGCTGCCGCAGGTGAGAAGGGTGATGAAGGTCATCAACAGTCCGGCCAAAATGGCGCTGAACTGTGCAAGGGATCGAAGCAGTGACATGAAAATCTCCGAGAGACGGGGTGTTCAGGCGATGCGAAGATGCAATTCGCCCAGGCCCGCCACACCACCCACCAACGTGTCGCCACTGACCACAGCCGCCACGCCTTCCGGGGTGCCCGTGTAAATCAGGTCGCCGGGTTGCAGTTCCCAGGCGGCGGAGAGGTGTTCAATGGTTTCCGCCACATTCCAGATCAGCTTGCTGACCTGGCTGCGTTGCCGATCTTGGCCGTTGACTTGCACATAAATTTCAGCGTTCATCACGTCGCCCGCCTGTGCAGCAGGGGTGATGGGGCCGATCGGGGCGCTGTGGTCAAAGGCCTTGCCAATACACCAGGGACGTCCTTGCTTTTTCATGTCGTTTTGCAAGTCGCGGCGTGTCATGTCCAGGCCGACGGCATAACCATAGATGTGGCTCAGCGCATCGGCAGCTTGAATGTTTTTGCCACCCTTGCCAATGGCCACGACCAATTCGATTTCATGGTGCAGGTTTTTGGTTTGGCTCGGGTAGGGCATGCTGCCGGTCTGGCCCGCATCGACCACCACAATGGCATCGGCGGGTTTCAGAAAAAAGAAGGGGGGTTCACGTCCTGTGAAGCCCATTTCCTTGGCATGTTCTTCATAGTTCCGCCCCACACAATAAATGCGATGGACCGGGAAGCGCGATGGGCTTCCAAGAACAGGAACAGAAACAGTGGGGCTGGGGCTGAAAACAAAGCTCATGGAGGACTCTTTCATCTGTACAGTGAATAAAGGCGCTTGCATTCTAGGGACTGTGATGCCATGAGGTGGCTGCCATGTATTCAGTGCAAGCATTGTAAGTGTGCTGATTTGATGCCGGTCAATTTATTTTCAAGGGTTAACCCTAGATTGCATGGATGCGCAGGCGCACAGGGGTATCCTTGTCAAATGAAGCTTTACAACTACTTCCGCTCGTCAGCCTCTTACAGAGTGCGCATTGCACTGAACATCAAAGGCTTGGGTTTTGAATACCTGCCCGTTCACATCGCGCGTGGCGAGCACAAAACCCCGCCATTTTCCGATGTGTCCCCCGATGGCTTGGTCCCTATGTTGGAGGACGACGGCCATCGACTGACGCAGTCCATGGCCATCATCGAGTACCTGGACGAGACACACCCCGAGCCGCGTCTTTTGCCAAGCAATGCCTTGGGTCGTGCCCGTGTGCGTGCCTTGGCGCAATCGATTGCCTGTGAAATTCACCCCCTCAACAACCTGCGCATCCTGAAATACCTGGTGCGTGAATTGAAAGTGGACGAGGAAGCCAAAAACACTTGGTACCGCCATTGGGTCCGCGAGGGTTTGCTGAGTTTCGAAAAACAATTGGCGCAAGGCCCGCGCGGCTTGTATTGCTATGGCGACACGCCGACGCTGGCCGACTGTTGTCTGGTGCCGCAAATTTTCAATGGACAACGCTTCAAGGTGAATTTTGATGGCTTGCCGTTGACCATGAAGGTCTTCGATCAGTGCATGAAGCAAGATGCTTTTTTGCGGGCACAACCCTCGGCCTGTCCAGACAATGAAGCCTGAGGTGAACAGTGCACAGCACATGGCGACACCCTGACTGGCCTGTCCCCTCGGTGCGCGCGGTTTGCACCACCCGATTGGGCGGGGAGTCGCAGCCGCCGTACAACGGCTTCAACCTAGGCGATCATGTGGGGGATCGCCCCGAGGCCGTGGCTGCCAATCGACGCCAATTGGCGCAGGACTTGGGCGTGCGACCTGTTTTTTTGCAGCAAGTGCATGGCTGGCATGTGGCGCAACTCCACAAGGGCATCCCAGACGCAACCGTGGCAGATGCGTGTTGGACCAGCGAAACCGATGTGGCTTGCACCATCATGGTGGCGGATTGCCTGCCGGTTCTTTTCACGGACCCCCAGGGGACAGTGGTGGCGGCGGCCCATGCGGGCTGGCGGGGTTTGGCTGGTGAGGGGGGGAAGGGCGTTTTGGAGGCGACGGTCGAGTCATTGCGAGCGAAGCTCCAGGAATTAGGTCAGCCCTCTGCCTTGTTGGCTTGGTTGGGGCCTTGCATTGGCCCCACACGGTTTGAAGTTGGCGCCGAAGTTCGACGGGCCTTTCTGGAGCACAGCCCGCAAGCTGCCAAAGCTTTTGTTCCACATGCAGCGCATCCCGGCAAATATTGGGCCGATCTGGCTGGGTTGGCCCGTCAACGCCTACAAAACATGGGCGTCACGCAACTCCATGGCAATGACAGTTCGTCCCAGTGGTGCACGGTGTTGAATGAGGACATCTTTTTTTCCCACAGGCGCGACCGCGTCAGCGGCCGGTTTGCAGCGGCCATTTGGCGTCAAAAAACTTGAGTTCTGTCAGCTAATTGAAGGCATTTCCCTGCGATACTCATTTCCTCAAGTCACCGAGGAGACAATCAATGGGGCCCAACGCAATGCCGTCATGGAATGAGGCAGCCGAGCAATTCAAGAAGAATTTTGGTGACAGCTGGACGCGCGCCCTTGAATCGTTCCAGCGCTTGGACGGCAACGAGCCGGGGCTCAAGGGATTGACCTTGTCGCCTTCCAAGTTAGAAGCGATCCAGCAAAACTATTTGCAAGAAGCCACCCAATTGTGGAACCAGGGCTTGCAAGCCAACCCAACCCTCAAAGACCGCCGATTCAATGGCGAGGCTTGGTCCCAAAACCCGATTGCCGCCTTTTCTGCCGCTTCGTACCTTCTGAACGCACGCACTCTGATGGCCTTGGCTGACGCCGTGGACGCCGATGCCAAAACCCGTGCACGCATCCACTTTGCCGTCGAGCAATGGGTAGCCGCCTCTGCCCCCAGCAATTACCTGGCCTTCAACGCAGAAGCCCAGAAGAAAGCCATCGACACACATGGGGAAAGCATCTCCAAAGGCCTTCAAAACCTGATGCACGACATGCGCCAAGGCCATGTGTCCATGACCGATGAAAGCCTGTTCGAGGTGGGCAAGAACGTGGCCACCACCGAAGGCCAGGTGGTGTTCGAAAACGAGTATTTCCAGCTCATCGAATACAAGCCCCTGACCGCCAAGGTCTATGAAAAGCCCTTCCTGTTGATTCCCCCTTGCATCAACAAGTTCTACATCCTGGACTTGCAGCCGGAAAATTCTTTCATTCGCTATTGTGCAGCCCAGGGCCATCGCACCTTTGTTGTGAGCTGGCGCAACCCCGACAACAGCATGGCGCAAGCCAGCTGGGACGACTACATTGAACATGCGGCCATCAAGGCCATTGAAGTCACGCGCGAAATTGGCGGCAGCGCACAGATCAACGCGCTGGGCTTCTGCGTCGGCGGCACCATCCTGACCAATGCCTTGGCGGTGCTGGCGGCACGCGGTGAAAAGCCGGTGGCCAGTGCCACCCTGCTGACCACGCTGATCGACTTCCAAGACACCGGCATCCTGGATGTGTTCATCGACGAAAACTTTGTCCGCTTCCGTGAAATGCAATTTGCCGCCGGTGGCATGATGCCTGGCCGAGACATGGCGCAGACCTTCAGTTTCTTGCGCCCCAACGATCTGGTCTGGAACTATGTGGTGGGCAATTACCTCAAGGGCGAAACCCCACCGCCTTTCGACTTGCTCTACTGGAACAGCGACTCCACCAATTTGCCGGGCCCATTGTATGCCTGGTACCTGCGCAACACCTATCTTGAAAACCGTTTGATCAAACCGGGCGCGGCAACCGTGTGTGGGGAAAAAATTGATTTGCGCAAAGTGGACATGCCGATGTACATCTACGGTTCGCGTGAGGACCACATCGTCCCGATCACAGGCTCTTATGCATCCACGCAGGTTTTTCCTGGGAAGAAGCGCTTCATGATGGGAGCCTCTGGGCACATCGCCGGTGTGATCAACCCACCTGCTGCCAAGAAGCGCAGCCACTGGGTTCGCAATGACGGCAAATTTCCCAAAGATGTGAACGAATGGATTGCCGGCGCCAAGGAAACGCCTGGCAGCTGGTGGGAAGACTGGGCGGGCTGGCTCAAAAGCCACGCCGGCAAGCAAGTCGCCGCGCCCAAGGCTTATGGCCGCGGCAAATACAAGGCCATTGAGGCCGCACCGGGACGCTATGTGAAAGCCAAAGCCGCTTGAAGATTTTTTTGGAGACGACGTAAATGGAAGATATTGTCATTGTTTCAGCCGCACGCACAGCCGTGGGCAAGTTTGGTGGTTCGTTGGCCAAGGTTTCTGCCACCGAGCTTGGCAGCATCGCGATTCGCGAGGCCATCGCACGTGCGGGCATTGAAGCCGCGCAAGTGGGCGAGGTCATCATGGGCCAGGTGCTGGCTGCGGGCGCAGGCCAAAACCCGGCGCGTCAAGCGCTGATGAAAGCCGGCGTGCCCAAAGAAGTCCCCGGTTTGACCATCAATGCCGTGTGTGGCTCAGGCTTGAAGTCGGTCATGTTGGCCGCACAGGCCATCGCTTACGGTGACAGCGAGATTGTGGTGGCCGGTGGCCAGGAAAACATGAGCGCTTCGCCACACGTGTTGCTGGGCTCGCGCGATGGTCAGCGCATGGGTGACTGGAAAATGATCGACTCCATGATCGTCGACGGCCTGTGGGACGTCTACAACCAGTACCACATGGGCATCACCGCAGAAAACGTGGCCAAAGCCCATGGCATCACCCGCGACATGCAAGACGCCTTGGCCCTGGCCAGCCAGCAAAAAGCCTCGGCGGCCCAAGACGCAGGCAAATTCAAGGACGAGATCGTGTCGGTCTCTTTGCCGCAGCGCAAGGGCGACCCCATTCTGTTCAACACCGATGAGTTCATCAACAAGAAAACCAACGCCGAAGCCTTGGCAGGTTTGCGCCCCGCGTTTGACAAAGCCGGCTCGGTGACCGCCGGCAATGCCTCTGGCATCAACGACGGTGCGGCCGCCGTGGTGGTGATGAGCGCCAAGAAAGCGGCCGCGCTGGGCCTCAAGCCCTTGGCCCGCATTGCCGCTTTTGGCACCAGTGGCCTGGATCCCGCCACCATGGGCATGGGCCCGGTCCCCGCATCGCGCAAAGCGCTGCAGCGCGCCGGTTGGAACGCTGCCGATGTCGACCTGTTCGAATTGAACGAAGCTTTTGCAGCGCAAGCCTGCGCCGTGAACAAAGAACTGGGCATCGACCCTGCCAAAGTCAACGTCAACGGCGGTGCCATCGCCATTGGCCACCCCATTGGGGCCTCCGGTTGCCGCATTCTGGTGACCTTGCTGCATGAAATGCAAAGACGCGACGCCAAGAAAGGCTTGGCAGCCCTGTGCATTGGCGGTGGCATGGGCGTGTCCCTGGCCATTGAGCGCTAACCCCCTTTTTTAAAACAACTCATTCAACAACACAGGAGACAGAGCATGAGTCAAAAAGTAGCTTACGTCACGGGCGGCATGGGTGGCATTGGTACCGCCATTTGCCAACGCCTGCACAAAGATGGTTTCACCGTCATTGCAGGCTGCGGCCCCACGCGCGACTTCACCAAGTGGCTCGACGAGCAAAAAGCGCTGGGCTACACCTTTTACGCTTCCGTGGGCAACGTCAGTTCCTGGGAGTCCACGGTCGAGGCCTTCACCAAGGCCAAAGCTGACCATGGCCCCATCGACGTGCTGGTCAACAACGCTGGTATCACGCGCGACCGCATGTTCCTGAAAATGACCCGCGACGATTGGGACGCTGTCATCGACACCAACCTGAACTCCATGTTCAACGTGACTAAGCAGGTCGTGCCGGACATGGTGGAGCGTGGCTGGGGCCGCATTGTGCAAATTTCATCGGTCAACGGTGAGAAGGGCCAAGCTGGTCAGACCAACTACTCCGCTGCCAAAGCCGGCATGCACGGCTTCACCATGGCCCTGGCTCAGGAAATGGCCAACAAAGGCGTGACCGTGAACACGGTCAGCCCGGGCTACATCGGCACGGACATGGTGAAAGCCATCCGCCCCGATGTTCTCGAAAAGATTGTCGGCACCGTGCCGGTCAAGCGCCTGGGTGAGCCCAGCGAGATCGCCTCCATCGTGGCCTGGCTGGCCAGCGAAGAGGGCGGTTATGCCACTGGCGCCGACTTCTCCGTCAACGGCGGCCTGCACATGGGCTAACCCCCACCTCCTTGCGAGGCCCCAAGGGCCGCGGCAACCTCTGGGTTCCGCGGCCCTTTTTCATGCGGCAAGCCAATCCAGGATAATCGGGTCATGCCTTTCCCTCCCGCTCAACGCTGGAAATTGTCGGTGGCGCCCATGATGGACTGGACCGACCGACATTGCCGCTACTTTCACCGACTGATCACCCAGCACACTCTGTTGTACACCGAGATGGTGACCACCGGGGCGCTGCTGCATGGGGACGTGCCGCGCCATTTGCGCTTCAATACAGAAGAGCATCCCGTGGCGCTTCAGTTGGGGGGCAGCGAGCCTGCGGACCTGGCGCATTGCGCCCGCTTGGGCGAAGCCTGGGGCTATGACGAAATCAATCTCAATTGCGGCTGCCCGTCCGAGCGCGTGCAACGTGGCGCTTTTGGCGCCTGTTTGATGGCCGAACCGCAGTTGGTGGCCGACTGTGTCAAGGCCATGTGCGATGTCACCAGCCTGCCTGTGACCGTGAAGCACCGCATTGGGATCGACCAAAACGAGTCCTATGACTTTGTGCGCGATTTTGTCGGCCAGGTCAGTCAGGCCGGATGCCGTGTTTTCATTGTGCATGCACGCAATGCCTGGCTGAAGGGCTTGTCGCCCAAAGAAAACCGAGAAATTCCGCCGCTGCGCTATGAGGTGGTGACGCGCTTGAAACAAGATTTTCCCTCCCTGATCTTTGCCATCAATGGCGGCATTGACAGCGCCGAACAAGTGGATGCGCAGTTGCAGCAAGTCGACGGCGTGATGGTGGGCCGTGCTGCCTACCACAAGCCGTGGCTGATGCACGACTGGGATGCCAAGTTGGTGGACGTGCCGCCGGTGCGAACAAGCCGTGACGAAGTGGAACTAGCCATGGTGGCCTACATGCAGCGAGAGGCGCAGGACCACGGCACCTCGTGGTACGCGGTGGCGCGGCACATGCTGGGCTTGCGCCATGGTGAAAAAGGTGCACGCCGCTGGCGCCAAGTCTGGAGTGATCACCGTTTGAAACTGCAAGCGCCTGAGCACGTCCATGCCCTGGCGATGCGAGCCCTGCGCTCAGACGGACAAGAGGTGCCGCTTGCTGCCTGAACAACGTGTTCGTTTGGCCAAGTTGCTGATTTGGCTGATCCCCGCTTTGTGGGCGGTCAATTCCATCGTGGCGCGCAAGGCCCCGGGCGTCGTGGATCCGCACGTGCTGGCCTTGGGGCGATGGGCCCTGGCGGGCGCCATTTTGGGGTGGATCGCGCGTCATGAGTTGTGGCAGCACCGCAAAGACATCTGGGCCGTGTGGCCGCAGTATTTGACGCTGGGTGCTTGTGGCATGCTGATTTGCGGTGCATGGCTTTATGTGGCGGCCCACACGACGGGGGTCATGAACATCGCCCTGATTTATGCCGCCGCACCGGTCCTGATTTCTGTGGGGGCGCTGCTGTGGTTGGGCGAGCGCATGACGGCCTTGCAACGCATTGGCGTTGGCATCGCTATTTTGGGCGTCTTGCATGTGATCACCCAGGGTGAATGGTCAGCGCTGGCGCGGGTTGAGTGGGTGGTGGGCGATTTGTTGATGGTGGCGGCTGCCACGGCTTGGGCTGCTTACGCTTTGTTACAAAAGAAGTGGTCCACCACCCTGGGGTCCACCGCCCGGCTGGCCTGCATTTGCATGGGAGGCATCGTTTGCTTGTTGCCCTTCGCGATTTGGGAGTCTGTGCAGCCCCAAGCGCCCGCATGGTCACTGAATGCCACGCTTTTGGTGATTGCAGCCGGGATCATTCCTGGCATTGGTGCCTATGGCATTTACGGCTGGGCCCAAAAAGTATTGGGCGCCAGTCGGGTGAGCGTTACTTTGTACCTAGGCCCGCTCTGGGGTGCGCTCTCTGCATGGGGCGTCATGGGGGAGCCATTGGGGTGGCACCATTTGGTCGGCGCCTTGCTGATCTTGCCAGGCGTGGCCTTGGTCACGCAGTTCCGACAAAACTGAGCGGGTTGATGCCTAGGCGGCGGCTTGCAGGCCGTTTTGAAAGTGGGCTTGCATGCGCTGGGCGCTGGCGTGCGGGTCGCGGGCCAGCAGTGCTTGAACAATGCCGCGGTGCTCATTCATCGACTCCTCGATGCGACCCGACTTCAACAAAGAGTTGTGGCGGTTGAGCTTCATCACCTTGCGCAAATCGGCCACCATCTGGTCGCGCCAGCGGTTGTCGGCCAGTTCCAGCAAGCGGCGGTGAAATTGCTCATTGATCTCAAAAAAGCGGTCACGGTTCTGGCGCGCTGTTTCGAGTTCGGTTTGAAGATCCACCAATTCCTGCAATTGCTGGGGCGTGGCTTTCTCTGCCACCACGGCCGCGGCGTCTGCTTCCAGCAAGGCCAGGAGGTGGTAAACGTCCGTCAGGTCTTTTTCATTGATCTCGGTCACATAGGCTCCGCGGCGAACCTTCATGGTCACCAGGCCTTCGGCGGCCAGCACCTTCAAAGCTTCACGCAGGGGGGTGCGGCTGATGCCGTATTCCTCGGCAATTTTCAGCTCGTCAATCCAGCTGCCAGGCTCGAGTTCGCGCGAAAAAATGCGCTGTCGCAGCAGTTCGGCAACTTCTTCGTACAGGGCGCGAGGTGTCAAGGTGAGGGCAGACATGGCTGTGAATTGTAAGCTCAAATAATATTTTGCATCAATAATTATGAATGATATGATGCTGACCGCCTGAACACACCTTGTCCTGCCATGTCACAAAAACCCTTTGAATTCAACGCTTCCAACCTCGAAGCCTGGGCGAAAGCCGCAGCCAAATCTGCCCCCGGTGGGGATGTTCAAGCGCTGAACTGGGTGACGCCCGACGGTATTTCTGTCAAGCCCTTGTACACGGCCGAAGACACGCGGGACCTGCCGTATGCCAACACCTTGCCCGGTTTTGAGCCTTTCTTGCGCGGTCCGCAAGCCACCATGTACGCGGTGCGTCCCTGGACCATTCGGCAATACGCCGGCTTCTCTACTGCGGAAGAGTCGAATGCGTTTTACCGCAAGGCCCTGGCCGCCGGTGGCCAAGGCGTGTCGGTGGCCTTTGATTTGGCCACCCACCGCGGCTACGACTCGGACCATCCCCGTGTGACGGGCGATGTGGGCAAAGCCGGCGTGGCGATCGATTCGGTCGAAGACATGAAGATTTTGTTCAATCAGATTCCGCTGGACAAAGTCTCGGTGTCCATGACCATGAACGGCGCCGTGCTGCCGGTGCTGGCCGGCTATGTGGTGGCGGCCGAAGAGCAGGGCGTTTCGCAAGACAAACTCAGCGGCACCATTCAGAACGACATTCTGAAAGAGTTCATGGTGCGCAACACCTACATCTACCCGC
>CAYTZZ010000021.1:0-52038 GCA_964442645.1 uncultured Bordetella sp. | reverse complement strand
CCAGTGCTAGCTTTTCGTACCGTCACTTATTGCACTGAAAACGAGGAGACCCCTCCTTGCCGATGGCTATTTGATTCAAGCCAGCGACGTGGCCGACCTGGCCCGTCAACTCCAGATGGATGCAGCCGTGTTGCAAGCCACGCTGAGCGATTTCAATGCCATGGCTGACCAAGGGGTCGACACACAATTCCACCGCGGCACCACCGATTACCAACGCGCAAACGGTGACGCCCTCTGGCCTGGCCCCAACCCCTGCTTGGGCGCTTTGCGCGAGGCACCGTTCTACGCGATCCGCCTCTACCCCGGTGACATTGGCGCCGCCACCGGCCTGCGCACCGACACCCATGCCCGCGTGCTCAGCGCCCAAGGCCAGGCCTTGCCGGGCCTGTATGCCTGTGGCAATGAAATGCACTCCATCATGGGCGGCGTCTACCCGGCGCCAGGCATCACGATTGGCCCCGGCTTGGTGTTTGGCTATCTGGCGGCGCAGCATGCGACGGCACGCGCGCGCGCATCGGTTTAGATGAACCAGATACGCAAACGCAGGTAATCGACCAAACGGTGGGTCGCGCGCCACAGCAAATTGCGGTACCCCACATCGATGCGGCCGGTGCCACTCATGCCGGGGCGCCACCAGTCGGGCGGCTCTTCTGCAGGCTCGGCACGGACAGGGAATGTGTTGCCGCCCTCTTTCACCGAGGGCGCCGGCGTGGTGCGCGTGACCGTCATGTCCCAGGTGTTGGCCGGGTGAGCCACCATGCGAATGCGGGCGCTTTGTTGCGGCTTGACCAAGCGCACATCGCTTTCGCTGACAGCAAACTCCGCATAAAGCCGCTCCACCGAGGCCACCTTCACCACCATTTCGCCGCGCTTGACCGCGCCGCCTAAATTTTTGCCAGGCTCGCCTTCTACCACCACGCCAGCGATCGGTGCGCTGGCACTGGCACTGGCCAGGCGAAATTCTGTCTGCTCGAGCTTGGACTGTGTTTGGGCATACTGCGCCTCGGCAATGCGCATCTCGGCCAATTGGTTGGCCGCGCGTCGCCGTTCCACTTCGCGCCCAATTTGTGACAGGTCGGCCAAGGCCGCCGAGCGTTCCAGCAACAATTCCTTGGTCGACATGGCGAACAAGACCTGCCCGGCTTTCACGGGCAAGCCCAGCGACACATTGCTGCTTTCAATGTACCCGTCAAAGGGCGCGCCCACAAATGCCATGGCATCGGTTTTCATGACGAACTTGGCTTCGATGCTGTAGGGAAAAGGCACCAACAAGACAACGGCCAGCGCCAGCACGGCCCATTGGGTGAAGCGTTTCCCCTCGGCCGTTTGAGGGCGCAGGCTCTCGGGCAACCAACTCGCAAACTCGCGACCCAAGCGCTTCCACCAAGGCGCTTGGGCACGCTCGAGGTCGCGCAGCGGCCGACTCAATTGGTCGGCCACCAAGCGCAAAGCCCAGGTCTCGGATTGACTGAAGGCCAGCGCGGCGCGTTCACACACCAGGGCGCCCAAGGCTTGATCGTTCCAGGTCAAAGGCAAGGTGATCATGTGACCAGGCTGGCGTGCCTGCACATAGCGCTGGTGGGCCAACGCAACGGCACGCGAGCGAGTCGGCCATGAGATTTCGGTACGCTGAATCAAGGCCTCCTGGCCAGCCTCTTCCAGCAGGGCCGTCAAAGCGCTGCGCCGCTCGATTTTGTCACTGTGGCTCAGGCGCCGAAGTTGCAGGCCATCGTCGTGCATCCACAGCAAGGCCACTTGTTCACAGGCATAGCGATCGGTCAACTCGTTGACCACGGCCAAACTGGCGGACTCGAAGTTGGGCGATTCCAACACCCGGCCGAGCAACACCAAGGTCTCGCTGTAGCGGGTCGCTTCACGCTGTGCCACACCTTTCTCGCGCGTCAACTGGTAGCCCTGAGGCAGCAAGGCCAATTGGCGCAGAACCGCGACGGCCTGCTCGCCGCCAGCGGCATGGGCGGACAATTGAACGCACAGCATCAGTTCTTGGGACGCATCGAGGGCCAGGTGCAGCAAGGCCACAGCATCCAACGAACGGCTTTTGGTCACATGCGCTTGAAAATGGACGGCTTCGCTCAAGCTGCTG
Source organism: uncultured Bordetella sp. (assembly GCA_964442645.1). Taxonomy (GTDB): domain Bacteria; phylum Pseudomonadota; class Gammaproteobacteria; order Burkholderiales; family Burkholderiaceae_C; genus Limnohabitans. Next base: position 49,934 of record CAYTZZ010000021.1, on the reverse strand, counting down.
GACTCGACCCAAGCCGAAAGCTCGGGCCAAACCTGGGTCTGCGTTCCAGGCCATCCGCCCCAAACCTTCCAGGCCTCAAAGGTCATCGGGTCCGCACCTGGGACACGGGTGTACAAGACGGCTTGTTGCCCCTGCAGGCTGCGCACGCACTGGGCTAACCAGGCTTCCCAAAATGCCTTGGGTGCCCCTTGAAAGTGCAACAAGGCCAGCAGCGAATCAGTGGTGGTTGTGGCCATGGTCAAAAGCCTGTGGTGTCGAGTTGGGTGTCATGCGCCAAAATTCCTTTGCGCTGTCGGTAGTTCATTCGCTCGGCCTTGCGCTGAGACAAACGAATCAGCCAGGGCACCAGATGCTGTTGCCATGAAGGTGTTCGCCGCAATTGTTGGCGCCAAAAATCCAGCAGGCTGCTGGCCAGATAGCGCTTGAACAATTCATCGTCTGCGCAGACGAAAACCTGGTAGCTGCCAGGGTCCCCTTGGCGCGCGCAGCGCCCATACAACTGGCGGTCGATGCGACGCAAATCGTTGATTTCGCCCACCAGCACATGCAGGCCACCCTTTTGTTTGACCGCGTCATCGAGCTGAATGTCGGTCCCTCGGCCTGCCATGTTGGTGGCAATGGTGATGGCGTGCGCCTTGCCTGCCTGGGCTACGATCTGGCTTTCCGAGGCGTGGTTGACTGCATGCAACAACTGAATCTTGTCCATTGGCGACAAAGGGTTGGCCTGAAAGCGGGCATACAAGGCCTCGCTGGAGCCCACGCTGCGCATGCCAATCAACACTGCGCGCCCTTGCGCGGCCAAGGCCAGCGCAGATTGCACAATCGCCTCGAGCTTGGCGTCGCGCGTCGCCAGAATTTGCAAAGGCCATTGGCTGCGTTGCACAGGTCGATGGGTGGGGATCGCCTGGGTCGGCAGTCGGTAAACGCCCAGCAATTCATCCCGGGCCTCTTGGGCTGTGCCCGTCATGCCCCCCATGCGGGGAAAGCGCCGAAAAAACCTTTGAAAGCTCATGCGGGCGGACACTTGGTTGGCGGGAGAGATCGGCAAGTCCTGGGTGGCTTCCAAAACCTGCTGCAAGCCTTGCGACAAAGTACGCTGGTCCGCCAACCGGCCCGTGAGTTCATCCACCAACACGACTTTGTCGTCTTTCACCACATAGTGCTGATCGCGGTTCATGAGGTACATGGCATAAAGCGCCTGCTCCACCAACTCACGGGCGCGCATTTGGCTGCGCCAAAAAGCAGAGAGCGAGGACGTCAAGGACTTCAGGCGCTCGCGCCCGTCAGGCGTCAAATCGATGTGCCGAAGCGCTGCATTGACTTTGAAATCGCGGTCTTTTTCCAGTTGACGGGCCAGCAAGGCGGCCTCTTTGGCCGCCTGCGCCAGGGAGTCGTTGTCGTGGTGGCTAGAAATAATCAGAGGCGTCACCGCTTCGTCAATCAGCACGCTGTCGGCCTCGTCCACAATGACTTGGTGCAGGCCGCGCATCACCACGGCAGAGGACATGGCGGGGCTATCGACTTGCGCTTCTTGGCGCCAGCGGCCGACCGACACTTCGCTGCGTGAAGTTTTACCTCTGAGCGCCAAATGGTCACGCAAGTAATCGCCCAGCAAATTTTGCGCAGTGGTGTAGACCACGTCGTGACGGTAGGCCGCTTGGCGTGCGTCCAAGGGGGTCTCATTGTCCACATGGGTCACCGAGATGCCGCAAAAATGAAACAGGTCCATAAAGATCTCTGCGTCCCTGCGCGCCAGGTAGTCGTTGGCGGTGACCACATGGACCGGTTTGCCCGACATGGCAGCCACCAAGGCGGCCATGGCCGCCGTCAAGGTTTTACCTTCGCCGGTGGCCATTTCGGCAATGAAGCCATCTTGCAGTGACATGGCGCCCATGATCTGCACGGTGTGTGGCGTGATGGCGCGCAAGCGCACCACAGCCACGACGATCGCCGCCAGCGCGGCATCCCGCGCCTGGCGCGCGCTCGCGTCATTGGCCAAGGCGCATTGGGCGGCCAATTCGCTGAGTTGCGCTTTCAAGGCCTCATCCGACAGCGACATCCATTCGCTCGCTTGTGCCTGACACGCCTGGGCGCGCGCCTGCAATTGCTTCAGCGGTGACATCCAGGAACGCCACCGCGTCACCACTCGGTGGCCCATGCGGTCCAGCCAACCCGGCTCACGCTTTTCGCGGTAAGCCAACAGTCCGCCCAAGGTTTGGGCAGGCGGTTGCCACACGGTATGGGACTGCGTGTTGGCGGGAAGCAAGGTGGAGGGGTCGATCACAACTGGTACCGGGTTTGGAAAAACTGGCGAACCGCCACCCAGGCCTGAACCGCCAGCGGTCGCCATGGCAGCGACAAGCGAATCCACGCGGTTCTGCCGGCAATCACAGCATCCTCACTCAGGCTGTGCGCATCGGTCTCCATTTGGGCATGCAGAAGAAAGAAAGGCTCGACCGCGCGACGTCCCGTTTGGTCACTCGCCAGCACGGGCACTTCTCCCCCGGCCATCGGACTCAAAGCTGCCGACGGTAACATTTCCTGGGAATGAGGAATCAGGGTCAAGCGGGTGGCCGCATGAACGCGCCCGCGTTCGCCCTCCATGCGTATTTGCAGCGCGTCCGGGTCGGCCTGTGTCAGAACATCTGCTTGCTCCTGTCGAATCACGCCGACAAAACGGTGGGAACGGTCATCCACGACTTGACCAAAGTCCGCGCCTCTTGCAATCCAGCCTTGCAGCCTTTGGTGGACATCCACCGGTGACCAGTAACCGGCATGCGTGGCCCTGACCACCAAAGCGTCTTGCTGACGCTTCAACGTCGCTTGCAGTTGGCGCAGGGTGCGATGCCGCTCTTGCAAAGGCGCCAAGTCCACCGCCCCTTCAGTGACAGAACGATCCATTTGGGTTTCTGTCTGCACCAACTGGGCCTGAACCCCGCGCGCCTCAGCCATCAATTCGGGGTTCTCCAAAGTGACCAAAGGCGCGCCCGCCTCCACCCACTGCCCCGCCTGCACATGGACCGCCGTGACAATGCCGCCCGTCTCGGAAAAAACACGCAGTTGCTTTTGGGCCTCAATGACCCCCGGCAGCACCCGGTGGTCTGGCATGGGCACTGCCACGAAAAAAAGAAGCAAGCCTGCCACAGCCCAGCTGGCACGACGATAAAGCAGTTTGTGCTGGAATCGAAACAAAGGGTTGTTCACAAAACGCCAGCCCTTTTGCAGCGGCAACACAAAAGACGTCAGCGCCAAGGACACTGCCACCAAAAGGCCAATGCCGAAATAAGCATCGGCAATAAAAAGCACAATTCCGCCCATCACAAACAGGCGGTACAGGTTGGAGCTCACATAGAAAGCCACCAAGCCCCAGGTGGCGGCCGGCCGCAGCGCGGGCGTTTCATCGGCGTCCATTCGCAGCACATGCCGCCGCAACATGCGGTTGAACTGCGCTTGCGCCTGGTTGTGCAAATTGGGGATGCCGATCAGGTCGGCAAGGATGTAATACCCATCAAACCGCATGAGCGGGTTCAAGTTAAAAATCACGGTGTAAATGGCCGCCGAGAACATCAGGTTGTAGGCCAATTCGTTACCCCAACCCGGGGCCGTGTGGGCCCAGATGACCGTGGCGATGCCGGCCACCACCAAGTCGCACATCATGCCGGCCGCGCCCACCAAGGCGCGCTCGTAGCGGTTGCGGTTGGCCCAGCTGGCGCTGACATCGACATAGGGCAAGGGCGTGAAAAGCAGGAGCATCACCCCGATGATCCTGACCTCGCCACCAAAGCGCTTGCAGGCCATGGCATGCGACCACTCATGCAAACCTTTGGAGATGAAAATGGCAACGTACAGCAAAAAAACATTGTCCAGTTGCAGCAAGTCTTTCGCTTGGGTCCAGGCCCTGGGCCCAGCCAGCACCAATTCATAGAGGCCCCAGGCCAGGATCACCAGCCCCACGGCTGCGCCCCAAAGGCTGAAGACCCGGTGAATCAAAGGCGACATGGCATGAAGCCACCGCTCAGGGTCAAACAGGGGCAAGCGCATGAACATCAGCTCTGACAGCCGGTTCAAAAAAGGCTTTTTCTTTTTTTGCTGCCCGCGCTCGATGAGACGAGTGTCATCCGCGCCGCCCTCGAGGTAAATCAAATTGCTGCGGTACATGCCCGAAAGCAGCTGGAACACATCCTCTTGACCGGGCGTGTTCTCAGGGTCTTGCTCGATCGAGTCCAGCCAAATTTCTTCCACGGTTTGGTCCACCCGTAGGCGGGACAAAAAGCGCCAGGTCTGGGGTGGCACGCGGTGAAAGCTGTTGTGCGTCGGCTCATGCAGCACATACCAGGCCTCGTCCCGATAATGGTGCAACCGAACCGACAGGGTCGGCCTCAGCCCCAGGCGCAGATCGGCGATCCGGTACCAGTTGTCGGAAAAAGTTTTGGCCATTGGCGCTGCCCGGCTTCTTTATTTTGAAGGCTGGCGCAAATCCAATTGCCCGGGCATGCCGGGTCGCACACTGGCAGGAGGCCTGATCAGCTCGAACTTGATTTCGCGCAAACCACTGGCGGCATCCACCACAGGCGAGACAAAGATGGCACGCCCTTGCACCTGGATTTTGTCATTTCCGATGTGCAGTTTGGCAACGTCACCCTGGGTCAATGCGCCCACTTGGGCCATGGGGGCATTCACCACAAAGTGCAGCGTGGAAATATCGCAGACGCGAATGGCCGGTTCATTGGCCTGCACCCCCTCGCCCACCCATTTGAGAATTTTGGTGATCACCCCGGGGCCAGAGGCTTTCAGCGTGCGACGCTCCAAGTTTTCTACCGCGGTCTGATAGTCCAGTTCTTCCATTTTTTTGACGTTTTTCACACGCTCAAACTCGGACTTCGCCAAGGAAGCTGCAAGCTCTTTGTTTTGCAACTCTTCCTCACTGATGCCACGGTTGGTGGCAAAAATTTCTCGCCCGGCCTGAACTTGGATCAGGGCCGTTTTCAAACGCGACTCAGCGGCGTCGTATTCGGCGCGGCTTTGCCATTGAAGCTTGCGGCGCTCGACATCAATGGCCTCGGCTTTGCGATCCAAATGGGACAAGGCTTGTCCGCCTCGAACGGTTGCACCCTCTTTCACGGCCAGCTCGGCCACGCGTCCGGAAACCGCAAAACTCATGGAGAGGTCATTCACGCAACGCGTCACGCCGCGCACCACGCCCTCCTCTGTGGACTGGGCCCCAACGGCACAGGACCCCAGAACGCTGGCCAGCACGAACACACGCTTGAACTTCATTCAACCCCCATACGCGACAACAAAATACCTTGCGACTGCGACACGATGAAACTGGCGCGGTTGGCCACCACCGTGCTGTCTGCCAAGGACTCCTCTGCCATCAGCACATCGAGTTGTCGCTTCATCAAATCCAGGGCCGACTTGCGCCCACTGTCCACCAGAGCGGATTCCAGCTTCAAGGACTCTCGCTGGCGGTCCACGATCAATTGTTGCCGCTTGACCTGGGCCACGCTGCGGTCCAGCACCACCAGGGCGCTCATGACCTCGTTGGCAACGCGCTGCTCCAGTGCAACCTGCGCCAACTCCAGCTGTTGTCGGCGCAATTGGGCCGCGGCATATTCGCTCTTGCGCTTTTCATCGCCAAAAATGCCCATCTTGAACAGCAAGCCCACGGACCAACTGTTGTAAGGCGTGTGGCGGTTGCCGTTCAAATATTGCGTGAAGGTGTTGTAACTTCGGGCGGTCAGGTCTTCCATGCCATAGCGGACGGAAAAATTCAGTTCCGGCTGCTGTTGTTCTTTGGCATAGTTTTCCCGCACACGCTCACGGTCGATACGCTCCCGATTGGCGCGGGTTTCCGGTCGGCTTTCAACGCTGACCTTGACAAACTCAGGGTCCATGGCATCAAACTTCAAGGCACCCGAACCCACTGAACCGGAGAAGCCTGGCACTTGGATGTTGAACAGCGTCAACGGATCTGAAGCTTGGTAGTTCCTGGGCATCAGTGATCGCCCTTGCTCACGCTCCCGTGCAGCAATGAAGGCCCGGAAGGTGTTCAACTGCTCTTCCAGGTCTTGTTGGGCTTGCGCCAGTTGCAAGCGACGGGTGTTGGCGGCAGACTCCGCGTCCAGCAAATCGCCGGCAGACTTTAAGCCCACCGTCTCTTGTCGTTGCACTTCTTTCCAAATTTTTTCGGCAGTGTCGCTGGCTTGTTGCCGCAAACTCACGCGCTTTTGGGCCCGTTGAACATTCATGTAGGCCACCAGGCCATCAAAAATCCGCTGGTTCAACACTTGTCGCACCGTTTCCTTGGCGACGTTTTGGTCTTGCTCGGCCACGCGAATACCAACCTCGGTGGGCACCCGCCCTGCATTTCGCAACAGCGGTTGTGAAATTTTGAAACCGAGATAGGTTCTGTATTCTGGTGAGCCAATGTTCAAAACCGAAGCGGCTTGCAAGCTGTTCTGAATTTGGCTCAGGTTGTAGGAAATCTCCAGGTCAGCGCCAGAAGGCGCCTTGAAGCCCACCCCTGTTTTGTATTGGTTCACCGAGGACCAATAGTCAAACTGGTTGCTGCGCTGCAAGGCCTCGCTGGCCGTGTTGGGCACGAATGAATTTTCACGGTCAACGCTGGCAAACGCCAGCGGCTCGTAGATGCCCTTTGCGCCCTTGACACTCTCTTCAGCCACACGCTCTTCCAAACGCTGAACCTGAACAGACTCATCGGTGGACGCGATCAATTCGACAAATGCCCTCAAAGAAAGAGCCTCCACGGGCATGGCAGTCGTGTCAGTCTGCGCAGGCATGCCTTGCGCCCAACCCAATGGCACAACGCTCACCCACCCTAGTGCAGCAAATGCCTGCACCAATGCAATTTTTTTCATAGCAAGGCTCTTTCTGTGGTTCATCAGCGATCAGGAAATCTTCCCAAGCTTTTTCTCGTACTCTTGCAAGACGCGCTGAAGCGTTTCCGTCAGGTTCTTGGCAACGGAGGGCGTCATGATGATGCGGGACGACAACGAGATCACGATTTCTTCGCCAATCGTGCCCCAGGTTTGGTTGGTGCCAAACAAAACGGTGACCTCGTCCTTGCTCATGCCCACATTGGCCACGTTGGCATAGTGGCTGGCCATGTTGCGGTCATCGAAGCGCACGCGAACTTGGCGCTCGGCGTCTTGCATGGGCGCCATGCTGGGCTGAACAATGTCGGTTTGCTCGTTGATATTTTTTTCATTGGTACTCATGGTTTTCCTTTGAGGGTTGGTTTAAAAAATTGAACGATGGCGAGCCTGCTCACAGCAAGTCCTCCAACAAGGCGTCATCCGCCATGCTCATCACACGTTGCATGCTGGCACGCACGGGCGCTTGAGCCAACTGCTCTGGCAGGTCTTCTTCAAAGAAGCTGATCGGCGCTGTTTCAGAGGGTGTATTTTCGCGCAAAGGTGCCGACTCAGACGCGCCTGCGGGCGCTGCGGGGACGGGCACGGCCGTACCCGCTGGCTGAGCACCGACACCTGGCATTTGCAGGTCGGCGCCCAAGGGCGTGCCGGCTGGCACGTTGGCTGGCGTGCTCGCTGCAGCAGGCGGCGGTGTGATCAAGTCAGGCGTTGTCAAATTCAGCCTGGACTGCCCGGCTTCGGTGGCCGCGGCGGCCGTGCCTGTCGCGATCTCCGACTTCATTGCATTGATCTTCGGTGTCAAGTTGGAGCTCAATAAGCCACCCGCTTCGCTCATGCCGACCTGGGACAGAATGCTGTCGGGTTGCGCGCGAAGCTTGGAGCCCACAATTTGCATGGGCTGGACCACGATCGGCATCTTGGCATCGCCGTCGGCCACCTCCCTGGCAATGGGTTTGTCGGCATCACGTGCGCTACGCTCGCTGGCCATCGAAGGCAAAGACCCCAACAGCGATTCGCGCTGTACCACCAAAATGCTCTTCTCAGCCGGTTTGAGCGGGTCTTCTCGGCCTATCTTGTCAGACTGCTTGGCAAAGTCCAGCAACATAGGTGGCGAAGTGAAGAAAGATGCCGTTTGGGGGGTCGTGTTGCCTAGCCCCATGGTCATGATCTGCGTATTGGCCCACTGAACGACCACAATGCGCTGGCCTGGTTGGTTCAACACGCGGGCCGCGACTGCGCTGGGCGTGACTTGCTTCAAATAGGCCACGCCGTTGGACACAATGCGCCCATTGCTTACCAGCACGACATCGTCGTTGCCGGTGTTCCAGATGCCTTCGCTGCCCACGGTGAAACCGCGGCTGTTCTGAATGTTGATGCCACCCAACGCGGTGTTGCTGGCCGTGACCACATCCGCAGCCACGTTCAAATTCCCGCCGGTCGCATCCCAGACCGTGCCAACGCCTTTGCCGGCCTGGAGGCTCAACTGTGGCGTGACAATCAGGTCCGACTCGATGAGACTGGTCTCGAATTTTTGGTTGTTGTCCAGAATCGCGTCGCCTGCGATCAAGGTGGCGCTTCGGCCTGCCGTGACCCAGTCCAGCAAAATATTGCCACTGACATCCATGCGCAGGTCACGCCCTGCGTGTACCAAGGTGGCTTCGTCGCTTTGCGACGCATTGCCATTGCGAACGGTCACGGACAAGTCTTGACCAGCGTTGATCGAGGCGTCCTCTGTCAGGCTCAAGCCACCCGATGGCAGGGTAGAGACGCCCGCCTCGTTCTCGACCGCCAGCGTCCAGGTGGCAGGCCAGGAGGCCATGCCCACGGCCTGGCTTGCCAACCCCGCATCGGAAGCCAGCACTTGGCCACCCGCTGACAAGGTCCAGACGCGTCCAACGCCCAAGTCTGCCGTCTGCCCCACCAGGAGTTGTGCCTGGTCTTGCAAACGCATTTGTCCGTTGGCGTCCCATTGCAATGTTTGCGCAGAGACCTGGGCTGTGTCGCTCATCCGCACCGAGCCCCGGGCTGCCAGGCTCAAGGCCTGCGAGACATGCCATTGTGTTTGCTCGGGCAACAACACATCCCCACCAATGGCGCCCAACATGTTTCCAGTGACTGTCACGGAGGCTTGGGACTGCAACTCGAAGTTCTGGCCCACCAAGAGGTTTTGCACCCCTTGGACCACCCACGCGCTGGTATCGCGCAACTGCACTTGGCCCAGGGCCGCCAGGCTCCAACGCCCGGTGCTGTTGACCGAGGAGTCTTCTTTGAGCGTGAAATCGCTCAGCAATGACATGTCGGTGATGCCCTGCAAAGTCAATGCGCTGTCTTGCTGCAGCGTCACATGGCCACCAATTTGCCACCGCAAGCTGTCAGAGCCGTTGGCAATGTTGGAAGCGGTCAACACGACATCGCCTGCACCCACCTGCCATTGCATGCGCTTTGCCGCATCCGCCGAGGCATGGTCCAGTTGAATATCGCCGGTGCCCACCGACACCGTCATGGCGTCACCTGACGTCAGCTTGGCTTGGCTCGAGAGCGAAACACCACCCGTCGTCACGCTCAGAGACAGCGACTTCGCCGCCATCATCTTCGCCTCCGTGGCCAGATTGACATTGCCGGTGGTCACGCCAAAGTCCAGGGTGTCGGTCGCTGTGATCAGGGCCGTGTTGGCCAGATCCACATCGCCAGCGCCCACCTGGCCCTGAATGTTGCGTGCGCTCACCACACTGTTGCCTTGGCCAAGCAGCCCGCCCTGCAAGCGCATGTCCAAAGTGGTGGTGGCCGTCAGCGTACTGTCTGCTTCCAAAATCAGCTTGCCTTGATCGGCAGTCAACGACATGGCATGGGCTTGTGCCGAAGTCTGCAGTGTCAAGTCGCCAGCTGAAATTTGATTGCGCCATGTATTCGGCGTGACCAGCTCATCCAAAGCGGTACCGCGGGTGAACTCAGTGTGGATACTGCCGATCACCCGGCTGTCTTCAATCTTCAGGTTGGGTGCTGAGGTGTAACCCGAACCCGCGCTCGTGATCAACACGCCAGTGAGCTGCCCCGCTTCATTCACGATGGCCACACCGGTGGCACCCGAGCCACCGCCGCCTGAGAAGGACACCACCGGCACAGCACGTGGGTTGTAGCCGCTGCCAGCTTGCGTGACCGCCACGGTGGCCACTTGCCCGCCACTCACACTGGCGATGGCAGCCGCTCCCGAGCCCGCCAGGGTCTGGATACGGTCGATTTGAGCCGCACTGATTTCAATTTCTCCATCCTCTGTGGCATCGCCCATCGACAAAGCCGATAGTTTCACGATGCGGCCCGAGCCGGTGACTTCGATGTTGGGTTGTGCGGTAGATTCCGCCATGGTGCCATCCACGAAGTTGCCGCGATCCGCCGACATGGTCAGCAGACCATTCGCCACCGTGAACTGAGAGAGAATGATGTCATCGTTCACTGCCACATAGGCATCGCCATTGGCCGTGAAGCGAGCCGCTGGTGAGCTACCCGCCACAGCGTCACTCATGACCAGACTGCCTTGAACCACGCGCAGCATCGTCTGACCTGCACTGGCTTGGCCCGTCATCTCCAGGTCACCCGTGTCGACCACGAGCTGCAACTCACCTGTCAGCGCCATGGCGCCCAGGCGAAGCCCGCTCACGGCTTCGAGGTAAACGCCTTGTGCGCCACCGCTGAGTTCGCTCAGGCTGTAAACGTCGATGTCCAGGTCGCCATCGGCCGCCGTCGTGCCCATTCCCACAGCTTGCAGGCGAACCTGGCTGCGTTGGGTGTTGGCCACGATGTTGGTGGTTTCGCTCGCCGTGCCGTCGAGCAACTTGCCCGCAGAGCTGGTGAGCGCGATGGTGCCGCGGGTGCTGGTCACGGTCGACAGGCTGATGTCGCCTGTCGCCGTGAGGCTGGCATTTTCCACGGCCGTCACAAACACGCCGTCGACCATGGTCAAGCGGCCTGCAGCCACGCTCATCTCCAGGTTCTGCGACAGGGCATCGCCCTCGATTAGGAGGTCACCTGTGCTCACGCTCAAATGGAAGTCTTGGCCAGGCGTTGCAACGGTGCCAAGTTTGAAGGTGTCAAAACTGCTGCCTTTGCTTGCCGACAGCCAGGTCTCGCCGGCCGTTGCATTGACGCTGCTGAGGGTTTGAACCTGCAGATCGATGTCCGCATGGCCTTCGCCGCCAATGGTCTTGGCCGACATCATCACCGAGCCAGAGCCTACCAAGTTGGCGCTCTCGGCGGCACTGGCATCCACAATCGCAGCGCCGGCATTGAGCAGGAGAGTGCCTGTGCCAATGTTCAGGGTGGTCAGCCTCATGTCGCCACCGGAGCGGAACTCGGTGGAGCCTGTCGTGGCCAAGCTGGCATTGCTGGCCATGGACAGTTGTCCCAGCCTGACATCCACCAATGCAGCGCGTCCGCTGAGTTGCCCATCCAGGGTCAAATCACCTCGCGTCACCAGCACATCGATGTCACGACTGGCCGTCAGTGAGCCCAGCACAATGTCGTTGACAAAGCCCAGGCGCATGTCGCCCTGGGTCGCCGTGGCAGAAGCCAGTTTGGCGGTATCGATGTCGATGTCGCCATCGGTGGTGGCATCGCCAATGTTGCGGGCCGACAAAGTGACCGTGCCCGTGGCTGAACCCGTGGTGATCAGGAAGTTTTCCAATGGGCTGGCCGTGTCGTCCAGGATGTCGCCTTCCAGGCTGGTGACCACCACATTGCCGTTGACGCTGGTCAGTGCGTTCAGCTTGACATCGCCTTTGGCGGAGACGGTCAATTGGTTGGCCGTGCTCAGTTTGCCTGTGGCCGTCTGGGTGAAGGCGCCGTCCGTCACGCTCAGCGCGAGGGTCGTCAGGTTGTAGGAATTGCCTTGAACCGTGACATCTCCCACAGATTGCACCAGGCTGGAGGCCGCACCGGCCTCCAGCGTCCCCAAGACAAGGCTTCGCTGGGAATCCAGGTGGAAACTGTCCGTGGCAATCACCTGGGTCAGCTTATCCGATGCGATGTCCAGTGCATCGGATTGCGTGCCGATCGATCGCGCCTTCAGGGAGAGTTTGCCGCCACTCACGACCAGGTTGGCCAAAGAGGTGTTGCCACTGTCCACCGAGATGTCCTCAATCACCCCAGCGGTGGACTCCAGGCTGACATCGCCACCCGACTCGATGCGAACCAGTTCAATGTCATCGCGCGCAGTGATGGTCACATTGCCGCGCACCAGCAAACTGGAGTTTTGGAACTGGGTGAACTTGCCTTGGCGGATGTCAAAGGTCAAAGAGCCTGCACGGATCTCGCCATCCAGAATCAAGTCCTCATTGGCATCCAGAACCGTCATCACCAGAGCGCCATCGATATTGATGTCTTTGAGGATGGGGTCCAGGGTGAAGGTCACAAAAGCTGCGCCATCGGTGGCCCAAGCGCGGTCCACGCGGGCCACTGCCATGTCCAGATCGGCATCGCCCAACCCGCCCACGGTTTTGCCCGTGATGCTGACGGCGCCCTTGGTGGTCACGTTGACAGACTCCACGATTGCACCACCGTAAGCGGCCGTCAGCACCGAGCTGTCGGTCACGGCGCCTTGCAAGCTGCTCAAAGTGATCACCTGCGCGCTGTTGGCGGTGGTCGCGCCGGTGATGGTGGCCACACTCAGCCCCGTCTGACCGGCCAGGGTGATGTCGCCTACCGATGTCACAGACGCATTGCTGGCCATCATCAAACTGCCGGCTTGGGCATGGATGCTCAGGGTGGCCGCTTGAACCGTGCTGTCCAAGTGAAGGTTGGCAGCAAGGGCGTTCAGCGTCAGCCCTTGGGTGACCGACAAGGCGCCCACACGCGCCGTTTGCGCTGTGCTGACGTCGCCCACCAGAAGGTTCGGCGTGGTCAGGTCGACCCAGGCGCTGCCGGTGACGGTCATGCTGGACAAGTTCAGGGTATCCACTTCGAGCGCGTTGGTGCCCTGGCCCAGGCTCGCAGCCCGGATGCTGAGCGAGCCAGCTTTCAGGTTGGTGTCCTGGGCCGCGTTTGCCGCCTCCGTCCGTCCATCGGTCACCGTTTGGCCGACTGCATCCAGGACCACGGCCCCTGAAGCAGAGACGCGAGACAGCACCACATGTCCTTGCGAATTCAGGTTCATCGAGCCAGTGACCGTCAGCTGGGCGGCGTTGTCCATCACCAGGCCCCCCGTACCGGTGGTCAGGTTCACCTCGCCCGTCACCGTCGAGTTGCCCTGCAAACGCAGCGCACCAGTGAAGCCTGCCGCGGTTGACACATTCAAGCCCGTGCCAGAGTTCAGTCCTGTCAATGCAATGTCGGTTTGGCCCACCAGGCCGCCAGCCACGATGGTCAGTGAATTGCCAGCGGAGAGGCCGCCAATGCTGCCGGCCACCACATCGATCTCGCTGGCAGTGGTGCCGTTGTCGTCGGTGTCGCTGCCGCGCAGGCTCACCGTCAAGTCCCCCGCACCCGAAGCCACCGTGACTTGCCCGCTGGTCTGGATATTGGCCGTGTCCGTGGCCCTGACGTCGGTGATTGCTCCGCCAGTGCTGACGACCTGAATGGCGGCCGCATTGGCCTCCAGTCGACCCAGGGCAATGGCGCCCGAGGTTTGGATATTCACGCCGCTGGCCAGAGAAGTGCCTGAAGCGCTGGCCGTGCTGCTGACCACCGATGCCGCAGCCATGGTCAAGCCTCCGCCAGTGACTTGCAAACTCACGCCATTGGCGCTGACGTTCTGGGTCAGCGCCAACGCGCCGCCGTTGACTTGCAAGGACAAGGCGTCCCGCACCGATGTGCTGCCTAGACTCAGGCCTGCACCCACCGCACTGACTTGTGCCAGGCCTTGGCTGGCCGTCAAGCTGCCCAGCGTGATGGCGCTGGCGTTGCGCAGTTCCATCACCACATCACCTTGTGTGGCATCGTGGGCCACGATACTGCTGACGCTGGACACATGGGCGTCAAAGTCTTCGGCCACAGAACCAACGCTCGCGGCAGAAATCGAGACCGCACCGGTGCTGGTCAGGTTGGCCACTTCGACGTTGCCCACCATGGTGGACAAGGCATCGACCAGCTGGCCGCTCACCGTCAAGGTGATGGGGCCGGTGCCCGCGTCAAGATGGCCCATCTTGGCATCGCCGGCCACCGTCAGGTTAGCACCGGTGGTGCCTGTGAGTGTCAGGGTCCGACCTTGCATGTCGAAATCCAAACTGCTCAAAGACAAGGCATCGGCCGTCATCAGGCCAGCGGCGTTGCCCAAGGTCAAATTGCCAGCCTGCAGATTGGCCGTGCCCGTGGCATCCAGCACACTCAGCGTCATGGCATTGGCATCGCGCAGGCTGACCGCCCCGCCCGTGGCAGACACTTGCGTGAAGTCATTGCCTGCGTGGCTCAAGTTGATGCTTTGGCGGGTGCCAGCATTCACCGCGGTGAAGCTCGCCAGGGCCTGTACGCCGTTGACGCTCAAAGCCCCTGTTTGGGTGATGGCACCTGCGGCGGTCACCGTCAAGTGGCCGCTCACGGTGGATGCTGCCAGTGCCAGTGCCGTGGTGTCGTTCAAGCGCACATCGCGCGCGCTGACCACGGAGAGCGCACCGCTGAAGTCATTGCCCGCTGCCAGGGTGATGTCAGCGGTATTCACGCCATCGGTCAACTTGCTGGCCGTCAATGTGGTGGTTCCCGACACCGTCAAGGCGCCGCTGGCCGTCAAGCTGTCGCCCGTGACAATCACAAGGTTGCCGCTGCTGACTTGGCTGGCGCCCAGGCTCAGCAAATTGGCGTCGCGCAAAGTGACATTGCCCTGGCTGTTGAAGCTCAAGCTGCCCACAAAATCATTGGTGGTGTTGCCCGTGGCAATGCCTTGTGCTGTCAACTGGGTTGCGCCAGCCACGCTCACTTTGTTGGTGGCGAGAGCTGTGTTGCCCAGTGTCAGGGCCGCCGAGGCGTTGACAGACAAATCGCCCGAGAAGTTACCCACCAGGGTCAGCCCAGCCGCGTCGTCATCGACCAGGGTGACATTGGCCGCATTGACGATGGTCAGGACACCGCCAAAGGCGTCGGCGTCTGCGGCATTGGCATTGACGCCATCCAGCACGACGTCTTTCCCGGCACCCACGGTCAGCAAAGCGGCACCGGTGACGACAACGCGACTGCTGTCGAACAAGTCACCGCCCACCGTCAAGGTCAAATCTCCCCCAATGGAGGTGCTCACGGCAGTTCCCGCCACCGTGGCACTGGCCAGGGTGAGGCTGCCGGTGCTGCGCAGAACCGCATTGCCGCTGGTGTTCAAAGTGACATTGCCCGCCAGTGTTCGCAAGTCACCGGTGTTGTCAGTCACACCGAACACGTTGGCATGGCCCAAATTCAGGCTGGCAGCCATCAAGGTGGCGTCACCCGCCACACGCAGGACGGAAGCCGTGTTGGCACTGACCGTCCCATCGTCATTGAGTTTGCCCTGCGTGACAGCGCCACCTGCCGTCAGGATGAGGTTGCCGCCCACGGAGGTCAGGTCGAGACTGACATCTGCGCCTGCCGTCAGCGTGGCCGAGCCTGTGGCCGAAGCCACGCCGAGCTTGAGGTTGCCCGCCACAGCTTTCAAGCTCAAGTCGGCACTTGTGCCGGTTGCAGCGCCCGTGAAGGACAAACTGTTGGCGTCGACCAAGCGGATGTCATTGCTATCGGTCACAGAGACCAAACCAACAAAGTCATTCGCCACATTGTCAAACGATGTCGTCGCCGTGTTGCGAACCGTGGTCACGCCTGCATTGACCGTGCTGACCATCTTGCGGGCAGACAGGGTGGTGCTGCCGGAAACACTGACAACGCCGGTGCCGCCCAGGTCATCGCCAGACTGCAGGTTGAGGTTGCCAGAAAGCGTGACGTTGCCCATGGCCAAGGCATTGGCATCTCGCACACTGGCATGACGTGCGGCCGTCAGGGAGACAGTTCCCGCAAAATCGTTGGCGGCATTGTCCAGGCTGATGTCAGCGGTGTTGGTGCCGCTTGCCAACACTGCGGACAACGTGGCATTGCCGGTGATGGCCAAAGCCCCCACGGAGCTGATGCTTCCACCAGCCGCCAGCTCGAAGGTGCCGCTCACGCTGCTCTTGCCCAAGACGATGCCGTTGGCATCGACCAGGCTCACGTTGCCGGCACGCTCAATCAAGACGGTAGAGAAATTGTTGGCGCTGTTTGTCAGCGTGAGGGCCTGTCCGGCGCCTGTTTTCAATTGCGCAAGACCACCCACAGTGACCACGCCGGAGCCCGTCAAGGATTGGCCCGCCACCACATTGGCGGTGCCGCTCAGGCTGACGGTGCCCAGCACCAAAGCATTGCTGTCATTCAGGCTCAGATTGCGCGCAGACACAGACACTGCGCCCGCAAAGTTGTTGCCGGCAGCGTCCAAAGTGACATCGGCCATGTTGACGCCGTTGCTCAACAAAGTGGCCGTCAGCTGGCTGTCGCCTGCGACCGTCCAAGCTGTGTTGCTGGCGGCGTTGCTGATGGCACCGCCCGCTGTCAGGCTCAAATTGCCAGAAACGCTGGCGTTGCCCAACACCAGGGCATTGGCGTCGCGCAAGCTCACATGGTTCGCGCTGACAACCGTGACCACATCGGCAAAGTCATTGCTGGCCTGCTCGAGCGAAATGTCATGGCTCGCACCCACCGCGAGTGAGGTCGTACCCAAGATTTTGAGGCGGCCTGTGTTGGTGAGCGCCCCCGCAGCGGTGATCGTCAAATTGCCTGCCAGCGACGAAGCGCCCAACACCAAGGCGTTGATGTCGTTGAGCACCACATTCTTTGCCTGAGCGATGGCCACTGCGCCGCCGAAGTTGTTGGCGTTGTCCAGCGTGATGTCGCTGGTGCCAGCGTTCAAACTGGTCAAGCCCGTGACGGTCAAAGCGCCAGCATCGGTCATCGCCCCAGTGCTTTGCGCCACCAGTGTGGCGGCACTCAAGGTGCCCAAACTCAAGGCCGCGCCTGCCGTCAGGCTGACTTCGCCGGAAGCGTTCAGGCTGCTCAGGGTCAGACCATTGCGGTCCACCAGCGCCAGGTGGTTGGATTGCAACACAGTGACCGCACCGACAAAGTCATTGTCGGCAGAATTCAGGGCCACCGAGGCTTGCCCAGAGGCCGTGATGGAGGTCAGGCCAGCCACTGACACCACACCGGTGTCGGACAAGTCAGACGCGGTCACAATGACCAAATCGTTGCCGACAGCAACACGCCCCAGGGAGATGCCGCCACTGGTCGCGGTCAAGCTCAGGTTGTGCCCAACCTGTGTGGTTCCCAATACCAGGCCCACACCCGTCAAGTTGACGTCGTTGTCGACCTTGCCCTGGAATTTCAGCTGCGTGCCAACGTCTTTCAGGCTCAGGTTGTTGGCGGCCACGGCGGTGACCCAATCGCCGAACTGGTTGTCGTTGTCCAGCACCACGTCATGCATTCCAGCATCCAAAGACACGGTGCCTGTGATCAGCAAATTGCCGGTATCGGTGATGTTGCCACCGGCCTTCAACTGGGCCGCCCCCCCCACCGTCAACGCCCCCAGCGCCAAAGCGGCGCCAGCCGTGGCCGTCAATGCGCCACTGACTTGTGCGGTCACCGCCAGGGCATTGGTGTCATTGAGCACCAAGTTTCGCGCACTGTTGACGGTGACAAGGCCAGTGAAATCGTTGTCTGCAGCCAGGGTAATGTCAGCCGTGTTGACGCCACCCACCGTTTTCGTGGCAGCCAGCGTCGTGCTTCCTGCAACCTGGACAGCACCAGGGTTGGTCAAATCGCCACCTGTTTGCAAAGAGAAATTGCCAGCGACACTGGATTGACCCAGCGCCAGGTCGTCCTTGTCCACGATCGTGACGTTTTGGCCTTTCAGCAACAAGGTGTTGAAGTCGTTGTTGGCATTGCTCAAGACAATGTCGTAGGACGTGCCGGGAACGCTGCCCGCCGTCACACTGACCTGCTTTCCTGCGCCATTGAAGGTCAGGGTGCCGGTTTGCGTCACCGAGCCGCTGTCGGTCGACAACACCACATTGCCCAGCGCGCTGACCGTGCCCAGGCTCATGCCCACGGCATTGGTGCCGGTGGCGGCCAAGCGCAAGTCTCCCGCCACTGTGGCGGATGACAAGGTCAGCTGCCCATCCAGAGCCTGGAGGTCAGCCGAACCGGCCGTGAGAGACGCCACCACCGTGCCTGTTTGTCCTGCCGCCGTGGCCAAGGTCAGGTACTGGTCACCCCCCCCCGAGTTGAGGGACGTCACCGTCGGCGCCTGGACCACGAAGCGGTTGTTGGCCGCGCCAATGGCTGTCGCCTGGATATTCAAGGTCCCGGAGGCCTGAATGTTGGGCAGCTCACGCCCGGCCCCATCCAAGCGAATGTCGGCGTCGCTCAGCTTGCCCGCCGACACAATGCTGACCGTGCCGCTGCCGCCCAGGATTTGTCCCAGGCTCATGTCACCACCAGAGGTGGTGGTCAGGCTGATTTCACCGTTGGTATCGATGACGGCGCCATTGCCCATGCCCAAGCCAGCAGCCCCCGCAGACACAGCAATGCGCTGGTCGGTGCGTGACTCCAAGCGCGCAAAAGGTGCCAGTTCCACACGTTGGGCGGCGGTCACCGTCAAGCCATTGAGGCTGCTGACGTTGCCAGAAAGCGCCACATTGCCCGCCGCCAATTGGATGGTGCCCGTGCTGTACAGGCCCACCACGTTCAAGGATTTGCTCGACAAGCCCAAGCCCGCCGAGAGCGTGGCAGTGTCCAGGCTGGTGTTGTAGTAGCCGGCCAACTCATAGACATCACCGTTGCGCACCAGGTCTGCGTCGGTGAACGCGGAATCCCAACCGAGCTTGATGCGCGCAGCGGGTGACGCCAAGAGGTAGTCAGAGAACTCGAGCTTACTGGCCGCCTGGAGCTTGGCAATGTAAGTGGTGGCATTGTCCGAGGCCGTGTACTCCACATTGGTCTTGGCGTTGGCTTCGAAGTATTTGGCCGTCACGTCAATGCTCTGGCTGCGGTCCAAGGTCCCGGAAAGCAAGGGGTCCACGTTGTCCAGCAAGTCCAGACGGTTGTCAGACACCACCTCTTTCACATCGCCGGCGGTCTTCAAATAGACCGAGCCTTCCGACAGGGCATTGATCTCATCCACCCAGATGCCGCCTTCGCCAGCCAGGAAATCCATGCGGTTTCCGACCACATTGGAGGTGAATCGCACGGCATTCAAAGTCAAACTGTCGCCGGTGCTGGCCTTGAGCCAGCCGCTGCGCAATGTGGCATTCAATGTCAAATCTTGCGCATTGACAATCGACAAGGCGTAGACAGGCGTGGCGCCCCCCGTGGGAATGGTGCCAGCCGCGTTGCTGGTGAGGGTGGCGCTGGTCACATCGGTTCGCACATCGATGGTCGAGGCCGAGGCAATGCTCAGGCTGTTGGCATGCAGTCGCTCGCTGAGGTTGAACACCGCGCCCGCGACCCCTGGCAACACCTGCACGGTGCGGCTGGTGCCACTGCCCGAGACGCTGGGTGTTCCAGGCGTCGCCACGGCGTCCATGCGGAAGTCCACATCACGCTTGATGTCCGTCGACAAGCCCAGGGCATTGACAGCCTTGACGATGACATCAAAGCCCGTGATCACGCCTGCCTCGGCATAGTCTGCAGCGGTCAGGGTATAGCTCCAACGCGTGCCATCGACTGTCGCAGAGCGTGTCGCGCCACCAATTTTGACGGAGACACTGGCGCCAGACTCCACTCCGCCGTACAGGGTGACACCGGCTTGTTTTTCCAGCAGGTTGATGCTGTCATCGCCGGTCACGCGGCCAAAGCTCAAACCTGGCGCTGCGGTGTTCAGTGTCAAGGTGACGGTGTCAGAGTCTGCGCTGATGTTGCCCACAGGGTTGACCACCTTGGCTTTAAAGGTGTGCACCCCATCCGACAGGGGGACCAGCAGCGTGAACCGCCATTGCCCATCGCTGCCGGCGGTGGTGTCGCCAAGCAAGGTGCTGCCGTCGTAAACACGCACCACCCCGCCGGCCACCGCTGTGCCGGTAATTTCGGGGGTGGCAGTGCCCACGCTGGACGAGCTGGTGGTGATCACAGGTGCATCCACTGCAGCGGTGTTGATGACCAGATCAAAGACCGAGGAAGCCTCGCTCAACAATGCGCCATTCACGCCCTTGGCGGTCAAGGTGTAAGACGGATGGCTGGCCGTGTTGCTGGCCAAGCTGCTGAGAGCGTATGACCAGAAACCTTGGGCGTCTGCGGTGATGGGCGTCGCATTTTGTTTGACGCCATCCAGGTACAGGTTGACCTGCCCCCCCGCGGCCGCGGTTCCACGCAAGGTGGGCGTGCTGTCGTTGGTTTGGCCATCGGCGGGCCGTCCCGAGTCGCTGCTGCTGGCGTCACTGCCAATGCCCAGAATCGTGGGCACCATGGGGCTGGCGGCAGCAATGGTGATAACGCCAGATGCTGTCGAAGGCGTGCCCATGTTGCCATGCGCATCAACCACAACTGCTTGCAAATGGTAATTGCCAGGTTTGAGCACATTGGCAAAACTGGCGGCGTCGGACAAGGCCCATTGGCCATCGGCGTCCGCAGTCACGGTGCCCAACAGCACCGCGCCCTCTTGGGCATAAATTCGAACGCTGGCATTCGCACCGGCGCCTGAGCCTTCGATGGATGGGGTTCGGGTGGCCAGGCTCTGCGTCTGGCTGGCATCGACGCCCTCAACTTTTGTCAGCACCGGTACGTCGCTCGGCGCCGTGGCTTGCACCACCACCGTGCGTGACAAGGTGGTCGTGCCAGTCGCATTGGTGGCCGCCAGGCTGAAGAGCTTGCTGCCACTGCCCATGGCAGAAAGTGCGGCCGCGGAGACCGTGACCTGCCATTGCTGGCCTTCTGCCGTTGGCGTCAACACTGCGGCAATCGGTGTTTGCGTGCCGTTATTGGCATCGGGCAAGGTCAGGCTGACGCCTGTGGCATTGAACGACGTCAAGCCCCGCAAGACCAAACCACGGCTGGCATCGCCCAGCAACACTTTGTCGTTGCCCAACACTGCGTCCAGGCTCAGGGAAGGCGTCCCCGATGCCACGGTCAACTCGTTGGAAGCGGCGCTGGCCGTCGAGTTGGTTCCCACCGCTTTCGCCGTCAGCTTGTCGCCCGCGCTCAGGCTGACGGACGACAAATCTGCGCGCCACAAGCCCGATGCGTCGCTGGTGACCGTGGCCAGCAGCGTGCTGTCGTTCTGATAAATCTCGATCGTGGTGAGCCGATCCGCGCTGCCATGCACCATCTGTGCTTCGCTGGAAGACAAGCTGGTAAAGCGCAAGATCGACGGTGCCGCAGCACTGACCACTGTGCCGGCCGCAGGATTCTCCGACCAGGTGAGCGACTGCGTCAGTACATTGCTCAGCGTGCCTTGCGTCACCGATGCCACCGTGACCGTGACATCCGTGAGTGCGCTGCTGTCCACGGTCATCTCGGGCAATTGGCGGCCTGCCAGGCTGCCTGCAAAGCTCACCTTTTTCGCGGCGTCGACCGACACCGTTGCACCTGCCAATGCGCTCAAACCAGCGTTCAGCGCCGTTTGGATGTCCGCCGCGTTGGCATCGAACGCGATGGCTGTGCTGGTGTACTTGACACCGTCCACCACCAAAGAGAGGCTGTAGGTGCCAGCGGGTGCGGCGCCTGGCGTCACCGTGATGGACTGCTCGGCATTGGTTGCGGTTGCAGGCGACTGGTCCGTCACCCGAATCACCGGCGTTGCAAAAGCCGCCGTCAAGGTGGCACCGGTCCCGTCCGAAACAGTGATTTGCGGCAGGCTGACATAGCCAGCCCCTGGGTTGGTGATGGTGATGCTGGTCAACACCCCCCCCACAGCGGTGGCGGTGGCGGTGGCCTGGACGCCCCCCGCAGGCGGCGCCGAAATGGTCACCGTGGGTGCATTGGCGTAGCCCGACCCGCCGTTGTTGATGCGCACAGAGCCCAGTCGGCCAAGGCTGTCACGCTCGCTGTTGGTCAACGTGTATTGCCATGCAGAGTTTTGGTCAACGGTCACTTGCGTCGCAGGTGCGTCGTCCAGTTGCAGCCAGATCGATGTGCCGCTGCTCGTACCGTACAGCGTGATGTCAGCGCTGCGATCGTCCGCATCGATGACATTGTCGCCAGTGACCGGGATAAATCCCAAAGCGTCCGTGGTTGGCGTCACAGTCACGGAGGTTGAGGCCGCACTGACGCGCCCGGATGCGTCCGCGGCCTTGGCCGTCAGGACATGGGCTGCGGGAGCCAGGGCCACCTTGGGTGACCACAACCAACTGCCGTCACTGTCCGCTTGCGTGGTGCCAAGCACAGTGGTGCCGTCCAAAATCATGACGAACGCCAGGGCCTCGGCCGTGCCGCTCAAGGTCGGGCGGCCTGCGCTGGCGCTGTCGACGCTGAACGTCGGCGCCACAGGCGCCGTCGCATCCAGCGTGATTTTCTGGGACACCACCGCGCTGGCCACACCGGCCACGTTGGTGCTTTGAGCGTTCAGCGTGAACTCACCGCCCACCGTCTGGGTGGGCAACGCCACCGACCAATCGCCGTTGAGCGCATTCACGGTCGGCGTCAAGGTTTGTACGCTGCCCAAAGAACCGCCATCAGGCTTCCACTGGTAGGTGATCGCCAAGCTGCTGCCAGGCTCGCTGCGCCCATGGACTGTGATGGCACTGAGGCTTGAGGTGACAAAATCTGCCGCAGCCTGATCAGGGGCCATGCTCGCGATGACCGGCTTGGCCGGCGCGATCACTTCCAAGGTCAAGGATTTGGACAGAATGGTCTGATTGCCGGCGGCATCCGCAGCCACCACGCGCAGCACGTTCACGCCATTGCCCAGTGTGTCGTAGTCTGCTTCCGTCAAGGTGTAAGACCAGCCGCCCGCGCTCGGCGTGATGGTGGCCAGTGTGCCGCCGTCCGAGAGCAGCAACTTGACCGAGGTCGCAGAGGTCGTGCCCTCGAGCTTGGCGCCCGCCGCGCTGCTGCGGATCAAGCCCTGTTGCCCCTTGGCAGCCTCGGTGAGACTTGCCGCGCTTTGGCCACCGGAAAGGTTGTTGGCTTCCAGCGTCAGCAAGGCCACGTCTTGGCCAGCCAGGTTGCCCGCAAAGGCGATATGGAAGACGCCGCTTTGGTTGGTGTCTGCCGTGACCGCCACACTGCCCACACTGCCCAAAGCAGTGTTGAGCGCAGTTTGCAAATCGGTGGCCGTTGCGTTGTAGGCCAACACCCCAGTGGTCAGGGTGCTTCCGTTGTGAACGAGTCGCAGCTTGAAATCTCCGGCGGTAGCACCGCCCGTCTTCAAGCTCTGGATCTCCGAGTTCGCCACCGTGAGGGTCGGCGCAGTCAACGACAGCGTTGCCGTGGCGGTGACTTCGCGCTGGCCACCCAGCAAATTGGTGGCTTTGACCTTCACAACACCCGCTGCCGAGGACAAAGCCGTCAAATTGGCATCGGTCAGGGTGTAGGACCAGGAGTCGCCCTCAACCCAGGCGTCCACCCACTGTGCGCCGATTTGCACGGCCACCGCAGCACCCACCTCGGTGGTGCCCGTCAGTGTGACGCCTGCCCAAGCTTCTTTGGCGTTGATGGTGCCATCGCCAGCAATGGGATCCAGCGTGAGCGCAGGCTGGGCCACAGCGCCCACCGTCAAGCCACCCGACAAACCGCTGGCCACGCCAGAGGGCTTGGTGGCCGATGCGGTCCAAACCGTGTTGCCCGCCAGCAATGGGCTGCTCAGGCTCCAGGACTGGTCAGACGCTGGCGTTGCCGTACCGACAACCGTGCCATTGCGATAGACCGTGACCGTGGTCCCCACGGCTGCGGTTCCCGACAAGGCGCCAGCCGCATAGCCCGTCAACACCGGTGCCAACGGCGGCACCGAGTCCACGGTGAAGCTCACCGATGCGGAAGCGGCGCTGGCGTTGCCGGCGTCGTCAACCACTTTGGCGCTCAAAGTGTGCGCGCCTTCGGAGAAGACGGGCAAGGTGGCCGTCCATTGGCCACTGCCATTGGCGCGGGTTTCCGACAACAGGGTGCTGCCCTCGTAAATGCGCACGCGCATCCAGGCTTCTGCACCCGTGCCCGCCAGCTTGATCTGCGGGTCTGCCAACACAGCTGCAGGTGCCGTGATGCTTGGGGCGCTGGGTGCGGTGCTGTCGGCGGTGGCAGCGCTGCCGCCGGTCACTTTGAAGCTGGTGTACCCGCTGGAATAAGAGGCGTTGCCAAAACTGTCACGCAACACAGCGCGCAAGACATAGTCACCGTTGGCCAAGGATGACAGGGTCCAGGTCACGCCGCTGGAAGCCTCGGTAGCGTCGAGCTGCTTGCTGGCATACACCCGCCCGTTGACGTCTTCCAGGGTCATGACCTGACCGGCTTCGGCGCCACCGGTGGTTGCCAGACTGACATTGCCCGTGGCATTCAAAATCACACGGTCCAAGTCCAGGCTCTGGCTTGCGCTGAGCACGATGTTGCCGTTGGTGGTGCTGTTCGGGCTCAAGGCATCGATTCGGATGCGGTTGTAATCAACTTTGCCTTGCGCCAGCGTGATGGTGCTGCTGTTCTCCCAAACCACTTTGGGCGTCAAGGCCAGGCCTGCAAACTCTTGCGTGGCCGTGTTGACTTGCACCGCAGCAGACTGCGTGCCTGTGGCGCGAATGTCGCCCTTCAGGCTGTGGGTGAAGCCTGAGACATAAATATTCAAGTTGTCGGTGCGCGTCAAAGTCAGGACGCCGGCATTGGCTGAGGCCGCAATGCCGGTGCTGCCCGTGAGCAAATTGATTTGCGCGGCCAAGGCCGAGAGATCCGTGCGGGTGACCATGGCCGTGACACTGGGAGCGGTGGCATTGCCGTTTTGGCCCAGCTTGAGGCTGACTTGGCCGTCGGCCGAAAGTTGGTCCAACACGAGCTGGGCACGTTCGCTGGCCACCGCATTGTTGACGGTGACCAAGCCCGCATCCAAGACCTGGATCTTGCTCGGGGTTGACAGGGCTGCGCCCAGCGTCCATCCCACGGTGTTGTCACCGCTCAATGCATAAAGCGTTCCGCTTCCGTCGGGGTTGTCACTCAACACCTTGAGCGCAGTGCCGGTGGCGACCGTGCGGTAATCACGGGCGTCTTGCACATACCGCGTGACCGAGTTGTTGCCCACGGTGGTGACCACACGATCCAGGTAGTAATTGCCTGCGGGGGTGTAAGCACTGCTCAGGGGATTCGCCGGCAACGTGCCTTCGTAGTACACGCGGCCGCTGGCGCCTTGAATGACGCGCAAGCCCGTGACCGCGTCACGTACCTGGACTTGACGCGCACTCTCGCCATCGGCATAGAGCACGATGTCATCCACCGACCCGCCTTGCGCGTCGCTGATGGGCGCCGAGACGGTGATGTCACGCCCGGAACGCATTTCCACGCGCTCGCTGGCCGCCGTGTTGCCTTTGTCCACCCGCAGCTGCGAATTGACCACAATGTTTTCACCCGAAACCACCTTGAGCAAAGGCGCACGGTAGCTTTCTGCCGTTGGGACCACAAAAGAGCGGCCGGCCATGAATGTGACCGTGTCTTTGGCATCCAGCCAGACGCTGTTGTCGATGCGAAGGTCGGCCGCAGCATCCAGGAGCAGGTTGCCCGTTTGCAGGAATTCACGGTAAGTGTCCCCTGCAGCGACGGGCACCAGGTCGGCGCCTGCAGGCACCAAAATGTCACCGGCTGTCGATCGCAGCGAGAGCGTTGTTCCTTCGCCCACGGCAAAGGCTTTGCGCACATCCAGTGCCGCATTGGAAGTGACGGCCACATCTCCGGCAGCGGCTTGCACATCCGTGACTCGCAACACATTGCGTGTGGCCGGTGCGGCGTCGATCAACTCGATGTCGCCCAGGGTGCTCGCAACACTGCGCAGTTCTGCCACATCCACTCGCAAATTGGCGATGCCCGCGCCAGCCTGGATGCTCAAAGAGCCCCCGGCCAGGGTCGAGGCCACCGCCCCTTGGGCCGGGGTGGCATGCACGGCCACCTGGGTGGCGTTGCCCATGCCCGTCAAAGCGCCCGACACCGACAATTGGATGTCCAGCGGCAAGCTGTACGGGTCGGTGCTCAGCGGCGAGGCCAGGCTGCCGGCACCGATGAGTCGGCTGGGGCTGCGACGCGCGTCTATCTCATGCACCGTGGCCGAGCGGGTGGTGGTCAAGGTGACCGTGCCGTCCCAAGTTCGGAGCAAAGGCACATCGACCACGGCGGTGCTCAGGCCCGTCGTGCCAAGGCTCAGGTTGCCCTCGCGCAAGATTTCGGCCTGAAGCTTGTCCACGGCCAAGCCGGTCAAAGCGGTGGCCGCATGGGCCGTCAACACCAAGCTGTTGGCTTGGATGCTGGGGCTGCTGAGTTGCTTCACGGCCGAGCCCGCGGACAGGGTGACGCTCGTCCCCGAGACGCTGCCCAGGGTCATGTCCCGCACCGGGTTGCCTTGTGCGTCCACCAGCTTGGCATTCGCGGTTGGCAAAGGTGTGCGCAAGGACACCGAGCCGTTGCCCGCCTGCACGTCTTGTGCCACCAAATTGCCTTGCACTTCCACATCGATGGGCCCATGGGCTGTCAGGATGTGCGAAGCCGTCAGGCCCTGCGTGGCCTTGAGCTTGACATGGCCGGCGCCCGTGCTGCGCGCATCCAACAAGGAAGCGGCCAACAAAAAGGCCGTGCTGTTTTGTGCGTCGCCACTGATGTTGTCTCGTGCGTTCAGGACCAAGCTGGCGGCCTGCAAAGGCGCTCCCTTGGCAAAGAGGCTTCCTGCGGTCGCGTTCATTGTCAGGATGGCTGCAGCATTGACGCCGCTGTCCACCAGGCTGATGTCACCGTCACTGCTGCCAGCGCTCAGGGTGATGTTGCCTGCATCAGCGCCCAAGGCCTTGATGTCGGTGTAAATGTCGGCTTCGATCCAGCCGCTACCGTCGGTACCGGCCGTAACCGTGATGTTGCGCGCGGTCATCAACGTGCTCATCATCACGTCATTGCCTGCCGCCAAGCTCACATTGCCCGCCAAAGCTTTGACCTCGCCCAACGCATCCAAGTTGCCGGCACTTGCTGTCACCGTGAGGGATCCGCTCGTGGCTGTGATCACCGAGGTGCGGTCCAGCGAGACATCGCGCCCTGCGGTCAGGGTCAGGTTGTTGCCTGCCAACACGGTCGATGCGGCCGGCAAGTCCACGCCTGGCAAGACCTTGCCTTGCAAGCCGATGTCCCGGCCCGCCAGCAATGTGGCGTTGACACTGGCTTGCAGGCCACCGGTCAGGCGCATGTCGCGCCCGGCTTCGAGTTCCATGTTGCGCGCCGACAAGGCTTGACCAGAGAAGGCGCCAAAGCTCTTGTTGGTCGGGTTGGGGTAAATGCGCGTGGACTGTGTGGTGGTCCGGTCTTGCACGATGGGGTCGTCACGGTACAAGGTCACCAGGGCGGTTTCCACCACCTTGGTCTGGACGTCGTAGTTGCGGAATTTGGGTCGGTTGTCAAAGACGTCCACACTGTTGCTGACCCATTGGTAATTGAGGGTCAACCGGGTGTCTTTCACTTGCTGGTCGATCGAGGTCCAAGCTTTTTTGTACTCGCCAAAAGTTTGTGCCTGTGTCACCGAGTACCAGTAGCCACCAGAGACTTTGACATAGCCGCTGGCAGCGTTATAGCCGCCCGCGTTGTCATCGTTGTCGTCCCAAGTGCCGCCGCCCCAGATCTGGGCCACCCATTGGTAACCGCCGCTGTTGTTGGGCTCGCCCGAGGAGAAGTTTGAATACGAGATCACGCCGCCGGTGGAGCCATACACCCAGGCATTCCAGTTGGCTCGGCCACCGTCGTTGCCCCAGCGGTGGATACCGATCCACATGGTGGCCCCGCGGGAAGCACCAAACACGCCAGCGTTTTGCCGAGAGTTCGTCGGCTGGGCGAGGATGTCCCCATTGGGTGCCACGCCATCCCACAGGCCGTCGTACATGTAATTCCATTTGCCCCAGACCGCGCTGTAGGAAATGGGTACGTAGTAGAAGTTGTCTCCCACATTGACCGACCATGTGCGGACCGTGCTGTCGTAGGCAATCGTGTCGGTCAGGGCGTTGTAGCCCTTGGGAGTGATGGTGTAAGTATTGACTTTGTCGTTTTCGACGATTGAAGGGTTGGATCCGTACCAACTCGGCGTTCTTTCCTTGCTGGCATTGGTCGTGCCGTCCGTCAGGCTGTAAACCCACTGACCGCCGCTGTTGTAATTGACTGAGTAACGAACAGGACTGTTGTCCCAATCTGTGTTGGTCTTGGTGGTGTATTCGTTGATGGTTTTCCCAAGGCCGGGGAAATAGCCCCAGTACTGTTCGCGCTCCATCACGTCCCAAGCCAGTCTCGCTGACTTGTCCTGGGTGTAATAAACGTTGGCTTTTTCCTTGTAAGTACCAACCACCTCTTCTTTGACCGTGGGCACGCCCTGGCTGACCACACGCAACACATCGGCCTCGGCCCCCAAGGGCATGCGGATGAACTTGTCATTCCAGCCGTCCACCGGCAGCAGGACCACTTGCACAGGTTTGACGGTTCCCGCCGCAGCCGGCAAGCTCCAGTCTGGTGTCCAAGCCACGACCGAGGTGTTGCCGTTGATCACCTGATTGCGCTGCAGGTTGCTGTATTTGAAGTCATACAACTTTTTGTAGCCGAGTTGGGCAATGACCACGTCTTTTTGGACGTCCGACAATTGGCTGAAGGTGCGCTGGAAGCCGCCGACCTTGTCGGGTGCGACCACATTGCCCCAATTGATCACCACGCCGGCGCCAGAAGAGGCGCTTTCGTTGCGGTAATCCACACCTTCCACAAACCACTCGCGCTTGGTTTGGGTCGTGCCGTTCCAGTAGCCGTCTTGCTCCAGGGTCACGTCCATGGTGTTGTAGTAGTAACCGGATTTGATCGACTCCAGCCCCACTTGTTCTGTCACCGTGGTGCTCACCCACTTGACCACCGGCACGTCGATCACCTTGTCGACCACTTGGTTGTAGCCGGTGATCTCCTGGTAGGTGATGGTTTCGCTGCTGATGATGGGCGTGGCCACCAGTTTGCTGCCCGCTTGCGCGGCAGAGGCATCCAGCACCAGGTCTTGTCCCGCCAGCATGCTGAGCTTGCCAACGGTGGTGAGCTTGCCTTGGCCCAGCACATAGACAGAGCCATTGTGCAAGGACGATTGCGCCACGCTGTCGCGGGCTTGCGCCTGCGTCAGTGCGGTGTCCAGGCCCGCACGCACATGGATGGCGTCGCTTGACGTGCCGGCATTGGTGGAAACGTTGCCGTACACCATGACGTCCGAGGCGGCGTTCAACCAGACGCTGTCTTTGGCGTCGATCGTGCCTGCCACATAAAGGTTATCGGCACGCAAATGAACCCAACCTGTGGAGCTTAAAGTGGCCGGGTCCTGAGAGCCCGTGATCGTCTCTCCAGACACCAGCATGTTGCGCTGCGAGACCACTTCAATTTGACCCAATGAGCCCCAGGTCTTCAACGAAGCGCCAGGTCGCAGGGTCACGGCACCGCCCGACACATCGATGCGGTCTTTGGCGTTCACATCGCCGAACAGCTGGATTTGGCCGCTATTGGACACAGAGATGTTGATGTTGCTGGGGCGGGCGCTGACCGTTGCCCCGGCGGTGTACACCTGTCCCAATGTGCCATCGAGGCGCAAGATACCGCTGCCACTCAGGCGGATTTCGCCATTCACCGTACCGGTGTCAAGGATGGCACCGGACAAGCGCTGCGGCGCGCCGCCCGTGGTGGTGCTCACGGTGAAGGGGGTTGCGGCTGTCGCTGCCGTGGCAGCGGTCACCACCGTGCTTCCACTCATGATCAGCTTGCCGTTGGCATCCATCAAGCGGTCGTTTTCATCGACAAAATAACCTGCGGCCATTTTGTAAACCAGTGCCGTCGTATCGATGGAATAACCGGAAGCGTCCGATTTGCCGCCTTCAATGTCCACCAGGGCCTCACCCTGGAGCATGCCGCGGATGTCTGCCAGCCTGGCGGCATCCACCACCACTTGCCCCCCCGTTTGCAAGGCTTGCACAAAACCGTCGATGCGCAGGTCGCGGGCGCTGTCCAGGCTGATGGTCCCGCTTTGCGTGCCATCCAGGCTTTCTGACTTGATGCGGCTGTTGTTGTCCACCATCAAGCCCAGGCCAGCGGTGTTGTAACCTGCACCGCCGTGAAGGCTGATGTTTCCGGTTGAGAGAATGTTGGCCCCGCGGGCCACGGTGAAGCCATCGATGCTCGCCTCTACGCCCAGGCGCAAAGTGTCTGTGGCAGAGATGTCCACCGAGGCGGCTGCACCGCTGGCCACTGCAGCGCCGTTGACAAGGCGCGCGCCGGCATGCAGGGTGCCAATGATTTGTCCCGCAGCCGTGTCAAGTTCAATTGTGGAGGCCCCTGCCCGCGTGGTCATGGTCACGGCCGCATGGATTCCCAGCCAGTCGCGCGTGTTGATCTTGAGCAGATCGTCTGCTTGCAGCGTGGCGCCGCGTTGGGTACTGGCCGCTGCGCTCACAGGGTCGCCAAAGTAGGCCTCCCGGGCGGCGATGTCGATGGTCTTGGCGGACCAGGCAGCGTCCACCATGTCAAGGGTGTCGCCCACGGAAACTTTCACATCCCCCGTCGCGCTCAGATTGCCGCCCAATTGGGCGCCAACGGTGGCGGTGATGCGAATTTCTGGCGCGGCCGCGCTCACCAAATAGCTGCTGTTGATGGGGCCGTCGATCACCAAGTTGCGCCCTTGGACATCCAATTGGCCCGCAGCCGTGACCCGGCCACTGGTGCGATTCAGGGTCAAGGTGCCCAGGTCAGAGCGCAAGGTGATGGTTTGACCCGGCAGCGCAGTCTGCACCGCGCCATCCAGGAAGACGTGGTTGGTACCGCTCAAAAGAATGGCACCTGTGGCGCTCTCGGTCAACACTTTGGCGGTGTTGTCCAGCACCAAGCTGTAGAAGCCGTCGAATGTTTGGTTGTCGCGAAGCAGGCTTCCGGCTTCAATCAAGCTGCCATCGCCGCCTTTGAGGACCACCTGGTCATCTGCCTGAATCAAGCCTTGAATGGTCAGCGAGCGGCCCGAGCTGATGTTGACATCGCTGCCCGCGCCTCGGGCGATGACATCGCCCTGCAACAAACCGCTCTCACCGGCGTTGAACGCGATCGAGCCCGCCAAAGTTTCCAGCACGCCGGTGGCATCGAGGTCAATGTCTCGCCCGTCCGCAGAGATGCCGCTGTTCAGATGAATGGCCGTGTGCGCGCGCACTTTGCCCGCGATGTAAAGCTTGCCATTGGGGCCCTCTGGGCTGCCGATGGTGACGGTCGAGCCCGTGTTGGCCGCGTCGAGCGCATAGCGTCGAGCCGACAACAATTCGGTGGCCACGCCAAAGTCCAAGCCCAGATCGGCCTCGTTCGTACTGACTTTCGCTGCGTCTGCCACGCTGGTTTTGACCAGTCGCAGGTCATAGGGGCTTGCCAGGCGGACATGGCCGTCGCGCAACTTGGCTTTGACATCCGGGTAAGACGCTGTCGCAGCAAAGTCGGTGTAGCTGGAACCGATCGCTGGGGTAGCTGGCGGGCCATCGCTTTGAATGACTT
Organism: uncultured Bordetella sp.; assembly: GCA_964442645.1. Lineage (GTDB taxonomy): Bacteria > Pseudomonadota > Gammaproteobacteria > Burkholderiales > Burkholderiaceae_C > Limnohabitans. The sequence goes on along the minus strand of CAYTZZ010000021.1, from coordinate 18,390 downwards.
GCCACGATGCATTGACCATCGCAGCGTTCAAATCTGACAACAGGTCCTCGATGGAGGTGTTGCTGGCTGTCGACGCGGCCGTGACGGTGACCGCGGCTTCCACGGTGAAGCTGACCTTGTCGATCTGCAGGATCAAGGTCACGTCCTGGGCCAGTCGGCCATTCGCCGCGATCGGCCAGTCGGAGAACACGAGCTCATTGACGTCACCGGGCGCCAAAATATCCACGCGGCCCGGGGCATTCAAATTGATCTCGCTGTTGGCGCGCGTTGTGGAAACGCTGGCGGAGCCGTAGAGCACCAGCCCACGCCCTGTGTAGGGCGAGCCCACGCTTTCAGCGCGCGCATCCAAACCGCCCACCAGGTCAACGCGCTTGCCGGCTGAAATATCCGTGCCAATGATCAATTGGCGATCGGCTTGGACTTCAATTTCGGAATCCACATCGTAGTGAACGATGTTTCGGCCGATGTATTTTCCGGCAGCATCTCGCACCATTTCGCTGCGACCACCGGCGAGCAACAGGCCTTGCATGTTGACGTCGTTGACACCGTACAGCTGAATTTTTCCAGGCGTCAGGTTCAAACTGTGGTCGGCGTTCCAACGCCCTTCCACCACCAATTCGGCCGCCGGATGGACATACAGGCCAACGCCAGTGGCCGCATCAATGCCGCCCTTCACATCGATCAAGCGGCTGGCATTGAGGTAACCGCCGGTTTCGACCGTCTGGCCCGCTTGGTTCAGGGTGGTGCCGCCGATAAAGGCACGCTCATCCGACTGAATGAAAATGTCAGAGTCGCGGCCCGACCACACCACATCCTGGGACAGCATATTGCCTTGGGCGTCAAATGTTTGGCGCAATTTGCCGCCCGCATTGATCCATCCCATCAGTTCAATGCGCCCTGCGCCTTCGACCGTGACCGTGCTGCCGGCGCCGGAAGCGCCCAGACCCGCGGCCGTGATGCCGCCCGAAGTATTCACCAGCACCGACAGGCGGTTGCTGCCAGCGCCCATTTGCGCGCCATTCCAGCTGTCATCCAGTCCTGGCGTGCCGCCAGTGACGGTCACATCGCCACTGGCCAACAGGCCGGACTCCAGACGCACTTGCTGGCCGGCTTTCACAGTGATGTCCGAGCCGCCATCGCCATTGGCATCCAGCGCAAATGTCACGCCCTGGCTGCCGATCGCCCCACCGGCCACAATCGCGCCGAAGAGATCGACATCCTCTGCGCCACGAACAGTCACCCAACTGCCTGAGGCTGTGGTGCGCACCGTGCTGGTGGCATGCACATAGACGCTGGTTCCACGCGCGTCCGCATGGGCGCTCGATGGCGGCAAATCGGCGCCCGAAGTGGTCACGCCGCCATCCAGGCTGATGGCCTGCGTGGCCGTGACAAAGCCTTCCACATACAGCCACTCGTTGGACTGAAGCTTCAAGCTTGCGCTCGCGCCATAGGCGTTGATGTTGCCGCGAACGACCACATCCTGGTCGGAGCGAACCGTCAAAGTTTTGGCGTCGCCCATGCTGGTGACCGTGCCGGTGACCAACATGCCATAGCCCCCAGCGTGTTGTGCAAGGTAATGGTTGGGGCTGACCAGCGCAATGTTTTCGAAATAGGCTGTTTTGTTGAAGATGGCATAACGCGGCACATAGCTCGCGTCTGTGGCATTGCCATAAGCTTTGCCGTCGTATTTTTGGGCACTCGAGGACAGTGTCATGTTGCCAGAGGCCGACACCGAGCCCCCCAGCAACATTTCGCCCGCTGACAACAGGTTCAACGCGCCGTTGGCGCCGCTGATCTGGGGAATGATTTTGTTGTCGGGTGCATTCACCGGGTCGGGGGAGACAAAGTCCACGCCCGAGCGGATGGCCGAGCCTGGATTGACGGCAATCACATCATTGGATTGAATCGTCAAGCTGGCGTTGGCGGCCAGGCCCGAGATGTCGGATCCTTCGACCACGATCACGGGGCCTTGGGCCGCCAGTGTCAAGGTGGAGCCGCTGCCGCCCAAAGAAATGCGCCCGCGTGTCTCCACGCTGTGCGACGTGGCGATTTGGATCGAACTGCCGTCGTTCAGCGATTGAATCAGGCCCCGCGCGTCCAACTGCAAGCTGTTGGCGCCGGCATCGGCCAGGTAAGCTGGCGTGAAATAGGCATCGGCTTGCTGTGCATCACCTGGCGTGCCAGTGACTTGCACGCTGACGCGCTCAAGTCCTTTGACCCAACCGCCGACCAGAGCTTGCTCGCCCACATTGAGCACCACTTGTCGGGCATACAAGCCCGAATCGGCGCCACCATTGGGGTCCTGCACGTTCTGCGACTCCACCCACACCTTGCGTGCCTGCAAGCTGATCACATCCGCCGGCGCCTGCACGTCACCTTGAACGTTGATCTCATCCGCCGACAGCGTGACGTTGTCACGGAACGAGGAAATACGGGAGTTCAAACTGCGGGCGTCGCCCGTCTTCTTCACCAGGTTGGTGTCTTTGGCGTCACCTAACCAGATGCGGTTGCCCACGGCGAGTCGGCCAATGAACAAGCCGGCAAAGCCGTTCTGGATGGCAGCCAAATCGCGGTTGGACAAATACAGGCCCGCCAAGCTGACTTGGCGCGCGCTGTCTTCCTCGAAGTCAAGGCCGCCCACCGTTTCTGCGGCGGTCCCCACGTAGTAGTGCCACACCCCTTGATGCGCCTGCATCGTGAAGTTGCCCGTGCCCTTGATGGCTTGCGTCCCGCTCTTGAAGTTCAAGTCGTCAGCGGTGAAGGTGATGTTCTTGCCCGCCTGCAGCGTCTGTACCACGCCCGTGGCCAGCGTCAGCAATGAGTCTCGGTTGACCAGATCAATCGTCAGGTCACCCTTGGCCACCTCGACGGCGATGCCGGTGCGTCGCGAGGTCAGCTGTGAGCGCCAGTCGGCAGACAAGGTGCCCTCGTCTTCCCACTTCTGTGCAAACTCCCACTGGTCTGAAGACGGCGCGCTGTCCATCACATAGCCGGGATTCTCCGGGCTGGTCAAGACACGCTCTTCCACCAAGGTCAAATCATTGACCTCGGTGATGAACACGCTGCCTGTGCCCTCTTTCGAGGTGGTCAAGGTCATTTCCGCCACGCGGGTCAGGATCGGCTTGGTTGCCGTGCCGATGTCATTGCGCGTCTTCACCAGCAAATAGGCCTTTTCGCCCACAATGCTGTTGCCGACCCAGTTGCTGTTGGCATCGGTGGTGCCCACGTTGAGCAATGCTCCGTCGGCCGACTGGATGCGAATCCAGCCGCTGCCATCGGCCACGCTGGCCGTAGGGTTGTACATGGCCTGGGTCGACACGGAATACAGGTTGCCACCCGCCAATTGCACGTTCGCTTTGTCGCCATAGGTGCGGATGTCGATGTGACCATTGTTCAAGGCGGTGACATCTTGCTTGATGTTCAGCGTCTTCACCGACTCCAATACCACGCTGGACGCCTGCAAGGCGCTTTCCTGGTAAATGGTCTTGGCCATGCCGCGGAAAGCCGTGCTGCCAAGGTAGGACGTGGCCACTTCATTTTGCAACAAGCCTGCCGTGAAGCGGACATCGCCCCCCAGCGATTTGATGTGTTCGATGTCGTAGGACGCGCCTTTCCCCTTGAGCGTGATGCGCTCCACACCGGCGTCGTTATAGGTCAGGACCTCGCGGCCATTGGTCACCTTGTCGAGGTCAAATTTGACAGCGTCGCCCGACTTGGTCTGTTCCAGAATGATTTCGTCAAAACTGCCGGTACGGTCGTTGATGGCCAGGGTGCCTTGCGCGGACTCCGAGGCGGCACGCCCCAAAGTCACACGGTAGTCGTCGCTGCCACCGGAATCGCTGACATCGATTCGCCATTCGGGGAAATCGCTGACCAACAGCGTGTCGTTAACCTGGCCCAATGTCACGTTCACAATCTTCACGCCAGACAAGCGGGCCTCGCCGCCCAACACGTTGACCACGGCTGCCCCGCGCTTGCCAAGCGTCATCGTGGCCGCGGTGGCCATGCCAGACAAGTCCACCGCGTTGTCGCCTTCGCGGTCGCTGGTGCTGTCGTTGCCAAAGTTGTCCAGGTAGGCGTAGGTGTCGTTGCCTGCACCGCCTTTGAGGACGTCGTCGTCCAGGCCGCCATCAAGGCGGTCGTTGCCGGCATTGCCTTCCAGCTTGTCCTGGCCTTCGCCACCCAGCAAGGTGTCATTGCCCGAGCCACCGGTCAACCGGTCGTCACCCTTGCCGCCGTCCATGCGCACACTGCCAAACACAGAGGCTGCGGCGGTCAGCGTGTCCTTGCCGTCGTCGCCGCGCAAGATGCCACCGGCGAAACCGGCCAGCAGTTTGTCATCGCCCACGCCGCCGCCAGCGTCCACCGTGACGGTTCTCAGGCGGGAGGCGTCAAACACGTCCTTGCCCTGGCCCATGTTGGCCACGACCTTGGTCACACCCGAGTAGGTCTGGTACCAGTTGTCAAATTCAATGTTGACGGTGCCGCCGCTGCCCGAGAGGATGAAGGTCTCGTCGCTGTCGGAGGTGTTGAAGTACTTGCGCAAGCCTGCACGGTCGCCCGCATTGATGTACAGCGTGCTGCCCACTTGCGTGGCGAGGTAAGGCTGAACCTTGGGCGCGTTGTATTCGATGTTGAACAGGTTGAAGCGGAACAAGTCCATCTTGAACAAGGTGATCGAAGTGATCCACAAGTCCAGGTCCACGAAGAGGCTGGCCACAAAATCGGCGCCAATACGGACGTTGAACAGGTTGGCAAAGCCCCCACCGTTGTACTCGTACATGGTCTTGATTTCGGTGCCGCGAATCTTGCCGTCCGATTTCCAGATGACCTTGGTCACATACCCTGCGTCGTCTTTTTCAAGCGTGGAGGTGTAGATGTCCTGCAGGTCCAGTTCGGCGTAGAAATTGATGCCGGCAATCAAGCCGCCGGTGATGGGGCCCAGATTCAAGCCCGCCATCAAGCCAACGAAGGCATTCACATAAAACTCGGGCTTGTCGACACCGCCAGTGCCGGGGACGATCTTGCCGTCGCGGAAGGTGGGCAAGGACACGTCGTACACGAAGAAACCATCGAGCACATTGAGCCAGTCACCTGTGGCCATGGCCTGACGCACGCCATAGGTGTCGTAGCCGAAGGCCAAGTCGGCATAGGCCTTGAAGCCCGCCATCGCACCCAGCACAAAGTTGAAGGGCGTCGGCACCAAGGGAATCTTGGTGGTGAAAGACTTCTCTACTTCGAAGCCCAGCAAGGGCAATTCGTAACTGAAGAGCACAGCATCGCCACCACTGAAAATTTGCTTCCAGTTGCTGATGTCAAAGATGTATTCTTTGAATTTGAAGCCGCTGCGCTCGGGCGTTTTCGCCGCGCCGCCCAGGGACATCTTGGCAATGTTGGCCAGTGCACCCGTGAGTTCCGAGGGCAATCCCAGGCCAGCGGCCTTGCTGATGATGCGGTTCATCAACTCGTCGCCCGAAAGGGTCTTGGGATCTTCGTCTTTTTTCAGCACGCCCACGTTGATCGCGAGGTTGTACAAGTCTTCTGGCGTCATCGAGCCCAGCTTGGTCAGGTCCAGGCTGGCGGCGTCCAGACTGGTGGCCGAGAGGCTGCCCGTTCCAAAGCCGCCAAAGCTGCCCAGCATGATCTCGCCGGTGTCCTTGAAGGCACGGATTTGTTCCGGCAAATTCGACATGAACTGCACGGCCTTGAAGAAGGCTGTCGGGATTTGGGGCTTGCCCATGATCTTCAAGAAGGAGTTGAGCAGGCCCAGCGGCGTGGGCTCCACACCCAAGGCAGAGACAAACTCCATCCCTGAAATCGGCGTCATCAGGAAGTCGACGAAGGGCTTCATCGGCCCCACGATGCCCTCGATCTTCTCCACGATCGGCAGCAAGACTTCGTTGATGAGCGAGCCCACATCGATGCGCACAAACTCCAAACCCACTTTGGGTGTGGACAGTTGTTGGCCGTATTCCCAATGCCAGCCCACCACAATGTCGGCTTTGAGCTTGGGCATGCCCGGAATGCCGCCCATGTCCAGCACAGAGGCCAGACGCACCTTGGTGTCAACTGCAAAGGCAAAACCAATGGCACCGGTGGAGAACAGCTTGGCGGCCTTCAATCGGCCGGTGCTGTCACCCTTGAGGTCAATGCCCGCCAGACCGGTGATATAGCTGGCCTGGAAGCCCGGCTTGCTCAAGTCACTGTCGACATCGGTGACCGTGGCGCGGAAGAACAGCAGCTTGCCCTCGGCCTGGAACGGCACGTTGTCGTTGGGGTCGTTGGGGGTGCCATCGAGCTGCGCGGTGGCCGTGATGCCCAATTCGGGCTTGGACTTGTCGGAATTGGTGGTCAGGTAGAAGCCATCGGCGGTGCTGATGCCGAAGCCAAAGTCCCAATTCCAGCCGATGTCCAGGCGGAAGCCGCCCTTGATGTCCAGGGAGAAGCCTGGCACGTCCAGTGACAGGGGGATGTCCACGCCCGTGCCCACCAACTTCTGGCCCATCTTCATGTTGAACTGAATGGCATCGGCCATCTTGCCTTCGGCATCTTTGGGCAAAGGCCCGCCGGCGGTCCAGTTGGAGATGAATTGGCCTGACTTGTCGTACCAGGAGGCGGTCACGTCATCGACCGTGATCACATGGTCGCCGTTGGCATCCAGCAGGATGTTCGCCATGCCCGGGCCGAACAAATCGAACAAGGAGTTGCGAATGATGCCAACCGCGCCCCCCTCTGCGGAGAGCTTTTTGCGCAAATCGCCCAGCAAACCGACGCGGATGTCGCGGGCAAAACCGCCCACGTCTGCCAAGGCGCTGCCAATGATGGGCAGGTTCGATGAGAAACCACTGCTCAAGGTGTCCTGGACCGCGCCCAACGCGGAGTCCACGCCATCCAGAATGCGCGAAGGATCGTTCAAGATGCCCACAATGGAGAGGTCGCCCAGCAAGCTGGTGGCGATGTCTTCCACGTTGGGCACTTCCAGCACGATGGCCTTGCTGAAGGTGCTCTTGCCCATGGCGGCGTCCAACAAGGCTTGGAAGCCACCTGGATTGGTGAGCTTGAAGGAGCCCACCGGTTGCTCAAAGCCGGCGAAGCCCACAATGAGGGGCAAATCCATGCCCATGGCGCCATCGAGCACATAGCCGACGTTGTTCTTCAGGCTTTCTGAGCCCAGGTAAAACTTGCCGTCATCGCTGACTTTCTTGGTGCCGTCTTGCTCGCCCTTTTGATCGATCTTGACGGTGAAGGTGGCATAGTCTTCGGTGTTGGCTTTGCCATCGCGGTCGATCGCAAACCAGCCCTTGGAGACACCCAGGTCCACCGGGCCGGCGTGGAAATTAAGGTCCAAATTGTCGCCGGTAGCCATCACGCCAATCGTGGCGCGGGTGCCGCGCGCACGGTCTGGTGAGACGTCAACGCGGCGCTCGATTTGAACGTCTGTGAAAGTTTTGACTTGCGTGGTATCCGTCAATTTGACTTGCTGGCCCGCAAACAATTGCACATCGATGCCGGTGTCCTGGCTGAGCTTCTCTGCCAAGGCCACGATGGCGGCCTGACGCCGGCCATTGAGTTGGTCCGCGCCATGGTCCAGGTCTTTGTTGTCGGCTTCGGTGTCCAGGTCGATGGCGCTGACCACGGTGGCCTTGATGCGCTGCACTCCGGTGCCGGCAGCGGCAATCCTGGCTTTAAAGTCCGCCAGAATTTTGGCGTACTCGCTGTCGCTGACCGCGCTGCGCCCCTGCGCAAACGCCACGCCGCCAAAAGCCGCAGCCGTGGTCTTTTGAATGCGCGTGGGATCGTAGTCGTACAAGAAGATATCGGCTTTGCCATTGGCATAGCGGATGCCGGCATCGATTTGCAAATTGGCCATGGCGGCCAAATTGATGCTGCCAGCGCCTGACACGTCCAACAAGTCCGTGACGAAATCCAGTCCCACCAAGGGCGCGCCGGCCATTTGGGCCAGTTGTGCCAGGTCCAGATTGAAGGTGTACTTCTGCGCAAACACCATGCCCAAATTGAGGTGCATGTTCAGTGTGTCGCCTGCCAAGGACAGCGAGAAAATTTGGTCCTCTGCCGCTTTGGTGTTGTCGTCATTCACGCCCAAGGCCGACTCAATCAACTCCTCGACCTGGCTGATGGCCGCCGCGGGATTCTTCGCCGCCTCCTCGATCTGGGCGAGGAAGTTGTCCACAAACGGGAACACATCCTCCAGGGAGCGGCCAATCACCGGCAGTTCCACGCTGTAGAACGGCTGGCCGGAGATCGCATCGCGCACAAACTCAAGGCCCGTGCGAATGCCGCTGACAATGTCCTCGAAACTCAGGTTCTTGAAGTCGAACAGCTTGCCCAGGTCAGGCAAGACCACCACGATCGCGTTGGGCTTGACCTCACCCGAAAGCACCAAGGCCTGAATGTTGGCCGCGTACATCGGGTTCTGGTTGATCACTTTGACCGCACCAGGATTGAAGGGGTCCAATGCTTGGATGGAAACTTCGATGTTGGGGGCCAGCGGAATGTCCGATCCCACGCCCACGTTCACCTTCAGGCCCCGCAAACGGGCATAGGCCTCGCCTTGCAGGTCGAACTTCACATAGTCGGTGCTGAGCTCGGTGAAGCCGAAACGCCGGTCCATGGGATCGGTCGAGTTCACATCGCGCGTCAACTGAACAGTGGCTGTGGCGCCCAAATGCACGCCAGAATTGGTTCCCGCCCCGCCGGCTTTGGCGCCGAGGAAGCCCAGTTGCACGCCGACCTCCAGGTCCTTGGCGTCCAGGCTGATGCCGCCCGTGAGGTAAACATCCTGCACACCCAAGCTGAGCTTGTCTTCGCGCAGGGTGAAAGCCCCTTGCTCTGCGCTGGTGGCAACACGGTCCAATTTGACCTTGTGCTCATCCACCAGACCAGTGATCTTGAATTTCTCATCGCCGACTTCCAGCACATAGCCCACCATGGTGGAGTCAAAGATGAAGGTGCTGTCAGAGAACAAGCGGCTGTCTTTGGCCACTGCGCCAGATTTGCCGAAGAGCGTGCGGCCATCCAGGTCGAAATACAGCCCCAGATTGCCCTCGACGAAGGCATTCAGGCTGCCTTTTGCAGAGGTGGACAGCATCAGGCCATCGACACCCAAGTCGAAGTTGAGGTCCATGGCCTCCGGCTCAAATTCCTGCCGGAACTTCAACGGCACCACAAAGCTGCGCTGTACCGGGTCGTAGTGGATCTGCATGCCCAAAGGCAAAACGCCCGAGCGGTTGACCGCCTCCATGAACTCTTGCAGCGTGGTGATTTGCTGGCGTGTCTGGTGAACAACGGCATGCACGGCTTTGAGGCCCACGGTGGGCGTTCCGCCCAATTGCAAGCGGGAGCCGTCCAGTGTGTCCTTGACGTTGTAGGTGCCAATCAGCACGTCTGTGCCCGCCACGTTGCCGTACAGCGTGACCTGCGCGTCGCCGAGCAAGGACTTGTCAAAGCCACCCAAGGGGTTGTTCAGGATGGCCACGGTCTTGCCGTTGACGACGGCCGTCTCGATGTTGACAGAGGCCACGTTGTAGAGGTCCACGCGCGGCTTGTAGAAGTCGATCTTGTCGTAGACCTGTGTTTTGAAGCCATCGGCAAACACCAACACCTGGTCCAAGGTCGTGTCCACAAACGGCAAGGCCGAGGCCAGGGTGTCGCTGGAAGAGACCGTGCGCAAGGTTTCCACGAAATCGGGGAACATCATGATGAGGTCCATCACCGACAGGCTGCTGAAGTCCAGCAACTTGTCGAAGTTTTCGGTCACCACCGAAATGCCGTCGCCCGTGAGCGGGTGCCCCGTCAGCAACAAACGCGGCGTGCGGCCTGCAGCCAGGTCAATGCTGCCCAATTGCGCATAAACCGGCAACACGGCGTCGACCTTGTCTTGCGTGGTTTGGTAGCTGAATTCGCCCGACACGGCGTCTTGCGTAACTTTGCCCGCCAGTACGATGGACAAGTGTCCCAACTGGCGCTCGATGTCGCCCAGGCTGACCGCCAAGGGGCCCACGCTGGCCGTCAAATCAATGTCATCCACCGAGGCTTTGGCCTCGAAATCAAGCTGCGTCAGACGGAAGTTGGCAGCGCCGGTCTTCCAGTCCAGCGCGATCTTGAAGCCTGCTTCCACCTGCACGCCCAGATTGACCTCGAGGTTGCCGTCCAGCGACAAGCCCAAAGCGGCGACATCTTCCCCAAGGTCCACCTTGATCTTGGTGCCCGCTTTGAGGGTGTCGTGATAAACGATTTCCAGACCACTGTCACCCATGGAGAGCACCAAGGCGCCGCTGGCCACACCCGGCAGGGTGGGCAACCAGTTCGCCTCAAGGTAGTTCAACAAGCCGCGCATCGTGGGCTTGTTGCTGCTGCCGTAGGTTGGGGCTGCCAGGGCCAGGATGTGGGCCTCTGACGACGTTCCCAGATAACGCTGGGTGTAGTCCGCAACGCCCATCAACTTGTCGAGACCCAGCATGGTGGTCACAGAGTTGTTGATCACGGGCAAGGTCTTGGCCAGCAAGTTGTCGTTGACCTGGGTTCCTTCGTTGTCGTAAGCCGGGCTGATGTCGGTCTTGATGTCGGAAATCGTGTCGGCCACGGAGGCCAAAGCGTCGCCAATCACGCCCTCGAGCACCATGTCCAGGTTGCTCAGGTTGAAGCGCGGGTCGAACGCCGTGTCGTCGTAAGACAGGACCAGGTTCTGCCCACCCACCGTCATGGTTTGGGAAACTGCAGACCCCAGGGTGTTGGCTTCGATGCCCACTGCGCCGGTCATTTGCACGCCCGCAATGGTGACGCTGACATCGCCTTGACCCTGCACCGCATAACCGGTGCTGCCATCGGCTTTCTTCATGGCCAGCATGGCGATCTTGCCGTTGCTCAACTCTGCGCCAACGCCGGCCGCACCAATGGCGGCACGCACATGGTTGGCCGCGACGCGGATTTGTTCTTTTCCGTCAGTGACCTGTCGATCGATCAGGAAATCGCCTTCCAGCGTGGCCAGGCCCGCTATGTCAAGGTCGATGTTGCCCACCAATTGCATGTTGCCCGCAGTATCAAACTGCGCCGCCATGCTGCCCGACAGGCTCAGCAAATCCAAGCCGCTGAGGGACACATCGCCGGAGACTTGGCCGCTGCGTGTGCCATCGGCATTCAGGTACAGCACGCCCGAGCCATTGTCGATGGCAAAACTGGCTCCCGAAACCGCAAACCCCAGGGCCACGTCGTTGGCGCGAATTTCCCAGTTGTAGCCGCCGCCTGCGGCCACTGTGCGTTGCACATCAAAGTCGCCCTCGAGATAGGCGCCGGCAATGGCCAAGCCACCTTGCACGCCCAAGTCGAATTCAGCCGCAGCGGCAGCCAGCGTCATGCTGCGACCCGCCGTCAATTCAATTGCTTTCGGAGCGGACGACCACTTGATCACCGGGGCTGTGCTGGCGGGCGTCACGCCCTTGGCAGACGACAGGGTGTCGTTGACTGTCAGCGTCACTTCCTGCAAATCCTGGAAGTGGTAGCCCGCCACCGTGGCATCGCCCACACGTGCCTGGCTGGCCAGCCAACGCCGCTGCGCGCCCGTGGTTTCGGTGGACAACACCACCGCCATGTCGACCTCGGCCAAGCCCAGGCCCATGGCTGCGCTGCCCGCCGAGATGCTGGCAGACATGTCTGCGCCGCCCACGATCAATTGGTCCACACGAGCGGTGGTGCCATCGGTAAGGGTCACCAGTTCGTTCTTCTTGATTTCCAGGAAAAGCTCGCCCTCGGCCTGGATCACACCGGCCACATCGACTTTCATGTCGCCGCGCACGCGCGTTTCATCTTTGACGAGGTCCAGGTTGTACAAGCCGGTTGCCGTGCCCACGCTCTCGCTGAGGTCATCGCCCCAACGGTTGACCGCGATCTGCAAATTATTGGCATCGACCGTCAGCGCTGAGCCGGCGTTGAAATGAATGTCGCCATCGGCCGCCAGGGCATAGCGCGTGGTTACCTGCCCATTGGCGGCTTTCTCGTTTTGCAGCAAAAGTGCGCCTTGGCCTTGCGCCAGGGAGGCGCTCATGCCGCCCAAGCTCAAGCTGCCTTCGATGTTTTCAAGGCCGATGCCCAGCGTGGTGGTGGTCACGCCGCCTGCCACCACTTCCTCTGCGCGAATCGCCAAAGCGCCGGAGAGTTTTCCAATGTCGGCCACCGTCACCTCGCCCCGGTTGATGATGACTTCCTGGAGTTTGTTGGCCGTGGCGAACGTGAGGGCGCGCGCAGGCGTGGTCAAGCCGGTTCGAACCGACAAATCGACCGCACGGCCCAAGGTGTTGATGTGGATTTCGGCATCGGCGTTCATTGCCACGGCCGAACCAAAGCCTTGTAAACGCGCGCTTCCTGCGGCGGACAAGGCATAACCTGTGGTCTGCCCTTGGGCATCTCGGGACAGGGCCAGGGCCACTTGGACGCCTGACAGGCTCACCCCTGCCGTGGCATTGCCGACATAAGCGTTGACATTGCTGGCACCGATCAACAAATAAGAGGGCGGTTGCGCCACGTCACGCGACACACCCAGCACTAATTCTGGCAAATTCTGGCCTGCCAAAGCGCCTTTGGACAGGATTTGGTACTGCCCCTCAGCGCCATCGACCGGCAAGACGCTGACGTGGCCAACCCCCACACCCGGGAGTTGCTCCAAAGCCTGTGTCAAAGCACTCACACGGGCGTCAGCTGACAGGCCTGTCAGCGTGATGGTTTGGGCCCAGTCACTGGCGCTGGCCGTGCGCAGTCGCACCACATCCGCCAGTTGCCCGTCAGCCATCGACAAGTCGATGCCCTGGACCTTGCTCACTTTCAAAGCCGCCAGGTTTTGATCGGTCAAAGCGCCGGCGAAGCTCACGCTCCACAAGCCATTTTCGGTGCGGACCACGCTGACATTGCCAGCGCCCAGGCCGGTGAGGCTTTCCAGGGCAGCGTCCACTTCGGCAGCCGAGGCGGTCGCCGACAACGGCCGCGTGCTTTGCCCGTTGTAGCTCAAGGCAAACAGGCCTGAGCTGTTGCGCACATCGATGCGCTGCGACTCCGAGGTCGTGCCACCCGTTTGCAACAGGCTCAATTGCGCTTGCGGTGCCAGCAAGGGATCGACCCAGCCCGTCATGACCGAGATGTTTTGCCCCAAGGCGCTGCCTGCAAAACTGACCACCCATTGCTGCTTGACGCTGTCCAAGGTGACGACCGCATCGCCCCCCTGCGCCGCAAAAGATTGCTGCAAGTTGTTTTGCGCGGCCAGCAAGCCGGCACGCAACTGCGCTGGGCTGACATGCAGGTCCATGGCCTGCGTGGTGTAAGTTTTCCCTTGGAAATCGAACGCCAGCGAGAAAGTGCCCGCGACTTGGCTTGAGAAAGTGTCGATACGCTGCACGGCCCCCGTGGCCAAGCCACCCGTCGCCGTGCCCAGCAGCTTGTAGCCCACGTCGTTGGCCGTGCCGCTGCGCGTGAGCGTCAACGCCCCCTTGCTGGCGGCGGCGGGACTGAGCTTGAGAACATACCCCTGGGTGGTCAAGCCCGTGGCTTCGTCTCGGCTCAGCGTGAAATTACCTGCGCCCAACAAACTCGTCAGTGCCTGGCTGATTTGCGTCAGTTGCGTGTTGCGGTCGTAGGTATAGCGCGCCGTTGCGCTTCGGTCGCCGATTTGCAAGCTGAACAGGTTGTTGGTTTTGTCCGGCGTGGTGCTCAAGGCCTTCAGTTCAAGGTAATAAGCACTGCTGCTGGCCGCTTGCGCTTGCGAAACCAGGGTGACAGCGCCCCAGTCATCGCTCAGCGCGGGGTCGGCCGGCGGCGTCATGCTCAGGGCTGCCAGATTGACCGACTTGCCGGCCAGGGCGCCTTTGAACTCCAGCACAAAACCTTGGTCACGGTTGCCCGTGACTGCCACGTTGCCAGCGCCATACAGGGTTTGCATGGCCGTGGTCAAACGCGCGGCGAACAGGGCATCGGTCACGGCTTGTCCCTGGTCTGCGCTGCTCACGTTGACGCGAGTGGAACCCAGGGCGAATGACCACACGCCTTCGCGGAAGCGGGTGCCATCCTCGCTGAGCGCCGTCAATTGGAAACGGGTATTGGTTTTCTGTCCGCCCTCGGTCAGCGTTGTCACCTGGCCATTGGCACCGGCGGAGGCACTGAGGGTGAGCACCTGAGGCGTCACCACCACAGGCGCTTGCTTGGTGACGGCAAATTCGCCACTCAGTCCGGCAAATCCCGCCACGTCCACCGTGACCGCGCCGGCCAATTCCAGGTTGCCCGCACTGTCAAAGCGTGTCGCCAGGCGCCCTTCGAGCGTCAGGCCCTGAACGCCCGTCACGGCGGCGTCACCCGTCACACTGCCCGAGCGCGACCCATTGGCCCCCAGAATCAAGGTGCCTGTGCCACGCGTCAATGCCACCTTGGCGCCATTGGCCTCGACACTGGCGTAGCCTTCGGTGACCCCCAGTCGCCAGGTGCGTGAGCCATTGGCTTGCTGGTCCAAGGCAATGTCAAATTGACCGCCCAGTACCGCAGGCCCCATTTGCAGGGCCGCACGGGCCGACACTTTGAACACGGGTCCGGCGTCATTCAAGACCACGCTGTGCGTGTCGTCCAAAGTCACGGTCCGCTGCTTGGCGCCGCTCCAATTGATCACGGGCCCCGTGCCCCCAAAGGCGTCGCCTCCCGGACCCAAGATGCGGTTCACTTCCACGCTGGCTTGGCTCACCTCGGCCATGGCATAGCCCTGCAGCGTGGCCGACTCCAAACTGCCTTTGGCGGTCATCCAGCGTCGTTGGCTGCCGCCCCGCTCGGTCGACAGGACCACTGCAAGATTGGCGCCCGACAACTGAGCGCCCACCGACGCGGTGCCCATCATGGCCGCGATGCCTGCGCCGCCCAAAATCAGCTGGCTCACGCTCACCGTGCTGCCATCGGTCAAGGTCACGCTGGCGTTCTCTTGGCTTTCAATGAACACCTCGCCGTCCAATGTCAACACGTCGGCGATGTTGGCATGCGCCAGACCGCGCAGGCGTGCTTCGCCGCTGCTCAAGCTGACCGCATAGGTTCCGGTGGCGGTGCGCACGGTCGTGTCCAGGTCCTGGCCCCAACGGCTCCAACCCACATGCATGTCGTTCAAGGAGAGTTCTACACCGGACACGCCGGTCAAGGCCACATCCCCCTCGGCCGCAACGGCGTAGCGCTTGACCACGGAAGTGCCGGTCACCTCGTTGCGCAACAACACTGCACCACGGCCATTGGCCAGCGAGGCGCCCACGCCGCCCAAGCCCAAGGTGCCCGTCAAACTGTCAAAACCGATGCTCAATTCGGTGACCGTGGTGGTCCCCACCAGCTGCGTGGTGGAAATCAGCTTCAGGCTGCCACTGAGCTGGCCCAGGCCTTGTACGCTGACTTGGCCCGAGGTGATGGTGATCTCTTGTCGCTCGACACCGTCGGCAAAGTGCACCTGGCGCGCCGGCGTGGTCAGGCCCGTTTTCACAGCCATGTCGATCGCACGGCCCAAGGTGTTGACTTCAATGATGGCATCGGCATGGAGGGACACTGCGCCATCAAAGCCACGCAAGGCCGCCGAGCCCGACGCGTACAGGGCATAGCCGTTCTGGGCGGGGTCACTGGCTTTGCTGGAAATGACCAAGCCCATGTTGACATGGGTCAGCGTCACGCCGGCAGAGGCGGTGCCCACGGAGGCGTTGACATTGGCCGCGCCAATCAGCAAATAACCCGGCGTTTGCACTGAAGCCTTGGAGACACCTGCCACCAAGCCTGGCAGGGCAAGGCCGGCCAGCTTGCCGTTGCCCACCACCCAGAAGCGGCCGGCTTGCGCATCCGCCATCACCGTCACATTGCCTTGGCCAATGCCCGGCAATTGCTCGAGCGCTGCCACCAGTGCAGCCTGCTGCTGCGCGGCATTCAAGCCTTTGAGGCTCACGGTCTGCAGCCAGTCGGCCTCACCGGTCACACGCAAATGAAGCTCTTCGGCCAGCGTGCCGTCACTCAACAGCAAATCCATGGCTTGGGCCGAGCCGACTTGCAACAGGGCCACGTCTTTGCGCGCCAGGTTGCCCTGGAAACTGACATCCCATGCCACTTGTGAGCCGTCCATGGACTTGGCCACTTTGACCTGTCCCGCACCGATGTTGCTCAAGCTCTCGAGCGCAGCCTGCAAGCCCCGCGCCGACATTTGGCTGACCTGTAGCAGCGCCGTGGTCTGCCCGCCAAAGCTGAGGGTGACCCATCCATTGCTGCCGTTGAAAACGATTCTTTGTGTTTCCGCCGATTGGAAGCCTTGCGTCACAACGCTCAGGCTGGCACCCGGGGCTGCCAGAGGTTGAACGGTGCGCGTCATGGTGGCCATGGTTTGGCCGACGGCGGTGCCACCAAAACTGACGCGCCATTGTTTGGCTGTGCTGTCCCAGGTCACAGCCACCGTGGTGTTGGTCGAGGCCAATGTCTTGCCCTGGGCCGTGCTTGCATCGAGCAGTGCTTGGCGAACATCACTGGCGCTGGCTTGCACATCAAGGGCACGGGTGGTGTAAACGCCGGAACCCGCCGTCGCGCCAGAGGCCACGGTCTGTAAGCTGGCAGTCGGTGCGAGGGTGGGGGTGACGGTGCGCGACATGACCGCGATGGGCTGCCCCAAGGCTGCGCCGCCAAAGGCCACGCGCCACTTGTTCAAAACGCTGTCGGCCGTCACGCTGACGGTCGCTCCCGTGGCAGACAAAGATTGGCCTGCCGTGTTGGTCGCCGCCAGCACAGCGGCTTGTACGGTGGCCGCGCTGGCTTGCAAACCGATGCCGGCGGTGGTGTAGCTGGATCCAGCGTAATGCAGGCTCAAGGTGAAACTGCCGCGCACATCGCTGGCAAATCGGTCCACCCATTGCACCGCGCCTGTGGCAACGCTGGCTGTGCCCTCGCCCGCACCCACTTTGGGCGTCAAAGTGTACTGAATGCTGGCAGTCTGCCCGGTGTTGCTGACTTGCAAAGCACCCAGCTTCAACACGCTGTCTTTGACCGAATCGGCAAAAGTGATGGTGTATAGGGCCTCTTTGAAGGGCGAGACGATTTGCCTGACGGTGATGGTGTCGGACTTGACCACCTTGACCACCGAGCCACTGCCGTAGACCGTGGTGGTGCTGGGGCCCGAGGGCACCAATTTGGCCAAGGCATCAAACACCGCGCGCGCTTGTGTGTCCTGGGCATTGGTGAACTTTGCCGTGGCGGTCAAGGGGCTGTTGGCAAACTTGAACGTCATGGCATCCGAGTTGTTGGTGCCACCGTCTGGCACCAGAATGCTCAGGCCATAGCCTGTGGACAAGGAAGCCGCAATGGCTTGCGAGCCCAGCGTGACACCGCCTTGGGTTGCCAAGGCGGCCGACGGGTCCACGGGGGCAGTCATGAACAGGCCCCGGCCACCCGCTGCGTTGTCGATGGCGACATCCTGGCCAGCCATTTGGCCGCCAAAGTCCAAGCCATAGCCCAATGACCGCGAGCCAGACACCGTGACATTGCCCGCGCCGAACAACAGGTCCAGCGCCGATGACAGCTTGCCAGCGAAATCGGCATCAGAGAGCGCCGCGCCCTGGGCCGTCAGGCTGCTGGCGGTCGCCACTTTGCCAGCGTATTCGAAGCTGTAAGTTCCCTCTCGGAAAGCGCCACTGACGTTGCTCGCTACCAACTTGAGTTGGGTGTTGGTTTTGACCGTGTAATCCAAGCTCAGGGTGAAGCTACCAGCGACTGTGTTCGCAAAGCCGTCGACGCGTTGCACGCTGCCTGACGTCGCAGTGGCATCCGATTCAACGACCACGCCCCCAACCGTCGCGTTCACAGAAGCGTCTACCGGAATGCCCATGTACAAGGCTCCGGCTTCGCCCGGCGCGCTGGCCAGCGGCATGGACTGGCCTGCCAGGGCGCCCTTGAATTCAATGGCAAAGCCTGTGGCACGCGTGCCTGTCACGCCCACATTGCCATTGCCCAGCAGCAGTTGCAAGCCGGATTGCAAGCGGAATCGCCAAGCCTCGTCGCTCAAGCCCGTGCTGTTGAGCTTGACCGATGTGTTGCCGTAGCCAAAGCTGTATTCGCCCTCGCGGAAACGCGTGGCGTCCGCATTGGCCATGGCCAAACGAAGCACCGCGTTAGTGGCCACGCCACCCTGGGTCGATTCGCTCACGCTCGCCGTGGCGCTCAACGTGGTCTGTCGGGTCAATATGTCAGAAACAAGGGTGGTGGGCGCCAATTTTTGAACAGCGAATTCACCGTTCAGGCTCGCGTAGCCCAGCACATTGACGTCGAGTGCGCCCGCCAAATCAAAATTGCCTTGGGCGTCAAACGTCGCAGCCAAGGTGCCGCTCAGGGTCAGGCCCTCGACGC
>CAYTZZ010000020.1:0-54748 GCA_964442645.1 uncultured Bordetella sp. | reverse complement strand
ATACGCAAGCCACAGGTCAATTTTTAAAAAATCGGGAGTTTTTCAACAGAATTGGTCGGGTAGAGACAGTCACCGTTGAGTGACTCTGTCCGGCCACATGCAGACACTCATTCGTCTCCCCAAAAGCAGTCTTCTGCAGCACCTTTAAGCTTCAAAACATATCCAGTTGACCCCTTTTTGCGATCAAGAAAACGTGTCGCCCATCAGGGTATTGAACCAGGTATTCATCTGCCTGAAATTTCCGTTTGTGATATTTGCCGCTTCGGTTGCTCTGGCCCCCGATGTGTTGCCGCCATTGGACGCAATAGCCATCTTGCGAGTGTTTGCGTCGTATTGATACACAGCAGTCAGCCATGATGCTGTAGAAGCAGTAATGGGCGAATAACAGGCAGAGTTGGCTACTGGTCCACTGTCAGGTGCCTGTCCCCCCGTAATCCGTATGATTGCATCGGCACAGATCTTGGCTTCCTGATTAGCCACATGGCCTGCCTTGGGCAATCCACAGCTGGATGCATCCCCAATCACGTGAACGCCGGCGACAGCCGTCGATTCGTAGCTGAGCACATCCACAACACACCAACGACCATCAGGTACACCGTTCGAGGAGCTGTTGTTCAATCCGGCATTTGCTAGCCAGCTACCGGGTGCGCTGCCCGCAGCTCTGTGTGGGGGAATCGGATTAACCACCTGGGCATTGATGGACTGGCTTACAAGAAGTTGTTCCGTGTAAGTCACCACCTTGGTGTCCGGGTTGATCTGGATGTTGGTGACACCAGGGCGGTAGTCAATGACACCGCTGTGAATAGAGTTGAAAGCGTATGTGAAGTTATCCACCTCAGCTTGGATGGATGCGTTTTCATCCAGGATGATGACTTTTGAAGCAGAACCCTTGTAGTTCTTCAGAAAGTCCGCCACCAAACACGCCCGCTCGTAAGGCCCAGGAGGGCAGCGGTAGGGCGCCTTGGGAATGGTCATCACAAATGTGCCATTGTTCGACATATTGGCTAACTGTGTACGCAGAAGCTCAGTCTGTGGTCCAGCCCGCCAAGCATGTGGTGTCTTGTTCTCGTAATCCGATTGGGTAAGGCCATATGCGTCCATGAAATCAACGCCCGGCGCAACAATCAGTCGGTCATAGGCCAATGTGCTTCCATCCGACAAGGCTACGGATTTGGCGGTGGTGTTGATGCTTTGCACGGCCGCTTGCTTGATCACAACACCATACTTGGTCGCAACACTTGTGTAGCCATAAGCCAAACTGCTCATCGTTCTGGTGTTATTCAGCACCAGGTTGCTCATGATGTTGGAGGTGTAGGTCAGGCTGGGTTCGACCAAAGTCACCTTGATACCTGCCCCGCCCCACAGCCGCAGGTATTTGGCGACACTCACGCCTGCCATGCCACCACCTATTACGACGATGTTGGCAGTCAATCCAGTGTTAGCAAGAGCAAAAGTAGTGTTGTTGCCAGATGCGTATTTCCCATCCGAGTCATAGTCATCATGGCTGTCGTCGTCTGTATGGCCCAAGATAGGGATGATTCCGGTGGTGACCGCAGCAGCGGCCAACATCAGCATTTTTCGGCGTGAAGGCGTGGTGTTTGTGCTCATGATTTTTTCCTCCGAAATCACTGTTGCAGATAAGAGATGATCGCGTTGAGCTGAGCTGTCGTATAGCCCTGCGCATGTGCGGCCATGATGGAACTGTTGGCGGATTGACTCAGGTATTCACGCACCTCAGAGGCTTCCTTACCCCTGATGCTGTCAAACCCTCCAACACCGCCTGTGCCGTGACACTGAAAGCAATTGGATGCCAGCAATCTGCCAGCAGTATTTGTAGGCTGCGTTCGCGTTGTTCCGGCAGTACCTGAAATGTTGCGAATGGTGTTGACCGCAGTTGTGCTGGAACTGTTTTGAGTGAGTTGGTAATAGGGACGGGATGTGCTTTTCCCTCTTTCTGAATCAATTTTTGTAGCCGCACGTGCCAAGCTGTAATCGCGATCGGACTCCATGCGTGTACGCACTTCATCCATGGCCTTGAGTGCCGCTTTTGCCCCGTCATGACCACCAGAGTTCACGCCTGTTCTGACCGAGTTACTCAGTGCTGATGCCAGCTCTTGTGCCGCCGCCGAGCTTTGCAGTGGCAAAGCGGCAACAAGCTGACTGACATCAACTGCGGAGGTCTGAGACCGGATAGCCGTTGCAAGTGCTCGGACAACTCTTTCCTGTGACTCGTGTGAGGACTCACCCGTTCGAGCATTTGCACTGGCCAACATCTGGATAGATCTTTGTAAAGCCACTGCTGTTGTATAGATCCCCGGATTGTTGGCAATCGCTGCAACAGGGTCAGCAGCAAGCTGGTCCACAGTCAACCCAAGCGCACTGGCAACTTTTTGCTTTGCTGTTGGCACATCTGCGGCAAGACCTTGTGCGACCAACGCATCGACGAGGGTTGTCATCGGTGTGACCACCTGCGCCTGACTCACCGATTCAACTGGCGCAGATAACTTTCCAGCGAAAGCAAAACCCGTATCCGAGTCCACACCACCAGTCACCACGACAGGTAGGCCAGACACAGAACCTGTCACGGAGCTGTAGTCAAGCGCGTAACGACCGTTGAGGTCGGTTGTAGTGCTTGGCTCACCTGCATCGGCCAAACCGTTGCGATTGATATCCAGGAACACTGTGGCACCCTGTATGTAGCCGTCAACGGCTAGTCCAGTCAGGGTGTTGGCTGCTGCCAATGGCCCAGATCCGCCACCACCACCGCCACAAGCAGCGAGGGAAGCAGCGATAGCGGCCAGGACGAGCATTGAGAGCTTCTTCTTTTTGAATTTGATGTGTGACATAGTTTTCTCCTGATGGGCAATTCAGTCTTCGAGGTCAATTTCAAAGGCGTACCAGCGTCCATTGCTTCGGCTGGCCTTGACCTCTACATATGGCAAGGGGGTTCTCGTCAGTAAGCTTCTGTTTTCTGTGCTGCTGTCGTAATAAAAGGTCTGGCCGCGAACCTCGAAGGTCTGGGCGGTCACGTTGCTGATCACGCCATAGAACTCGAATTCCTGGGATTCGATCTCTGAGGAGGTTTTGACCTGTACCTTGCTGGCAATCAACTGTCCGGCTCGGATATTTCCCTCTACTTCCACCACGACTCCAGCAGCCAAGGTACCCGTGATTCGGGCCGATGCGGCATTCACAGGAATTCCATTCACAACGAAGCTAGAGCTCGATTGATAGGAAGTGATGCTCCCATGGACTTCTGCTTCGTAATCGTGGTCATCTTGCAAATCAGCAAGAGGAGAATTCAACAATTCAATCTGAGATGCTGTCCAAACAGCGCCCGATGGGATCGGATTCAAGCGAACACGAACAAAACTCCCATCGGCTGTACCAGCTGGTAAAGCTGCGGCCGAAGACCAGTTGATCGCGATGAGCCCAAGATTTGCACTCCGACCTGCTGCATCGATCTGCGAAATGGCGCCACTGAGCTTGTACGACGTGGGTTGAACCAGGGAGACTTCAATTCGGCTTGCCTGTATGTGACCATCCACTTGATCGACAAAGCCATAAATTTCCACGAAGTGGGCTGTCGTCAAATCAGCGAACTGCTGTACTGCCCCACCAAAGAAGGTCGTCGCTAATACATCGACGGTGTGACCCAGAATTTCAAAGGATGTTGCGCCTTTGTTACTCACTGGGCCAATCCACTCGCTACCGTAGGTTATCCGGTAGGCCGTAGCCGTCGGCAAACCTGTTGCGTTTGCTGGCGGGGTGACTGCCGAGCCCTCGATGTTGACGACCATACCCAATTCAAGCGCTCGGTTGTTGGCGTTTGAATCATCTCGCGAGAGTATTGAAGCGTTATCGTCGTTGTAGCGAATCCCATTGACGATGATGGACCCGAAACCGCTGATCGTCCCGGATGTGAAAGAGCCAGTCCCGCCGCTGGAGAGTCCAGCGACATCCGTACCTCCACCTCCGCAGCCAGTGATTTCTGCGATGGCACCTGCAATTCCTAACAAGGCGGTTCTTCGCGTGCACAGCACCCGCTTAATTTTTCTCATTTGATTCCTCTTGTGCGGGGCCTTTCGGTCCGGGTTGATTTGTCTGCATAGCGCTTTTGTAGGAGTAAAGGCCTATGCGCAGTTGCTGGTTTTTTTGTCTGCCCTTGGCCTTGTCTTCATCCATGAGCGACTGCAACTGCGGACCAAGCTGAGTCAGCAAGTCGCGCCATTGGGCAGTGATCATTGATTTGGCGGCCTCCAATGACTCTTCAGAGAGTTCATCGGCCAGCAAGGCCTGTTCGAAATGTTCACCCCCGCCATGGAGCACGTTGTCTACGCTTGCCCGCAAGTGGTCGCCTACATTGGCACCTATGAAGCCCACCATCTGCGGCCAATCTTTTTTGGGCACGAAGATCGCGTCTACCACCGAGACGGTGTCGTTTTTCGTGTTGTGCGCCACAAGGCCAAGACGAACCATGTCGGCCAAGATGGACTTGGGATGTACGTCCTTGGTTACAGATGCGGCAAGCATCTCGAAGCTCGGAGCCTCTCCCGTTCTAGGGATTCGGATGGGTAAGCCCTTCTTGTTGACGTAGTCGGACTGCGTTGTCCAATAAGTCAGGACATCCGTGGCGACCGTTCTGGTTTGAGGACGGGCAGGTGCATCCTCCGATTGCAAACGGGCTACTTCGCGGCGCGTTAGGCCCGTCATCGTGCTGATCCGACTGGTCAATCGGGCGGGGTTCAGTCCATCGCAATCTTCAGTAGCTGCCTGAACGAAGGCACGCCGCATCATCTCTTCTGCCGCTTGAATAGACACACCTTTGGCCAAACAAAGCTTGGCCAAAGGGCTGAGCAGTTGCTCAAGCACTGCCAAGAGTGCTTGCTGCTCTGATTGCAATCCATCCGGAGATAACTGGGTGGTCATGATGAAGGTCCGTTAGCGCAAGTATAAATGTGCAAAATGCACATTTAAATCATTCTTGACAAAATAGATCAACCTTTATTCAGCTGTGGCGCATCGCAAGGGTGCCCAGCGGCTTAAGCGGGATTTCATCTGGCATCGTTAGCCTTGAGGCATGGAAAAAATCAATGCAAAGCGGTTTCGGTTGCAATTGTTGATGCTGGGTCTTGTGTTGGCATGTGCCAGTGCCAAGGCCGCCGACACCAGTCCTTCTCAAGAGCTGGCGCGTTGGCAGCAGCAGGCACAGCAGCCTGCCAGTGCGCAGCGTGGGCAGGCGCTCTGGACTCGTCAACAAGGCGAGTGGTCTTGCGCCTCGTGCCATGGTGAGCCGCCAGTGCGCGATGGGCGCCATGCATCAACCCACAAACACATCGCACCATTGGCACCGGCCATGAATCCGCAACGACTGACAGATCAGGCCAAAGTGGACAAATGGTTTCGACGCAATTGCAAGGATGTTTTCTCGCGTGAATGCAGCGCGCAGGAAAAGACCGATGTCATCGCTTACCTGATCTCATTGAAATGAACAAACGCCTTTGCTTCTTGATCGTCCTGTCCTTGACAGGACTTACCCATGCCGATGGACCTCGCATGCCGTCGCAGGTGCCCGAGCGCTATACAGCTGAATGTGCAGCCTGTCATGTGGCCTACCCGCCAGGGTTTTTGCCAGCCCAATCCTGGCAGCGGATCATGGGTGGCCTGGAGAAGCACTACGGCAGTGATGCAACGATGGACGCAGACAGCGTGCGTCAAATCAATGCCTGGCTGACTGCAAACAGCGGTACAGGACGACGGATGCGCGAAGCCCCCCCAGAGGATCGAATCACCCGTTCAAGCTGGTTTGTCCGCGAGCATCGCAAGGTTGATCCCAGCACGTGGCAGCACCCCAAAGTTCGCAGTGCAGCTCAGTGCCAGGCTTGTCATGTTCAGGCAGCACAAGGACAGTTTGATGACCATCAGATTCGCTTGCCACGTTGATACCTTTTGAGTTCAGACCACTGTATGAACATTGACACCTCAAACTCACTGACTGCCACTTCAAGTGTGCCAACCCGTCGCACTGTGGACGCTTTCATGCGGGTCTGGCATTTTTTGCTGGCATTGTCTTTTCTCGGGGCATACATCACCGCTGATTTGGAGCGACTTCGGCTTGTCCATGTGGTGCTGGGCTACACCGCTGTCGGCTTGTGGTTTTTGCGCCTACTTTGGGGCTTTGTTGGGCCGCGATCGGCGCGTTGGTCCTCCCTGTGGGGCAAATTGCGCGGGCTGGGGCCATGGTTGGCTGCGGCGCGGGTCGGACAGCCGAACTGGCGACAGGCCCAGAATCTTCTGCTTGCGTCCAGCGTGGCACTTTTATTGATAACGCTGCTGCCGGTCGTGGCCTCGGGGTATGCCACCTATATGGAGCTTTCAGGCGAGTGGCTGGAAGATGTGCATGAATTTTTCAGCAACCTGATGCTGCTGGCTGTGCTGGGGCATGTGGGGGGTATGCTCGTTCTGAGTCTGTTGCAGCAGCGCAATCTGGCGGCGCCTATGTTGAGCGGGCGTGTTCCAGGCAGAGGCCCTGATCTGGTTCGGCATAACCTGGGTGGTCTGGCTATTCTCTTGCTTGCACTGGTACTGATTTTCTGGGGCTGGCAGTGGAAAGCAGCGAGCACCAGGCGAGACGCCCCCAATACTGTTTCGAGTTGGCTGCACCCAACAGGGGAGCGGTCACAATCGAGCGATGGTGACGACGATTAAGGGCTAGGAATGCGAGTATTGCTTGCCGAGGACGATGAGCTTCTGGGCTCGGGCCTGAAGTTAGGCTTGCAGCAGCAGGGCTGGCAGGTTGATTGGGTGCGCGACGGCATGGCCGCCGAGAGAGAGATGTTATTGGCTCAGCACCAGGCGGTGGTGCTTGATCTTGGCTTACCCAGGCAAGATGGCATACAGACTTTGCAAACGGTGCGCTCAAGGGGCATTACAACGCCCGTTTTGGTCCTTACCGCACGCGATGCGGTGGGTGATCGCATCGCAGGCTTGGATACCGGAGCCGACGATTATTTGGTGAAACCTGTAGATTTGCTTGAACTCTCTGCGAGACTCAGGGCGCTGGTGCGTCGTGCGCATGGCGTCACCCAGGCCCAGTTGAGCGTGGGCGAAGTCCGGTTAGACCCAGCCACTCGTCAAGTGTGGTGGCAGGATCGCCTGGTTGAACTGTCGACACGTGAATTTGAGCTGCTGCAAATCTTCATGCTGTCTGCTGGGCGAGTCCTTAGCCGCGAACAACTCGAAACTCAGCTTTACCAATGGGGCCACGAAGTGGCCAGCAACACGGTAGAGGTGCACATTTACAACCTGCGCCGAAAATTTTGGCCAGGACTCATCAAAACGTTGCGTGGAGTCGGCTACAGCATGTCGCGTGAACCAGTGAGCGGAGAGGCATCGTGAAACTCTGGCGCACTTCAAGTCTGCAGTGGCGGCTCACAGTAGGCCTGGTGACTGTAACTGTTTTGGTCTGGGGAGTCGTATTGGCCCTGACATGGAGCAAGACTCGCCATGAACTTGACGAACTGCTGGACGCTCATCTGGCCCAAACCACGTCAGTTCTCCTGGCTCAGATCGGCGATGAACATGACAGTGACGATTTCACCACCACGCCCTTGCTGCACAAGTATCAACCTCGTGTGGCCTATCAAATCTGGCACGAGAATGAGTTGATCAGCCGTTCCGCTCAGGCCCCCTCGCAACCATTTGCCCCTGAACACGCGAGCGGACGTTCAGAACAGACCGTCAATGGCAAGCGATGGGTGGTTTTCACGGCACAAGGAACAGACGATGATGTTGTGGTGCATGTCGCCGAGCTTGAGCAAGCCCGCAACGACATCCTGAGTGCTGGACTTCACAGTGCAGTGGGGCCTTTGCTGCTCGCTTTGCCCGTGCTTGGCTTGCTCATTGGGGTCCTGGTGCACCAGTCTTTGAGCGGGATTCGGCAAACCGGCCTGGCGATTGCCGCTCGACAACCCCAGGCGCTCACGCCGGTGCCTGACAGCGGTGTGCCTGAAATTCAGCCCCTGATTGACGCACTCAACCAGCTATTTGCCCGAGTCAACCGCACTTTCGAACAGGAAAAACGTTTCACAGCCGATGCAGCTCACGAACTGCGTACGCCACTGGCAGCAATTCGCATGCAGGCCCAGGTGGCTCAAGGAGCTCGTGATGATGCCGAGCGTCAACAAGCGCTGGTGTCTGTCTTGCGTGGCTGTGATCGGATGACCAGACTGGTGGAACAGTTGCTTCAGCTGGCCAGACTAGAGGCGCAAATGCCAACGCCATTGGAGGCGCCACACGATGTACGCATCGAGATTGCAGAGACACTTGCATCATTGAGTGATCAGGCCAAGCTGCGGCAGCAAACCCTGGAATTGATTGCACCGGAGCCAGTCATCCTTTCCATGCCAGCCGCCCACATGGGAGTGCTGGTACGCAATCTGGTTGACAACGCTCTGCGCTACAGCCCTGAAGGGGAACGTGTAGAAGTTCGCTTGTGCGCACAGAACAAATGTCTTGCAGTCCATGACAGCGGGCCTGGGTTATCGCCTGATCAGCTGGGTCAGCTTGGCCAACGCTTTTATCGTGTCCCGGGTTCCCAATCAGAAGGCTCAGGCTTAGGCTGGTCTATCGTGCAACGCTTGGTCGAATTGCACAACATGAATTTTGAGATCCTGAGAAGCCCATCGCTAGGAGGGATGGTGGTCAAAGTGAATTTACAAGGTGGCTGAGACTATCCGCACTGAATGCCCCAATTTCTAATCACTCAATGGCTGGAATGGGTCGGGTAGAGTCGGTCAAGTATGACCGACTCAGTCCGGCCAGAAGCAGTCAGCCATGCTGAATCCAAGAAGCAGATATTTGCAGCCTATATTTGCTTAATCTTCGTTCCTAAGAAAAAATAAGTGGCATCCAAAACTATTCGCCGACTGACCTTGACTGGGATTGACTATGCAGAACACCGAACACTGGGAAGTTGTCTATCGCAACAAGCGATTTGATGCGGTCAGTTGGTATGCCCCTCATCTTGGGGAGTCGTTGCGCCTGATCGAGCAGTTGTGTCCCGATAAGACGGCTGCCATAGTGGATATTGGTGGCGGCGAATCTACCTTGGTTGACGATCTGCTGCTGCGTCATTACCTAGATGTGTCGGTACTGGACATATCAGCCACCGCCATTGATTTCACAAAACAACGCTTAGGCACGAAAGCTCAGCACGTGAGTTGGCATGTCGGGGACATTACCCAGTACGACTTCGGCTCCAAACGGTTTGACCTCTGGCATGACCGGGCGGTGTTTCATTTCTTGACTGATCCGGCAGCCCGTAATCGCTACGTCGAATTGGTTCGTAGGTCCGTCAAGCCCGGTGGCTATGTGCTGATGGCCACCTTCGGTCCTAATGGTCCTCTGAAATGCAGTGGACTAGACGTTGTGCGTTACGATGAACGGAGCTTGCACAATGAGTTTGGGGAGGGATTCAGCTTGCAGGGCAGTGAACTGACGCAGCACCACACTCCCATGGGCGCAGACCAGCAATTTCTGTATTGCTGGTGCCGAGTACAGCATTGAGATTTTGCGCAACTCTCTGTAAGCGACGGGCTAGCGTTCTAGATAAAAAATAATCGGCTCTAACGCAGAAGCAAAAAACTAACTTAATCGCAGCATGCGCTTAGGTGTTCTGAGTGTATCTACGCACATCCTTTCATCGCCCCTAGACATTTGCAGGTAGGCGATATTGCGCATGCTACTTATCTCTCTAATTTGCGACTTGCTCACAATCGCATCTTTCCGAAGATCACCACCCAAACAAACGGGGCATTTGAAATAATCCCACCACGAGTCATAGCCTCCGTATTGATCTTTAATGCCGGAATCGACGGCAGCCAAGTCTTTTTTACATTGGGATGCCGATGAAATTACTGGAAAAATCAGGAGAAGCACCAGAGACATCTGAATTGCAGGCTTGTAGGTTGCTAGTTGCATTTTTCCCTCCAACTTGTTGTGCTCATGTGTCTGTTCTCTTGGAAAATCAAAATGATCTAGAAATTAGGGCTCCTCGAGCTTGGCAATTTCTGACCCACTTCGGACCTCGCCCGCATCCAATAAGCGCTGCCAATAGTGGGCCCGAGCGAGGCCTTGGAACAGGGCAATTCGACTGCTTTTATCCAGGCACTCGCCATTTAAGTGACGCTCTGCCGTTTCAGGTGGCATCACCACTGTTTTGACGCCAGGGCGACGTTTGAGTTTGAAGGGTACGCGCGTGGTGATCCGGAAGGTGTCGCAAAGCCCTGTGGACGATACCGCCTGAGCGCATGAAGCGGGAAAAGGACGGCAAGGCCAACGGGAGCCCTCACTTGGTGCCCCTGTCCCGTCAAGCTGTAGAGGTACTGCGCCAGCTTGAACCCATGACCCGGCACGGCGTGATGGTTTTCCCCGGTGAGCGAGACCATGCAAAGCCCATGAGTGACAACGCAGTGAGAACTGCCCTTATGGCGATGGGTTTCCCCAAAGAAGAGCACACCGCCCACGGCTTTAGGGCCAGTGCCCGCACCATGTTGGCCGAGCGGCTGGGGTTTGACCCGCTGGTGATCGAGGCGCAACTTGCCCACGCGGTGCCCGATGCCTTGGGTACTGCCTACAACCGGACAAAGTACCTGGATCAACGTATCAGCATGATGCAGGCATGGGCCGACTACTGTGACAAGTTGGCCGCTGGCAATGTGATCGGACTGGATGGAAAGCCCGTGAAAGTGATGGTATGAATATTTGAAAACGGGGGGTACGGTACGCTACAAAAACTACAAAAACCCCTTTTGATACATAAAGCACAAGACGTTAGCGAACGCCAACGTGCGTTGCAGGCTTTAGGCGTACTATAATTTTTATATGCCATCACGCACCCCATCAAAAACTCATTGGGAAACATTGATACGGCACATGGCGGCTGACAGCATGAACGTGCTTTTCACGCGCCACGCTGAAATCAGAATGAGGGAGCGCCACATCACTAGGCTGCAAGTATTGGATGTTTTGAGGCATGGCGTAATCAGGCGCGAGCCTGAGCCTGATCTAAAAACTGGCCACATTCAATGCCGCATGGAGCGCATGGTGGCGGGAAGGGATTTGGGCGTAGTGCTGGCGCTGGATGGCCCTAGCGCCATTGCTGGGATTGTCATAACTGCATTACTGATAGGAGGCTGAACGTGTATCAGTACAAAGATGGCGGCCTAAAAAATATCTGGCTGGCCAATGGTTACAAGGTGCAAAAGACACCCTACGGTGAGGCTGTAGCCGTTGATGATTTGGACGGGTTGACGGTGGCAATTTGTCTGGCCCTGACCAAGAAACCATCCAAGTTAACAGGCGCAGAGTTTCGCTATCTTCGCCAAGGTTTGATGATGTCTCAACCGAGCTTAGGGCAAGTGCTGGGCGTGACGAATCAGGCGGTGGCACTGTGGGAGAAAACAGGCAAGGTGCCAAAGATGGCTGACACCGCCATGCGCCTGATCTACACCGCACACGCCAAAGGTAATGAGCAAGTGAAAAACATCGTGACAGCGTTGAATGAATCAGAACGTTTCATGGTGGTGCTGAGTGAAACATCAAAGGGTTGGCGCTCAACTACTCAGCGCACGGATACCGACCACGGCGAGGCGTTGCCCGCTTAACAGGTAGAGCCACGCCTAGCTTCGGACTAATTACCCAAAGTGAAAACAGAGTTGCCCCCAGCTCTGCGGCGATGGTTTTTTATTGGGGCGCTGGGGGGCGGTTTGAGCAAGTTACTAAAACTCAAAGAGTGGGTTACTTTAGAAGATGCTGCAAAGCGACTCACTGACACCTTGGGCGAAGCGGTTAACGTGGCTTTCTCAAACAGGCCGAGGCTGGTATGCCAGTCAAGGAACTGTGCCGCAGTGGCGGGTTCAGTGATGCCACGTTTTACAAATGGCGAGCCAAGTACGGTGGCATGGAGGCATCCGACGCATCAAAGCTGCGGGGCTTGGAATCCGAGAACGCCAAGCTCAAGAAATTGCTGGCCGAGGCCCACCTGGATATCCACGCCTTGAAGAGCGTGTTTGGGGTACCTCCGGCTCAATTCGCGCAGCAACATCGCTTGGCAGCAAGCAGTGACGCTGTTTCATCAACCATCAAAATCGATTAACCTTGAACCGGACTTGCTACTTTTGAATGGTATGGCTAACGGGGGCGGTCATCGGAATTGAACCCGAATCCACAGCCATTGCCGTCGTTACAGAGCGCCGGTCCATCGGACTTCACATGAAAGAATTCTTTCATGCTTGCAATTTAAATTAAAGAATGGTTTAATTTGATCGTTGCAGCTAAAGCGGACTTTCAATGAATCGAGACACCGGGACCTACGTCATCTCCACGACTCTGAGTGAGCCGGTGCGGGCGTTCGTACCCCATCCATTGCCGCCAGCAAGGCCAGCTTTGACGCCTGACCTCTACGCCGATCTCAATCGCCAAGCCGAATTGGCCCTCGCACGCCTGGCCGGCGTGTCGGGCCTGGTGCCTTCGGTGGATTGGCTGCTGTACAGCGCCATCCGCAAGGAGGCCTTGTTGACGTCACAGATCGAGGGCACGCAGGCCACCCTGACCGATTTGTTCGATGAGGAAGCTGGATTCAAGGTCAGCAACACCGACGACGTGGAGGAGGTGACCAATTACCTGCGTGCCTTCCGCTGGGTTCAAGAGCAATTGCGTGATCCCCAAGGGCGGCCGATCAGCGTGCGGCTGCTGTGTGACGCCCATCGTTTCCTGCTTGATGGCGCCAGAGGCGCAGGCAAGCAGCCAGGAGAGCTGCGCCGATCACAAAACTGGATCGGCGGCACGCGGCCGGGCAACGCCGCATTCGTGCCGCCACCGCCAGAGCACGTGCCGGCTTTGATGGCCGATATGGAGCGCTTCATTCATGACGATGGGACGGAGTTGCCGCCCATGGTGAGGGTGGCATTGATCCATGCACATTTCGAAAACATCCACCCCTTTCTGGACGGCAACGGACGCATCGGCCGCCTGCTGATTGCCGCCCTGTTCGAGCACTGGGGATTGCTGGTCGAGCCGCTGATGTACCTGAGCGGCTATTTGAAGCAACACCAGGCCGAGTACTACCGTCGTTTGTCGGCCATCCGTACCGAGGGCGATTGGGAAACCTGGGTGACCTTCTTCCTTGAGGGGGTGGCCGTGGCAGCCACAGACGCTGAGCGCAACATCATCGAAGTCGCCAGTCTGGTGGCTGCGGACCGCAAGCGCCTGCTGCAGTCGCCCAAGGCGGGGCCTGCCAGCTACCGCTTGTTTGAAATGCTGCCAATGATGCCGCGCTTCACGATCGAGCGCGTTCGCCAGCAGCTGGATACGAGTTTTCCGACAGCGACGGCTGCGGTCAAGGTGCTGGAAGATCTGGGCATCGTATCGGAAATGACGGGCCAGAAAAAAAACAGAAGTTACAGCTACCAGGCCTACGTCGAACTGCTCTCTCGGTGACAAATACGCGCCATTTCGCAGCCTTCCTCACCGGCAATGATGGGCTCGGCGAGTCGGTCTGCGCTGGGGCAAACATCCGCCACCAATCACCACCTGGGGTCAAATTCAACTGCGAGTGGTTTTCTAGACTCTGATCACTTGACTGTCAAACTCAAGAGCGGTTCGCCTACGGCGTCTACTTTAAGAACGAGCCCACCGTGCCTGCTGCCGCGAAGGGAGATTGGTTGCGGCAACGTGGCTACAGAGCGATGGGGTACAGGGTCGGTTCTGATTCGCATCTTGTCATCGAACCATAAAAAGACTATATTAAGTCTTATCTAAGTCCGGAGCCCTGCCATGCGCTACTCGTCACAAGTCAAGCCGATCAGCTATCTCAAAGCCAACGCAGCCGAGGTTTTGACGCATCTCGCAGAGCAACGTGAACCTATGGTCATCACCCAAAACGGTGAGGCCAAGGCTGTCCTGCAGGATGTAGCCTCGTTCGAAGAGACGCAAGAAACGCTGGCGCTGCTGAAAATCCTTGCGTTGGGCCACCAGGACATGGCCGCTGGCAAGGTGAAACCCGTGGCGGATGTTGTTGCCCGTCTTCACGCCAAGCGAGCTGTAGTCTGATGCCTGTCACACCGGCCAAATTCGGGGTCTTGCTCACCGATGGGACAGAGCAGGACTTGGAGGCCATCCACGACTACATCTTCGAATTCGATTGCGTAGCCAACGCCAACCATGTGTTGGATGAGTTGATGGACGTCGTGCAGAGCCTGTCGAGATTCCCAGAACGCGGTAGCTATCCGAAGGAACTGCTCAGTCTTGGCATCAAAGAATACCGCCAGACATTCCTCAAACCGTATCGCGTGATCTACCGTGTCACAGGCAGCCAAGTCATCATTTACCTGATTGTGGACGGACGCCGTGATATGCAGAGCGTGCTTGCGCGCCGCCTGCTGGGCGCTTGATTTTCATGCAAACAAATCAATTCAACGAACAAAGTGACACGATGAACGCCTCTGAATTCGACGCCCAATTTCGCGAGCGCTTGAATGCGTTGGCCACCTCCAACATAAGCGATGCGTTGGATTCCCTTGGCATCACCCGCTGCGCTGTCGCTGGTATCACGCCGCGCTGGGGACGCACGAAAGTGGTGGGGCGCGCCGTCACCATCAAAATGACCGCGGCGGGTGCTGTGCCTGCCCGAGCGCACTTGGGCATCGATGCCATCGCACACAGTCAGCCCGGGGATGTCATCGTGA
The DNA here is from genome assembly GCA_964442645.1 of uncultured Bordetella sp. Taxonomy (GTDB): domain Bacteria; phylum Pseudomonadota; class Gammaproteobacteria; order Burkholderiales; family Burkholderiaceae_C; genus Limnohabitans. Next base: position 40,001 of record CAYTZZ010000020.1, on the reverse strand, counting down.
TCGACAACCGCGGCGACCTGCACAACAACTGCTGGGGGGAAATCCTGGCGCTCGGGGCGAAGCTGCAAGGTGTGTCCGGCGTGGTGGTGGATGGCGCGGCGCGCGACGTCGATGCCTGTGAGGCTTTTGATTTTCCGGTGCACGCGCGTGGCACCGTGCCCATCACTGCGCGAGGCCGGATTGTTCAGGAAGACTGGAACGTGCCTGTTCGCATAGGCGAGGCGCCCGTGCGCCCAGGCGATGTCATCGTGGCCGATGTCAATGGCGTGATCGTCATTCCCATCGAGCGATTGCCTGAGGTGGTCACGGCTGCCGAGGCCATCATGGCCAAAGAAAACGCCATGCTGGAGGCCATCAGGGCAGGCGAGTCGATCCTGGAGGTGGATCGCCGCTTCAACTACGAGAACATGCTTCGACAAAAATAGCCGTGCGCTGACGTTGGCCGTACTCCATCAGGGTTCGCGCCTTAAGACTTCAGTGCCTGAATGACCTGCTCGATGCGGTCTTGTCCCCAATACATGTGATCCCCAACGAAGAAGGCCGGTGCGCCAAACACGCCTCTCTCAACAGCGGTCATGGTGACGGCCTTCAATTTGTCTTTGGTGGCCTGTTCATTGGCCATGGCCAAGACCGCTGCCGGGTCAAAACCCGCGCGGGACAGAACCTCACTCACAACGCCGGGGTCGTTCATGTTGAGCGCTTCTACCCAAATCGCCCGGTAAATGGCATCCATGTAGCGATGAAAGGCTTCATCGCCTTGAGCTTGCAGCGCCGTGGCCGCGCGCATCAAGGTGGTGGTGATGATGGGGAAATGAGGGTTCATGACCAGTGGCACGCCATAGGCGTCGGCGAATCGCTTCATGTCAATGAACACGTAGCGGCCCTTGGCAGGCACGGCCATGGGAGAGGCGTTTCCTGTCGCCTGGAACACGCCACCGAGCAGCATGGGGTACATCTGAGGCTTGGCCCCGGTTTCGGCGCTGATTCTGGGCAATTGGGTGTGCGCCAAATAAGAGGCCAGGCTGCCGAAATCAAAATAAAAGTCAAAACTTGCGGTCATCTTTGTCTCCGTTTTGAATCAAAATTTTTCCATGTAAGGGCGCAAATCCAACTCGTGGGTCCAGGCATCGCGGGGTTGTTGGTGCAGCATCCAATACGCATCGGCAATGTGGTCGGGGTTCAGAATGCCGTCTTGGTCCTTGAGGGCATACCTTTCGGGAAACGTGGTGCGAATGAACTCGGTGTCAATGGCGCCATCAATGATGGTGTGCGCCACATGCACGCCCATGGGGCCGAGCTCGCGCGCCATGCTCTGCGCGAGCGCACGCAACGCCATCTTGCCGCCTGAAAATCCGGCGAAATGTGAGCTCCCGCGCAAGGAGGCGGTCGCACCCGTGAAGATGATGGTGCCTTTCTGAGACGGGCCGATCACGCCCTCTTGATGGGGGCGTGCCACCATGCGCTTGGCCACCTCGCGTCCCACCAGAAAGCCCGCCAGGCATGCCATTTCCCACATCTTGGTGTAGCGACGGGCGGTTTCGGTCAAGATGCTGTTGGGAGAATTCGCGCCAATGTTGAACACGAGGACATCGATGGGGCCGATGCTGGACTCGATGTGCTCGACCAAGGCCACAACTTCTTCCTCGCGCCGGGCATCCGAGCCAAACCCGTGCGCCACACCGCCCGCGCTTTGAATGTCTGAAATCAAGTGTTGAAGTTTTTCCTGGCTCCTGCGCGTGGCGCACACTGTGTGGCCGCCGCGCGCAAAGCGCTTGGCGATGGCGCTGCCTGTGGCGTCTCCGGCGCCCACCACGAGGCAAACTTTTGGACTGGTCATCTCTGCTCCCTTGGGTTGCATCGCTCAATATCGCACCAGCAACGCAAACATGACCATTGGCATCAACCCCAATGAGGACCTTCAGGGCGACGCCAAGTGGCAGCATTGGCCGATGCATCCGGCGCAGGAATTGCGGGGCCATCTGCTCTAAACTGTGCGTCAGAAGGGAGCGAACACATGATTGGCTACACAAGCGTTGGCACCAATGACCTGGAGAAGGCCATTCATTTTTATGGTGAATTGCTGTCTCTCTTGGGCGCCAAGCCCTTTTTCAAATCAGAGCGGGGCGTGGGATGGGGCGTCAGCCCCGACAAACCCATGTTCAGCGTCTTGAAGCCGTTTGATGGCCAAAAAGCCACCGTGGGCAATGGTGGGATGGTGGCGTTTGCAGCGGCCAACCCAGAGCAGGTCCAAGCCTTGCATGCCAAGGCCTTGCAACTCGGCGCACAAGATGAAGGGGCGCCGGGGCCGCGGGGCAATGGCTTTTATGGGGCTTATTTTCGGGACCTCGATGGGAACAAGTTGGCGGCGTATTGCATGCTCAAGTGAATGCAAGGCTTGCGCACTGGCAGCATCACACTTTTCAAGTTGGAAATAAGATGAATTTGTCTGGTAAAAAAATTCTGGTCACCCAAGCCAATGACTTCATGGGGCCTGCGATTTGCGAAACCTTGCATCAATGCGGCGCGCAAGTGATTGCCGATGTGCGTGTGCCGACGGGCGAACACGACGCAGAGGCCATCGTGCAGGCCGCTGGCGAATTGGACGTCTTGGTCTTGAACCTGGCCTTGCCGGCTCCCTCCAGCCCAGTGGTTGACATTGGCGAGGAAGAGTGGCGCCAGGTTTTCAGCGTCATGGTCGACCCCTTGCCCAGGTTTTTGCGCGCTGTGGTGCCGGGCATGAAGGCGCGCGGCGGCGGCAAGTTGATTGTCATGGGCAGCGCCTCAGCCCTGCGAGGCATGAAACGATCCTCCACCTACAGTGCGGCACGTGGCGCACAGTTGGCGTTTGTTCAGGCCGCTGGGGTGGAGCTGGCGCCTGACAACATTCAGGTGAACGCCATCGCACAAAATTTTGTGGAAAACCCAACCTATTTTCCGCCCGAGGTTCAGGCGAACCCGCGCTTTCAAGAGCGCCTGCGTCGCGAAGTGCCCTTGGGCCGATTGGTCAGCGCGCAGGAGGATGCCAGTTTCGTGGCGTATTTGTGCAGCGACAACGCCAATTGCTTTGTCGGGCAGGTGTTTCCGGTGTGCGGGGGGTGGGCGTCATGAAGCGCTGGATTCAAGCTTTGTTGGCGTCGCTCATGGCCTTTCACGGCGCACTGTATGCGGGCGAAGTGGCCGAGCGCTTGAAAACCGCCAACCATGTGTTGCTGATGCGCCACGCCTACGCGCCGGGCGTGGGAGACCCTACAGGCTATTCGCTGGAGAAGTGCGAGAGCCAACGCATTTTGAACGACCAAGGCAAGCAGCAGTCGGTCCGGATTGGGCAGTGGTTGCGCGACCAAGGTGTTGCCAAAGCCGATGTCTACTCAAGCATTTGGTGCCGTTGCCAACAAACGGCGGAAGGGCTCGGCCTGGGGCCAGTGACTGTGGAGCCCAGCTTGGCGTCGTTTTTTGACGAGCCCGCCAAGGCTGTGGCGCAAAACAGGCGCTTGCAAGATTTTTTGGCCAAGGCGCTGAAGACCAAAGGCGATCGCGCCCTCGTGTTGGTGACCCACCATGTCAATATTCGCGAATTCATAGGCAAGGACATTGGCTCCGGCGACATGGTGCTGGTTCGGGTCAGTGCCCAGGGCCAGATGGTGGACTACAAGCTCTATCCCAGCCCCTGAACTGGGCTGCGCCCGAGCAAGGCCTAAGGGTTGCAAAATGCGCGAAGGTCATTTTCTGCAAACACGCATGCGTTTTCAGAAGCTCGCAGGCATTGTGCAAATGCCTTCTTCAAATCGGTCCAGTTGGACAAGCCTTTTTGCATGCGCAGATCGGTCTCATCGTGCGGTCGCAGCAACAAGTGGTGCTCGGGAAAGCCGGCCTCTTTGGCAAAGGCTTCCAGTTCCGATTCGTTGCGAATGCTGCGCTGCATGTTGCGCGCAGGGCCTTGGGCCATGCCAACGATTTCCAGCCCATGGTCATCGTCCAGCCAGGAAAGAACTTCAATGTTCCAGGGCATCAGCCCACCATAGGGGGCGGGCACAAAGGCGCCTTCACTGCCCAAGCCGATCGCCAGGCCAGTCAGGCGCATGCCGATGCGCGCCTTGCGCTTGGCGGTTTTGAGTTGGCTGTCCACCCGCTTGATGTCACCTGAAAATGTGCCCAGCGTGTCGGTGTCATAGCCTTCAGCCCGCAAAATTTCACAGCCCAGTGTTGGCTCCAGCAAAGGTGCAATCAGAGACTCTTTGCCATGTTGCGTGAGGAAAGCCACCTGCTTTGCGGCGTACCGTGCATGCATGGCTTAGCCCCAGATGACTTGGGCGAGGTAGGTGTAAAAGGGGATGCCGAGGAGAATATTGAGCGGAAAGGTCACTCCCAGCGATAACCCAAAATACAGCGAGGGATGGGCCTCTGGAATGGCGTGTCGCAGCACGGCCGGTACGGCAATGTAGGATGCGCTGGCGGCCAGCGCCATCAGCAAAGTGGCGTCGCCTTGCGGGATACCCAGCGACCACGCCAAACCCAGCGCCAGACTGGCGTGGGCCAGTGGGCCGAGAACGGCATAGGCCAAAAGCCATGGGGACACATGCCGCGCCTGTGGCAGATTTCTGGCGGTCATCAAACCCATGTCCAGCAAGAAAAAGGCCAGCATGCCTTTGAACAAATCGCCAGAAAAGGGCTGCATGGCTGCCTTGCCTTCTGCGCCCGTGAGCAGGCCCACCGCCATGGCACCCAACAAAAGCAGTTGCGCGCCATCCGTGAACGATTCGTGCAGCACCTTGCCAAACGAGATCCCCTGAGTGGGCGGTGCGAGACCCGTCAAGACGGCAGCGTTTCCTTGTGCGACCACACCATTAGCACCGGCAAACTGTTGGCGCAGCCTGTTGGCCAAGATCACCGCCATCAAAATGGCGGGTGACTCCATCAAGGCCATGGCGGCCGCCATGTGCCCACCGAAGGCAATCTGTTGGTTTTCCAGGTACTGGGTGGCGGTGACAAAGGTGACGGCGCTGACAGAGCCATAGGTTGCAGCCACGGCAGTTGCATCAAAAGGCGACAGCATGCGCTTGAGCACCCCATAGCCCACCGCAGGAATCACCAGGGCCAGGGCCATGGCGGCGGCCAGTCCTGTGCCCACTTCCAGGGTGAGACCAGACTGCGCGAGTGCAAAACCCCCTTTGAGGCCGAGCGCCATCAACAGATAGAGCGAAAGAAAGCGTGAGATCGCGGGGGGGATTTCCAGGTTGGACTTGACTGTGCCGGCCAGGACGCCAAAGATGAAAAAAAGGATGGCGGGATCGAGAAGACTTTGCATGAGGGGGCTCCTTGACGGGAATCCTAAAGCGCCTCATCCGTAATGTAAAATCGATTTTAAAATAATTTACCATAGATAAAAATCTATGAATATCACCCATCGGCAATTGCGTTTGTTTCTGGCTTTGGCCGACACCGGCAGCGTCAGCGCCGCCGCCAAGGCCATGCACGTCACCCAACCAACGGCTTCCATGCAACTCAAGGAAGTGACGCAGTCGGTGGGCTTGCCCCTGTACGAAGTGATTGGCAAAAAAATTCATTTGACCGAGGTGGGCAAGGAACTCGCTGCGACCGCACGGGCCATGACAGCGGCCTGGGAAGCGTTTGAGCAAGGCGTTGACGCCACCAAGGGCTTGTCCAAGGGCAAGCTCAGGGTCGCTGTGGTCAGTACGGCAAAGTACTTTATGCCCAGAATGATTGGTGGCTTTTGCAAAAAGCATCCTGCGATCGATGTGTCTTTGGAGATCCTGAACCGTGACGGCGTGGTCCATCGTTTGCGAGAAAACCTGGACGACCTGTACATCATGTCCATGCCCCCCGCCGACATGGATTTGCGTGACGAGGTATTGATGCCCAACCCCATCGTGGTCATTGCCTCGTTGGCCGACCCTTTGGGCAAAGAGGGTAGGCTGAGCCTGCGCGACCTGGCCAAATGCCGCGTGATTCTGCGAGAGCCGGGCTCGGGCACCCGCATGGCGGCCGATCAGTATTTTCAAAAAGCAAAATTTCGTCCGGACATTCGGCTCGAACTTGGCAGCAACGAGGCCGTCAAAGAGTCGGTGGCGGCTGGGTTGGGCATCGGCGTGGTGTCACGCCACGCTTTGCATGGGCTGGACAAAGAAAACGGCGTGCGCGTGATGGATGTGGAAGGCTTTCCATTGCCGTCGGCTTGGCATGTGGTGCACCATGTGGGGCAAAAGCTTTCGCCGGTGGCGCAGGCCTTTCAAAGTCACCTTCTGTCGGAGATTCAGAAGGGCAAGTTTCAGAAGTTCACCCGATGAGGCGACATCCTATGGTCAAGGGGTTCAAAACGATCGGTGTCAGTGTGTTGCTGATGCTGCATGCCTTGGCATGGGCCGATGCATCCCCGCCTTTGCAGCCCATCGCCAGTTTGGATGTGCAGCGCTATTTGGGGCGTTGGTATGAAATTGCCAAATTTCCCAATGTGTTCCAAAAACAATGCGTGGCCGACACCTCTGCGCAGTACGCGCTCCAGGCGGATGGCAGTTTGCGCGTGCTCAACCAGTGCCGCAACAGCGCGGGCGAGATGGTGCAGGTCGTCGGCCAGGCCAAGCAGACAGGCCCTGCCGACTCGCCCAAATTGCGGGTCCGCTTTGCGCCAGATTGGCTTTCTTTTTTGCCCTTTGTGTGGGGTGATTACTGGGTGATCGACCTGGACGCATCGTATGCTTTGGCCGCTGTGAGTGAGCCTGGCCGCGATTACCTGTGGATCTTGTCACGTACGCCCTCGGTCGAGCCTGTGGCCTACGATGCATTGCTCAAGCGTTTGGCCCAGATGGGGCTGGACATCGGTAGACTGGAAAAGTCGCCTCAAGCTTTTACCCTTCGGAGTCCTTCATGAACCACGCTGTTCTCACCGTTCTCATCGCCGGTTTGTTGCCCATTGTGTGTGCAGGCATTGCCAAATGGGGCGTCAAAAACTATGACAACCACCAGCCCAGAAGCTGGTTGGCGCTGCAAGAAGGCTACCGCGCCCGCGCCAATGCCGCTCAGGAAAACAGTTTTGAGGCCTTCCCCTTGTTTGCCGCGGGCGTGGCCCTGGCGCTTTGGCGTGAAGTGGATGCGCAGGCCATCGCGCAGTGCGGCTGGTTTTTTGTGGCCATGCGGGTGGCCTACATCTACTGTTATGTGGCTGACCGCGCCACCCTGCGCTCCCTGGTCTGGTGCCTGGGGCTGGCGGCCGCGGTGCGTCTGTATGTGCTGGCGCTCTGAGCGGCGTCAGCCTGGCAAAGCGATCACGACGCCGGACTCTTCCACCGTGGCACAGACCGTCATGCCTGTTTGGATCCCACTCTGGGGCGGTGCAAAGCCCACCCATTGATGGCCTGTGCGGGTTTGGATGGACACCTCGCCCCCTTGGCGGCTGCGGCTGACGCGCGTCACCTGGCCGTCGATCAGGTTCAGGCCATCTTGCGCTTGGAGTTTCAAGCCGACCTTGACGCCGGTCGCCTTGCACAACGCCAAGACGCGCATGCCGGGCACCAGGCCCAACAACTGCACGCTTTCTTGGGTGATGCGGGCGGCGATCCGCAAACCGTCGCCGAGGTCGAGCAGGACTTTGACGGTGGCGCCCACTTTCTGAAGCTTGTGAACGGTGCATGGCAGGTTGTTGCGCATGCTGGTGCGAAGCCCCAGGCCTTGCAGGTTGGGTGCTGTGTGGTCGGAGGGCGTGTTTTTCTGGAGCGCGGCCAAAACGGTAGATCGGGCCTGAGCCAATTTTTCAGCCCCTTGTAGCACCTGCCGGCCTGCCTGGGTCAACTGGGCGCCACCGCCGCCGCTGCCGCCCACCACTTTTTCAATCAAGGGGGTGCCTGCCAAATTGCTCAAGGTTTCCAGGGCTTGCCATGCCGCTTTGTAGCTGACCCCGGCACTGCGCGCCGCTTGCGAGATGGAGCCGACCTCGCCCAAGCGGCGCAAAATGTCGATGCGTTTGTCGGCGACTTCCGAGCCTAGGGCCTGTGTGAGGTCGGGAGATGAGGTTTTGGCGGGCATGGCAAAGAGGCGCTATTCTGAAAAGGGAGAGCGGTGCTACACTCGCTATTCTATTTCTGAATAGCGTATCCGTCGATGAAACGAAAGATCTTCAGTGGCCTGGCGGCGCTGGTGTTCGCCGCGCAAGCGCATGGCGCAGATGTCATGGTGGCCGTGGCCGCCAACTTTGCGGCGCCGATGAAGGCCATGGCCCAGTCGTTTGAGCAGGCGACGGGCCACAAGCTGGTGCTTTCTCTGGGCTCGACAGGCAACATCTACGCCCAAATCAAGCATGGCGCACCGTTTGATGTTTTTCTGGCCGCCGATACCGAAACCCCGAAGCGATTGGAAAAAGAGGGCTTGGGTGTGGCCGGTTCAAGGTTCACTTACGCCACCGGCCGGCTGGTGCTTTGGAGCCCCCAAGCCGGCTTCGTGGACAAGCAAGGCGACATCTTGCGCAAGGGGGCCTTTCAACGCTTGGCCATGGCCAGCCCCAAGTTGGCACCTTATGGCGCTGCGGCTTGGCAGGTGATGGCGAACTTGGGGTTGGAAGAGAAGTTGAAGCCCAAGCTGGTACAAGGCGAGAACATCGCCCAGGCCTACCAATTTGTGGTGACTGAAAACGCCCAACTTGGGTTTGTGGCCTTGTCCCAAGTGTTCATGCAAGGCCAGATCAGCCAAGGTTCTGCGTGGGTGGTCCCCGCCCATCTGCATGCGCCCTTGCAACAAGACGCCGTCGTGCTGGCCCGAGGGCAGGGCAAGGCCGCTGTGCGCGACCTGGTGTTTTTTTTGAAATCGGACAAGGCCAAGGCCATCATCCAATCCTATGGGTATTTCCTGTGACAGGAGTGCATGAATGACGCAGGCATGGAGCTCGCAGGCATGGCAGGCCATCGCCCTCACGCTGCAATTGGCGTCGCTGACCACCTTGGTGTTGCTGCTGCTGGCCACGCCCTTGGCTTGGTGGCTGTCGCAGACGCGCTCCCTATGGCGGGGCCCTGTGGCCGCCTTGGCGACCTTGCCCCTGGTTTTGCCACCGTCGGTGCTGGGTTTTTATTTGCTGGTGGCCATGGGGCCGCAGGGGCCCTTGGGTCAATGGACGCAGGCCATGGGCTGGGGCGTGCTTTCCTTCACTTTCACGGGCTTGCTGATCGGCTCGGTGGTGTTTTCTCTGCCGTTTGCGGTGCAGCCGATACAGCATGCCTTTGAGGCCATGGGCCCGCGACCCATGGAGGTGGCGGCCACGCTGCGGGCCTCGCCCTGGGACGCTTTTTTTCATGTGGCCTTGCCCCTGGCCAAGCCGGGCTTGTGGACCGCCGCCATTCTGAGTTTTGCCCACACCGTGGGCGAGTTTGGCGTGGTGCTGATGCTGGGGGGCAATATTCCTGGCAAGACACGCGTGGTCTCCACCCAAATTTACGGCCATGTGGAAGCCATGGAGTATGCGCAGGCGCATGGGTTGGCCGCCGGCATGGTGGTATTTTCTTTTGCGGTGTTGTGGCTGTTGGCCTTGATGAAGCGCCGCCGTGAGCGCGTGATGCCATGACACAAGCCGCAGCGATCGATCTGAGTGTGCAACTCCACAGAGAGAATTTCTCTCTGGATGTCGCCATGGTGTTGCCTGGCGCGGGCATCTCGGTGCTGTTTGGCCCTTCGGGGTGCGGCAAAACCACCCTCTTGCGTTGCATGGCGGGCCTGGAAAAAAGCATGCGCGGCCACCTGCACTTGGGCGAGACGGTCTGGCATTCAGAGGCGCAGCGCATCCGGCTTGCGCCGCATGAACGCGCCATTGGCTATGTGTTTCAAGAAGCCAGTTTGTTTGAGCATCTGAGTGTTCAACAAAACATTGAATTTGGCTTCAAGCGCATCCAGGGCAAGCGCTCAAGGCAGCCTGTTGACGAGGCCATTGCACTTCTGGGCATTGGGCACTTGCTGACGCGCTCCGTCGCGGCCTTGTCCGGTGGTGAGCGGCAACGGGTGGCCATTGCCAGGGCTTTGGCCACGCGCCCCCAGTTGCTGCTGCTCGACGAGCCCATGGCCGCTTTGGACGCGGCCCGAAAACAAGACCTTTTCCCTTGGCTGGAAAACTTGCGCGATGAGCTGCGCATTCCCATGGTCTATGTCACCCATTCCATGGATGAGTTGACCCGCCTGGGAGACCACTTGGTGGTCCTGGATGAAGGGCGTGTCAGCGCCATGGGGCCTGTCACAGAGACACTGTCGTCGCTGGATGTGCGGTGGGGGCCGAGCCAAGACATGGGTGTGCTGATGGCGGGGCAAGTGAGCCAGCTCGAGCTTGCCTGGCACTTGGCCAAGGTGTCTTTCCCGACGGGGCACTTGTGGGTGCGCAACGACGGCATGAAGCTGGGCGATCAAGTGCGGCTGCGTGTGCTGGCCCGCGATGTCAGCATCACGCTGCAAGAGCCGAGCGACACCAGCATCCAAAACCATTTGCATGTTCAAATCATCGACACCGCCGAGGACGATCACCCCTCGCAAATGCGGGTGCGCATGCAATGCGGCCCGCAGATGCTGTTGGCCAGAATCACCCAGCGCGCCTGGCACCAACTGGGGTTGCAGGCGGGGCAAGCGGTGTGGGCGCAATTGAAGGCGGTTTCTGTCTTGCGCTGACATGCTGCTGCCCATGGGTGAGGCCGTGACACGGCCTGCGACCTTGACGTACATTTCGGGGATCACTTCCTGGAAACTTTGATGCAAGGCCTTCAAATTCTCAAGCGCACTCGCCAGGTGCCCGACCACTTCATCCAAGCTTTTCGCGACTTGCCCGTTGCCAACGTCAGCGACTGCATGGCGCGCATGACCGCCGCAGGCCCGCGACTGCGGCCCATGCATAAAAAGGGCTACCTGATTGGCTCTGCCTTGACGGTGAAATGCCGCCCGGGTGACAACCTGATGATTCACAAGGCCTTGACCATGGCGCAAAAGGGCGATGTGATCGTGGTGGATGCCGGTGGCGACCTGACCAACGCCCTGTTTGGCGAAATCATGACGGCCACCGCCGTGGCCATCGGTGTGGCCGGCATCGTCCTGAATGGTGCGGTGCGTGACGCAGAGGAAATTGGCCAAGGTGAATTTCCCTTGTATGCAGCCGGTGTGACGCACCGTGGCCCTTACAAGGACGGTCCTGGCGAAATCAATGTGCCTATTGCCATCGACGGCATGGTCATTCAACCCGGCGACCTGATGTTGGGCGACGCCGATGGCCTGCTGTGCGTGCCCTACGACAGCCTGCAATCGGTGCTGGAGGCCACTTTGCAGAAAATGGACGCCGAGAAAAAAATGCTGGCGGACATCGCGGCGGGCAAACTGGACACCGCGTGGATCGACGCCACGCTGCGCCGCATCGGTTGCAACCCCGAGCCGCAATGAAGGAACGCCCATGAAGAAGAGAGTGGTGAGATCAGATCTGTGGATCAACCCGGTTTTTGATGAGCGGCTGGCACAAGCGCAAGACATCGACTTCCAGATTTTCCCCGTGCGCGGTGACCGCGACTTGGCGTTGAAGCTGTTGTCGCAGGCGCATGTTTACCAGGTGTCTGCCGCCAAAGACGAGTTGCCGCAGGAATGGTTTGTGAGTGCGGGCTTGATCGCCCAGTGCCCGCAACTCTTGTGCGTTTCGTCCACGGGCGCCGGCTATGACACGGTGGACGTGGCGGCTTGCACCGCTGCCGGCATTGCCGTGGTGAACCAAGCCGGTGGCAACGCCGACTCAGTGGCAGAGCACACCCTGGCCTTGATGCTCAGCGTGTCGCGCAGAATGGTGGAAAGCGACCGGCGCATGCGCCGCGAGCAAGGCTTCACCCGCGAAGATGTGATGGGCCATGAGATCCGTGGCAAAACCGTGGGACTGGTGGGCATGGGTCACATTGGCACGCGCGTGGCCAAGTTGGCCCAGGCTTTTGGCATGCAAGTGCTTGCGGTCGATCCTTTTCTGAGCGCTGAGGACATTCAAAAGCGAGGCGCCCGCAGCGTGCGCTTTTCTGAGTTGCTGGCGCAATCGGATGTGGTGTCGCTGCACTGCCCACGCGACGCCTCAACCTTGAAGATGATGAATGCCGACACGTTCGCGCAAATGAAGCCCGGCGCCTTGTTCATCAACACCGCGCGGGGTGGCCTGCATGACGAAGCCGCCCTGACACAGGCACTGACCTCAGGCCATTTGGCCGGTGCCGGCCTGGATGTCTGGGACCAAGAACCGCCGCCCCTGGACCACCCCTTGCTGGCCATGGACAATGTGTTTGCCACCTTTCACACGGCAGGCGTCACCCATGAAGCCCGCCGCAACGTGGCCGCCATTGGCGCCGAGCAAATCCTTCAATTGCTCGCCGGCGAGCGCCCTCCCCGACTGGTGAACCCCGAAGTCTGGGGTGCCTTCGAAAAGCGCCGTGCCGCCTTGCTGGGCTGAGCGTGCTCTGCGCCAAGTTCTCGCATCGGCTAGACTTCGGCACCGTTTTCAACCAATTGTTTCAAACCATCATGACCAATCCCCGCAAGCCAGACCATCCCGTCAACCCCATGTTCATCAACCGCTGGTCGCCGCGTTCGCTGACCGGCGAGGCCATGTCCAAAGAGACGCTGATGACGGTTCTGGAGGCCGCGCGCTGGGCGCCTTCGGCCTACAACGCCCAACCCTGGCGTTTCATTTACGCGCTGAAGGACGATGCTGGCTGGGCCGGCATTTTTGGCGCGGTGAACGAAGGCAATCGGAGCTGGGCGCACCGTGCGGGCGCCTTGGTGGTGGTGGCTTCGGCCAAGCAGGCCTTGTTCCCTGGCAAGACGGAATTGACCGCCAACGCCTGGCATTCCTTTGACACGGGCTCGGCCTGGATGAGCATGGCCTTGCAAGCTGCACAGTCTGGCTTGGTGGCCCATGCGCTGGCCGGTTTTGACCCGGTCAAATTGCGCGCCGCCATCCACTTGCCCGATGACTATGCCCTCGAAGCCGTGATCGTTCTGGGCAAGCAAGGTGACAAGGCTCAACTGCCAGAGGCTTTGCAGCAGCGCGAAGCGCCGAATGCGCGCAAGCCCCTGTCCGAGATCAGCTTCGCAGGCACGTTCAAGGCCTAAAGCGCAGGCCTCAGGCCCATCACGCGGCCCTCACGTCTTGGTTTTTCGGGGCTTGGATGTTGAGGGCTTTTTCATGCCTGCTTGTTCCAGCACCAGCAAGGTGTCGGCATAGGCCATAAAGCGTTGCAGGTAGGCGGGCGAGAGTTCGCGCAGCAACTCCAGCGAGCGCAGCATCAGCATGTGAGAGTTGATGGGGCCCGCATTCTGCGGGGCCTGGCGCAAGGCTTGGCTGACTTGCTTGTTCACGCTCAAGGCCGACAGGTTTTCTTGCAGCGCTTTCAAAGGCGGCGGACGCTGGGTGTTGGCTTGCAAGTCGCGCACCAAAGCGCTCAAGGGGGATGCTGGCTGTGCCTGGGCTGCGATGTTTGGCACAGGCTTGCGACCCGAAGTCTGCGGGGCTTGTTCAAAGCGCGCCGCCAAAGCCGTCAGCCCTTGCGACAGTTTGGGGCCAACGATTTTTTGAACCTCCGCATCCAGGCTGGGCAAGCGTTGGTTCAAGGTTTCAAGGTAGTGCAGGGCCACGGCATCAAAGCGCGCCACGCCAGCCTTGCGCAGGGCGGCCAGGCGCAGGGTGAAATCATCCGGCGACGCCAGGCTGTCCATGCTCAGGGTTGGGCCTTGGGGGTCTGTGGCACGGGCGCCATTTCAACGCGCCGGTTCTGGCTGCGGGCGTTTTCATCGGTATTGGGCGTGACCGGCTGCTCTGAGCCAAAGGCAGCGGCAAAGACCATGGCGGAGGGCATGCCCTCGTCAATCAGGGCGCGCGTGACCGTGAGCGCGCGTTGCGCTGACAACTCCCAGTTGTCGGCAAAGGGCTGGTTGCGGCCGCGAATGGAGCGGTCATCGGTGAAGCCGCTGACCATGAGCAATTCTTGTCGTGAAGCCAGGTAGTTTTTGAGTGGCGGCACCAGGCTCTTGAGCAGTTGGCGGCCCTCGGGTTGCAACTGTGCCGAGTTCAAGGAGAACAGCACGCGGCCACTGATCCCGATGCGGCCGTTTTGCAAGGTGATGCGCCCGGAAGCCAGCGGGATGGCCAAGGCTTTCTCCAAGGTAATGCGCCGTTGCTCTTCGATCTGCCGCTTTTGAACCTCGTTTTCCAGGTGCGATGCCAACTCCAGTTGTGACGCCAAGGCGCCCACCAGTAACAGCACAAAGGCCCCCAACAGGCCGGACATCAAGTCGCCAAACACGGTCCAGACCGGTGCGGTCTGCTCTACGCTGGTGTCGCTGTGATCCATGGCGTGGGCCTCTTAGGCGGGTGCTGCAGCGGCGCTGGGCAGTTTGCGCAACTCTTCAAAAATCTCTTTGTGCGAGGCGATGCTGAGGTCGATGACTTCGCGTGCCTGGGCCACGTAGTAGGCCAGTTGCTCGTCACTGCGGGTCATGGATTGGTCGATGGCTTTTTCAATGCGCTCCATGTTGCCAATCAGCTTGTCATTGGCGTCGCCAAAGGCTTTCACCGCAAACACCAGCGCCTCGCTCAGCGCAGCGACCTCGATGGCGCTGCCATTCAGTTGTGCGGTCGTGCCCGACAATTTGTCAGTCTGACTGGCCATGCGCTCTGCCAATTGGCTTCCCGCCTGGTCCAGCGCCACGGCAGAGGAGGCCACCAGCGCGTCAATGACGGCACGTTGCTCGGTCGACGCGTGGTGAATGCTGTTCAACAAGGCATTGAGCGTTTCCAGAATACGGCTGCGCTCTTCCAGCAATTCGTTGTCGCGTGCGACGCTGTTGGAGACCTCTTCACGCAATTTGCCAATGACTTCTGCGGCCGCGCGGGGCGCCTCGGAGGCGGTGTGAATCAGGCGGGTGATGGGCTCCTCCAGCGCGGTGCCCAAGGTGCTCAGGTGGGCGGCCAATGCGGTTTCAAGCTCGGCCAATCGGGCGACGGCGGCTTGGCCGCGCAAGGCCTCTTCATCGCGCAAGGCGCTCAGCTCAGTTTTCAACACGCTGGCCATTTGGTCCATGCGCTGTCCGTGCAAGGCCGCCCACTGGCTTTCTGTGTCGATCCGGGTTTGAATCAGGGCCTCGGAAGCGCCCACCAGCCGGTGGGTTTCTTCCAGCAACTGGCGCGCGTTGGCCTGCGCTTGCGAGGACAGGGTGTGTGCGGTTTGCTCCAAGCCAGCGGCCAGGGTCTTGAGGGCGGCTTGCCAGGCTTGCAGGCGCTCGTCTTCGCGGGCGGCTAGTGCCAATTGATGCGCCGCCTGCGCATCGCGCACCTCCGACACCAGCGATTGCGAGCGTTGGTCCACGGTGTCTGAAAAACTCGCCAGAGATTGGCTGACCTGGGTTACCCATTGCGCTTGGTTTTTTTCTTGTTCTGCCAAAGCGCTGGTCCAGGTGGTGACCAGGCGCTCATGCATACCCTGTGACTCGCGTGACATGCCGGCCAGCGCGGTTTCCAGAGCGGGCAGCATGCTCTCGCCGGCCACTTTGGCGCTTTGCTGCAAACTGTCTTTCAGGGACTGATCCACCGTGGTGGCCAGATCGGTGTAGGCCACTTTCACCTCACTGTGAAAACTTTCCTGGTTGCTCAGCAAGCGGTCGCTGAGTTGTTGGCTCATGCGCTCCATCTGCGTCATCATGTCTTGCAACTTTTCCACCACTTGGGGCAGGGCTTGCGATTGCAGTTGCAAGGCTTTGAAAGTTTCCTGCCGTTGGTAGCTGAGGGAAAACGCGCGCAAGTGGCTGGCAATCAAGGTGTCCAACACATGGGCGGCTTGCATTCTTTCACGGCGACTGATGGCGGACATCAACCCTAAAGCCGCCGACGTGGCCACGCCAGCCACCGATGTGCCAAAGGCCAAGCCCAGCCCTTTGATGGGCTCGGAAAAAGCAGCGCGAATGGCCTGGATGCTGCTGGTGCCTTCCAAGGCAAACACCGCGCCATTGAGGGTGACGACCATGCCCAGGAAGGTGCCAAGCATGCCCAGCATCACCAGCAAGCCGACCAGGTAAGGCGTGAGGGCCGGGCCAGGCAGGCCCACCCGTTCGCCTTCCACGCGCAAGCGCACGCTGTTTTGCAAAGAGGCGGGCACGCCTTGCAGCCAGTCTTCCAATTGCGCAACAGGCGCCGTCAATGTTTTCAAGGCGTTGCTCAGTTGGCCGGTGGCCAGTCGGTACTGCCGTAACTCTTGTGTGCCTAGCGCATACACCGCGCCAATCAACAGCGTGACCGCCAGCGCCAAGGGGTTGCTGACCCAAAAACCGAAACCCACCCAGACGATGGCCAGGGCGCCCGACGCCAATGCGAGGTTGAACCAATGTTTATGCATGGTGATTTTTCATTTCATCGTTGTAAGCGTCGATCAGGCCCATCGCGGGGTGCAATCGCACTTCGAGTTCGCAGAGCAAGGCGGCTTCCAGGGTTTTGCCAAAAGCGGTCAACCAAAGGGAAGGGGCGTCTTGCGCATGTTCTTTGAGCAAGTGCTTGAAATGCTTTTCAAGCAAAACCGGCACACTGGAAAACAGTTTGCTTTCGCGTTCGCTGAGCATCTGCTCAAAAGCGGCATCCATGTCCACCAGTTTTTGCAAGCTGGCCGATACCCCACGCAACAGGCCGCGAAGCTTGCTGCGCAGTTGGCGCAACTGCAGTTCCATTTCGCGCTGGCGTGCCAGGTGATGGCGGCGGTAGGGCTCGTAGGCGGTGGCGGGCTTCAGGGTCAGGTCCAAGCTGGGCAGGGGCAGTTGAATCGAGGCCGTCAGGACCGATCGCCGTCGCGCCAGTTCAGCGTTCAGGGCGTCCTTCAAAAGGGAAGGCTGTGCCGTGAACTTGCCACTGGGGGGCGCGTTGTGGATGCCATGCATGCTGATGGCGTTGCGAAAGTCCAGCCAATCGCCCAGTTTCTGTGCAAACGCAGCGCCCGAGTCCATGCCTTCCACGACGTCGAGGTCGACGAGGAGCCGTGTCAGACTGGAGCGGTAAATGGGAGCGCGCGTCAGAGCTCGCGTCATAGGGTGTGGTTGGCTGAATGGAAAGTCGCCCGCCGGGCGGGCCGGCAAGGGCTGAGGAACAAAGGCGTGGCTGAAGGCAGGGTGCCTTGGCGGCTCGTTTCGAGCAATTTCGCTCTGGGTCCTATTTTAACGCCCCCACTGGGGCGGCTCTTCTACGGAGTGCTTGGCGAGGGTCACGAAGGAGGCCCGCCGACCTGGCAAAGTCAGCGCCTGGTCAGCTCCATCCGTTCAGATGGGCCGTCTTTGAGGTGAAGACCGCCAGTCAATACAATGGCCGGTGTTTCACCGCATGGGCGGATAAAATAGAGTACTTTCGTACAGTCACCAACAAGAAAGAAGACATTCATGGCCTCTGACAAGTCAAAAATCATTTACACGCTGACCGATGAAGCTCCATTGCTGGCGACACATGCATTTTTGCCGATCATTCGCACCTTCGCTGCACCCGCAGGCATCCATGTGGAAGAGAGCGACATCTCTGTGGCGGGCCGCATTTTGGGCGAGTTCCCCGAATTTCTGACCGCGGAACAAAAGGTCCCTGACAACCTGGCAGAGCTGGGCCGGCTGACGCTCAAGCCTGACACCAACATCATCAAGCTGCCCAACATCAGCGCTTCCCAGAACCAGTTGGTGGCCGCCATTCGAGAGCTGCGCTCCAAGGGTTACATGGTGCCCGAGTTCCCCGAGAGCCCCAAGACCGACGAAGAAAAAGCCATTCGCGCCCGCTATGGCAAGTGCCTGGGCTCGGCCGTGAACCCTGTGCTGCGTGAAGGCAACTCTGACCGTCGCGCGCCGCTGGCTGTGAAGAACTATGCCCGCAAGAACCCGCACAGCATGGCCGAGTGGAGCCAGGCCTCGCGCAGCCACGTGTCGCACATGCACCATGGTGACTTCTACCATGGCGAGAAGTCGATGACCATCGACAAGGCGCGTGATGTGAAGATGGAGTTGGTCACAAGCAGCGGTAAAACCGTGGTGCTCAAGCCCAAGGTCTCCTTGCTGCAAGGCGAGATCATCGACAGCATGTTCATGAGCAAGAAGGCGCTGTGCGAGTTCTACGAAAAAGAAATTGAAGACGCGCACAAAACCGGCGTGATGTTCTCACTGCACGTCAAGGCCACCATGATGAAGGTGTCGCACCCCATCGTGTTCGGCCACTGCGTCAAGATTTTCTACAAAGACGCTTTTGCCAAGCACGGCAAGCTGTTCGATGAGTTGGGTGTGAACGTGAACAACGGCATGGCCAACCTGTACGACAAGATCGCCACGCTGCCTCAATCCAAGCAAGAAGAAATCAAGCGCGACTTGCACGCGTGCCACGAGCATCGCCCCGAACTGGCGATGGTGGACTCGGCCAAGGGCATCACCAACTTCCATTCGCCCAACGACGTCATTGTGGACGCTTCCATGCCCGCCATGATTCGCAACGGCGGCAAGATGTGGGGCGCCGATGGCCGCCTGAAAGACGTCAAGGCCGTGATGCCGGAGAGCACCTTCGCCCGCATCTACCAGGAGATGATCAACTTCTGCAAGTGGCATGGCAACTTCGACCCCAAGACCATGGGCACGGTGCCCAACGTGGGCCTGATGGCCCAGCAGGCAGAAGAGTACGGTTCGCACGACAAGACCTTTGAAATCGCCGAGGCTGGCGTGGCCAACGTCGTGGACATCGCCACCGGTGAAGTGCTGCTGAGCCAGAACGTGGAAGAGGGCGACATCTGGCGCATGTGCCAGGTCAAGGATGCGGCCATTCGTGACTGGGTGAAGCTGGCCGTCAACCGTGCCCGCAATTCCGGCATGACCGCGGTGTTCTGGCTGGACCCCTACCGTCCGCACGAGAACGAGTTGATCAAGAAGGTCAACGCCTACCTCAAAGAGCACGATACCCAGGGCCTGGACATTCAAGTCATGTCCCAGGTTCGCGCCATGCGCTTCACGCTGGAGCGTGTGGTCCGCGGCCTGGATACCATCTCGGTCACCGGCAACATTTTGCGCGACTACCTCACCGACCTGTTCCCCATCATGGAGCTGGGCACCAGCGCCAAGATGCTGTCCATCGTGCCCTTGATGGCCGGCGGCGGCATGTACGAGACGGGCGCCGGTGGCTCCGCGCCCAAGCATGTGCAACAGCTGGTGGAGGAAAACCACTTGCGTTGGGACTCGCTGGGTGAGTTCATGGCACTGGCTGTGTCCATGGAAGACCTGGGCATCAAGACCGGCAATGAAAAAGCCAAATTGCTCGCCAAGACCCTGGATGCAGCGACCGGCAAGCTGCTGGACCACAGCAAGAGCCCTTCGCCCAAGACCGGCGAGTTGGACAACCGTGGCAGCCAGTTCTATTTGGCCATGTACTGGGCCCAGGAACTGGCCGCGCAGACGCAAGACAAAGAGCTGCAGGCGCATTTCGCCAAGGTGGCCAAGGCGCTGACGGACAACGAACAGAAGATCGTGGACGAACTGCGTGCTGTGCAAGGCAAGCCGGCAGACATCGGCGGCTACTACATTCTGGACAAACAGAAGGTCACGGCGGTGATGCGCCCCAGCGCCACGCTGAACGCCATCATTGACGCCGCCCACTGACATTGGCGCGCACACAAAAAAACCGGCCTAGGCCGGTTTTTTTGTGGGTGAAACCCCAGCCGATCAGTAGCGGCTGCGCTCGCCACGGTAGCCACCGCCGCCATTGCCATAGCCCGTGCCGGTCTCTTTGGGGCGCGAAATGTTCACGACGATGGAACGACCGCCCACCGACATGCCATTCAGGCCCTTGATGGCGGCTTCCGCTTCTTCGGGCGAGGACATTTCGACAAAGCCGAAACCCTTGGAGCGCCCGGTGTCGCGGTCCATCATGACTTTGGCCGACTGAACGCCGCCAAACTCAGAGAAATTTTGACGCAGGCTGGCGTCGTCAATGGAATAGGGCAGGTTGCCCACGTAAATTTTGCTGCTCATGTCAGAGCCTTTCAGAGAAAGCGCACAGCCTGTAAACAAGTCTGGTGCGCAGGGAGAAGCGGTTTCTTGGAAGATTCCGCGAGAAAAGTGCCGACCCCAGCGGGATCAGCACATTGGGGTGGCGCAGGCGCTGGTGTGCGCCCAGCCTTGAGTGATGGCGTAAAAATGCGCGTCTTCGCGCGTTTTGAAGCTCGGGTTGAAACGGTAGATGCGGTGGTGCGAGCTTGCGCCCCGGCCACTGCTGATGGTGATCGAAGCGCGGAAGTCACCGCTGTCGGTCTGTTGTGTCGAGGGCGAAACGACGTACTTGCCCATGGGGATGGAAATATCGGAAACAGAAGTCATGAAAAGGTGCAAACACTGAAAGCGGCTTGCAGAGAGCGGAGAAAAATCGGTTGTCTGGTGCTCAGCAGAACAACGTGGTCGACGGGTGTCGGCAGTGCCCAAAGACTGGATGCACTGGAGAGAGTATAGCCGCTTTTCGGGAAAATGCATGCTTTTTTCTGAAAACATGAAATCGCGGGACAATCACCCCATGAAAACGGCTCTTTCTGTGAACCTCAACAAAGTGGCTTTGGTGCGCAACACACGCCACCTGGGCATTCCCAGCGTCACGCGCGCAGCGCAGTTGTGCCTGGCGGCCGGCGCGCAAGGCATCACCGTGCATCCACGACCGGATGCGCGACACATTCGCGCGGACGATGTGCATGCGCTGCACGACTTGTTGCAGCAATGGCCCGATCGCGAGTTCAACATTGAAGGCAACCCGTTTCACAACCTGATGGACTTTGTGCTGGCGCTCAAGCCTCACCAAGCCACCTTTGTGCCCGATGGCGAGGGGCAGTTCACCAGCGACCACGGTTGGCGCTTTCCAGAGGATGCCGAACGTCTGCGCCCCTTGATTGCGCAAGCCAAGGCTGCAGGTGTTCGCGTGAGCTTGTTCATGGACCCCGAGCCCTCGCAAATGGCCGCAGCCCGTGCCTTGGGCGCTGATCGGGTCGAGCTGTACACCGAGCCCTATGCGCAAGCCTATGGCACGCCTCAGCAAGCGCAAGTGCTGGCGCAGTACCGCGACAGTGCGCAAGCCGCGCTGGACGTGGGCTTGGAGGTGAATGCTGGCCACGACTTGAACCGGTTGAACCTGCAAGACTTCTTGCGAGGCGTTCCCGGCGTCAAGGAAGTGTCGATTGGCCACGCCCTGATCGCCGATGCGCTCGAGCTGGGCTATGCCGACACCGTCCAAGCCTATCTGGCTTGCATGCCCACCGACGCCCCATGATTTACGGCATTGGCACAGACATCTGTGACATCCGGCGCATCCGTGCGTCGCTGGAGCGGCACGGCGAGCGCTTCGCAGAAAAAATTTTGTCGGAGGCCGAAATGCGCACCTGGCGGCAGCGCAGCGCGCGTTGGCCTGAGCGTGGCGTGCGTTACCTGGCCACGCGCTTCTCGGCCAAAGAAGCCTTCAGCAAAGCCATTGGTCTGGGCATGCGCATGCCCATGACCTGGCGCTTGTGCGAGATTGCCAAACACCCCAGTGGCGAGCCCCACGTGGTGTTGCACGGCGTGCTCAAAACCTGGTTCGAGGAACGCGGTTTGGTGGCCCGCGTCAGCGTCACCGACGAAACCGATTACGCGGCCAGTTTTGTGGTGGTTGAGCAGCGCGATAAACTCGCTGTATGACCCATCACGCCCCCCTGATTCTTGACATTGCAGGTACCTCGCTCACGGCGCTGGACCGCCGTCGCTTGGCCCATCCGCTGACCGGCGGCATCATCTTGTTTTCCCGCAATTGGGAAAACCGTGCGCAACTCACGGCCTTGTGCCAGTCCATCAAGCGCGTGCGTCAGGACTTGCTGATTTGCGTGGACCATGAAGGCGGCCGCGTGCAGCGCTTTCGCTCCGATGGCATGACCCATTTGCCGCCCATGCGCCGCCTGGGCGCGCAGTGGATGCAGCCCAATGCCGGGCCTGAGGGCCGCGCGGCCTTGAACGCCATGCGCTCGGCCACGGCTTGCGGCTTTGTGTTGGCGTCCGAGTTGCGCGCTTGCGGTGTGGACTTCAGCTTCACCCCGGTGCTGGACCTGGACCATGGGGAAAGCGGCGTCATTGGCGACCGCGCTTTTCACCGTGACCCGCGCATTGTCAGCACCTTGGCGCGCAGCCTGATGCAAGGCCTGTTGCAAGCGGGCATGGCCAACTGCGGCAAGCATTTTCCCGGGCATGGGTTTGTCAAAGCCGATTCGCACACCGAGATTCCGGTGGACAAGCGCAGCCTCAAGGTCATCCTGGTCGACGATGCCTTCCCCTACGAAGGCTTGCAAAACACCTTGACCAGCATCATGCCCGCACATGTGATTTACCCCAAGGTGGACGCATTGCCGGCGGGCTTTTCGCCGCGTTGGCTGCAAGACATCTTGCGCCAGCAACTCGGCTTTGATGGCGCGATTTTTTCGGACGACTTGTCCATGGAAGGCGCGCGCCGCCTGAATGGTCAGGTGGTGTCCTACACCGAGGCTGCGGTGGCCGCCTTGAATGCTGGTTGTGATTTGGTGTTGCTGTGCAACCAGAGTTTGCCCACCAGCGAAGGCCAGGGGCGTGCCGTGGATGACTTGCTGCAAGGCTTGTCGGAAAGCTTGCTCAAAGGCCGTTGGCAAGCCAGTGAGGCCAGCGAGCACCGTCGTCAGGCCTTGTTGCCGCGCGCACCAGCCCCTCGTTGGGACGATTTGATGACCGATCCCGCCTATTTGCAGGCTCTTTCGCTGATTCCTTGAGGCTTTTCACGCTGAGCCGCGCATAAGCGGTTAGACTGGGCAGCTTAGCTCCCGATCATGCGATCGCGTTGCGCCAACCTAGGATGTCTTGTGGCGACCAAATCTGGAAAAAACCAAGTGGACGAGAGCGGATTGCGCTTCACCAGCCGCGAGAACGGTTCGCCCTTCATCGGCATGGGCAAGGTTGGCGAGACCATGTCCTGCATCAAATGCGGTTTGCACAAGCCGCGCCGCCTGGGCAGCCAGCGGCGCTTTGCCGGCACCCTGGCGTTCTTCTGCTTCGATTGCAAGCCGCCTGTCCCGACGCCAGCGCCCGAAGCGGCCAAGTGAACCGGATTCCTTTTACCTTTCAAATTCTCTGAACATGGCCACACCGAATTACAACTACGAAAAGCGCCAACGCGAGCTTGCGAAGAAAAAGAAAAAAGAAGAGAAGCTGAAAGAGCGCGAAGCGCGCAAGAACCAGCCCGGTGGCACAGACGCGGAAGGCGTGTCGGACGACGACACCGCAGAATCTGGCCAAGCCACTCCCACCCCCTGACACAGTCGTTGCGAGGCCCGCCAGGGCCGTGGCAACCCCTCACCAAAGAAAGATCGCCGCGCTGCGCTCGCGATGACGGGCGCGGTGTAGGGGGGTTAGGCTTCTCGGCGCAAGGCCGGGAAAAGAATGACGTCGCGGATGCTGGGGCTGTCGGTCAGCAGCATCATCAAGCGGTCAATGCCAATGCCGCAGCCGCCCGTGGGGGGCATGCCATATTCCAGCGCGCGCACAAAGTCATGGTCGTAGTACATGGCTTCGTCATCGCCGCTGTCTTTGGCCGCCACCTGTGCCTGAAAGCGCGCGGCCTGGTCTTCGGCGTCGTTGAGCTCGCTGAAGCCGTTGCCAAACTCACGCCCGGTGATGTAAAGCTCAAAGCGCTCGGTCACTTCCGGGCGCGTGTCGCTGGCGCGCGCCAGCGGTGAAATTTCCACCGGGTGCTCGCAAATGAAGGTGGGCTGCCAAAGTTTCTCTTCCACCGTCTCCTCGAAATACATCACCTGCAAACTGGCCAGGCTGCGTTGCGAGAGCTTGTCTTTTTCTTCGTTGAGACCCAGCTTCTTGAGGGCTTGGGTCAGCCAGGCGGCATCGTCCACATGCGCGCTCGCTTCGGTGTATTTCTGAATGGCTTCGCGAATGGTCAGGCGTTGGAAGGGCTGGCTCAGGTCCACCGGTTTGCCACCATAGGTCAGCAACAGTGTGCCCACGGCTTTTTCGGCCGCATCGCGCACCAGGTTTTCGGTGAACTGCATCAGGTCCTGGTAGTTCCAGTAGGCCGCGTAGAACTCCATCATGGTGAACTCGGGGTTGTGGCGCACCGAGATGCCTTCGTTGCGGAAGTTGCGGTTGATTTCAAACACCCGCTCGAAGCCGCCCACGATCAGGCGCTTGAGGTACAGCTCGGGCGCGATGCGCAAGAACATTTCCTGGTCCAGCGCGTTGTGGTGGGTGATGAAAGGTTTGGCATTGGCGCCGCCCGGAATCGGGTGCAGCATGGGCGTTTCGACTTCCAAAAAGCCGTGCTGCACCATGAACTCGCGAATGCCGCTGACCGCTTTGCTGCGCGCGATGAAGCGCTTGCGTGCGGCCTCGTCGGTCATCAGGTCGATGTAGCGCTGACGGTATTTGACTTCCTGGTCGTTGATACCATGAAACTTGTCGGGCATGGGGCGCAGGCTCTTGGTGAGCAAGCGCACTTGGTTGGCATGAATCGACAGCTCGCCAGTGCGGGTCTTGAACAGCTTGCCCTCGGCCGCCACGATGTCGCCCAGGTCCCAGTGCTTGAAGTCGTTGTAAACGCTTTCGCTGACGTCATCGCGCGTCACATAAATCTGGATGCGCCCAGTGCTGTCTTGCAAGGTGGCAAAGCTGGCCTTGCCCATCACGCGCTTGAGCATCATGCGCCCGGCCACGCGCGCCAGCTGGCCTTCTTCCACCAGGTGCTCGGGCGTTTTCTGTCCATGCGTGTCATGCAGCGTGGCGGCATGGTGCGCGGGCTTGAAATCGTTGGGGAAGGCCACGCCCAGCCCCTGCTGCTGGCGCTCGCGCAGCACCTTGAGCTTGTCGCGGCGCTCGGCGATGAGTTGGTTTTCGTCTTGAACGGGGGCTTCGGAGGCGGGGTGTTGGGCGTCGGTCATGGGAGGGGGTCAGATCACCGCGTCAGCGGGTTGGCGTTGCAGCATGGCCAGCAGGTTGGCCACGGTCTTGCGCAGGTCTCGGCGGTCGCAAATCATGTCGATCGCGCCTTTTTGTTGCAGGAATTCGGCGCGCTGGAAGCCATCGGGCAGGGTCACGCGCACGGTGTTTTCAATCACGCGCGGGCCGGCAAAGCCAATCAAGGCCTTGGGCTCGGCAATGACTACGTCGCCCACAAAGGCGAAGCCCGCAGACACGCCGCCCATGGTCGGGTCGGTCAGCACGCTGATGTAGGGCAGGCCTTTTTTGGCCAGGCGCGTCAGGGCCGCATTGGTCTTGGCCATTTGCATCAGCGACAGCAAGCCTTCTTGCATGCGCGCGCCACCGGTGGCGGTGAAGCACACAAAGGGCACTTTTTGCTCGATGGCGGTGTGCACGCCGCGCACAAAGCGCTCGCCCACCACCGAGCCCATGCTGCCGCCCATGAAGTCGAACTCAAAGCAGGCGGCCACCAGGTTGATGCTGTGCACCGCGCCACCCATGACAATCAGGGCGTCGGTTTCGCCGGTGTTGTCGATGCCTTCTTTGAGGCGCTCGGTGTACTTGCGGCTGTCCTTGAATTTCAGGGCGTCGACCGGCACCACTTCCTGGCCGATCTCATAGCGGCCTTCGGGGTCCAGAAAGGCGTCCAGGCGGGCGCGCGCGCCAATGCGGTGGTGGTGGCTGCAACCCGGGCAGACGTTCTGGTTTTGCTCCAGGTCAGTTTTGTACAAAACCGTTTCGCAGCTGGGGCACTTGACCCACAGGCCTTCAGGCACGCTGCGGCGATCGGCGGGGTCGGTGTGTTGAATTTTCGGGGGGAGCAGTTTCTCGAGCCAACTCATGGTCGTCTCCTTCCAGGCAATGCCGTGATTATCCTACGTGAGAGGCCTTGTCGAGCGCCTGGCGAATCTCGGTCAGGAAATCTCGGGCCGCAGCCACCGCGCCGCCTGGGGGCGCCGCTTCCAGCAGCTGGATGATGCGTGAGCCAATCACCACCGCATCGGCCACCCGGCCCACGGCACAGGCGGTGGCGGCATCGCGAATGCCAAAGCCCACGCCCACCGGAATGTGCACATGCTGGCGAATGCGCGGCAGCATGGCTTCGACCGCGTCGGTGTCGAGGTGGCCGGCGCCAGTGACGCCCTTGAGCGACACGTAGTACACATAGCCGCTGGCCACGCGCGCCACTTGGTCCATGCGCTCGGCCGTGCTGGTGGGGGCCAGCAAGAAAATCAGGTCCATCTGGTGGGCACGCAAGGTGGCGGCGAATTCTTCGCATTCTTCGGGCGGGTAATCGACCACCAGCACGCCGTCCACGCCGGCTTGCGCGGCATCGCGCACAAAGGCGTTTTTGCCATGGCGCAGGTCATAGCACTCGATCGGGTTGGCGTAGCCCATCAGTACCACGGGGGTGGTGGCGTCTTGCTGGCGGAAGGTGCTCACCATGGCCAGCACTTCGCCCAGGCCAATGCCCAGGCGCAAGGCCGCCTCACCGGCTTTTTGAATCACCGGGCCATCGGCCATGGGGTCGCTGAACGGGATGCCCAGCTCGATGATGTCGGCACCGGCTTGCACCAGGCCGTGCATCAAGGCGGGCGTGATGTCCGCTTGCGGAAAACCGGCCATGACATAGGGAATCAAGGCCTTGCGGCCTTCGCTCAGGCGCTGCTTGAGCGTGACATCGATGCGGCTCATTTCACCACCTTCACAATCTGTTCTTGTTGACCTTTGACCGATTGGCCCTGGCAGCTGGGGCGGCAATAGAAGTCGGCGTTGCTCAAGTCGGCCACGGTGCCAATGTCCTTGTCGCCGCGCCCCGACAGGTTGACCAGAATCGACTGTTCCGGCTTCATGGTCTTGGCCAGCTTCATGGCATAGGCCACGGCATGGCTGGATTCGAGTGCAGGGATGATGCCCTCGGTGCGGCACAGGTAATGGAAGGCTTCCAGTGCCTCGCCGTCGGTGATGCCCACGTACTCGGCGCGGCCGATGTCTTTCAGATAGGCGTGCTCCGGGCCCACACCCGGATAGTCCAGGCCCGCGCTGACGCTGTGCGTCTCGGTGATTTGACCATTCGGGTCTTGCAAGATATAGGTGCGGTTGCCGTGCAGCACCCCCGGCGCCCCGCGCTGCAAAGAGGCAGAGTGCCGGCCGCTTTCCAGACCTTCGCCAGCGGCTTCGACGCCAATCAGGCGGGTTTTCTCATGCGGAATGTAGGGGTAGAAGATGCCCATGGCATTGCTGCCACC
This sequence comes from uncultured Bordetella sp., assembly GCA_964442645.1. GTDB lineage: Bacteria > Pseudomonadota > Gammaproteobacteria > Burkholderiales > Burkholderiaceae_C > Limnohabitans. The sequence continues at coordinate 12,753 of CAYTZZ010000020.1, read as the reverse complement.
GCCCACACAAGCCACCACCGCGTCGGGTTGCTGGCCATGGTGCATTTCAGGCATTTGCTTCAAACATTCTTCGCCAATCACGCTTTGAAAGTCACGCACCATCATCGGGTAGGGGTGTGGGCCCGCCACGGTGCCGATGATGTAGAAGGTGTTCTCGACATTGGTGACCCAGTCGCGAAGGGCCTCGTTCAAGGCGTCTTTCAGGGTGCGGCTGCCGCTTTCCACAGGCACCACAGTGGCGCCCAGGAGCTTCATGCGGTAGACATTGGGGCTTTGGCGTTTGACGTCTTCGCTGCCCATGTAGACCACGCACTCCAGGCCATAGCGGGCGCAGATGGTGGCGGTGGCCACGCCGTGCTGCCCGGCGCCGGTTTCGGCGATCACGCGGGGCTTGCCCATGCGCTTGGCCAACATGGCCTGGCCAATGGTGTTGTTGACCTTGTGCGCGCCGGTGTGGTTCAGGTCTTCGCGCTTGAGGTAGATCTGTGCGCCGCCCATTTCGCGGCTCATGCGCGCTGCGTGGTAGAGCGGGGAGGGGCGCCCTACAAAGTGGGCCAGCTCGTAGCGGAACTCGGCCAGGAACTCGGGGTCGTGCTGGTACTTGGCATAGGCTTCGCGCAACTCATTGATGGCGTGCGTCAGGGTTTCGCTGACGAAACTGCCGCCATAAGGGCCGAAATGGCCGCGCAGGTCGGGTTGTTGATAGGCAAACATGGAACTCTCCTGGCCACGAGGGCACGATCGGTGTTCAGAAAAAAAGAAGGTCGGGCGAGGGGCCCGGTGGGTCAGGCTTCGGTGCTTCGAACGGCGCGCACAAAGTCGCGGATCAGTGCAGCATCCTTGATGCCCTTGGCGGATTCGACGCCCGAGCTGACGTCAACCGCCAGCGTTCGCCCACGTCCGCGCAGCGAGCGAATGCCATCGGCCACGTTTGCAGGTGTGAGTCCACCAGACAAAACGAGGTGAGCGTTGACGTTTGGAGGAAGCTGTGACCAATTGAATGCCTTGCCGCCGCCGCCATAGCCCTCGATATGGGCATCGAGCAGCAAGGCTTGGGCGTCTTTGTAATCTTGGGCGTATTTTACGAGGTCGAACGGTGTCTGTGTGTCCAAAGGGATACGCGCTGCGCGCAGCCAGCGCCGCCCCAAGCCCTGGGCGATGGCCTGGCATTGCGCGGGCGTCTCATCGCCATGAAATTGCAGCCAGGCCCCGGGCACCTGCGCGCAGGCCTGGGCGATGGTTTCAGGCGTCTCGTTCACGAACAGCAAGACCGGCGTGACAAACGCCGGCAGGCGCTTTGCCAACTCGGCGGCACGCGCCGCGCTGACTTGGCGCGGGCTGGGGGGGTAAAGCACAAAGCCAATGGCCTGCACGCCTGCCTGAACTGCAGCGTCCACGTCTTGCTCGCGGGTCAGGCCGCAGACTTTGATGGGGGTGAAGGTGGCTGTGCTCATGGCAGCCAATCATACGCAGCTGTGCGCTCTGGCAGGCCCCAGTGCGGTTCGTAGCGCGGACCCAAAAAATAAAGGCCATCGGGCGAAAACGTGGGGGAGGCCGCATCCCGGCTTCGGGCCGCCAGCACTTCGGCCATCCAGTCCGGCGAGTGCTGGCCGTGCCCGACTTGCAACAGGCTGCCCATGATGTTGCGAATCATGTGGTGAAGGAAGGCATTGCCTTCAAAGTCGAAGCGCCAGTAGGCGCTGTCGGGGCTGGCACTGCGGCGCGTGATCTCGATGCGGTGCAGTGTTTTGACCGGCGACAAGGCTTGGCAGGCCGAGGCCCGAAAAGAGGTGAAATCATGCTCACCCAGCAGGTGCTGTGCGGCCGCTTGCATGGCGCCTAGGTCGAGCGGCTTGAACACCCAGCCGACCCGCCCCGCTTCCACGCTGGGGCGCACCGCGGACGCCAGCAAGACATAGGCGTAACGCCGGCTCTGGGCGCTGGCGCGGGCGTGAAAGCTGTCGGGCACCTCACGGGCCCATTGCACCGCGATGTCGGCGGGCAGAAAGCTGTTGGTGCCGCGCACCCAGGAAAACAGGTCGCGGTTCAAGTCGGTGTCGAAATGCACCACCTGCATCAAGCCGTGAACACCCGCATCGGTGCGGCCGGCGCAAAGGGTTTGCAAACGGGTGCAGGCAAAGGATTGCAGCGCCGCTTCCAAATGGTCTTGCACGGTGCGCCCGGAGGGCTGGCTTTGCCAGCCGTCATAGGCTTGACCGTTGTAACTCAGGCCCAGGGCCAGCCGCATGGCTTAGGCCCGCTCTGCCAACCAGCGTTGCGCTTGCAACTGCAAGGCGCCCGTGGCTTGCTCGGCCACCTCTTGCACCAGGGTGCGGCTGGTGTTTTCCTGGCCCAGGCGCCAGAGTTCTTGCGCCAACTCAAAACGAATCTGCAAGGCCTCGTCTTCAGGGCTGCTGAGGTCCAGCGAAATGTCTTCCAGCTTGAACTCGGCGGGGCGTGTGGCGGAGGGTAGGGCCGCAGAGGGCGCCGCTGAGGGCGTGTTAGGTGACGCAGGCTGCGCCGATGGCTTGGCGGGCGCTGAATTGGACGGGGCTTCGTCGGGCAAGGGGCCGAGAGGGGGCAGCTCCAGGTCGAAGTCCACTTTCAAGGCTTGCGGGGCGGAGCGCGGGCGGCGCACACGCCACAGGGCCAACAAGGTCAGCAAACCCAACAGGCTGCCAGCGGCCACGGGCGTGAGCGGGTGCTCCGCCAACTGCGCCACCGCCGTGGCAGGCGGCTTGACGGGCAGGCCAGTTTGCGCCGAGGCTTCAACGAGCTTGCTCAGCTCGTTGATGTTGCGCGCCATCTCTTGCGCCCGTTGGGCTGTTTCCTGGGCTTCGCGTTGCAAGGCAATGCGGTCCTCGCCCTCGCTGGGCTTGGCCAGGGTCAGTTTGTCTTGCTCGGCGGCCGGCTTGGGCGCGTCGCTGGATTGAACTTTGCCGCTGGCCGTTTGCGCATTGTCCGCAATGGGCGCGGTGGGCAAACGCTCAGCCAATGCGTTGCGGTAGGTGGCGAATTCCTCGGCCTGCAGTTGCAGAGCCTGGCGGGCTTCAACACGGTCCACCTCCTTGGCCATGGCGGCGTCGGGCAGCTGGAGGATGGCGCCCGCCTTGAGGCGGTTGACGTTGTTGTCAATGAAGGCGTCCGGGTTGCTGCGCAGCAAGGCCAGCAGCATCTGGTCGAGTGCAACGCTGTCGTCTTTGTGGTTTTGTGCCAATTGGCTGGCTGTGTCGCCCGCTTGCACACGCAAGTGCGAGGGCAGGGGGCTGCGCTGCTTGCCTTCGGCCGCACCCAGCAGCAAGCCCACATCGCGAACCATGCGCCCCGTTGCCCAGCGCAGCTCCAGCAGCAGATCGATGAAGCCGGCTTTGGTGGGTGCCTGGCCTTTGAGCACCAGCACTCGCTGGCCTGCGCGGTCTTGCAGCGCCAGTGACAAGCCCTCCAGGCTGGCATCGCGTTCGATGCGGGCAGCCTTGTAGGCTTCGGCATCGGCTTGCTTGGCTTGCAGCTCGGTGGCCTCGATGGCGCTGATTTTCTGGATCGGGATTTCAACCCGCAAAGGCTCGCCGGGCTGCGATTGCACCACGGGCTGCCCCAGGGTCAGCGCGTGCGTTTGCGTGGCCAGGCACAAGGCCACGGCCACCACCAGGGGACGCAACAGGAGAGATGCAGGGGCGAAGGTGCGCATCAGGAGCTTCAGGCTTGCAGCAATATGCGCAGCATGCGGCGCAACGGCTCAGCGGCGCCCCACAGCAGTTGGTCGCCGACGGTGAAGGCGCCCAGGTACGCGTCACCCATGGCCAGCTTGTGCAGGCGGCCGACGGGCACGGTGAGGGTGCCGGTGACGGCTGCCGGTGTGAGCTCGCGTTCGCTGATCTCGCGCTGGTTGGGCACCACTTTGACCCAGTCATTGGCGTTGGCCAGGATCGACTCGATGTCGGACAGCGGCACATCTTTGCGCAGCTTCACGGTCAGGCCTTGCGAGTGGCAGCGCATGGCGCCAATGCGCACGCACAAGCCATCGATGGGAATGCTGCCGGCGCTGCGGAAAGCGGGGCGACCCAAAATTTTGTTGCACTCGGCGCCGCCTTTCCATTCTTCTTTGCTTTGGCCGTGCTCGACGGGAACGTCAATCCAGGGAATCAGGCTGCCGGCCAGGGCGGTGTTGCGGAAGTTCTTGGTAGGGAACGCTGCGTCGCGCATGGTGGCGGACACTTTGCGGTCGATGTCCAGAATGGCCGATGCCGGGTCGGCCAGCTCGGCTTTGACGGCGTCGTGTAGGGCGCCCATTTGTTGCAGCAGTTCGCGCATGTTTTGCGCGCCGGCGCCCGAGGCGGCCTGGTAGGTCATGGCGCTGACCCATTCGACCAGGTCGTGCTGGAACAGGCCGCCCATGCCCATCAGCATCAGGCTGACGGTGCAGTTGCCCCCAATCCAGTTTTTGCCGCCCTTGGCGAGCGACTGGTCAATGACGTGGCGGTTCACCGGATCCAGAATGATCACGGCGTCGTCGGCCATGCGCAAGGCCGATGCCGCGTCAATCCAGTGGCCTTGCCAACCGGCGGCGCGCAGCTTGGGGTAAACCTCTTTGGTGTAGTCGCCGCCTTGGCAGGTCAGGACAATGTCGCACTTTTTGAGCGCGTCGATGTCGTTGGCGTCTTTCAGGGTGGTTTCGTTCTTGGCCAGCGCCGGTGCTTTGCCGCCAGCGTTGGAGGTGGAGAAGAATACCGGCTCAATCAAGCCAAAGTCGCCTTCTGCTTGCATGCGGTCCAACAGGACCGAGCCCACCATGCCGCGCCAGCCCACCAGGCCGACCACGTTGCCAATTTTTTTCATCGCTATGCCCTTTCAATTCTTGTTTCCCGGCTCGTCGAGCCGGCAGGGCATGACGAACCTGGGAGATTTAGCCCTTGGTAATCTGTTTGGTGAGCGCAGCCACCACTGCGTCGCCCATCTCGCGGGTGCCCACCTTGGTGGTGCCTTCCGAGTAGATGTCTGCCGTGCGCAAGCCACTGGCCAAAACCGCCTTGACGGCCGACTCAATGAGGACGGCGGCCTGATCTTGGTTGAGTGAAAAACGGAGCATCATGGCAGCAGACAGTATTGTAGCCAGCGGGTTTGCAAGATTCTTACCGGCAATGTCGGGCGCGCTGCCATGGCTGGGCTCGTACAAGCCCTGGTTTTTCACGTTCAGCGAGGCCGAGGGCAGCATGCCAATGGAGCCCGTCAGCATGGAGGCTTCGTCCGACAGAATGTCGCCAAACATGTTGCCGGTGACCACCACGTCAAACTTTTTCGGCTCTTTGACCAGTTGCATGGCGGCGTTGTCCACGTACATGTGGTCCAGCGCCACGTCGGGGTATTGCTTGCCCACTTCGGTGACCACATCTTTCCAAAGCTGGAAGGTTTCCAGCACGTTGGCTTTGTCGACGCTGGTCACGCGCTTGTTGCGCTTTTGGGCGGCCTGGAAGGCCACATGGGCAATGCGCTCGATTTCCGGGCGGGTGTAGCGCATGGTGTCGAAGGCTTCTTCGGCGCCTGGGAAATGGCCATCGGTGGCCACACGGCGGCCGCGCGGCTGGCCAAAGTAAATGTCGCCGGTCAGTTCGCGAATGATCAGGATGTCCAGGCCAGCCACCAATTCGGGCTTGAGGCTGGAGGCATGGGTCAGTTGCTCGTAGCAAATGGCGGGGCGGAAGTTGGCAAACAAGCCCATGTTCTTGCGCAGGCCCAGAATGGCTTGCTCGGGACGCAAGGGGCGGTCCAGGGTGTCGTATTTCCAGTCGCCTACGGCGCCGAACAGCACGGCATCCGAGGCCATGGCCAGCTTCAAAGTGGACTCGGGCAGCGGGTGGCCATGCGCGTCAAAGGCTGCGCCACCCACCAGGGCGGTCTCCATCTCGAGGGGCAGGTTCAGAACCTTGAGCACCTTGACGGCTTCCGCCACGATTTCGGTGCCGATGCCATCGCCGGGAAGAACTGCAATTTTCATGATGTTGTGGGAGTGAGTGTGAGAGTCAGGCGGTGTGGGCCAGCCAGGGCTTGGTGGCCAGACGTTGGGCTTCGTAGGCGCGAATTTTGTCGGCATGGCGCAAGGTCAGGCCGATGTCGTCAAAGCCATTGAGCAGGCAGTACTTGCGGAAGGCCTGCACCTCGAAGGGGATTTCTTCGCCTTGCGGGCGAACCACCACCTGCCGCTCCAGGTCGATGGTGAGCTCGTACCCTGGAAAGGCCGCCACTTCATCGAACAGTTTCGCAATGGTGCTTTCGGGCAAGACGATGGGCAGCAAGCCGTTTTTGAAGCAGTTATTGAAAAAGATGTCGGCAAAGCTCGGTGCCAGAATGGCGCGGAAGCCAAATTGGTCGATCGCCCAGGGCGCGTGCTCGCGCGAAGAGCCGCAGCCAAAATTTTTGCGCGCCAACAGGATGGACGCACCTTGGTAGCGCGGCTGGTTCAGCACAAAGTCGGGGTTGGGCTTGCGGCTGGCCAGGTCTTGCCCGGGAAAGCCGGGGTCGAGGTAGCGCCACTCGTCAAACAGGTTGGGGCCAAAGCCGGTCTTGCGGATGGACTTCAGGAATTGTTTGGGGATGATGGCGTCGGTGTCGACGTTCTCGCGGTCCATGGGCGCGACCAAGCCTTTGTGAAGCGTGAATTTTTGCATGCTGTGACCTCTGGGCTCAGGCAAATTGACGGACGTCGACGAAGTGGCCATGAATGGCGGCAGCAGCGGCCATGGCCGGGCTGACCAGGTGGGTGCGGCCACCGGCGCCTTGGCGTCCTTCGAAGTTGCGGTTGCTGGTGGAGGCGCAGCGCTCGCCGGGCTCCAGGCGGTCGGCATTCATGGCCAGGCACATGGAGCACCCCGGCTCGCGCCACTCAAAGCCAGCGGCCTTGAAAATTTCATGCAGGCCTTCGCGCTCGGCCTGTTCTTTGACCAAGCCCGAGCCGGGCACAACCATGGCCACTTTGACGTTGCGGGCCACTTTTTGACCCAGCTTTTTCACCACGGCGGCGGCTTCACGCATATCTTCGATGCGGCTGTTGGTGCAAGAGCCGATGAACACCTTGTCGATGTGAATGTCGTTGATGGGCTTGCCGGGCTCCAGGCCCATGTAGGTGAGCGCGCGCTCGATGGCGCCGCGCTTGGTGGCGTCTTTTTCCTTGTCGGGATCGGGCACGCGCGCATCGATGGGCAGCACCATTTCGGGCGAGGTGCCCCAGGTGACTTGCGGCAGGATGTCGGCGGCATTGAGTTCGACCACGGCGTCGAATTTGGCATCGGCGTCGGAGTGCAAGGTTTTCCAATAGGCCACGGCGTGGTCCCACTCGACGCCGGTGGGGGAGAGCAGGCGGCCTTTGACGTACTCGATGGTCTTGTCGTCCACGGCCACCAGGCCGGCGCGGGCGCCAGCTTCGATGGCCATGTTGCACACCGTCATGCGGCCCTCCATGGACAGGCTGCGAATGGCGGAGCCTGCGAACTCGATGGTGTAGCCGGTGCCGCCGGCGGTGCCGATCTTGCCGATGATGGCCAGCACAATGTCTTTGCCGGTGCAGCCGCGCGGCAGCGTGCCTTCGACCTTTACCAACAAGTTCTTGGCTTTTTTGGCCAGCAAGGTTTGCGTGGCCATGACGTGCTCGACTTCGCTGGTGCCAATGCCATGGGCCAGCGCGCCAAAAGCGCCATGGGTGGAGGTGTGCGAGTCACCGCAGACCACGGTCATGCCGGGCAGGGTGGCGCCGTTTTCCGGGCCAATGACGTGCACGATGCCCTGACGCTTGGACAGGAAGGGGAAGTACACCGCCGAACCAAACTCGGCAATGTTGCTGTCCAGCGTGGTGACCTGCTCTTTGCTGATGGGGTCGGTGATGCCGTCGTAGCCCAACTCCCAGCCTGTGGTCGGGGTGTTGTGGTCGGCCGTGGCCACGATGGAGGATACGCGCCAGACTTTGCGTCCGGCTTGGCGAATGCCCTCGAACGCCTGCGGGCTGGTGACTTCGTGCACCAGGTGGCGGTCAATGTAAAGCACCGAGGTGCCGTCTTCTTCGGTGTGGACGACGTGCTCGTCCCAGATCTTGTCGTAAAGGGTGCGTCCCATGGGGTCTCACTAGGTAAGCTGGAGGAGAGCCTGTCATTTTAGGGGCCCCGCGCGCTTTCTGTCGCCACCCCCTCCACAACCGCGACACCCCCACCCCGTCATCCCATTGAGCGAAGCGCGGCGATCTCGCCCCGGAGAGGGGGTGCCGCGGCCCTTCGGGCCTCGCAACGACGTTTTTCAGGGAACGATCAGGTCGGGGTTGAGGCGGCGCGCGCGCGGGTCCACATAGTAGCCGCCGTACTCGGTGTAGCGCATCACATGCTGACCACAGCGCTGGCAGGCGTGGACTTCGCAGCGGTTGGTGGGGAAGTGCGCCAAGGACACCGGCGCATCGGGCGACTCATAGCGCGTGCCGTTCGGGTGGTATTCCTCGAAGGTCGGCTCCAGAACATCGGGATCGCGCAGCGTGGCCACGGCCTGCATTTGGGCCTTGGGCCAATCAGCATCGGGAAAGGTTTCCCAGCCCGTGCAACGCTGCAAGCTGCATTGACAGGCTTGCGCAGGCCCGCAAGCCAGCGCGCGCAGGGCTTCGGGCGTGTGAATGCGAGGGAGTTCAGCCATGGAGTGCCGTCATCGCGAGCGCAGCGCGGCGACCTGTCTCCGAAGAGAGATTGCCACGCTGCGCTCGCAATGACGGATCGGGGGATTAGCCTTTGGCCATGTTGACGGGAACGTCGCGGCGGGGTGAGCCGGTGAACAGCTGGCGCGGGCGGCCAATTTTGTACTCGGGGTCGCCGATCATTTCGTTCAGCTGGGCAATCCAGCCGACGGTGCGTGCCAGGGCAAAAATACCGGTGAACAAGTTCACGGGGATGCCAATGGCGCGCTGCACGATGCCGGAGTAGAAGTCCACGTTCGGGTAGAGCTTGCGCTGCACGAAGTAGTCGTCTTCCAGGGCGATTTTCTCGAGCTCTTTGGCCAGCTTGAACAGCGGGTCGTTTTCCAGGCCCAGCTCGGCCAGCACTTCGTTGCAGGTTTCCTGCATGAGCTTGGCGCGGGGGTCGTAGTTCTTGTACACGCGGTGGCCAAAGCCCATCAGCTTGACGCCAGAGTTCTTGTCTTTCACCTGGTTCATGAACTCGCCCACCTTGGCCACGCCACCCATGGCCTGGATTTCTTCCAGCATGTTCAGGCAAGCCTCGTTGGCGCCGCCGTGGGCCGGGCCCCACAGGCAAGCCACGCCAGCCGCGATGGCTGCGAAGGGGTTGGTGCCCGACGAACCGCACAGGCGCACGGTGGAGGTGGAAGCGTTTTGCTCGTGGTCGGCATGCAAAATGAAGATGCGGTCCAGCGCGCGCTCGAGCACCGGGTTCACTTTGTAGTCTTCACAGGGGGTGCCGAACATCATGCGCAAGAAGTTGCCGGAGTAGCTCAGGTCGTTGCGCGGGTACATGTAAGGCTGGCCGATGCCGTATTTGTAAGCCATGGCGACCAGGGTGGGCATTTTGGCGATCAGACGGATGGCCGCAATTTCACGGTGCTCGGGGTTGTTGATGTCGGTGCTGTCGTGATAGAAGGCCGACAGCGCGCCCACCAAGCCGGTCAACACGGCCATGGGGTGTGCGTCACGGCGGAAGCCACGCAGGAAGAACTGCATCTGCTCGTTCACCATGGTGTGGTTGATCACCAGCTTATGGAAGTCTTGGCGCTGCGTGGCGTCAGGCAACTCGCCCTTGAGCAGCAAGTAGCAGGTGTCCAGGTAGTTGCAGCTGTTGGCCAGTTGCTCGATGGGGTAGCCGCGGTACAGCAGCTCGCCTTTGTCGCCGTCGATGTAGGTGATGCCAGATTGGCAAGAAGCGGTCGACAGGAAGCCCGGGTCATAGGTGAACATGCCGGTCTGGGCGTACAGCTTGCGGATGTCAATCACGTCCGGACCAATGTTGCCGCTGTAAACCGGCATTTCAATGTTGGGTGCGCCGTTGCTGAAGGTCAGTGTGGCTTTGTTGTTTGCGAGTTTCATGGTCTGAGTCCTTAAATTTCAGATACGGAGCGACTTTGTCATTGCCGAAGCATGCTCAAAACTTCTTGCACATCCTCTTGGTGGAGGTTCTCTGGCAACTCATTGCGCCGCAACAGCAGGTCGAGCAAGTCGTTGTCAGAGAGGTCCATCAACACATACAGGGCGCGGGCCTGGCCAACCGTCAAGCGAGATTCATGCCGATGGAAGAAGCGCTCGATGAACAAATCATTTTCCAACAAGCCACGCCTGCAACGCCAGCGCAGCTTGCTGAGGCCGCGCTCGCTCAGGGGCGCCGCGGCATCGAGCGCATCGAGAAGTTCATCGGCCATGCTTAGGGTCATGATGGCTGGGGGTGCGTCCTGTTGTGGTGCATCAGACGGCGCGACGCACCATCAGTTCCTTGATCTTGCCGATGGCTTTGGTGGGGTTCAACCCTTTGGGGCAAACATCGACGCAGTTCATGATGGTGTGGCAGCGGAACAGGCGGTACGGGTCTTCCAGGTTGTCCAGACGACCGGCGGTGTCCTGGTCACGGCTGTCGGCGATGAAGCGGTAGGCTTGCAGCAGACCGGCGGGACCGACGAATTTGTCGGGGTTCCACCAGAACGAGGGGCAGCTGGTGGAGCAGCTGGCGCACAGAATACACTCGTACAGGCCGTTGAGTTCATCGCGCTCTTCGGGCGACTGCAGGCGCTCTTTCTCGGGCGGCAGCGTGTCGTTGACGAGGTAGGGCTTGATCGAGTGGTACTGCTTGAAGAACTGCGTCATGTCCACGATCAGGTCGCGGATCACGGGCAGGCCGGGCAGCGGCTTAAGCACAATGGTCTCGGGCAGGCTGAGCATGTTGGTCAGGCAGGCGAGGCCGTTTTTGCCGTTGATGTTCATGGCGTCCGAGCCGCACACGCCTTCGCGGCACGAGCGACGGAAGGACAGGGTGGGGTCTTGCGCCTTGAGCTTCATCAGGGCGTCGAGCAACATGCGCTCATGGCCGTCAAGCTCAATCTTGACGGTCTGCATGTAGGGCTTGGCGTCCTTGTCGGGATCGTAGCGGTAGATTTGAAAAGTGCGTTGCATGGCGATTCCTTAGAAGGTCCGGACCTTGAGTTCGACGCTGTCGACTGTCAGGGGCTTGAGGTTGACGGGCTTGTAGGTCAGCGAGTTGTCGGCGCTGTGCCACAGGGTGTGCTTGAGCCATTCGGTGTCGTTGCGACCGTTCGGATGCTCGGGCGTGTCGGCATAGTCGTCCACGGTGTGGGCGCCACGGCTTTCGTGGCGTGCAGCCGCAGACTCCATGGTGGCCTGTGCGCACTCGATGAGGTTTTCCACTTCCAGTGCTTCGATGCGGGCGGTGTTGAACACTTTGGAGTGATCTTTCAGGCCAACGGCCTTCACGCGCTCGCGCAGTGCGGCAATTTTCTTGACGCCTTCGTTCATGCTGGCCTGGGTGCGGAACACGCCAGCGTGTTGCTGCATCGAGGCGCGGATGTCGTTGGCGACGTCTTGGGCGTACTCGCCGTTGGAGGCGCCTTCGAGGCGGGCCAGGCGTGCCAAGGTGCGGTCGGCGGCATCGGCAGGGATGGGCTTGTGCGACTTGTTCTTGAGGTTGAAGTCGACAATGTGGTTGCCCGCAGCGCGGCCGAACACCAAGAGGTCCAGCAGCGAGTTGGTGCCCAGGCGGTTGGCGCCGTGCACCGACACGCAAGAGCATTCGCCCACGGCATACAAACCGTTGACCACGGCGTTGTGGTCGGTGGCGTTTTGCGTCACGACCTGGCCGTTGATGTTGGTGGGGATACCGCCCATCTGGTAGTGGATGGTGGGCACCACGGGAATCGGCTCTTTGGTGATGTCGACGTTGGCGAAGTTGACGCCGATTTCGTACACCGAAGGCAGACGCTTGTGGATGGTGTCGGCACCCAGGTGGTCCAGCTTGAGCAGCACGTAGTCTTTGTTCGGGCCACAGCCACGGCCTTCCTTGATTTCCTGGTCCATGCAGCGCGACACGAAGTCGCGTGGGGCCAGGTCTTTCAGGGTGGGCGCATAACGCTCCATGAAGCGCTCGCCATTGCTGTTGAGCAAGATTGCGCCTTCGCCACGGCAGCCTTCGGTCAAGAGCACGCCAGCACCGGCCACGCCAGTGGGGTGGAATTGCCAGAATTCCATGTCTTCCAAAGGAATGCCTGCGCGGGCAGCCATGCCCAGACCGTCGCCCGTGTTGATGAAGGCGTTGGTGGAAGCCGCATAAATGCGGCCAGCGCCACCCGTGGCCATCAGCACGGTCTTGGCGTGCAGGACGTGCAGGTCGCCGGTTTCCATTTCAAGGGCAGTCACGCCCACCACGTCGCCTTCGGCGTCGCGGATCAGGTCCAGCGCCATCCACTCCACAAAGAAGCTGGTTTTGGCTGCCACGTTTTGCTGGTACAGGGTGTGCAGCATGGCGTGGCCAGTACGGTCAGCCGCAGCGCAAGCGCGTTGCACCGGCTTTTCGCCGTAGTTGGCGGTATGGCCGCCAAACGGACGCTGGTAAATGGTGCCGTCCGGGTTGCGGTCAAAAGGCATGCCCATGTGCTCCAGGTCGTACACGACCTTGGGGGCTTCACGGCACATGAATTCGATCGCATCCTGGTCGCCGAGCCAATCGGAGCCTTTGATGGTGTCGTAGAAGTGGTAGTGCCAGTTGTCGTCGGACATGT
>CAYTZZ010000019.1:0-59600 GCA_964442645.1 uncultured Bordetella sp. | reverse complement strand
GGCGCCTGACCATCAAGGAGAAATCACATGTTTCCCAATGCAAAAGGCAGCGAGCTGTTCTCGGTTCTGGCCACCATCGATCCGGCCAGCCAGGCCGTCGGCACCACCTCTACCGGCTGGATCTCGGCCGGTAACCACCACAACCTGCTGGCGCTGGTCCAAAGCGGCGCTTTGGGTACCAACGCCACGCTCGACGCCAAGCTTCAGCAAGCCCAGGATGCCTCGGGCACCGGTGCCAAGGACCTGACGGGCAAGGCCATCACACAGTTCACCCAGGCTGCCAGTGGCTCGGCCAAGCAGGCGCTGATCAATCTGCGCCCGGATGACCTGGATGTGACCAACGGCTATGCCTTCGTGCGCCTGTCGGTGACCGTGGGCGTGGCTGCCAGTCTGACGGCAGCCCAGGTGCTTGGCGTCAATCCCCGGTTTGCGCCGGGCGACGCCAATAACCAGGCCGCTGTGGTCCAGGTGGTCTAAGACATCGGGGAGAGCAATGCATGCCTATGCAGTTGATCACCCCGCCTGCAGGAGAGCCGGTTTCGCTTGCCGAAGCCAAGCTCCACCTGCGGGTGGACTTCGATGACGACGATAGCCTGATCCAGGTCCTGATCTCGGCGGCTCGCCAGGCGGCCGAAACGTTGACCAATCGACAACTTGTCACGGCGCGCTGGCGGATGGTGCTCGACAGCTTTCCTGGACCGAGCCTCATGGGCGTGCCCGCAGGGCAGGTGTTCACTTTGCCCGGGCACGCTGTTTTGCTGCCCAAATCGCCCGTGCAGTCGGTGGTGGAAATCCGCTATCTGGACATGGCGGGTGCCTGGCAGGTCCTGCCTGCAGCGAACTACACCGTTGACAGTGCCTGCGAGCCTGCCCGCATCACCCCCGTGTTCGGGCAGATCTGGCCGATTGCCTTGCCTCAGATCGGGGCCGTGAGCGTGATCTTTGATGCAGGGTACGGCAATGCTTCGGTAGTGCCCGAAGGCATCAAGACTTGGATCAAGCTGCGCCTGGGCTCTCTGTACGTCCACCGCGAGGAGGTGGCATCGATGACGCGAGGGCGTATTGACCCCTTGCCCTTCATTGATGGACTGCTCGATCCCTACAAGGTACCCTTGATATGAGGTCTCTATGAACCCGATCGGAGCCGGAACGCTGGGTCGCCGCATCAAGATCCAGCGCCCAAGCACGGTCAAAGACAGCTTGGGTGCCCCCAGCCGAACATGGATTGATGTGGCCACAGTGTGGGCCGATATCCAGCCCCTGTCCGGCCGTGAAGCCGTGATTGCCAGTCGCATCTCGGCCGAACTCACGCACCAGATCACGGTGCGCTACCAGAGCATTTTTGACAACCCTCAGCTGGTGGCCCAGTACAGGGTGCTCTACAGGTCGCGGATCTTCAACATCCACTCTGCCCTGAACGAGGACGAAAAACGCGTCCTGGTCATCCTGCTTGCCAGCGAAGGTCTGGACGATGGCTAAGCATGAACGCTTCAAGGTGGAGGGCTTGGCTGAATTGGCCAAAGCTCTGCGCGAGTTGCCTGACCGGGTGGCCAAGAACGGCCTGCGCGTCTCTGTTTATGCCGGAGCCAAAGTCATCCGCGATGAAGCCCGCATGCGTGCGCCCAAAGCGGCCGAAGTCCTGGGACCGAATCAGCCGCCACCGGGCACGCTCAAGCGCTCGGTGATCATGAAACAGATCCCTGAGCTCTCCAGCCTCACGCGCCAGACCTTCTTCGTGACGGTGCGCCACGGCAAGAAGTTCCGCAAGCAAGGCAAGAAGGGCAACCTCTCGCAGGATGCCTGGTACTGGCGTTTCGTGGAGTTTGGCACCCGAAAAATGCGCGCGCGGCCATTCCTGAGGCCTGCCCTGGAAGCCAAGCGGCGCGAAGCGGTGCAGGCCATGAAGGACCGGTTGAGTGAGCGTATCGAGCTGGAAGCCAAAAACCTCTACAGAGGTCAGTAGAGGAAGTAGCCGTGCAGGATTTCTTTGACGCCATCAAGGATCTGGCTGGGGGTGAGGTCTACGCGCTTGTCGCAGCAGAAAACACCCAGTACCCGGCCATCGTCTACACGCCCATCGTGCTGGAGCACATCTTTGGCATCGATGGACCGCATGGCCTGCAGCGTGTGCGCGTGCAGGTCGACACCTACGCCAGAACGTACCAGGAGGCCTTGCACCTGCAAGACCAGGTCCTGGCTGCGCTGCTGGCTGACAAGAGCACCGTCGCCGATGTGCGCATGGGGCTCAGTGAATTTGAAGATCAGGCCCGGCTGTACCGGGTGAGCGTGGACTACACCTACCACCGGCCGGTGGGTTCACCGTGAAACAAGGAGCATCTGCATGAGCAGCACCGCAATCACCGCGCAAGGCATTGCCATTGCCCGGTTTGGCACCACCGCCTTTGAAACCATTCCCAATGTGGTCTCGTTTCAAGGTCCTGGCGGGCAGGCCGCCGTGATCGACGTCACCAACCTGGCATCCACCGCCAAGGAAAAGCGCGTGGGTCTGCGTGACGAGGGGCAGTTGTCCCTGACCCTGCACTACAACCCCGACGATCTGGTGCATCAGGGCCTGAGAACAGACCGTGCCAACCGGGTGCGCCGCCAGTTCAAGATCACTTTTACCGACACCAACCCTGCCACCTGGACCTTCTACGGCTATGTCACGCACTTCAGCGTGCAAGGCGGTGTGGATGCGGTTGTGCAGGCCTCCGTGACCATCGAGATCGATGGCGACATCACAGAAGCTTAAAGAGAGACACCCCCCATGTTGACCCGTGAACAAATCCTGCAGAGCGATGATCTGCCCCGTGAAACTGTCCAAGTCCCGGAGTGGGGCGGTGAGGTGCAGGTGCGCACCATGACCGGTACCGACCGTGATGCCTTTGAGGCCAGCTTGATTGGCAAGGAAGGCCGCCTTGAGAACGTTCGTGCCCGCCTGGTCTCCCTCACCTTGTGTGATGAGACAGGCAACCGTCTTTTCAGCGATGGCGACATCACGGCGCTCGGTGGCAAGAGCGCCAAGGCACTCGACCGTGTGTTTGCCGTGTCCCAGCGTCTGAACGGCATTGGCGCTGATCAGGTGGACGCCGCAAAAAACGCCTGATCGCCCATCCTTCGCGGCGCTTTGTGTTCCGGCTGGCGCTGGCTTTGGGCCTGCCGGTGCGCGAGATGCTCGCATCGATGGGATCGGACGAGCTGACCGAGTGGATGGCGTACTACCAGCTCGAGCCCTTTGGAGACTATCGGGCCGATTACAGGTCCGGCGTCGTGGCCTCCACCTTTGCCAATGCCCACCGGGCCAAGGATGCGGGGCCGTTTCGGCCAGAGGACTTCATGCCCTTCCTGGATAAGCCGCAACCCACCCAACCTCAAGACGAAACACAGCTCAATGTGGCCCGGTTCAAGGCCATGTTCGCGCACAAGGTAGGCAAGCAACATGGCTGATATCGGCTCCCTCGTGGTCAAACTTGCAGCGGAAACGGCCGATTTCCGCGAAGACCTGGGCAAGAGTGCATTGCTTTTGGAGCGCCACGCCGAATCCATGCGTGGTTCCCTTGAAAAAGTGGCCGAAGTCGCCAAAACCACCTTTGCCATCGCCATCGGCGTGGAGTCGGTGGGGGCGCTCAAGGAATTGGTCGCCCACACGCTGGAAACGGTGGCCGCACTGCAGGATCTGGCCGAGCAGACCGGGGCAAGCGCCACGGCCCTGTCCGGCTTTGCACCGGTGGCCACCATTTCTGGCGTGGCGATGGAGCAGATTGGCGTAGGCCTGACCAAACTCTCCAAGGGGCTGGCCGGGGTGGACGATGAGACCAAGGGCGCTTCTCAGGCCCTGCAGTTTCTGGGCATCAAGGCCAAGGATGCGGGTGGAAACCTGCGCGATCCGGCCGAGGTCATGAACGACATTGCCCTGAAACTGTCCAATTTCGAGGACGGAGCAGGCAAGACGGCCATTGCGCTTGAATTGTTTGGCAAAACTGGCGCGGGGTTGCTGCCCTTCCTCAAGGACCTGGCTGCCAACCAGGACCTGAATATCCGGCTCACTGAGGCTGAGATCGAATCTGCCGAGAAGGCCTCCAAGGCGCTGGGCCGTATGCGGGCAGAGCACAACTTCGTCGCCCAGACCATCGTCACGGCCGCGCTGCCTGCCCTTGAAGAGCTGGTGGGTGAGCTCAAGGCCGTGATGCTGGGCACGTACAACACGGCAGAGGCCATGGTTAAGCTGCGGGATGACGGCACGCTCAAGACCTGGGCGCAGGACACTGCCTATTGCATTGCCATCGTGATCGATGCGCTGCGTGGTGTGATCCAGATGGCCAAGGCGGTCATGGGCAGCTTCGAGGCGGTCTGGGCCGATATTGAGTTGCTTGGCACTTTCCTCGCTGGTGGCAAGGGGCTGAACCCGTTTTCCGAGGAGAACCAGGCCACCCTCAAGACCGCATTGGAAAAACGCAACGCGATCGTCGAGAAGGCCAATCAGACCTACGTTGACTTGTGGAAGATGCCGTTGCTCGCTGATGCGGTCAAGGAGCGTTTCGATGCGATCAACAAGGGGGAGGCCGAGGCTGCGTCCGAAGCCAAAAAGCCCAAGCTCAACTACAACTCGGCAACTGGTGCGCTCACCGCAGCGGCCATGGCCAAGATCGAAAGCGACATCAAGCAGCTGCAGGGGTTGACCGATGTGGAAACGGGCCTTCTGAAGGACCGCCAAAAGATCATCGATCTCTACGAGGGGCAGGGTTACATCAGCTACAAGGAGGCCAGTGAGGCCCGGCTGGACGCCCAGCAGGAATTCACGGACCGCCTGGGCGAGTTGTATGCGCAGGAAGAGTCCATCTTGAAGCGTGGCCTGGCCACCGTGGCCAAGACAGCCCAGGACAAATTGAAGCTGCAGGACAAGCTCTCGGAAATCACCCTGCGCCGAGAAAAGCTCGAGCGCGAAGCCCAACAGTCCAACCTCGAGCGCGAGATCAAGCTGCCGGGTGAAACACTCAAAGACCTGCAAGAGCAGGTGGCCAGGAGCCAGGGGCAGCTTCGATCGACCGAAGAGCAGATCAAGGTCCTGCGTGAGACCGGATCGATCAGCGAGATCGATGCGCTCAAACGACTGTCGGCTGCCAGGCGCTCCAGCGCCGACGAGTTGGCGGATTTCGCGGCCAGGGCCAGAGAGCTGGTGGAGGCTACGCCTGGCAATGACAAGTTGGCCGAATCGTTTCGACGCATCGAGGAGGCTGCCCGTCAGGCAGCCGATGGAGCGACCTTGCTGGGGCAGCGGGCCCTTGAGTTGTCAGACCCCGGTGCGGGATTCTCCAAGGCGTTGCGCACTCTCGGGGAAGAAACCGAGCAGGTGGGTAAGCAGATGGAGGCGGTGACCACCAAGGCCTTCAATGGGATGACGGATGCGCTCACCAACTTCGTGATGACGGGAAAGCTCGACTTCAAGTCGCTGGCTACATCCATCATCTCTGACCTGATCCGCATTCAGATCCAGCGTGCCATCACACTGCCCTTGGCCAAGGCTCTGGGCAGCATGTTCGGGTTTGCCGACGGCGGGGTCATGACCTCGGCTGGCCCCTTGCCGCTGCGAGCGTACGCCAGTGGCGGGGTAGCCACCACGCCTCAGCTGGCGGTCTTTGGCGAGGGTTCCATGGCCGAGGCCTATGTGCCGTTGCCCGATGGTCGCTCAATCCCCGTCACGATGAACCAGTCCTCGTCCGGGGGCGGCGATGTGTTCAACATCTCGGTGAATGTGGCTGAAGGTGGGGTGACCAGCAGCGCAGGGCAGGGCAAAGACCTGGGGCGGGCGATTTCCAGCGCGGTACGCCAGGAGCTGCTCAACCAAAAGCGGGCCGGTGGTCTGCTGGATCCCCGAAGAACTGGATGAATTAAGAGGTGCGTATGGCGACATTCACATGGATCGCTTCGATTGGGGCCTCGCTCACCGTCAAACCCAATGTCCGCAAGGTCTCCTTTGGGGACGGGTACGAGCAGCGCCTTGCCTTTGGCATCAACACCCAACCGGAGATCTGGTCCCTGGAATTCAGGGGTAAATCAACGGCCGAGGCGGCTGCCATCGACAACTTCCTGCGTGCCCGTGGGGCGGTTCAGTCATTCGACTGGACCACCCCGAGTGGCATTGCGGGGAAATTTCTGTGCGAGGAGTGGAGTCGCACGGTGGAAGAACCCAATCTGGAAAACATCCACGCCACCTTCCGGCAGGTGTTTGATCTCTCATGACAGCACAAGCCATTACCTCAGAAATTCAGCAACTTTCCCCGAGTGCTGTCATCGAGCTCTTCGTGATGGACCTGACCCTCTTCAACGAGGGGGTGGTTCGATTTCATGCGGGCACCAACGAGCTGCGCCGTCAGGTGGTCTGGCAAGGCAATATCTATGAGCCGTTCCCTATCCAGGCTGAAGGCTTTGAGTTCAACGGCAACGGCCAGGTGCCGCGTCCCAAGCTCAAGGTGGCCAACGTCACGGGCAGCATCACTGCGCTGATCCTCTCCTACCAGGACCTGGTGGGGGCTCGGGTCACGCGAAAGCGCACGCTGCTCAAGTACCTCGATGCTGTGAATTTCGGCACTGGAAGCAACCCGACTGCAGACCCGACTGCCGAGTTTGCCGACGATGTGTATTTCATTGACCGCAAGTCACGAGAGACCCGGGATGTGGTCGAGTTTGAGTTGGCTGCCTCTTTCGATCTCGAAGGAGTGTCCTTGCCCAGACGGCAGATTGTTCAGAACGTCTGCCCCTGGAGCTACCGGGGCTCAGAGTGCGGCTATACCGGGACGGCCTATTTCAACGCCAACGATGAGACGGTGACTAGCCGGGTGCAGGATGTCTGCGGCAAAAGGCTCGTGTCCTGCCAGAAGCGATTTGGCTCGAATGCCGAGTTGCCCTTTGGCGGGTTTCCAGCGGCGGGGTTGATCCGATGATGGACTCCATCAACCAATCGCTGGCGCTGGACCATGCTGCTCGGGAGTTCTCCCGCGAAGCGTGTGGCCTACTCGTCATCCACAAGGGCCGGGAGACCTATGTCCCATGCCGCAATATCGGCGTGGGCACCGACCAGTTCGTGATCCACCCCGAGGACTATGTCCGGGCCGATCGGCTTGGAGAGATCGTGGGGGTGTTCCATTCCCATCCGAATCTGCCCGCTGAGCCCAGCCAGGCCGACAAAGTGGCCTGCGAAGCTTCCGGCTTGCCCTGGTTCATTCTGTCCTTCCCCTCTGGGCAGTGGCATGAGATGCAGCCATCTGGCTACATCGCTCCCTTGGTCGGTCGGGCATGGGCCCACGGGGTGCTTGATTGCTACTCGGTGATCCGGGACTGGTATCGGGCAGAGCGAGGCATTGATCTGCCGAACTTTGACCGCTTTGATG
The DNA here is from genome assembly GCA_964442645.1 of uncultured Bordetella sp. Classification (GTDB taxonomy): domain Bacteria; phylum Pseudomonadota; class Gammaproteobacteria; order Burkholderiales; family Burkholderiaceae_C; genus Limnohabitans. The sequence continues at coordinate 52,212 of CAYTZZ010000019.1, read as the reverse complement.
AGTGGTGGAAGCGCGGCCAGAGCCTGTACCTCGACAACTTCGGCTCGGCAGGCTTTGAGGCACTGGGAACCGTTCAATCCCAGGACATGGAAATTGGCGATGTGCTCCTGATGCAGGTGGCATCACCTGTTCCCAACCATGCCGCAATCTACCTGGGCGACGGTCTGATCCTGCATCACCTGCAGGGCAGGCTCTCCAGCCGGGACGTGTATGGCGGCTACTGGCAAAAGATCACGACGCACATCTTGCGACATTTCACTGCATTCAACCCATTTCCATGACCACCATCATTCTTCTCGGCGAGCTGGGCAAGCGCTTCGGGCGCAGGCACAAGATGGCTGTGGCCACTGCTGCGGAAGCGGTGCGTGCCATGTGCGCGAACTTTCCCACCTTCGAGCGAGAGCTCGTGGCTTCAGGTGAGCGAGGTGTGGGCTACCGGGTGCTGGCCGGGCGGGACGCCTTGAATCTTGATCGGCTGCATGAGCCCACAGGGCAGCAGCACATCACGATCACACCCGTGATCTCGGGTGCAGGGGGCAATGGCCTGGGTCAGATCCTTTTGGGTGCGGCTCTGATCGCTGTGTCCTGGTGGAACCCGATGGGATGGGCTGCGGCAGGATCGTTTCTCTCGCAGGCCACGCTCTATTCGGTGGGTACTTCCATGATTTTGGGAGGCGTGGCCCAGATGATTGCTCCGACGGCCAAGTCTTCTGACCCTTCCGAGCGACCAGAAAACCAGCCTAGCTATGTTTTCAACGGCGCTGTGAATACCACTGCCCAGGGGCACCCCGTGCCTGTGGGTTACGGGCGGCTGATTGTGGGTTCTGCCGTGATCAGCGCAGGCATTGATGTGGATGAGATTGCTGTATGAGCACCCAGAGCACTTCTCTGATCATTGGCGCAGGTGGTGGAAAAGGTGGGGGCGGCAGTGCTCGCGTGGCCCAGGAGGCGCCCGATAGCCTGCGCTCCAAGGCTTATGCCCGGGTCGTGGACCTCGTCTGCGAGGGCGAGATCGAGGGCTTGGCCGCTGGCCTGCAATCCGTCTACCTGGACGACACGCCCATCCAGAATTCGGATGGCTCGTACAACTTCACTGGGGTGACGCTGGAGGCGCGCACAGGCACCCAGCAGCAAAGCTACATCCCCGGCTTTTCCTCTGTGGAAAACGAGGTCTCGGTCGGGGTCGAATGTAAATTCGGCCAGCCCGTGGTGCGCTCCATCACTGACCCGGATGTGGACGCTGTACGCATCAAGGTCAGCATCCCGACGCTGACACTGCAGGACACGATCAATGGTGACCTGAACGGTACCTCGGTCACTTATGCGATCGATCTGCAGGCCCGGGGAGCCGGGTATGTGCAAATCCTGCAGGACACGGTTTCAGGCAAGACCTCATCGCGCTACCAGCGCAGTTACTACGTTCCTTTGTCCGGGACTGGTCCTTGGGATGTGCGCCTGCGCCGCATCACGGCGGACTCGACGCAGACCAGCCTGCAAAACAAGACCTTCCTCGAGTCCTACACCGAGGTGATCGAGAGCAAGCTGCGCTACCCCAACAGCGCGCTGATGGCATTGCGGGTTGACGCCTCGCAATTCACCTCGATTCCCAGGCGCAGCTATGACTTGAAGCTCCTTCGGGTTCGCATCCCATCGAACTACTTCCCTGAGACCCGCTCCTATGCCGGTGTCTGGGATGGCAGCTTCAAGATCGCCTGGACGGACAACCCCGCCTGGTGCTTTTATGACCTGGTGACCAATACTCGCTACGGTCTTGGCAATTACATCCTTGAGTCGCAGGTCGACAAATGGGCGCTGTACCGGGTGGCCAAGTACTGTGACGAGTTCGTGCCCAATGGGCTGGGTGGCTATGAGCCACGCTTTACCTGCAACCTGTACCTGCAGACCCGGGAGCAGGCCTACAAAGTGGTGCAGGACATGGCTTCGGTGTTTCGGGGCATGGCCTACTGGTCGGGTGGTGCCATCACGGTCACGCAGGATGCGCCGCAGGATCCGTTTTACCAGTTCACCGCTGCCAATGTCGTCGATGGCGAGTTCGCCTATCAGGGGTCCTCTGCCAAGGCTCGGCACACGGTGGCGCTGGTCAGCTGGGTGGATCCGGACGATTTCTACCGCCAGAAGGTGGAATACGTCGAGGACCTCGCAGGCATCGCCCGTTATGGGGTGGTGCAGGCCGATGTGGTGGCTATGGGGTGCACCTCTCGTGGTCAAGCCAACCGGGTGGGCAAATGGCTGCTGTATTCCGAGCAGTCCGAGTCGGAGATCATCACTTTCCGTACCGGACTTGAGGGTGCTGTGGTCCGGCCGGGCGATGTGGTCAAGGTGGCCGATGCCAGCCGGGGTGGCATGCGACTGGGTGGTCGGATTGCTGCGGCCACAACCGTCAGCGTCACGCTCGATCAGGACTTGCCTGCGGGATCCTGGCGGATTTCCGTGGTGCTGCCCACGGGCGTTGTTGAAGAGCGGCAAGTCGGCTCGCTGTCTGGCCGGACTGTGGGTGTGACCAGCGCGTTTTCGATGGCTCCCCAAGTGGGCGCGATTTGGGTGCTGTCTTCCACGCTGGTGGAGGCTCAGCTCTTTAGGGTGGTGCAAGTTGCTGAAAGCGAACCAGGTATCCACGAAATCACGGCGCTGGCGCACAACCCCAGCAAGTACGCAGCCATCGAGCAGGGCCTGGCCTTGCAGCCTCGTGCCATCACGGTGCTCTCGACCACGCCTGCAGCCCCGGCGGGGCTGACCGTGACCGAGAGCCTGTATCGGGTTAAGGATCAGGCGCTGGTGCTGATCCAGCTCGGCTGGGAGCAGGTCTTTGGAGCACTGGAGTACCAGGTCACCTACCGCGTCAACGGTGGCAACACGGTCACACTGCCTAAAGTTTCCAGCACCTATCTGGAAATTCGAAACGCTGAGGCCGGTGACTACGTCTTCACGGTGCGGGCTATGGGGGTATCGGGCAAGCTGGGCAACTCCGCAAGCCTGAGCCAAAGTATTCTGGGCAAGCTCCAGCCGCCAGATGATGTGCAGGACTTTGTGGTGCTGCGCCGAACGACCGATTTGCTCTTGAGCTGGAGTGCCAACACCGATGCCGACCTCTCGGGGTATGAGGTACGGGTCGGCACAGGGTGGGATTCGGGTGTGATGGTCGGGCAGACAGCGGGCACGCAGCTGGTGCATGACCAAAGCGAGTCGGGTCAGTACAACTATCACATCCGTGCTTTTGACACCTCTGGAAAGTACAGCCAGCACGTCACCACCTTCCAGCTCACCTTGCTCGCGCCGTCCTCGGTGCGGCAATTCGATGTGGTGCAGTCGGCCAACCGGCTAGAGTTTCGTTGGCTGCCAAATCCCGAGCCGGAGGTTGTGGCTTATGAGTTGCGGGAAGGTGGTGCCTGGGACACCTCGATCTTCATCGCCGAGGTCAAGTCCAGCAGTTTCACGCTGCCCTCAGGCTTTGATGGTGAGCGCAAGTTCTGGATCAAGGCGATCGCATCGCCCGGCATTTACTCAGAAGAGGCCACCTTTGTCTCCACAGTGGTGGCGCAGCCTCAGAACGCGAACCTACTGGTGACAGTGGATGCGCAGGCGACCCGGTTCCCCGGCGTGAAGCATTTCGCTTCGGTCGAATCAGTCAACAGCCTGGATGTGCTGCGCATGGACAGCGGGGTGACCCAGTCCGAGTACCTGTTTGAAGTGAACCTGCCCACCAGCTACCGGGCACAGAACACCTTGCTGGCCAGCATCGGGGCGACGTTGGATGACCGCGAGACATGGACCTCGGCGAATTACGCCTGGATCAGCTCGGCGGCCAAGCGGCAATGGACCTATGACGGGGCGCTCAAAAGCATCGAAGCGAGGTTTCAGATGGCCCGTGAGGATGCGCTGCAAGCGGGTGAGCTCTACGGCTGGCGCCTCAATGGGGTGCTCGGTGGCTACGGAAACCCCGTGGGCGCTGAAGCCATTGGCGTGGGCTATGGCGATGGGCGCTACGGCAGTGGTGTGCTGGTCAAGGACACGACCAAGGTGTCCTGGGGGGTGAGTATTCCGGGTGTCTTTCATGTGAGCTTCTGGTTCATCCCGAACCAGATCACCACATCGGTCATCTGGACGGCCACGGGAGGAGTGGGCGGTGCGGGAGTGAGCCTCCTGGTCGGCTATGACTCGGTGGCGAGCACCTTCTTTCTGGAAGACCAACTCTTTAACCGGGTGGTGGTGGCTTACCCCGTGAACGTGGCTGATCGCATCTGCATCGGTGTGTGCCAGACGGCAACAGAGCGCAGGCTTTTCATCGGAAAGATGGGCGGCGAGGTCCAAAGCGCAAGCCAACCTCTGGCACCGACAGCGGGGTATTCGACCCTCAAGCTGTACTGACAGATCAGTTCAGACAAATCAATCAACCTAAGTACAGGCGTTGCACCCATTGGGTCAGCGCCTATTTTTTTGGAGAAATCCCATGATGGATGAAGGCATGCAAATCAAGGGCTCGCTCACACTTGTGCTGGCCAAGCCCAGTGGCGAGGTCGAGGTGGTCCACAAAGACAACATCATCGTCAACGGCGGCTTTGACTTCGTGGCCGATGCGATTGGCAACTCTGGAAGCCGACCCGGGGTGATGGGCTGGATTGCGGTGGGAACCGGCACAACAGCCGCAGCATCGACCCAGACCGCCCTGGTCACCGAGATCAAACGCAACGCCTCGACCTACGCCCACACGGCAGGCACCAAGGTGTTCACCTTCACGGCCAGTTATGCGGCGGGTGACGCCACAGGTGCATTGACCGAAGCGGGTGTGTTCAACGCAGCCTCGGCCGGAACCATGTTCGATCGTGTGGTGTTCCCGGTGGTCAATAAGGGTGTGGATGACAGCCTGACCGCAGTTTTTACCTTCACGATGAGCTGATCGGGCGAATGACATGGCCGAGACCGTCAACGTCTCAAGCTCGCCGGGGGCCAATTACACCTGGACCACTGGCAAGTTTGCATGGAGCAGCGCCACAGCCGGTAAGAACTGGACGAGTGCATTTCCGGCGGTCTACAGCCTGAGCGTGGCCACGGACATCGGTTTCACGGAGTTGATCCAGAAGCTGGGCATCAAGCGAAGCTCCGAAACCATTGCCTTTGCTGAGAAACAAGGCAAAGGGCTGGTACTGAACAAGTTCGAGGTCATGAGTTTCGCGGAGACCTACACGGACCTCATTGCCTTCGTTCTGAGGTTTGTCGAGTCCTTTGCGTTGGCAGAAAAGAACGGGCTTTCCAACACCAAACGGGTGTTCGAGGTGTTTCAGGTGGCCGAGGGGTTGGCGCGGCAGATTGCACTGAGAAAGTACGAGACGCTGGCGCTGGCTGAGACCTACACCGACCTCGTTGCGTTCTTCTTGCGCGTGGGTGAAAGCTTCAGCTTTACCGAGAAACCATCGAAGGCTCTCACCAAGCCACAGGCAGAGAGTTTCAGGTTCACTGAGACGCTGTCCAGGTCGCAGGTCAAACGGATTTCCGAGTCGTTTGTATTTGCGGAGGTTTTTGGACGGACTGTTGCCTACCGCAAGGCGATCAGCGAAGGGTTCGCGATAGGCGAGGCGTTACGCCGTGCGCAGACCTTGAGGCTGGCCGAGGCCTTGAGCCTGGCTGAGCAATACCGAAGGCGAGCCAACGGGGTCATCAGCGACATGATCGTGGCCAGCACCGAGATCACAGAGCAGGACTTCATGGACATCCTGGAGTCAGGCCATCCACCGGGATACACCAACTTCCGGGACTTCATTCAGGGCGACTACACCTACCAGCGGGCGCTGTTCAGAGCGATTCTGACCTCCAGCAATGCTGATCGGGGCTACATCGATGGCCTGCGCGTCACGGTCGATGTGCCCGATGTCTTTGACCGTGGAACTGCCCAGGTGAGCAATGCGGCCAATGGCGTAACGGTTGTTTTTGCCCGGCAGTTTCGTGTCTCGCCTGAGGTCACGCTCACCTTCAAGGGGGGCACTACTGTGGCCGTCCCCCGAATCCTGGGCTCGGTATCCACCACAGGCTTCACAGCAGTTCTTGAAAACACCTCCGGCACCCGGGTCACAGGGGCCATTTCTTGGGTTGCACAAGGGTATTAAATGCAAAACTACACCGAAATTCCATCCTCAACGACGCTGTCGGATTCGTTGTCTCAGATCCTGAACAACGACAAGACGGCGCTCTCACTCTCGAGCGGAACGTCTTTCCCGACGGTCAACCTGCAACTGGGTATGCCATGTTTCAGGACCGACGAGCAAAAGCTCTACATCCTCACGGTGGTCAACCCTGCTTCGTGGAAGATGGTCATTGACCTCTCGGCCACAGTGGGCAAGGTGGCCAATGCGGATTTGCTTGATGGCATCGACTCGACCGGTTTTGCCTTGTCAGGGCACAACCATGACGCAGCTTATGCCGCGCTGGGCCACAACCACAATGCCGCCTACCTGGGCATCACGGCCAAGGCTGCTGATGCTGACAAGCTTGATGGCTATGACTCGACAGCCTTTGTGCGATCGGTGAATGGCTACGGGCCTGATGCCAATGGCAACTCCAGTGTGCCCATTGATCTTTCGAGCCGTGTGGCCAAGTCCGGCGACACCATGACCGGAACCCTGACTGTTCCCAGACTGCAGATAGCCAGCACGGCGAACTATCTGGACATGGTGGATCAGGACTGGGGAACCCGGTATCTGCACCACAACCAGGGGCTCATGGGATTTTTGAAATCCGATGGCAACTGGGACATGTACATGAACAACAGCGGTCAGATGTGGACAGCCAACTACGGATGGCTGCACGACTACTTCTTCAGCACCATCGCCAACTGTTTCATCGGCAACTGCCCAGGCAACACGGGCAATTGCAGCCCAGTGGGCAACAACGCGACTTCTGTAGTTTCGAACTGCGGTAGCGCATCTTTTGTCCGCGATGAGCTGGTGGACAACGGCAGCCAGATTTCTGTCCGAAGAACCCAATACAACTTCAACTGCAACTGCAATTGCAACTGCGATTGCTACTGCTGATCCGGGGAGACACATGAGCGTTTTGACAAAAATCTTCCCCGCTCCGGTGCTCCGCATCCAGGATCTGTTGAGCCCCCCCGAGGTTGAGCAGGCGACGGAGCTGGCCATCAAAGCCAACGAACGCCTGAATGACCATCAGGTCCCGTACTCCCGCACCTACCGTGACAGCCTGGACTTCATGTTCCCGGAGTTCTTCAAGCCCATCTTCCGACGCCTGCGCCGCAGCATCGAGGACGAGTTCAAGTGCAACGTCAGCAACATGGTGGGGCGCGAATCCATCTTCCGCTACGGCCAGCACCTGCCATTTCACACTGAGCCGCAAGCTGATATTTCTTGCGTGCTGTGGCTGGACTTCCCCGCAAAGCCCGACCCATCCAGGCGCGACTACTCGGGCATGTTCTGCCTGCACAACCCGCACCTCCTGTTTGGTGGCCGAGCGAAAGGGGTGTTTGGCAACATCAACCACATGGAAATGCCATCGCCTGGTGATGCCTTCGTTTTCCCTTCCCACATGCCGCACTTTGTGTTCCCGTACAACGGCGAGCGCCCTGGCGTGGAACTTCACTTTGAAATGCTTGCGGAGGCTGCATGAAGCTCGTTACCTTCAATGCCAGCGTCGATGAAGAAAAGGCGGTGCGTGTAGAACAAACCGCTGACGGCTACACCGTTTCCTTTGCTGGCGCATCCATCCACATCGACGTGCAACTTTTCAAGCAGGGCGAGCTGCAGTTCCTGATGTATGGAAAGCAGTATCAGAGCGAGGTCATTGGCATCGTGTCTCAGCGCGAATATGTCGACTGCCGCGATGGCCTGACGATCCTTGCTCAGCATGGTCTGACCGATGGCCTGGGCTGGTTCTACTTCGGCGATACCGCCGAAGAGGCCTGCCTATGCATCACCAAGGCCATGACGGCGAAGTGCCCATTCGACATCGTGCAGCCGGGCAAGCCCCGGGATGTTCTGCCAGGCATCTTTCCTGAGAGCGAGAAGCTTGGCGTGCGCAACCTGGCCAAGATCGCGCTGCTGCGCAAACTCAACCCGCTCGACAGTCTAGCCGCTCTGGAAAAGCAGGTCGACTTGCTCAGTTCCCTGGTCATCCAACTGGCCAACCTGGTGCCTGGCCAAGAGGACATCACCCTGGTCAACCACCTCCAGCACATCATCAACGATGCCAGCGCCAACGCGGGCAAGAGCGACGATCAAACCGTCGCCAGCGTTATGTCTTTCAAGAAGGCGCTGCGCCAAGCACAGGCCGATTACTTCGCTGCACGCGACGGAGCCACATCATGACCAAATTCATCGTCACTACCATCAACCCCGACAACGAACAACTTACCCGTTTTCACTATGACAATGCAACCAGCGAGTTGACCCGCGAAACTGGCGAGCCCTTGGTGCAGGCGGTCGAAGTCACCGAGCGTGCACATGTTCCAGCAGTCTCCAGGCAGACACCACTGGGCAAGACCAGCCCCCGCACCCTCAAGATCAGCCTTGGCCTGTCTTGCAACTACGAGTGCGAATACTGTTCGCAGCGTTTTGTTCCGCGCGCAGACGAAACCAACCCCGGCGATGTGCAGGCCTTCCTCGATAGCCTCGACGCTTGGGTGACGAGCCCGCCCGAGAAGGTCGAGTTCTGGGGTGGCGAGCCCCTGGTCTACATCAAGACCATGCGCCCCCTGGCCGAGGCCATCAAGGCCAAGTTCCCCAAAGCTGATCTGTCGGTCATCACCAACGGCTCGCTGCTGAGCGATGACATCAACGAATGGCTTGACCACATGGGTTTCAGTGTCGGTATCTCGCACGATGGCCCTGGCCAGCATGTGCGCGGCCCTGATCCCCTACAGGACCCCCAGCAACGGGCCGCCATCATGGCGCTGTACGCCCGCTTGGCTCCGCAGAAGCGCATCAGCTTCAACGCGATGGTCAATCGAAAAAACGCATCGCGCGCCGCCATCCAGCGATTTTTCATCGAGCTGACTGGCGACCCCATGGTCTCCATTGGCGAGGGCAGCTTTGTTGACGCCTATGACGAGGGCGGCATTGCCCACTCGCTTCAACCAGATGAGTTGCACGCCTACCGCAGTCTGGCCTTCCACGAAATCCGTACTGGCCAGGCCGCCAACATCCAGGCCGTGAGTAGCAAGACGGCAAGCTTCGTCAATTCCATCCGAAGCCGTCGTCCCGCATCCAGTCTGGGCCAGAAGTGCGGCATGGACAAGTCCGACAGCATTTCAGTTGACCTGCGCGGAAACGTCCTGACCTGCCAGAACGTGAGCGCAGCCAGCACCGCGCCCAATGGCCAGGCCCACCGCATTGGACATGTATCCGAACTGACTGCAGTCAAGCTTGATACCGCCACGCACTGGAGTAAGAGGGCGGACTGCCCGAATTGCCCGATGCTGCAGATTTGCCAAGGCTCCTGCATGTTCCTGGAGGGGCCCCTTTGGGATCGATCCTGCGACAACGCGTTCTCAGATGCTGTGCCCATCTTTGCCGCTGGCATCGAATTCCTGACCGGGCAGGTACCAGTACACATTGAGGGTGAGTTTCGAGAGGACCGTAAAGACATCTTCGGCATCTCTGCAAATGCTCTGGACACTCAAGGTACGACTCAGAAGCCTGTGAGAAGACCTTTCCCGATCCCGGTCGTCTCCGTTTAACCACCTCAACTTTCCCTTTCACGGCCGCCATGGTTTGCCCTGGCGGCCTTTTCATTTGGAGTAATCAATGCCTGAACCTACTAGCTCTGGAGTCGCTGGAGCGGCTGCCGCCTACAAAGCTATTGGAGGTGCCGCTGGCGCCGCAGCCGGAGGGGCCACCCTGGCAGCTGTGGTCGTGATGCTCATGACACCACCCAGAACTATTCGCGAATGGACAGTTGGATTGATCAGTACCGTCGTTTCAAGTATCTGTGGCGGTGCGATCACCGTCGAGTATTTCCAGTTGCATCACTGGGCGTTTTCAACGATTGGTCTGTATGCCATGGGCGGGGTGATCTTTGCCTGCGGCTTGCCGGGCTGGGCGATGGTGCGTTGGTTGTTCAATTTCATCGACGAGCGACGTGATGCATCGATCGACCAGGTTGCCAAAGACGTGAAGGAGCTGCTGTGATACCTGCAGAGTTCATCATGCGTCTGACTAGCTCGGCATTGGAGTCGCAGCGAAAGTCAGGGGTTCCTGCCAGCATTACCATCGCTCAAGCAGCCCTTGAGTCGGGTTGGGGTGAATCGGGGCTAGCAAAAGCTGGCAACAACCTCTTCGGCATCAAAGCCGACAGCCGTTGGCGTGGCGAGACCATCACGCTCAATACCCGCGAGTTCATCCGTAACCAATGGGTGGTTGTTCCTGCCAAGTGGCGAAAGTACACGAGCTGGCAGGCCAGTATTGACGACCACGCCGCATTCCTCAAGTTGAACCCACGCTACAAGGCCTGTTTTTTGTGCACAACTGCCTCAGCCTTCGCCCATGCGCTGGCACAGGCGGGCTATGCCACCGATCCTGACTACGCCAGCAAACTGATTGCGCTGATGAACAGGCACCAACTGCAGTCTCTTGACGGAGCTGTGCCATGAGCTGGGCTCTGTTTCCATGGCGCTGGTTCGCCGCAGCCGTTTTGGTGCTGAGCATTTTTGCGGCTGGTTTCACGGCAGGCCAGCACCACGTCCAGCGAGCATGGGCAGTTGAACGGTTGCAACAGCAGGCCATTGCTTTACAGCAGTCCTTGCATGGGGCTCAAGTCCAGACCCAGCAAGAACGCATCAATCAACAAATATTGACCGACTATGAAAACAAGAAATCCCTGTTGGTCCGTCGCGGCCCTGTGCTGTGTGACGGTGCTCACAGCCTGTGCATCCCGACCTCCGGTGTCACCAGCCCTTTGCCCACCATTGCCGAACCCGCCGCAAGCACTGATGGAAGTCCCGCCCACGCTGTACCTGATCCCCCCGGAAATGCGACCGCGATCAGCTGTGAGCAACTGGCCCGAGATGCCACCGACACCACCCTGATGGTGATGGCTTGGCAACGCTGGTATGCCGAACAGGCTCAAGTCCAGTCCCATACCAGCCAGTCGCCAGTCCCCCCGTAATTCGCCCTGAATCCACTCAGACCCCGTCTGTAGCTATCCCGCCCCTCACCGGCGAGGTACTTGCAGGCGGGGTCTTTTGTCGTTTTAGGGGACAAATTTTGAAAAAACATTTGGCCCATTCGCTTGACTTGTCTGCACACCAGAGCGTTCATGCTGGCATGACAGACAAGACCAACGATATATGACCCCCAGGCTTTTGACCACCCAAGAAGCTGCTGACCGGCTGGGCCTGACGCCCGGCAGCCTCCAAAAACTCCGATGGCAGGACGATGGCCTACCCATCTTCCAACAAGGCCTCGATGTCCATTACCGGCTGGAAGACCTCGAGGCCTTCGAGCAGCGGGAAGTCAGAACTCTCCTCAAGCAAGTGCTGCAGCATGAGCGGCCCCTGCCGCTCATCCGATCCATAGCCCGCTCGCTTGACTTGGCCGTCAACACCCAGGGCGTTGAATCTGAACCCACGGTTTTCAAGCCAGCGGCCCGTGAAGACCTCAAGCCAGCACCTAAAGTCAAAGCAGCTTCTTCTGTGCTCACGGTGCAAGACACGCCCAAAGCCGCAGCCAAGCCAGAAGGAAAACCGGTCCAGGATCTGACCCTGCCGCCGGACCATGCCTGGTATCTGGTCCACACCAAGGGACGGCAAGAAGACACCGCCATCACCAACTTGCAGCGGCAGAACTTCCGCTGCTACATGCCCATGCTCTATTTGGAAAAGTTCCGCCGGGGCAAGCCTGTAGTGGTGGCCGAGCCCATGTTCCCCAGCTACGTGTTCGTCCAGCTCGATACCAGCGACAACATCAGAGGCCAAAGTTGGTCGCCCATTCGGTCCACTTTGGGCGTGCGCGATCTTGTCAAGTTTGGTGGTCATCCCGCCAAAGTCGATGCCGATCTGATCACGGCCCTGCACGATCGTGAGCAACTGCAGCAGTCCAACCCCCAGGCCCTTTTTGCCGCAGGCGACAAGGTCGTCATCACCGATGGGCCGTTTGCGGGCATCGAGGCGATTTACCAAACAGCGGATGCCGAGCAGCGCTCCATGATTCTGCTGTCCATGCTCAACAAGCCAGTGGCCATGCGCATTGAGCCGGGCAAGTTGCGTAAATGTGGCTGATCGCAAAAAAGTCTGCACAGATGGGCCAGAAACGACTTGATAGCTCTGCCGCTTCGAAGCCAACATGGTCCGAACGAACAGAACCTAGCAGTCCACAAGTCCACATGACCCCAGAAGATCCACCCAAAACATTCCGCGCCGCGCAGTACGTGCGTATGTCCACCGAGCATCAGCAGTACTCCACCCACAACCAGGCTGACAAGATTCAGGAATATGCCGACCGGCGCGGCATCGAGATCGTGCGAACCTATGCCGACGAGGGCAAAAGCGGTCTGTCCATCGACGGCCGCGCCTCCCTGCAAAAGCTCATTGCCGATGTCGAATCGGGCAACACCGACTTCAACCTCATCCTGGTCTACGACGTCAGCCGCTGGGGACGGTTTCAGGATGCGGATGAATCAGCCTATTACGAATACATCTGCAAGCGCAAGAACATCCACGTCGCCTACGTGGCCGAGCAGTTTGAAAACGACGGCTCGCCAGTGTCCACCATCGTCAAAGGCGTCAAGCGTGCCATGGCCGGGGAGTACAGCAGAGAGCTCTCGGCCAAGGTCTTTGCCGGGCAGTGCAGGCTTATTGAATTGGGTTTCCGCCAAGGCGGTCCTGCGGGCTACGGCCTGCGCCGGGTGCTGATCGACCAGGCCGGTGCCATCAAGGGCGAGCTTAAAAACGGCGAGCACAAGAGCTTGCAAACCGACCGCGTCATCCTCATGCCCGGACCTGACCACGAGGTGGCGACCGTCTTGCAGATTTTTGCCTGGTTCATAAAAGACGAACTCTCTCTGGGCGACATTGCCAAACGCCTCAACGCCCAAGGCATCCGCACCGACTACCAGCGGCCCTGGACCTACAGCACCGTTCGCCAGGTCCTCACCAACGAAAAGTACATCGGCAACAACGTCTACAACCGCCACTCCTTCAAGCTCAAGAAAAAGCACGTCGATAACCCACCAGCCATGTGGATCCGCAAGGAGGGTGCATTTGAGGGCATAGTGCCGCTGGACACCTTCCTCAAAGCCCAAGAGGTGCTGGCCGAGCGCACCCGCCGCTACAGCGACGAAGAGCTACTTTTCCACCTCAAGCGCCTGTATGCCGAATGCGGCACCTTGTCAGGCGTCATCATCAACCAGGCCCCTGGGCTGCCGTGCGCCATCACTTTCGCCCAGCGCTTTGGCAGCCTCAGCCGAGCCTACGAGCTGGTGGGGTTTCATTCCTCACGAGATCAAGGCTTCATTGAGGTCAACCGGCGGCTGCGCCAACTGCACCCCGAGATTGTTCGCCGCACCGAAGAGACCATTGCCGAGCTGGGTGGCAGCGTGCGCCGAGACGGCAAAACCGACCTGCTGACCCTCAACGACGAGCTGGTCATCAGCCTGGTGCTGGCGCGCTGTCAAACCCTGCCCAATGGCCAGCAACGCTGGCGCATCCGGTTCGATACGGAACGCTTCAATCCTGACATCACGGTCGCGGTGCGGTTGGATGCACACAACACCAACGAGCTCGACTACTACCTCTTACCACGCCTGGACCTGCCTGAGCAGGAGATCCGGGTCTGCAACCGCAACAGCGCCAACTTTGAGTGCTTCCGGTTTGACGACCTGAACTTCTTCTACGGCATGTCTGAGCGGCAACGCCTGCAGCGCAAGTTTTAAACCCCCTCCACAACCCAGAAAGGACCCACCCCATGCAAACCACCCCAACCCAAACCAAACACCCCGGAGGCCGTCATGATGACTGACACCCCAGAAAATGTGACCCTGGTGCCCATTGCGCGTATCGAGGTGCTCAACTCCCGCGATCGCAACATGAAGGTCTTTGAGGAGATCGTCGAGAGCATCCAGCTCATTGGCCTCAAAAAACCCATCACCGTGGCCGAGCGCCCAGGTGAAGACGGTCAGCCCAAATACGTGTTGGTCTGTGGGGAAGGGCGCCTGAACGCCTTCCGCATCCTGGGCGAAACGCACATCCCAGCCCTGGTTGTCGACGTGAGCGATGAAGACGCCTTCATCATGAGCCTGGCTGAAAATATCGCCCGCCGGGGTTACCGACCTCTGGAAATCCTTGCCGACATCGAGTTGCTGCGCAACCGAGGCTACACAGCGGATGTGATCATCCAAAAGACGGGCTTGTCACCCAAATATGTACGCGACATCGTCTTTTTGTTGGAGCAAGGCGAAGAGCGCCTGATTGAAGGTGTGCAGCGCGGCTCCATCCCGCTCACCACCGCCTTGGAAATTGCCCGGGCTAGTGCCAACGACCCAAACAACACCAACGGGAATGGCGAGGGTGAGGGCGAAAGCGGTGGTTCCAACCTGGGCGACCTACTGCAAGAGGCCTATGAAAACGGCCAGCTCAAAGGCCGCCAGATCATCGAGGCCAAGCGCCTGATCGAAAAGCGCCAGCAATTGGGCCCGTCTTCTCCCAATGCCGCGCAGATCAAACCACCCACCTCCAGCTACAGCTTGGTGCGCACCTACCAAAAAGAGGTGGAGCGCCAACGCAAGATGGTCCTCAAAGCCGAGCATGCGCACCAGCGCCTGCTGCTGGTGGTGCAGGGCCTCAAGAAACTCTTTGCCGACGAAAACTTTGTCACCCTGCTGCGCGCCGAGGGGCTGGATACCCTGCCCAAGTACCTGGCCGAACGCATCACCCACTTTGAAGGAGCCCCAGCATGAACCCCAGCAGCAACGCCCAACCCAAAATCGCCGAGATGTATCCCGGCATCTACCAGCCTTCAGGGCAAACAGAGGGGGAAGGCGGGCCAGACCTGCCCATGCAGCCCCTCAACACCCTGTTGGGCTTCGACCTGGAAACCTACCAAGTGCCGCTGGACCATTTGCTGCCCAGCAAAAAAATCATGGACGGCACTATGAGCACCCGCAAATACAAGCAGGTGGTCTCGTCCATCCACGAAATCGGACTGATTGAACCCCTTTCCGTTCTCCAGCCCGACCCTAAAAAGTCAGAGTTTCTGCTGCTCGACGGTCACCTGCGGGTGCTGGCCCTTAAAGAGCTGGGCATGGAAACTGCGCCCTGCCTGATGGCCAAAGACGACGAAACTTTCAGCTACAACCACCGCATCAACCGCCTGTCCACGGTGCAAGAGCACTACATGCTGCGCCGCGCCATTGACCGTGGCGTCAGCCGTGAGCGCCTGGCCAGGGCATTCAACGTCAACCTCAGCTCCATCAACCGCCGTATCAACCTGCTCGAAGGCATTTGCCCCGAAGCTATTGATCTGCTGCAAGACAAGCAATTCACCCCAGACGTCACCCGCATCCTGCGCAACATGAAGGCGGCCCGACAGGTGGAGGCGGTTGAACTGATGGTGACCAGCAACACCATCACCGTGGCCCACGCCGAAGCCTTGCTCAAAGCCACGCCATCGGAGCAGCGGGCCGACCTCAAGCCCGCTGAGCGTGACAAGACGTCGCCCATCGAGCAGATCGTCAAGCTCGAGAAGGAAATGAGCCAGGTCCAGACCCAGTACAAAGATGCCGAGCAAAACTACGGCTCCGACCTGCTCAACCTGGTGGTGGCCAAGGGCTACTTGACCAAGCTGCTGTCCAATGAAGCGGTCAACAGCTACATCCAACGCCACGAACCCGAGATCCTGGAGCAGTTTGAGCTGGTGGTGAACACCGTCAGCATGAAGGAAGCCGTCCAGCAGCAGGCCGAAACGACGCCAGCAGACGTCAGCGAAGCGTCAGAACCTTAATTGTTTCGATAAATATTTTTGCCTATGTCATCGAAAATTCATCTGCAGGAATCTACAATCATGCGAATTCGCACAAACGTTCCACCATGGAACAGCACCTAGCGCGCTTGCCGATCGTGACACGGCATGGCGGTAGCGTGGCTAAAACCCCCTCGCATGACCAGCCGCCGATCCCAGCTCCAGGAAGACACCTACTTCCGGGTCTTGCGCATGCTTCAAGACAACCCCGACATGACCCAGCGCGAGATCGCAGAAAAACTGGGCATCAGCACCAGCGGGCTCAACTACTGCCTCAAGGCGCTCATCGACAAGGGCTGGGTGAAGGTGAATAACTTCAGCCAAAGCAAAAACAAGTTTGGCTATATCTATGTGCTCACGCCACAGGGAGTTGCAGAAAAAGCAGTACTGACTGGTCGATTCTTAAAGCGCAAGATAGTCGAGTATGAATCGCTAAAAGCTGAAATTGATGCCTTGCGAGCTGAAGCAGATTTTTCCTTTGATTGTGTAAAGAAGACGCCATGAATATAAAAAAGACAATCGCAGTCATCGGTTTGGGCTATGTCGGCTTGCCCCTCGCTGTCGAATTTGGCAAGCAACGGCAAGTCATCGGTTTTGACATCAATCCCAAGCGTGTGGCCGAGCTTCAAAGCGGTCAAGACCACACCCTTGAATGCAGTCCTGAAGAGCTGGCGCGAGCCCCGCACCTGCGCTACAGCTGTGATCCGCAAGACCTGAAAAGCGCGCAAATTTTCATCGTTACAGTGCCCACCCCGGTAGACCAAGCCAATCGACCGGACATTACCCCCTTGGTCAAAGCCAGCGAAACCGTGGGCAAAGTTCTCAAGTCCGGCGACATAGTCATCTACGAATCTACCGTCTACCCTGGGGCCACCGAAGAAGTGTGTGTGCCAGTGCTTGAAAAATTCAGCGGCCTTAAGTTCAACCAAGACTTTTTCTGCGGCTACAGTCCCGAGCGGATCAACCCAGGGGACAAAGAACACCGTCTACCCAGCATCAAAAAAGTCACCAGTGGCAGCACCCCCGCAGTAGCCGAAGAGGTGGACCAGCTTTATAAGCAAATCATCACCGCCGGCACCCATAAAGCCAGTAGCATCAAAGTGGCCGAGGCAGCCAAGGTGATTGAGAACACCCAGCGTGACGTCAATATCGCTCTCATGAACGAGCTCAGCCTCATCTTTCACAAGCTGGGCATTGACACGCTCGAAGTGCTGCAAGCTGCTGGCACCAAATGGAACTTTTTGCCCTTCCGCCCCGGTCTTGTGGGAGGCCACTGCATTGGCGTGGACCCTTACTACTTGACGCACAAGGCGCAAGAGGTTGGTTATCACCCTGAGGTCATTTTGGCGGGCCGGCGCATCAACGACAGCATGGCCAGCCACGTGGCAGACCAAACCGTCAAACTTATGCTGCGCAAGGGCTTGCCCGTTTTGGGCAGCAAAGTGCTGGTGCTGGGCTTGACGTTCAAAGAAAACTGCCCCGACGTGCGCAACACCAAAGTGGTGGACATCGTCAAAGCCCTGCAAAACTACAACACCCAGGTGGATGTGTACGACCCCTGGATTGACCTTGCAGAAGCAGAACACGAATACGGGCTAAGCTGCTTAGCACGCGCTCCTGCTGCGGGCCAATACAGTGCGATCGTTCTGGCCGTGGGCCACCAGCAATTCATGGCACTGGGTGAAGCGGGCATTAAATCCTGGGGTATGCCGGGCGCGGTGGTCTTTGATGTCAAGAGCATTTTGCCGCTGGGCGCAGCAGACGGACGGCTGTAATCGTGACGCGATACGAACAACTTCAAACCGAACTGCGCCAGTACCCCAAAACCTGGTTAGTTACTGGCGTGGCGGGCTTCATTGGCAGCAATCTTTTGGAAACCCTGCTGAAGCTCGGTCAACGCGTGGTTGGGCTGGACAACTTTGCCACTGGCCACCAGCGCAATCTGGACGAAGTGCAAACCCAGGTCACACCAGGCCAATGGGACAGCTTCAAGTTTATCAAAGGCGATATCCGCCAACTGGAAGATTGCCAAAAAGCCTGTGATGGGGTTGACTACGTCCTCCATCAAGCCGCTCTAGGCAGCGTGCCCCGCAGCCTGGCCGACCCCATCGCCACCAACGAAACCAACATCAGTGGCTTTTTGAACATGCTGGTGGCTGCGCGCTATGCCAAAGTGCAAAGCTTTACCTACGCCGCCAGTAGCAGCACCTATGGAGACCACCCGGCGCTGCCTAAGGTGGAAGAAAACATTGGCAACCCGCTCAGCCCCTATGCTGTGACCAAATACGTCAACGAGCTTTATGCCAACGTGTTTGCCCGCAGTTACGGCTTCAAGGCCATAGGCTTGCGCTACTTCAATGTGTTTGGCCCTCGCCAGGACCCCAACGGCGCCTATGCCGCCGTCATCCCTAAATGGACGCATGCGCTGCTCAAGGGCGAGACCGTGTTCATCAACGGCGATGGTGAAACCAGCCGCGACTTTTGCTATGTGGCAAACGCCGTGCAGGCTAACCTGCTTGCAGCAACCACTACAAATGTAAATGCCCAAGATCAGGTATACAACGTCGCTGTGGGGGATCGCACATCGCTGAATCAACTCTTTGACCTATTGCGTGACAAACTTCAGGCTGTTGTAGACAGCGAAGCGTGGGAAACCATTTCCACAGTAAGGCCTACTTATCGTGATTTTCGCGATGGTGACGTTCGTCACAGCCTGGCAGAAATTGGAAAAGCCCATCGACTCTTGGGTTTTACACCGACACACCGTATTGATCAGGGGCTAGGCATGGCCATGCCATGGTATCTTGTTCAGTCGCAAGTGAATTCAAATAAATTGAATTGTAAAGTATAAGATAATCTCATGCCAAATTTTGAAAACAAAAATCTTTACGAATTTAAGTCGGATGATTACTTTTCGGCTGCACGAAAAGAAATTCTCAGTCTAATGCCAACTTTTTCAGACCGTGTATTGGAGATCGGTTGTGGTTCAGGACAAACACTTCAATTAATAAAGCATCTAAAGCTTTGTAAATATACTGTCGGAATTGAGCTTTTTGAGCAAGCCGCGAAAAATGCAAATGCGCGTGTTGATAGAGTCTATCAATTGGATATTGAAAAAGAGGGGGCGCCAATAGATCTTGGCCAATTTGATTTAATTCTTATTCTTGATGTGCTTGAGCATTTGGTTGATCCATGGACTGTCCTGAATCGTATCAAAAGCAATCACTTAAAGGCTGACGGGAAAATAATAATTTCATTACCCAATGTCCGACACGTAACCAGTACTTTGCCGTTATTAATAAATGGTGAATTTGAATACAAAGAGAGAGGGATTCTTGATAAAACTCATCTACGATTCTTTACGCGCAAATCGGGTGAAAAGATGTTAGAGCAGGCAGGACTAAAAATTGAAAAAATCAAACGTACTAGTTTGGACTGGTCGTTAAAAAGTGGAAAGTTAAATTTTTTGACTTTAGGACTATTTTCCGATTTTTTGACAAGCCAATACATTTATTTGACGACTGCAGAGAACAAGTCATACTATAAATAATGAGAATATCTCACATTGCTTGGAATTTGGCTAGCTTGACAGTACCACTAATTGTTGCTGCAATTACAGTTCCTGCATTGTTGGAATCGTTGGGAAAAGAAAAGTTTGGACTACTGGCGTTGGCTTGGGGGCTAATTGGATATGCAGGGGCACTTGACTTAGGGGTGGGCAGGGCGTTGACCCAAATGGTTGCAAGTTTGCGTGGTGAAAGGAATTTACGTGACATTCCAGACATCTTGATGACGGCAAGTCGTATCACGTTAATTACAGGCTATGTAGCTGCTTGCTTAATTGCATTGTTTGCGTTACTGGGTGGTGCGAAAATGATTCAAACACAAAGTACACCTGAATCTGAGATTCAGTCAGCAATTTTGTTGTTAGCAATAGCCTTGCCTGCACAAGCCATGAGCGCTACCTACAGGGGCTTGAATGAAGCATTCATGAATTTTAAGGGTATTAGTTACTTGCGTGTTGTACTTGGAATTATCAATTTTGCCGGACCATATGCTGTTTCATTCAGCACAACACAGTTGCATTGGCTGGTTTTCACATTAGTAATAAGTCGGTTGACATCGCTTGTCATTTATAAAAGACTCGCAAAACAATGTTTGAAACGTGAAATTGATACAAATCAATCGGCGCGTTACTCGAGACTGATCGCTAGAAAGTTATTTTCATTCGGTGGTTGGGTGACTGTTAGTAGTGTAGTGGGACCTATCATGGTGCAGTCAGACCGTATCTTCATAGCTGTAATGATTTCAGCTTCGGCAGTGTCAGTATATGTATTACCCTATGAACTTGTAGTGCAAAGTCTTGTGCTCGTTGGTGCAATATCAACGGTAATGTTTCCTGGATTGAGCCAATTAATTCAGGAAAAACCAAAAACATGGCGGAAAAATTTTAGAAAATGGTTGGTTCGCGTTGCTATTCTTATGTCATTTGTCTGTGCTGGCCTATTGATTTCAATGCCTATGATTCTTTCGTTATGGATTGGTGAAAATTTGGAAAGCCAGTCAATTTTAATTGGTAGGATATTATGCGCCGGTGTATTTGCAAATGCGTTGGGCTCTATGTATTATGCAGCAATACAAGCTAGCGGTCGAGCGGACTTAACTGCTAAAATCCATTTGTTCGAACTGCCGTTGTATTTGTTTTCGTTGTTTGTAGTTTCGAGAGAATACGGAATAATTGGAGTTTCTATCGTGTGGAGTGCTCGAATGCTTCTTGATTTCATTGCTCTTCATTTAATTTCAAATTCAAAAATAATGCCAAATATGTCTGGGAAATAAGTGCTTTATGGAAATTAATATATATTTAATTTAAAAATTAAATTTAATTAACTTGAAAAATTATTTTAAAATAAGTACTGTGCAGGCTGGACTTTTCATGTTGTTGCTTGCCAGCATGATGATATATCCAGGAATGAATGGTTTACTAAAAATTATTCTTTTGCTTTTATTTATTGTGGCACGATTAGTGAGTGGAAGATTAAATAATTACTCTAGTTTGGGGGTTAAATTTTCCATTTATTATGGATTGTTGGGTGCGATTTTTTCTGTTGTGGGAATTCTTAATGGAGTTAGTGCGATTTACGTATATGAAAATTTCAATCTGTATGTGTCATACCCTATTCTTCTAGGATTAATTGCATCATCGATAAGGGTTTCTGAGATTAAATATTTGATGAACATTCTTGTTGTGGTTTCTTCTGTCGTTGCGTATGTAATATTGCTAATTGTTTATATGGAGTTTAACGGATTGGAAGTGCCATTTTTTGGGGAAAATAATGTGGCTAGCATTGGTTATTTTGACGGATATACCAGATTCAGCTACAAAATAATTGATACTTTGAATTTTATATCGCCATTCTTGATAAGTTATTACTATCTTGCGTATTCGCGTAGTGGGAAATCTATATACTTGTTGCAGCTGACAATTGTTTTATTTATTACGCTTATATCCGGACGGAAAACATTATGGCTCATATTGATTTTTAATATATTATTATTGTTGATATTTCATAGAAAAAGAAATAGATCAGTGTTGATAATGCTCTCTATTCCAATATTTCTTATTTTCGGGTACGTTCTTAATATTGAAACGTTATTGGATTTATTTATTGCAGGTCTTGATTTTGGCGGTAACAGTGATGTTGGAGCTACTATTCGGGGGGAACAGACTGTTGCTCTGCTGAATGGTTTAATCGACGCTCCATTATTCGGACATGGTATAGGCTCAAGTGCTATTCAGTATGGCTCAATAAGAGATTTTGAAGCACCATATGCCTATGAATTAAGTTATTTGTATAATTTGTTTCAATTTGGTATTGTTGGATTTATACTGTATTTATTTGGTCCGGTCTATATAAATTATAAACTATTTATATATGCCAGGAACATGAAAAATTACAGATTTCTTGCGCTTTTTTATGGATTGCTGGGATTTTATGTATCAATATCATCCAACCCCTGGCTAACGAAATTTGATTTTATGTACATAATTTTCATCCCATTTTCTTTGGTCCTGGCTTGTATGCGTTTAAATGAAGATGATAACAGCATCAGTGGTTGTTCGAGTTAATGAATAATGCATGATTAATTAAAATAATCAAATTTATATAATGTCAAATCAAATTTTTCTAAGTGTTGTTTATGTCCTTCGCAATAAATCTAATTTATTGGAGAGTTTTATTCAGGCGGCGACTGATAAGCTATCTTCTCTGGTTTACGACTATGAGTTAATAATTATCGATAATGCTTCTGAAGATGAAAGTTTAATTGAGTTAAAAAAATTCACTGGAGAATTTGGTTATAAAAATCTACAGGTTTACGGTCTGACTAAGCAAGTAGACGACGATACAGCATCATGGGTAGGGCTTGAGAACGCACTTGGTGATTTCGTTGCGGTGATTGATCCCCTGCTCGACGACATCGGTTTTTTGCCTGAAATGCTCGAGAAAGCGGTTATGGGGGCTGATGTTGTTTTTGCAAATAACCAGCAGAAACCGCGCCAAAGTTTCGCTTACCGAGCAGCATTCGCAGCCTTTAATTTCCTATACAAATATTTCAATGGAATACATCTGGCCAAAGAGGCGCCCCAGTACAGGCTTCTGAGTAGGAGGGTTGTTAACTTTATCCTTCAGCACCCTCAGCCAGCCGTGACTTACCGGCACTTGCCGGCTACGGGTGGTTTTGCGCGCATCAACATCGACTACAGCGCCAAGCCACTTGCAAGGAATACCAAAAAACTAGGGGAAAGCTTTGATCGAGGTATGCGCCTCCTTGTCTCGACAACACAGGCACCAATGCGACTCGTGACATCCCTATCCTTGTTCGGGGCGGCAGCCAACCTGATTTATTCGTTTTATGTCGTGGCCATTGGCCTTTTTAAGACAGATGTGGCGCCCGGCTGGGTGAGTATGTCACTGCAGCAATCCGGCATGTTTTTCTTGATCTCACTCGTACTTTTGGTGCTTGGCGAATACATATTACACATGGCCAGTCTCAGCAATGAGGGGCCGCTGTATCACGTTGGCCAAGAGTTTACGAGCGTACGCATGACCAGACGCGAGAAGCTGAACATTGAAGATGTTTCATCGTCGGCAAAGAATGTTTCACACACTCCCGAGCAATTCATTACATGACATTGCAAAACTGCACAGCAGACACTATCGTCATAGGCGGCGGATTTTACGGCTCTGTGATCGCGATCCACCTTGCCAAGACGCGTGGTTTACAAAAGGTGATTCTGCTAGAACGGGAACCAAAGCTCCTGACACGCGCTTCATATAACAACCAGGCACGTGTACATAACGGATACCATTACCCTAGAAGCTTTACGACGGCCTTTCGTAGTCGAGTCAATTTGCCTCTCTTTGTGCAAGATTGGCCGCAAGCTATTAGGCGGGACTTTGTAAAACTCTACGCCATTGCAAGAAACAATTCTAAAGTCACCGCCAAGCAATTTGAACGTTTTTGTCATCAGATTGGAGCAAGGGTCATGCAGCCCGAAGCTGGTTTAAAACGACTTTTTGAGCCCCGACTGATTGAAGAAGTTTTTCTTGTCGAAGAGTATGCCTTCGACTCAACACTACTTGCCGAGTGGGCTGTTAAAGAGCTTCAGGATGCGGGAGTCGAGATCCATTACTCAACCCGTGCGATAGAAATTTCACGGTCACCAACCGAAAAATGTTTGAGTGTGACAACTCAATCAAAGGCAGGAGGCCAATCGATCATAACCAGTCGATACGTCTTCAATTGCACTTACAGTGGGCTGAATCAGTTTCGGGGTGACTTTCCAGGCACTCAAACGGGGTTAAAGCAGGAAGTGACTGAAATGGCGCTTGTGCAAGTGCCCGATATGCTCAAAGGAATTGGAGTGACGGTCATGGACGGCCCATTCTTTTCAATGATGCCATTCCCTGCCCGTGGCTTGCATACGCTGTCGCATGTTCGTTACACGCCGCACTTTAGCTGGAAGGACGAACAAGGAATTGACCCGTACAAGAAGCTTGATGAATACGATCGAGCAACGCGAGTTGATCGAATGGTTCGGGATGTCGGTCGGTACCTACCCGCCGTACTTGAAGCGAAGTATGTTGATTCGCTTTTCGAAGTCAAAACCGTTTTGATCAAAAACGAAGGGGATGACGGGCGCCCCATTCTCTTCGAAAAACATGCGGAACTACCTGGCTGCTATTCGGTGTTAGGTGGGAAGATAGACAATATTTACGATGTGCTTGAGAAGCTAGATGAAGAGATTCTTTGAAATAAATAAGAAAACGGACCATCTCTTGGAGGTTGTAAGCCTTGTGGTGATGATTACTCTAATTTATTGGCCGCCTGCCTTGTATCAGATTATATTCTTGGCGAGCCTCTACCTGTTCTTCAATATTTTGAGAGAACGGGTGGATAGCACTGCCTGGCAGGTGTCAGTTTGCCCAATAAGTTCGAGGTGGTTCAATGAGTAATGCGTTGATAGGCTTTACGGGATTTGTCGGGGGCACGCTTCTTAAGCAAGCGCATTTTTCTGAACTGTACCGCTCGACCAATATTCATGAAATAAAGAATCATGAATTCGACGTGGTAGTGTGTGCGGGAGCGCCTGCTCAGAAGTGGATTGCCAATCGTGATCCGGTGGATGATAGAAAAAAGATTGACTCTTTGATCGACCATCTTCGAACCATAAAGTGCAAGACATTCATATTGATCAGCACCGTCGACGTATTCAAGGAACCGATTGGTGTTGATGAATCTACGCCAGTTGACGAGACAGGCTTGCACGCCTATGGGCTTCATCGACGACTACTCGAAAAGGCGGTCGAGCAATATTTCTCGCGCCATTTGATCGTTCGTTTGCCGGGCTTGGTGGGCCCTGGTTTGCGTAAGAACGTGATTTTTGACTTTCTCAATAACAACAATTTGCACACAATTGAAAGTCGAGGAGTTTTCCAGTTCTATCCCATGGTTAATCTTTGGTTCGACATTCAAAAAGCGCTTGAGGCTGGTCTATCACTGGTCCATCTTACTGCCGAGCCGATCAGCGTTTCAGATGTTTCGCTTCTAGGCTTTGGAAAATCATTTACACAGGAATTGGCAAATCCGCCTGCTCGTTATGACATGCAAACACTACACGCCCAGATTTTCGGTTCGCCAGCTGAGCAGTATCAATACAGTCTCTGCGAAACCATCCAAGCGATAAGAGCCTACGCCCAGTCTGAGTCCATCACATTGAAGAGTGAAAACGGAGCGGCATTGTGAGGCTAGCGATATCTAACATTGCCTGGGACGTTCAAGAAGATCTTGCTGTCGCAAAGCTACTGGGCATGTGCGCCGTCGATGCCATTGATGTAGCGCCTGGCAAGTATTTTCCAGATCCTACAAGCGCCAAAGATGCAGATATCGAAAACGTCAGGCAATGGTGGGCCGATCACGGCATTGAAATCACAGGCATGCAAGCCTTGCTGTTTGGCACGACTGGGCTCAATGTGTTTGGTGATAGCAATAGTCAAGAAGCGATGCTAAAACATCTGCGAGCCGTGTGCCGCATTGGAGCAGGCCTTGGCGCGACCCGTTTGGTATTTGGCTCACCCAAGAATCGCGACCGCTCCGGCTTGAGTGACCTCCAGACACTCGAACAGGCGGTGGGCTTTTTTCGACGTCTGGGCGATGCTGCTAAGGATTATGGCGTCTTTGTCTGCCTGGAGCCAAACCCCACCCGATACGGGGCAAACTTCATGACGACTAGCGAAGAGACGGCCCATGTCGTATCAGCCGTCGGTCACGATTCAATCCGGATGCAGTTTGATACTGGGGCTTTGACCATCAATGGTGAGTCTCCCGACGCCGTGCTGGAGTGCAGTGCCAGATTGATCGGTCACATCCACGCAAGTGAGCCGGATCTTGTGCCCTTGGGCGATGGCGGAACGGATCATCGGTTGATGCACCAGGCTCTGAATAACTACCTACCAGACCACGTGGTCTCGATTGAGATGGTCGCCACAAAGACGGAATCACACCTTCACTCGATTGAGCGCGCCTTGACCTGTGCTGTTTATTGCTACCGGACTGCACGCGGGGTGGTCAAATGAAATGGTTAATCTTGGTGCTTGGTATCGCTGCAAATGCTTCTGCCAGCGTACTGGTCAAGATGGCAATGATGCCACCCAGGAAGTTTCCCTCCCTGACGGATCCCTTAGCCGCATTAAGTAACTGGCCTTTCTGGCTTGGCTTAGTTTTATACGGTGGTGCTTTCCTGCTCTATGCCGCTGCACTGGCAAGGTTGCCCTTGAATGTTGCCCACCCAATACTGACTTCCGGGGCTGTAGCAACAGTCACACTCTTTTCCGTTTTGATCCTCCGTGAACCCTTTCACTGGACCACAGGTGCTGGCATCGTGCTCGTGATTGCAGGCGTGGCACTCATCACAGCCCGGGTTGCATAAACAAATGAATACGACACAAGATATTTCTCCGAAAGAGCGGGCAAAGTGGCAAGTACCCGCCATGGAGACACCGCTGTGGTTGGGCAAACAACATACTTATTGCGTTGTAATCCCCGTGATTAACGAAGGAGAGCGTATTAAGAGCCTGCTCAAGCGTATGGAGGCGGAGCGGATTTCGTCGATTGCAGACATCATCATTGTTGATGGCGGCAGTACGGACGGTTCCTTGGAGCACGATTCACTGCGGGAAGCGGGAGTCAGAGGGCTTGTGGTTAAAAAAGGCCCAGGAAAGCTGAGTGCACAGCTTCGATGTGCCTATGCATTTGCACTTGATAAAGATTATGAAGGCATTATTACTATTGATGGGAATGATAAAGATGATCCTCAAGCGATTCCCAATTTTATTGAAGCGATAAAAACTGGGGTTGACTTTGTACAGGGCTCACGTTATTTGTCTGGAGGGGTGGCTGAGAATACTCCAAAGTTACGTGATGTTGCAATTCGATATATCCATGCACCATGTTTAAGTTTGGCTTCTGGTTTTAAATGGACAGATACGACGCAAGGCTTTAGAGCCTACAGTCGAAAAATGTTACTGGACTCAAGAATAGCGGCGTTCAGAGATGAATTTGTCACATATGAATTGTTGGCTTATTTATCATATATTGCTCCACGATTTAAATTCAAATGTAAAGAGATTCCAACAGCAAGGAGATACCCCAAAGGTGAAGTTCCGACGAAAATAAATTTTATCAAAGGAAATGCAGAGTTATTTTATATTTTAATTAAAACTTGTTTGGGGGCTTTTAACCTTAAAAATTAAGTTGTCACGATTATGATGACTTCAAATATTAATAATTCATAGTAATAAAAAATAAAGACAAAATTATGCGTTGTAATTATTTTAAATTATTAAAGCACGTCCTATTAATTTTGCTTTTAAGTATAAATTTTTATCTTCCGATAAATAATAGCAATGCGTTAAACATAATATTTAAAAATTATCCAACTTGGAATAATAACTCCAAAGTCGAATTCGATACTTCATCCACATCTTTGGTTTTGAATGGATTGCATTATAAGCGAAATTGCAATTCTGATATAAATTTTTTCGACTACGACTTGATGTATCGAGAAAATATTGGTGGGGCGTATGCTGAATTCAATAATTGCGCATTGTATTCAAAATATTATTCGCAAATTGGACTGCAAGTTAAAATTATTGCAAAATTATTAAATAATCATGAGAAGAGTATTTGGGTATTTGAGCTAATCTTGGGATTCTTGTTTGCAATTGCTATTTACAATGTTTGTCTTTATGTTGAAAGGGTGTACGGTAAATTTGGATTTTATGGCGCGATTATATTTTCTTTTTTTTCGACAGGCTTCAATTTGTTTTCTACACACATCTATTTCTTTTATGTGCTTGCGCTACTTCCATTTTGTATATCATATATCTATGAGGGGAAAAAAAATAAAACAATTGCAAATATAATATGTTATCATTTGATTCTAATGATGGCATTTTCATTGAAATTTATTATGGGTATGGAATTTGCGTCAATTGTTGTGATGGGGGCAATTTTGCCATTAATGATTCGGAAGTCTTTAAATTACAGGATACTTGCATCCATTGTGATCAATTCAATATTTTCTTTTTTGCTTGTTAAAATTGGTCTCGAATATGGAAGTGCAGAGGATATTATGTTTATCCATGGCCGAGCGCTATATTGGGCTACATGGATTTTCAGTCAATCTCTTGAGAATTTGTTTTATCAAATTATAAAAGTTTCTTTGGTCAATTTCATTGACTTTGATGGTTTCGGAATTCCATTGGTAGCTATGGTGCCAATTTTCATTCTATTATATAATTTGAAAAGCATGCTCAAATATGAAAAATCATTGCTTCTATTTTCTCTATTCGGATCTGTGTCTTGGCTTTTGATGCAATCTGGGCATATATTATTCCATCCTCGTTATGCTACTGTTGTTTTTGCATATCCATTTGGAATTGTTTTTTCTGGATATGTAGGTTTGGCAATTCGGCGAAAATTTTTTCGATATAATTAATTCTATATTATTATTAGAGTTTTTCAAATTGAATTAAAAGACTAATTTATTTTGTGCTCGTTCGTGATAATCATATTTTAAAATATTAATCCGCCTTGTCGTTTTTTTTTGTATTCAGATTTAATTTCCGTGTTTGTTAATTTCAAAATTAATAAATGCTTATAAATTATAATATAAACTCGTCTATAAACCATTTTTATTGTATCAAACCCTTGTGGTTGCCTAAGTATATAAACCGAAAGGCAACTATGAAACTATTAGTGGTCCAATATATATTTTCGATAGCACCATTTCGCTTCCTGAATTGGGTAATGCTGAAAATTGTTAACTATAAGGTTGTTGTTTGAATGAAATTAGTTGATACATTGTCGATAGTTATCGTAAACTGGAATTCCGGTGATCAGCTGCGTAATTGTGTTGAATCAATAGCACAGTATGAGTCAAGTACGCTCATTCAAACCGTCGTGGTCGATAATGGTTCAACGGATGGTTCTGATGTAAGCATCGAAGGTGCTCCTAATGTCAGCCTGATTCGTATGGGTGAGAATCTGGGCTTTGGCAAAGCTTGCAACATTGGCGCGAGAAAAGTTAACAGTAAATATTTGCTATTTCTCAATCCTGATGCTGTTTTGTATGCGGACACATTGTCGAAGTCTTTATCTTATATGAAAATTTCTGAAAAAGATAAGGTTGGCATTTGTGGTGTGCAGTTGATCGATGAGTATGACCAAGTATCACGTCACTGTGCGCGTTATCCTTCTTCGCTAGGATTCGTGGCACATGCAATTGGGCTAGATCGGATATTTCCTCGTTTGGGTCACGTCATGGCAGATTGGGATCATGCGGAATCCCGTGAGGTGGATCATGTGATCGGGGCGTATTTTCTTGTTCGGCGTGAGTTGTTCGATGCTTTACATGGTTTCGATGAGCGATTCTTTGTTTATCTGGAGGATCTGGACTTCTCTTATCGCGCCCATAAAGCTGGTTGGCGTAGCATGTATTTGTCTGATACTCGGGCTTTTCATCTTGGCGGTGGCACATCGAGTCAGGTCAAAGCGCATCGTTTATTTTATTCATTACGTAGTCGTTTAGTATACTCGTTTAAGCACTTCTCTAGTAAGGGGGCAATTGTAGTATTGCTAGCAACGCTTTTACTAGAGCCATTCTCTCGATTGATCGTTGCGTTGTTCCGCCGCTCATGGTCAAGCTTGCGGGAAACTTTAATCGCCTATGGCATGCTGTTGCGTTGGCTACCGAGGTGGATATTTAAGGGGGTGGTGTATTGAATACTATAAAATATAAAAATAATTTCGGCATATTAATATTTAATACAAAATTAAAATTTTTTCTACTATGAACTTTCGATTTCCCTTATCAATCCTGCGCTGTCCAAAATGTTCGTCCTCGAATTTCTCTGTTGATAAGAATTCCATAAATTTATTTTGTGGTAATTGCGAAAGTACATACCCGGTTGTAAATCAACGACCAGTTCTGCTGCGCGCTGATAATCAGATTTTTCAGCAGTCGGATTATCGCAATATCCCTTTGTCGCAAAAGTCGAAGGTGTGTGATTTGGGGTATTTTATACCCTCTCCTTCAGTTAATCTCGGCCGTGACCGGGTATTGGTAGTTTTGAGAGATATACTTAGTAGCATGCCATCATCGAAAATATTGGTTATTGGATCCGGTGGCCAACGAAATTATCTAGATAAAATTCTTTCCGTGAATAATCCGTCGCAAGTGATTTACACGGATATTGATGTTGTTGCAGATGTTGATATTTTCTGTGACGCGCATGATCTGCCTTTCACAAATGATGCATTTGATGTGGTTATTACTACTGCCGTATTGCTTCATGTTCTATATCCTGAACGAGTAGCGTCGGAAATTAAAAGAGTCTTGAAAACCGGTGGGATAGTTTATTCTGAAATGCCATTCCTGCAGCATGTAGTCGAAGGAGCATATGACTTTACTAGATACACACTTTCTGGACATCGACGGCTCATGAATGGGTTTGTAGAATTAGATAGTGGCATGATTGCAGGTCCTGCGACTGTTTTGGTCTGGGCTATAGAAAGTTTTGCGCTTGCTTTTGTTAAAAAGCCATCATTTCGTGTGGTTACAAAGGCTTTTGTTCGGCTCTGTTTTTTTTGGATAAAATATTTTGATTATTTATTGGAAAATAAAATGGAAGCAATGGATGGTGCTTCGTGTACCTATTTTCTCGGTCGAAAAATTGAAGGCATGATTCTTGATAAAGATATTGTCTCGCGCTATGTCGGAGCTAAAAATCTCCATCACAGTTGATTTATGAATGTTCTTCTACTCTCTAAATATGGCCAATTGGGTGCGAGTAGTCGCCTCCGCTCATACCAGTTTCTTCCATTTCTTGAGTCGCGTGGTATCAATTTCACTGTTTCTCCGCTTTTGGGTGATGATTATGTCGCCGGACTTTATTGGGGGAAAATCAGCCTCTCTAGTATTATTGGTGCTTACCTAAAGCGCATTGCATGCATGTTGCTTGCGAGGCGTTTTGACATAATTTGGTTTGAGAAGGAGTTACTGCCCTGGCTCCCTGCATGGTTTGAAATTGGTTTATTGCCACATCGTATGCCGTGGGTAGTGGATTACGATGATGCTATTTTTCATAGGTACGATCAACATAGGCTAGGTTTCATACGTGATTTAATGGGGCAAAAAATTGATCGAGTTATGAAGCGCGCTGACATGGTAATTGTAGGTAATGACTATCTTGCCGATAGAGCTTTCAAAGCTGGGGCTAGGTGCGTTGAATATCTGCCTACGGTCGTAGATATAGAACGCTATGACGTTATCCCAAAAGCGATCCAAAACCCAGTAACTATTGGCTGGATAGGGACACCATGGACTATGCGTTATTTGTCTTCAATTAAGCCTGTTATTACGCAGATATCCTCTGCTGGCTTGGCTAGGTTTGTTGCGGTCGGTGCGAATGAGAATCTGAGTGCCGACTTGCCTGTAGAGGTGCGGCCATGGAGAGAAGGAACGGAAGTTTCTGAGATTCAGCAGTTTGATATCGGTATCATGCCGCTTCCAGACGAACCTTTTGAGCGTGGTAAGTGTGGCTACAAACTAATCCAATATATGGCTTGTGGTGTGCCGGTGGTTGCCTCACCCGTCGGGGTGAACGCGTCTCTTGTACGGGACGGCGTGGATGGATTTCATGCGGAAGACCTTGCCAGCTGGCATGAAGCTTTGCATTGCCTTTGTGTCGATGCTTCGCTACGGCGACGCATGGGCGCGGCCGGCCGGGCGCGTGTAGAGGCTGGGTACACCCTTCAAGTTGCAGGACCTAGGCTTGAGGCCTTGCTTAGATCAGTAGTTGCATGAGCATGGTACGCAATTTACTCAAAGTAGCTTCATGGTCGTTGACATTATTTATGGGGCCAGCGCGTCCCGATGTGGTGATTCTGATGTATCACCGAGTAACTGGCGATGTTTCTCTGGAACTTGATCTACCTTTTGGCGTATTCCGTGAACAAATGATTCGGTTGGCCGACATGGGACAGGTGGTTTCGCTGGATGAGGCTGTGTTCAGGCTACGTCGAGGTGAGAAATTTGACCGATCACTGTTTGTCATAACATTTGACGATGCTTATGAGGACTTTTATACGTTAGCTTTCCCCTTGTTGAGGGAACTCGGGCTGCCAGTCACGCTTTACGTACCAACTGGATTTCTCGAAAATGTGTCTACGCCGCCAATTTCTCGGCAACTAGTTGATGCTGACAAGCTGAAGCCTGTGACCTGGGACATGCTCAATGAATTAGCCGCATCGCCATTGCTGACGATTGGCTCCCATACACATTCGCACCCTGAGCTGCCGACGTTGCAGGATAGTGAAGTATTCGCTGAATTGGAGCAATGCGATTCGCTTTTGCGCAAAAAACTAGGGCAGACGATTCGTCATTTTGCTTATCCTCGGGGCATTTGGGATGAGCGTGTTGAGTCTTTGATCTCAAACCGTTATGTGACGGTAACACTGGCGGGGGGGGGCGCAATTCGATCGGATGATTTCGTGAGTAATCGGATTCCACGTGTCCCTGTACTTAGAAGCGATGGCTTATTTTGGTTCAATTCTCGTATATGGGGGCGTCTAGTCTTTGAAGAACGCTTGGTGGCAGCTGCAAAAAAAATGATTCAAAAATTCCGCGCTACTTGGTCTAGCAAGTTGGCATAAAGAGTACTTGGCTCGAGATTACCAGCGCATGAGTCGTAAGCTGTTGTTTGTGGTGAATGTGGATTGGTTCTTTCTGTCGCATCGCTTGCCGATTGCACTGGCGGCTCAGAAGGCAGGCTTTGAGGTGCACATTGCCACGGGTATCACCGACAGGTTGGGTGTGTTGCAAGCGCATGGCCTGAACGTGCATGACTTGGGCTTGGTGCGTGGTGGTGTGGGGCTGCTGAACGCAGTGCAAACAGCTTTGAATTTGCGGCACATCATCAAACGTGTAAAGCCCGATGTGGTTCATTTGGTCACCATCAAGCCGGTGTTGCTGGGTGGTTTGGTAGCGCGTTGGATGCGGGTGCCGGCGGTGGTGTCGGCGGTGTCGGGTTTGGGCTATGTGTTCATCGCTCATGGTTTGAAGGCGCGGTTGCGGCAAGGGCTGGTCGGGCTGGTTTATGGCTGGGCCTTGGGGCACCGCAACCAGGCGGTGATTTTTCAGAACCCGGATGACCGCGACACCTTGTTGGCCGCCTCGGGCTTGCCCCATTCCAAAGTGGAGATGATTCGCGGCTCGGGGGTGGATTTGGCTCAATACAAAGTGGCCCCCGAGGTGGCTGGTGTGCCGGTGGTGTTGTTTCCTGCCCGTTTGCTCGCTGACAAAGGGGTTTTTGAGTTTGTGGCAGCAGCAAGGTTGCTGCGCGCAAAAGGGCTTGCTGCGCGGTTTGTGTTGGCAGGCTTGGTGGATACGGCCAACCCCACCAGCGTGACGCAGGCGCAACTGGATGCCTGGCTGGCAGAGGGGGTGATAGAGCACTGGGGTTACCGGTCTGATATGCCTCAGGTGCTGGCCAGTGCCACTGTGGTGGCCTTGCCTTCTTACCGCGAGGGCATGCCCAAGGCCTTGCTGGAGGCAGCGGCTTGCGGGCGGGCCGTGGTGACCACCGATGTGCCGGGATGCCGCGATGCGATTGATCCCGGCATAACCGGTCTGCTGGTGCCTGTGCGTGAGGTGGATGGTTTGGCGCAGGCGATTGAGCAACTGCTGATATGGCCCGAGCGGCGCAGTGCCATGGGTTTAGCTGGGCGGCGATTAGCAGAGAAAGATTTTGATGTGCACGCGGTCGTGGACAGGCATTTAGCCATTTACCAGAGGTTGTTGGCATGATGGAAGCGTTTTAGGAACGGATTTTGCAGTTTTGATAGCTGACTCAGCTTCGGTTCCGTGCGTCTTTTAGTTTGAAAATAAATCATGAAAAAACAAAACAACCGTCGAGGCATCATCCTCGCCGGTGGGTCAGGCACCCGTTTGTACCCTGTGACTCAAGCCGTAAGCAAGCAATTGATGCCAGTCTACGACAAGCCTATGGTCTACTTCCCGCTGACGACTTTGATGCTGGCCGGTATTCGGGATGTGTTGCTCATCAGCACGCCTCAAGATACCCCCAGGTTTGAGGAGCTGTTGGGTGATGGCTCCCACTGGGGCATGAACATTCAATATGCAGTGCAGCCGAGCCCTGATGGACTGGCCCAAGCTTTCATTATCGGCAAAGAGTTCGTTGGCAATCAACCCAGTACGCTAGTCTTGGGCGACAACATCTTTTACGGTCATGATTTGGTCAAGCTGCTGGCCAACGCCAATGAGCGCGACAGCGGTGCCAGCGTTTTTGCGTACCACGTGACCGATCCAGAGCGATATGGCGTGGTGGACTTCGACGATGAGCGGCGTGCTATCTCCATCGAAGAAAAGCCCAAGCAGCCCAAAAGCAACTATGCGGTGACAGGCCTTTACTTCTACGACCAGCAAGTCTGCGAGATAGCGGCTGACATCAAGCCCTCAGCTAGGGGTGAATTGGAAATCACCGATGTCAATAGGCGCTACTTGGAGCAAGCGCAGCTAAACGTAGAAATCATGGGGCGTGGCTACGCCTGGCTGGACACTGGCACTCACGATAGCTTACTGGAGGCCGCCAGCTTCATCGCCACCTTGCAAAAGCGCCAAGGCTTACAAGTTGCTTGTCCAGAGGAAATCGCATTCCGTCAGGGGTGGATCAATGCAGAGCAACTGTTGCAGCTGGCAGATCCTCTCAAGAAAAACGGGTACGGTCAGTATCTGTTGAATTTGCTGAAGTAAAAATGCCGTATACCGTTACCCCGACCGCTATCCCAGAAGTACTGATCCTGGAGCCCCAAGTTTTTGGAGATGATCGAGGCTTATTCTTTGAGAGCTTCAACCAGCTGGAATTCAATTTAGTCACTGGCCTGGATGTTCAGTTCGTACAAGACAACCACAGCAAGTCATCCAAGGGAGTTTTGCGAGGCTTGCATTACCAAATCCAGCATCCGCAAGGTAAGTTGGTGCGGGTCACGCAAGGGGCAGTGTTTGATGTGGCAGTGGATCTGCGATGCTCGTCACCGAATTTCGGCAAGTGGGTGGGCGTAGAGCTGTCGGCTGAGAATAAAAAACAGCTTTGGGTGCCGCCTGGCTTTGCCCATGGGTTTGTCGTGACCAGCGACTCTGCGGAATTTCTGTATAAGACGACCGATTACTGGTACCCCGAGCATGAGCGCAGCCTGCTTTGGAGCGACTCTGTGGTGGGTATTCAGTGGCCCTTGGATGGTGCTCCTCAGTTGGCTGCCAAAGATGCAGCGGCTAAGACTCTACAAGATGCAGATGTGTTTGCCTGAATGTTTTAGGGTGATACGCTTTTGTTGATATTGGATTTGAATTTATGCCTATTTTGGTGACCGGCGGTGCCGGCTTCATTGGCGGTAACTTTGTCTTGGATTGGGTCGCCGTTAATAAAGAACCAGTCATCAACCTGGACAAGCTGACCTACGCTGGTAACTTAGAAACCTTGTCCAGCCTGCAAGGCAGCCCGAATCACATCTTTGCGCAAGGTGACATCGGCGACCGCACTTTGGTCGAGCACCTGCTGGCAGAACACAGGCCTCGCGCTGTCATCAACTTTGCAGCGGAAAGCCATGTAGATCGATCCATTCATGGCCCAGGCGACTTCATCGAGACCAATATCGTCGGGACATACAACCTGCTCGAGTCGGTCCGAGGCTATTGGAGTGCCCTACCTGAGTTTGAGAAGGCTGCGTTCCGTTTTCTGCATGTGTCTACCGACGAGGTCTATGGCTCGCTGGCCAAAGATGATCCAGCGTTTGCCGAGACGAATCGCTATGAGCCCAACAGCCCGTATTCGGCATCCAAGGCTGCCAGTGATCACCTGGTGCGTGCATGGCACCACACCTATGGCCTGCCGGTACTCACCACCAACTGCTCCAACAACTACGGACCCTTCCATTTTCCGGAAAAGCTGATCCCGCTGATGATCGTCAACGCCCTGGCGGGCAAGTCGCTGCCAGTGTATGGGGACGGCATGCAGATCCGTGATTGGCTGTACGTGAAGGACCACTGTAGCGCTATCCGTCGTGTGCTCGAAGCAGGGCGTTTGGGTGAGACCTACAACGTGGGCGGTTGGAACGAAAAGCCCAACATTGAGATCGTGAAAACTGTGTGCGCCTTGCTTGATGAACTTAGCCCACGTGCCGATGGAAAGCCCTATGTTGAGCAAATTACTTATGTGACTGACCGTCCAGGCCACGACCGACGCTATGCAATTGATGCCACGAAAATCCACCGTGAGCTGGACTGGAAACCGGCTGAAACCTTCGAGTCTGGCATTCGTAAGACGGTGCAGTGGTATTTGGACAATCCTGTTTGGGTGACCAATGTGCAATCTGGACAATACCGCCAATGGCTCGATCAGAATTACGCAGTCCGTAAGTTGTAAGGCCCCCATATGACCAAGATTACAGATCGGGACTCGGGACTCGGGGGATTTCACATCATGGGTGATGCCATGATTCGCACCTTGAGTCGTTTTGCTGCTCCAGCTTTGGCGCTGTCACGCCCAGCCAAGCGTGGCATTGTTTTGGCTGTGGATGCGGGCTTGTGCATCTTGTCAGTCTGGCTGGCGTTTTATCTTCGTATTGGCAGTTTTGTGTCGCTTTCTGGCCCAGCTATGTGGCCGGTATTGGCGTCGGTGCTTTTGGCGTTGCCCCTCTTCATCTCATCTGGGCTATACCGCGCCATCTTCCGCTACAGCGGGTTGCCAGCCATGCTGGCGGTGGGGCGGGCCATGCTTTTGTATGGTCTGGTGTTTGCAGGCATTTTCACGTTCTGGGCTGTGGAAGGCGTGCCTCGTACCATCGGGCTGATCCAGCCTTTGCTCTTGCTGTTGTTGGTGGGGGGCTCTCGCGCGGCGGCGCGTGTTTGGCTGGGTGGCTTGTATCACCAGCAGTTGCGCAAGTCGTCTTTGCCGCAGGTGCTGATTTACGGCGCGGGCAATGCTGGCCGTCAATTGGCATCTGCCATGGCCAACAGCCCCGAAATGCGGGTGGTTGGGTTTCTGGACGATGACGACCGCCTGCATGGCCATGTTCTCAACGGCCTGCCGATTCACAACCCCCATGCGCTGGGCGAAGTGCTTGCCGAAGTGCCTGTGGCCAATGTGCTGTTGGCCGTGCCATCGGCCACACGGCAGCGCCGCAATGACATCCTCAAATCGCTGAGTGCGCACAAGGTGGCGGTACGCACCCTGCCGGGCCTGAGCGACATCGCCATGGGCAAGGTGAGCCTGAGCGATGTGCGTGATCTGGACATTGACGACTTGCTGGGCCGCGAGCCCGTTAAGCCCAATGGCCTGCTGCTCAACCTGAACACCCACAGCAAAACGGTGCTGGTGACTGGGGCTGGGGGCAGTATTGGCAGTGAGCTGTGCCGCCAGATCCTCAAGACCAACCCTAAGCAGTTGCTGTTGGTGGAAATGAGTGAATTCGCCCTGTACCAAATTCACCAGGAGCTGCAGGGTGTGGAAGAGGCGGATGGGGTGGAGATCGTTCCCTTGCTGGCTTCGGTGTGTGACGAAGTGCGCATGCAAGAGATCATGGACACTTGGCAGCCGCACACGGTGTATCACGCAGCGGCTTACAAGCACGTGCCCCTGGTGGAGCACAACCCGGCGGAGGGCGTGCGCAACAACGTGTGGGGTACCCGGGTGTGTGCTGAAGCGGCAGTGCGCAATGGTGTGCGCAACTTCGTGCTGATCAGTACCGACAAGGCAGTGCGCCCGACCAATATCATGGGTGCGACCAAGCGCCTGGCCGAGATGGTGTTGCAGGCGCTGGCCGAATTGAATCCGGCCATAACGGCTCAAGGAGGCAGAGCATCCAGTGCACGGACAGTTTTTTCGATGGTGCGTTTTGGCAATGTGCTGGGCTCCAGTGGGTCGGTGGTGCCGCTGTTTCGCGAGCAGATCAAGAACGGTGGGCCGATTACGCTGACGCATGCTGAAATCACCCGCTATTTCATGACCATCCCTGAGGCGGCCCAACTGGTCATTCAGGCGGGCGCCATGGGCTCGGGCGGCGATGTGTTCGTGCTGGACATGGGCCACCCTGTGCGCATCATTGACCTGGCACGCCGTATGGTGGAGCTCTCTGGACTGACGGTCAGAGACGAAAACTATGCTGAGGGCGACATTGAGATCACCGTCACCGGTCTGCGCCCCGGAGAGAAGCTCTACGAAGAACTGCTGATAGGCGACAACCCCAAGCCCACCCAGCATTCGCGCATCATGAAGGCGCATGAGCAGTTTTTGCCCTGGAGCCAGCTGGAGGGCAAACTCAACGCCCTGAGCATCGCCATGAGCGTGAACGATGTCCCAGTGATCCGTGGGCTGCTGCAGCAACTGGTCTCAGGCTATCAGCCCAGTGGCGAAGTGGTGGACTGGGTGCACATGGCCCAGGAACGCGAAGCGCTGGCCAACGAAGAGTGAAAGCCTTAGGCGGTCATGGGCATCATTCAAAACTTAATGGCTAAGCTGTTCCCAAAGACGGATCTGGCGACGCTTTATGTGAGCATTGATGAGCTGCCCAACCCCAGGGATTGGGGCACGCTGGATTTTGTGGTAGGCAGCAAATTGATCTTCAGCGAAGAGATTAATCTGGCTTCACCGAAGTTTGATGCCATCGAAGCTTTGATAGGCCAGCACTGGCAGGAAATCCAATCCAGCGGTTACCGGCGCATCGTTTACGACAACGTGGCCGAATGGGTCCAGAAGAAGATCGAAGAGAAACTGGCCTCAGGTCGGCTCAGTTGACTTTGCGGATGCTGGCGGGCGGCACAGCCATTTTGACTTGCTTGCTCATGATGTTGAGCAGCACCATCACCCGGCCTTCGCCATCGGTCATTTGATAGATGGCATCTACGCCCACAAACGGCCCATCGGTCACGACGACTTGCTCGCCAGGCTCAAAGTGCCGCAGCTGCACTTCGGTTGATTCGCTCTTGGCGCGCAGTTCGCTCACCAGCGTGTCATCGATCTTGGCTGGTGTCTGACCAAAAGTGACCAATCGGCTGACCCCGATGGTCGACCGAATGGGAGACCAGCTTTGCGATTCCAGCCCGGTGCCCAGGCGAATGAACAGGTAGCGCGGAAAAAGCGCCTCTTGAACCACCTGCAGTTGACCCCGGCGCAGTTTCTCTGCGCGGATCAGGGGCAAGAAGCATTCAAAACCTTGGCGTTCAAGGTTTTCCAGAGCAACGCGTTCTTGGCGAATCTTGGTGTGGATCAGGTACCAGTTGCTCATCTTGTGGTTAATCGCTTGTAAAAATGAGAATTTTACAGGTTAGGGTGACCAGTAACTGACAGATGTGCGCTGCGCGGTTACAGGCTGGGTACCGTTACATGTGCACCGTCCGTTCCCAAGGCCAGACTTCTTTGTCGCGGCGGTTGCGGACTTTGCGGACCATTTTTTTGGAAAGTGTGTCCGTGATGCCGTCGACAAAATAGGCGCTTTTTTCGGCATAAGGGCTGCGGTGGTCAGGGTCTCGCTCGTGGGTCAGGCCTTCATTCAGTTCCATCAGCTTGGCCCGCTCTTTGAGTATGGCGGCTGAGTTGAACACCCAGTCGACAAAGTCCGACTCTTCTGGCGCCCAGTCACAGATGGGCGCGTTCAGATAGTCGGCCGCCCATTCGGCACCGTCGCGGTTACTGCCGTGCCAGTACAGGTGCTCCGTCAACACCGTTCTGCCTGTGAGCCCCTCCGCAATGTAGGGGTTGGCCGCGATGCCGCGCCGAATATAGGTGCAGGCAGACACGTAATCCCCCTCCCTGAAAGCGATCTGGCCAGCCTGGTACCAGTGGGCTGGTGAGTACTGTGCCTCATTTAGAAAATGCTTCTTGGCCGTGCGGGTGTCGCCCAGCATCAGGCTGATATCGCCCATGCGCATGCGCACCCCCAGGTTGTCAGACGGGCACCAGGCCAGCATTTTCTTGGCCAGCACTTGGGCCGCCTTGGCGTCTATACGGTCGATCAGGCCCTGCAGGTAGCCGTAGGCAACCCGAAGAAAAGGCCGGTTGTCGATTTCGGACCAGATGATCTGGCCCTGGTAGCCCTTGGGGATCAGGGCGCTTGCCTGGCTGTAGGCCTTGGCCCAAACGTCTGTGGCTTCGTCCCGCATTTCCAGCGCCCA
Source organism: uncultured Bordetella sp. (assembly GCA_964442645.1). Taxonomy (GTDB): domain Bacteria; phylum Pseudomonadota; class Gammaproteobacteria; order Burkholderiales; family Burkholderiaceae_C; genus Limnohabitans. The sequence goes on along the minus strand of CAYTZZ010000019.1, from coordinate 11,922 downwards.
CAGGCGGTTGGCCAAGTAGTTCTGAATTTCCAGATTGCCGGGGTACTTGGCCAGCAGCTTTTGGGCGTGCAGCAGAGCTTGTTTGTCGTTGATGCGACCAGCCTCCAGGCTGTCTATCAGCTCATCGAGTTCTTGCTCATGGTCCCAGTTGCGCGAAAAACAGCCGAATTCGATGGGCTCGTCGGTGTCGGGGTCGAGCTCTTGCCGGATGTGGAAGGCCAGGCCATGGGCGGGGAGCTTGGGCTTTGGGCTGGTGGTGGAGGGTTTTTTTGGCATTTGTGAGCTCGTACTCAGGTGTCTAGATTCGGATCGGTGATCCGTTGCAATCCATGGGTGGTGTAGACCCGCCCCTGCGTGGCGATGTAGCGCCGAATCTCTGGGGCCATGTGCTCAGGCACCAGCATGACGCTCAGGTCCATCGCCTCGGCAATGCGCTCGATGGAGGACAAACGCGGATCGCGCTTGCCGCTCTCGATTTCGGACAAATGCTGCGGCGACATGCCTGTGGCACTCGACATAGCCTCCAGCGTTTGGCGACGCTGATTGCGCTGGCGGCGCAGGGCGGGGGGAATGAAGGAATCCATAGGCAGTAGAGTAGATCAAATGCGTGGAATTTTTTCATATGAACGTATGAATTCGTGTGATGTGAAGTCGCGGCAGTTTTGATGCGTGCCTTATAGTTCTTCATGTGTGATCAAAATTAGTATGGTGGAGAGTTAATGACGGTTCTTTTGACGGGTGCCAGCGGATTTGTGGGTGGGGCAGTATTGGAAGCCGCCAAACAACGTGGTGTAGGGGTGCGCCCGGTTTTCCGCTCCCTTGATTCGGCAAAAGGGCACTCGGGGGCTGCACTGGTACCTGGGCTGGATGGCGAAGCCGATTGGTCACAAGCGCTGCAAGGAGTCGATGTGGTCATCCACGCTGCTGCCAGAGCTCATGTCATGCGTGAAGAAGCTCTGGATCCATTGACCGAGTACAGACGCGTGAACGTGCAAGGCACGTCAAACTTGGCGCGCCAGGCCGCTGCCGCCGGGGCGCGACGTTTCGTGTTCATCAGCTCGATCAAGGTCAATGGTGAAGCGACTTCGCCTGATCGGCCCTTTACCGCAGATGACGCCCCGGCTCCTGAAGATGCTTATGGGATATCCAAGGCAGAAGCAGAGACGGAATTGAGGCGCATAGCGCAGGAAACGGGGATGGAAGTGACCATCATCCGTCCCCCTTTGATTTATGGACCGTGCGTCAAAGGTAATTTTTCCAGCCTGATCAATTGGGTGCGCAGAGGATTGCCTTTGCCTTTGGGCGGTGTGACCCACAATCGACGGAGCCTGGTGGGCTTAGACAACTTGGTTGATTTGATTTGGATCTGTGTTGAGCACCCTAAAGCGGCCAATCAAACGTTTCTGATTTCCGATGGGGAAGATCTTTCGACGACGGAACTGTTGAGGAAGATTGGCAAGGCTTTGAACCGTCCGGCTCGCTTGCTTTGGGTGCCTGCGGGCTTGATCGCCTTGATGGCAAGCTTGCTGGGCAAGAAGGTGATTTCTCAACGTTTGCTGGGTTCGTTGCAAGTGGACATGTGCAAGACTTGTGAGTTGCTAGATTGGAAGCCGATAGTGGCCGTGGATGAAGGACTGCGCAGAGCAGTGGAGTAAATTTTGATGTTGCGGATATTTGATTTTTTATTCTCGTTGTTCGGTCTGATTCTTGGTGGCCCGGTGCTGCTGGTGATCTATGTGATCGGCCTGTTCGACACAGGGTCACCGATTTTTCGGCAAGAGCGGGTAGGGCGTGACCAGAAGCCTTTCACGCTTGTGAAGTTTCGAACCATGCGGCCAGATACGGCCTCTGTGGCGTCCCATTTGGCTGATGCCTCTGCGATCACCCCCTTGGGCGCGTTTTTGCGGCGCACCAAGCTGGACGAGTTGCCGCAGCTTTGGAATGTGCTCAAGGGCGAAATGAGCTTGGTTGGCCCCCGGCCTTGCTTGTTCAATCAAACTGAATTGATCAGTCAGCGAGCTTCTCGTGACGTTTTTGATGCAAGGCCTGGCATTACCGGACTGGCCCAAGTCAACAATATCGACATGTCTACACCGAAACTGTTGGCTGAGACCGACGCTTGCATGCTGCAGGAGATGACGGTGTTGGCCTATTTCAAGTACATCTTCATGACGGTGGGCGGCAAGGGCGCAGGCGACGTGGTCAAAGCGAAGTGACCCAAACGCCTAACTGACAGATGAGAGCGGGGCGGTTACAGACTGGGTACCGTTACATGTGCAAAGCCCGATCCCAAGGCCAGACTTCCTGGTCGAGTCGGTTGCGGACTTTGCGGACCATTTTTTTGGAAAGTGTGTCCGTGATGCCGTCGACAAAGTGGGCGTTCTTTTCGGCATAAGGGCTGCGGCGGTCAGGGTCTCGCTCGTAGGTCAGCCCCTCGTGCAGTTCCATCAACTTGGCTCGCTCTTTGAGCACGGCGGCTGAGTTGAACACCCAGTCGACAAAGTCCATCTCTTCTGGCGTCCAGTCACAAATGGGCGCGTTCAGATAGTCGGCCGCCCATTCGGCACCGTAGCGGTTACTGCCGTGCCAGTACAGGTGCTCCGTCAACACCGTTCTGCCTGTGAGCCCCTCCGCAATGTAGGGGTTGGCTGCGATGCCGCGCCGAATGTAGGTGCTGGCAGAGACGTAATCCCCTTCCCTGAAAGCGATCTGGCCAGCCTGGTACCAGTGGGCGGGTGAGTACTGGGCCTCATTCAGAAAGTGCGTCTTGGCTACGCTGGTGTCACCCAGCATCAGGCTGATGTCACCCATGCGCATGCGCACGCCCAAGTTGTCGGACGGGCACCAGGCCAGCATCTTCTTGGCCAGCACTTGGGCCGCTTTGGCGTCTTTGCGGTTGATCAGGCCTTGCAGGTACCCGTAGGCCACCCGCAGAAAAGGCCGGTTGTCGATTTCGGACCAGATGATCTGGCCTTGGTAGCCCTTGGGGATCAGTGCGCTGGCCTGGCTGTAGGCCTTGGCCCAGACGTCGGTGGCTTCGTCCCGCATCTCCAGCGCCCACAGACGGTTGGCCAGGTAGTTCTGAATTTCCAAATTGCCAGGGTACTTGGCCAACAGCATTTGGGTGTGCAGCAGGGCTTGCTTGTCGTTGATGCGGCCAGCATTCTGGTTGTCCATCAGTTCATCAAGCTCTTGCTCATGGTCCCAGTTGCGAGAAAAGCAGCCGAACTCAACGGGCTCGTCGGTGTCGGGGTCTAGCTCTTGCCGGATTTGGAAGGTCAGGCCATGGGCGGGGAGCTTTGGCTTTGGGCTGGTCGGTGTGGGTTTCTTGGGCATTTTTGTCTCGTAGTCAGGTGTCGTGTTCCGGGCCAGAGGTCTGTGGCAAACCGGGGGTGGTGTAAACCCGCCCCTGTGTGGCGATGTAGCGCCGAATCTCTGGAGCCATGTGCTCGGGCACGAGCATGACGCTCAGGCCCATCGCCTCGGCAATGCGCTCGATCGATGACAAACGCGGATCGCGCTTGCCACTCTCGATTTCGGACAAATGCTGCGGCGACATGCCTGTGGCACCGGACACCGCCTCCAGCGTCAGACGACGCTGATTGCGCTGGCGGCGCAGGGCGGGGGGAATGAAGGAATCCATGGGCAGTAGAGTAGATCAAGTTTGTGAAATTTTTTCATATGATCGTATGAAATCGTAGTTTGGATAAAAATGAATTGGTTGGATGAAAACGAGTTTGTGAGTGCTGTGAATGCCTTGCCCTTGGCGTCAGCGGATCTGGTGGTACTGAACGCAGAAGATCAGATGCTGCTGGGCTTGCGGCGCAACGCGCCTGCGCGAGGCTGGTGGTTCACGCCGGGCGGTCGTGTTCGTAAAAATGAACCGTTTGAGGAGTGCCTGCAACGCGTGGCCATGACGGAGCTGGGTTTGTCGGCGCTGCAAATGTCTGCGGTCAGACTAATGGGCGTATGGGACCACTTTTATGAAGACAGCGCGTTCGATGCTGGAGTCTCAACGCACTATGTGAACTTGCCACATGTTCTGCGGCTGGAGGTTGTGCCGGATCTGGATGCTTTGCCGCTGGATCAGCACAGTGGCTGGCGTTGGCAAGAGCCCCGAGATGCTGCCGTGGCAGATGATGTGCATCCGTATGTCCGCGTCTATGCAAAGTGGGTGATTGATCATGCGTGAGCTTGCAGCGCTGGCAAAGTTCAGGCAACTGGCTCTGGCTGCCTGGGGTTTGGCGATGGGCGCAGTCACTGTATTGGCGCTGCTGCCCATTGAGCATTTGCAAATGCCGGTGTTTGACTGGTGGGACAAGGCGCAACATGCGCTGGCTTTTTTGGTGTTGACTGGCTGGGCTTTGTTGCTGTGGCCGCACGCTGCCATGCGCGTGGCGTTGGGCATGTTGGCCTATGGCGCAGGCCTTGAACTGGCCCAATGGGTCGTGGGCTGGCGTTTTGCCGAATGGGCAGATTTGGCTGCTGACGCTGTCGGCGTCTTTTTGGCTTGGGGTCTGGCCCGGTGGTTACGATCTCAGCAATCTATGGGCATTGAAAGCAGATCCAGATGAGTGCACGCGCTTTTACGTTTAACCAATTTGTTGACTTGCACGGGCAAGCGAAAGCCTCGCCCCGGCTGCGCCAACACCTGAACATCCATGCCAGCCATGAAGCCCCATTTCAGCGGCTGTTCATTGCGTTCGGGCTGGACAGCTATGTGCGGCCGCATCGGCACCACCTGGTGCCCAAAGACGAAACGCTGATTGCCGCGCAAGGCCTGCTTGGCGTGCTGGTGTTTGACGATGCGGGCCAAGTGGTCCAGCAACTCAAGCTGGGCACCGAACTCCATGCCGCACCGGGCGTCGGCCCCGTGGTGGACATGCCCGCAGGCACATGGCACACCGTGCTGGCGTTGACACCCGATGCCGTGTTGCTCGAAGGGAAGGCCGGACCGTTTGATCCGCAGGGGCCACGGGAATTTGCCGATTGGGCTCCGGAGGAGGGGACGGCAGAGGCGTTGGTGATGCTGCTGGAGTGGAGAGGGCTGTTTGAAGATGCTTAAGTCGGCAACATTAGGCGGATGAGCCATGACCTCCAGCGAGGAGATGCAATTCAGTGTTGAAAGCTGTCGTGGTGACGGTGGCGGAGTCACGCTGCTTTCCACCGAGGCATTGAATCGAAAGAGTCTCTACTTGACGAACCAGCAGGGGCAAAAGCTGTTAAAGGTGTTGGTCAAAGATGAAGCTCAAAAGCGTCAGAACACACAGCACGCACAGCTCAAGGTAATAACTTACGGTATCAACCGAGCCTGGTTATGGAGAGACCGTCCAAGCGATCCTGAAATCGCCATTCTGCACGATGGGGTTGAACTGACCTACCACGGTGTTCAAAACGAAGATATGACGCCGAAAGTGCATATCAAAGCGATGACTGGACAGTACACAACCTTAATTGAAGACAGTCTGCATTTGCCCCACGACACTGAGCATCCGGTGCCCCTTTTTAGCCTGGAGACTGGTTATGCCAACCAGCGTGAAGTCACCAATCCGGTCACCAAAGTGGCACATGTAATGAGTGCCGGAAGTTTCGAGCCCGTACGGTTCGACTTTTACCTGGCCAGTGGAGCAATTGACATGCAGGCGTTTATCAATTCGATGTATTTTTTCAGTATGTTCTGGACGCAGGACTACCTGCTGGCGGTAAAAAATCATCCACTCACCAGCGAGCGAATTATTGCCCCCATTACTTTCTTTCCCATGGGGCAGTACCAAATTGCAGTAAGGAGATCCTTTTCAAGCTACCTCGGACGACCACGTTTACATTTTTACAGCAACAAAAATTACTACGAGAAACTGATGAATCGGCGAACAGCAACTATCGCTATCGACGGTACCCTGAATTGGTCTACGATGAAGGAGGAGGAGATGCGGTTGCGCAGTGACACAAAAAATGTTGTGAAGTGATTCGGGGTTGTATTGACTGATCTTGAAATCACTATTCTCTCGGTTTGAGCGAATGTCAGTTGAAGTCGAGATTTGTTAGGGAAGGTCTGCAAAAGTCAGCCCAGTGACGGTCTGATCTGAGACATTCGAGTCATGGAACAAATGAGCCTTGCCCACACCGGATTCGAGCTGGTCACTAAGCGCACGCGCAAGCGTGAGTTTCTCGACGAGATGAATCTGGTGATTCCGTGGACTGAGCTGTTGGCGCTGATTGCACCGCATGCGCCAGCGGGCAAGGCGGGACGGCCACCGTTTGCTACAGAGGTGATGCTGCGCATTCACCTGCTGCAACAGTTCTTCGGGCATTCGGACCCGGCCATGGAAGAGGCCTTGCACGACATCCCGCTGTACCGCGAGTTTGCGCACTTGGATGCGGGCATCACACGCTTGCCCGATGAGAGCACCATCCTGCGCTTTCGACACATGCTTGAAGAGCACCAGTTGGGCCAGCAGATACTGGCCGCCGTCAACGCCAAGCTGATCGATCGCGGCCTGATGCTCAAGACCGGCACCGTGGTGGATGCCACGCTGATCTCTGCGCCCAGCTCGACAAAGAACGACAAAGGCGAGCGCGACCCCGAGATGCATCAGACCAAGAAGGGCAACCAGTGGCACTTTGGCATGAAGGCGCACATCGGGGTGGACGCTGACTCGGGCCTGGTGCACACGGTCACCACCACCGCTGCCAATGCCCATGACATCACGCAAGCGGCAGCCCTGCTGCACGGCCAGGAAGAAGTGGTCTTTGCAGACTCGGGCTACCGGGGCGTTCACAAGCGAGAAGAAGTGCAGGCCCAGCACCCCGAGGTGGACTGGCATATTGCCATGATGCCGGGCCAGCGCAAGGCCATGGACAAGAGCAAGCCGATCAACGCGCTCAAGGAGCAGTTGGAGAAGGTCAAAGCCAGCATCCGTGCCAAGGTCGAGCATCCGTTTCGGGTGATCAAGTGCCAGTTTGGTCATCGCAAGGTGCGCTATAGGGGACTGGCCAAGAACACGAGCCAGCTGCTGGTGATGTTTGCCATGTCGAACCTGTGGATGGTGCGCAAGCGAATATTGCAGGGGTTGCAGGCATGAGTGCGCCTGCAGCGCGGGCCAAGGCCCGAAAACAGGCCCCATCGGGTCAAAAGAGCGTGAAATCGGCAGCAAATCAGTGCTGGTTTCGCCATGTGAACATTCACGCATCAACTCGCGCTGCGGCGAGGGTTATGCAGACCATCCTTAGATGTCGAAATTGGACTGAATATCCATGATGGAGATTTACCGCCAAGTTTCGATTGGAAAGTCAACTCCACATCCGAGCTCTTTAATTGCACGATCAAGTGTCGACGCAGAAATCCCTGCATGAAATGGCTGTTTCAGCGGATCGTTCTCAGAGAGTTCCTTGGTAACGATGCCGACTACATGACCATCCTCTGAAAGGATCGGTCCACCACTGTTCCCGGGACGCGCGATTGCGGAAAATAGGAAAAGATCTTCTTTGGTAAACGAAGTCACTCGCTCAACAGAGACTTCTCCGCCTTGCATCACCAATGCAGCTTCAACGGAAAGAGGAACACGTGGATAACCGAACGTGTAAACTCGTTCGGCGATGTGCGGGTCACGAAAATTAATACCCTGCACTACATGCAAGTCGCGATCCACCTCGATGAGTGCTACATCCACTTTCTCGTGTACGACCTCGTTAATGACATTGAATTCGCGTCCAGGCAAACGTTGTAGTTCGTTTATTTTCATGTCGTTAACGACGTGCGCACAAGTCAGAAGCCAACGAGGTGCGATAGCAATGCCAGTACCTGCGTGTTGATCGCCATTCTTAGTGACGCCCGTAATTTGGTACGTCCCTGCTTGGTATGCCCAGTGTAGAAATGATGGGCCTAGCGCTCGAGCTAATATGAGCGCCCCGGACTTTTCTATTGAAGTGGGTTGATAAAGTGCGTAGTAATTGTTACCCAATAGAGGCACCGAACCTGCGCCTAGATCGGTGAGAAGTCCAGCACGGACAAGGTTCCGAAGCAACTCTCCGATACGCTGCAGGTGTCGATCTGGCTCTGGTAACAAATTAATAGGAAGCTCACCGGCTAGCTTGATGAATTTTACAAAATCCAACCCCGAAAATGGCCTTATGAATTTTGGATCCCTTGTTTTTTCAAGCTTCTTGCAATGCTCTTCGTAGTCCATGGGGGAGAAAAAGCGTAAGGCTGCCAGCGATATATATATGCGCTGACTTATGGTCAATGGTTCAAGTTTCTGATAGCTGTTGGAATTCGTGCTCATGATGTCAAGTATCAGTGATGGAGAGGCACGACAATTTGAAATTCCCGTTAGGCTTCATTGCGAGTTGTGAGTGTTTTGCCAAGAATTCAGCGGGGAGCTGATGAAGGACAGGGTTCGACCAATTGCCTTTGGTAGCATAAAGAGCACAAAGCGGACCATAACAAAATTTCATGATATGACCAACCAATTCGGTCTTTCTCGCAACATTCCAGAAAGCATCAAACGTCAAGTACGCCAGAGGTGCGGATACGGCTGTGTGATATGTGGGACCGGGATTGTGGAATACGAACATATACGGCCTGAGTTCGCAAAAGCTAAGGCTCATGATCCTCTGGGTATTGCGCTTCTATGTCCCACATGCCATGCCAAAAAGACCCGTAATTTCCTTTCTGCAAGGCGCGTCTTGGAGGCCATGGAGAGGCCAGCTGCGAAGACCAGTGGTTTTGCATTTTCCGAGCTAGAAAATCATCGGAGTCATCCCTATGTCGTTCTCGGTGGAATGACGCTTATGAACTGCCCGACTCCTGTGCAAGTGGGAGGCATACCTCTGATTCGTATCGAGCAAGCCGAAGAGGCCTGCGGTCCTTACCAGATTACGGCCAGCTTCTTTGATGAAAACGGAATTCCTAGCCTATTCATTCGACGCAATGAATGGCAGGTCGCGGCAAATACGTGGGATGTGGAAGCCATTGGAGGCAGGATCACGGTGCGTACAGGGCCAGGCGAGATAGCCCTTCAACTTTTGCTCGATCCAGGAGAGGGTGTCGTGGTTGAGCGACTTAAGATGCATTGTGGTGGTTACCTCATTGAAGCGGACCGTGATCATCTGGATGTGATCTCGCCGGGAAGTGGACGTATCTCCTTTCGCAATTGTTTGTCAGATAACTGTAATGTGGGCTTGGCGCTCAACTGACCTGGTCAGTTGGTAACTTTGCAACGTTGTCCTTGCAAATCCCGATGAGTGGTGGCTTCCGGGTCTGGCGGTTGGATGGTGTCGAGTTGAAGCGAGTTGGATCACTTGCTCCCTCAATCAGAAGATCTGCCAGCCAACTTCCGAATTTGTTTGCGGGTCGACATGTCGGCGTACTGGTCTACGGCTGTTTGCAACGCAATAGGATCGAGAGTAGTCAATCTGTTGCGTGCGTGGTGCAGCACCATGTTGATGTTGGTGGCCAATTTGCTCAACGTGTTGACCAGATCGACGAATAGAACTTCGGGAGCCAGTAGTTCCTTGTCGATCTCGATCTGACCATCGGTCGGGTCACGGCGGGTGATTTTTAGGGCCATCAGGCGGACATAGTCTTCCACGGCACTGGCTGAATCAGTGATTTCTTCATGGCAGAACAAATGCTCAAGATAAGCCTTGATGATCGCCTCAGTACGTTGCTCGGAAAAGTCTGTTCGTCGCAGTCTGCCTTTGATGGTCTTGTTGGGACGCTTGGGCTGCTCGTTTGCCAATTGTCCAACCACCCAGTCAGTTATTTTTTTGAAGCGACGTTCAAAAAGTTCCACTTCATGAACCGGGTAGCGGATCAATCTTCCGATTTGAAGAAAACAAGGGCCTTTGCCTTGTCGTCTCCATTGACAAAGGGTGCGGCTGGGGATGCCCAGCCGATCGGCGAGATCCTGAGTAGACAGGAGTCTATTGCTCATCGTATTGGCAAATGCTGTAGGTGGCAATCATGGCCGTGGAGTCCGATCCAAAGCGCACCAGCGTGACTTCGACCTTGGGCGGTGTGGCCCGCGTCAGGCGATGGATGTGGTTCCGAATTTGATTGAGTGATTTTTTGCCTCCGAGACAAGCATCCCGGATTTGCTCAATGGTGGATTGGCCTGTCTGTCTCAGATAGAGCAGGATTTCCTCGGCACCCTCGAAGGCGACGTTGGTCCTGATCTGCTTTTCATAATCTGCAACAGCCTCCAGCGGGTATCTGACGTGTTTGCCAAATTTCAGGTACTCCGGCCCTATCTGCTTGGTTCGCCAACGCTGCAGTGTTTTTGGGCTCATGCACCATCTAGCTGCCAAATCGGCTTCGGTCAGGACGGGGGTCATTGCGTGTACTCCTTGAGGTGACGGAGTCCCATTCACGCGTACTTCGTCCGAAAAGTCGAGAGGGCCTGATTCCTACGCCTGGCAGGGCCGTGACAAGGCATTGACCGATACAATTCCTCCTCTCATTCGCGCTCTAGCGCTACCACGCATGATTGAGTGTGAATAGAAAGTTGGTTTGTGGCCAGCCGCCCACTACCATTTATCACCCGCGAACTGCTCTCTATGACGTTCGTGCATCGCGCTGAGGCCCAGTATTGGCGCCGTTCCTGAAAATGTCTCTTGGTCGTTGATGGCCAGGGATTTGGGAATATGCGCCTTTTTTCTATCGAAATCTCTCTCTTTCTCTGTTTTCTCTTGGTCGGATCCAAGAGAGAAGCCTAGGGTTCATGCGGATTCTGGCTTGGGAGTTTGATTTGAATTTTGGTTGTCATGCTTGACTAGAGCAGCAGAATCAGACCTTGGGTTAGTACACTTAAGAACTAAAATTTAAGTCAAGTTCAGCCTGGCTGGCAATTCAACTTTCTAAGGTTTGGCGTCTCGGTCCACGCAACCCGGTCGTCTGACCCTAAGGTAAACCCGTTCCGATTAAGCCAGTGCGATATGCATATTCCGCGTAACGCCATCAGGAACTGATGGTCAATCGCGACTGGTACTATGCATTTCATCGTTCGAGCGACCTTCGTACAAGGGCCTTAACATGCCGAACTTCCAGAAATACGACATTGCAAAATCTCAACTGGAAACTGCTGTAGACCTGTTCTTTCGTGGCCTAAGCTATCACTCCGTTATCACACTAGCGGGAGCAGCCAGCGGGATTCTGAGTGGTCTCGTACGCGCTGCTGGCAAGGAAACGTTCGTGGATTACGCACGGCGGGTCCACGAAGGCATGCGAGGGCATATGCCGAAGCGTGACTCCTATGCTCATCACATAGAGAAAATTCTTGGGATCTCCGCACACAAGCATCTATCCGAGAAAGACACAGATACCGTTGAGCTGGACCTGGAACATCTCGCAGCGGATGCGCTGGCGAGAGCAATTGCGGATTATGTGACGTTGTACGGGCAACATGAGCCGTTCGTGAGTGCGTATCTTCGGTGGGCTTGGGTGAAGAAGGATGGCCCTCGAATGATGGAGCTGTATGAAGCCGTACCTGAGAACATGAGGCCCAAGTCGGAATGACCACCAAGACCTACACTCGACTAGAACTGGCGGCTGACCAACTCCATGCAGCCGTCTGCCTTTTCATCACGGGCCGCGACCGCTTCTCAGTGATTACTCTTGCCGGTGCGGCGGACGTGATTCTTTCCCGTCTCGTTCTCAACTCTGGGCAGGAAAATTTCACCGATTCGATCGCACAAATGGAAGTCGAAAAGGGCGGGCGAGAACGGCCACGTGCTGAGGTTGGCAAGGCACTCAACGACATGCTCCTAATCAATGAAATTAAGCACTTCGATCCAGGTGATGATGGCATCGTGACGGTAAGCGATCTGGATGAGTGCGCGTTCGCCGCGATCCTTAAGGGCATGGCTAACTGTTGATTCATCAGCCAAACTGAGCCAGTGTTCACGTTGAATATTGAGCCACTG
>CAYTZZ010000018.1:0-64036 GCA_964442645.1 uncultured Bordetella sp. | reverse complement strand
GCCAAGTGCAAGCACTGACCACGGCACAGGTACCGAACTTGCTGACCGCACAAGTCGCGGCGCTGCGGTCTGAGCAAATTTCAGCGTTCGAAACTGCCGATCTGATCAAGCTGACCACGGCTCAAGTTCAGGCGCTGACGACAGCGCAGATTCAATCGCTGACGGGCGATCACATCAAGTCTTTGTTGGCTTCTCAGTTGGGTGCCTTCAGCACGGCGCAAATTGCTGCGGTGAACACACAGTCCCTTGCCTCTTTGAGCACACAGCAATTGCGAGGCTTTGGCGCAGAACAAATTGCAGCTTTCAGTACCGAACAAATCTTTAATTTGACAACTGCGCAATTTGTGTCTTTGAGCACGTCGCAAGTGGCTGCCATGGAAACGCGCGACTTGGCCGCGCTGACCACCACGCAGATTCGCTTGATGACCAACGAACAAATTCTTGCTTTGACCACTTTGCAGTTGCCCAACTTGACAACGGACAAAGTGGCTGCATTGACCACATCACAAGTATCGTCACTGGAATTGAGCGCCCTGGCAAGACTGACCAACGAGCAACTGGCAGCGCTGAGCACAGAAGCCGTTGTATCCATGACCACGGCACAAGTGGCCAGTTTGACAACTTCGCAAGTGCAGTCACTCTCATCGGCGCAAATGTCGGTGATGGAGACGCGCGATCTGACGGCTTTGGCAACGGATCGTATCCGTGCATTGACAACTGATCAACTCGTAGGATTGACCACCCAACAATTTGCGGTCTTGTCTTCCACGCAATTGGCAGCCTTAACGACGACCCAAGTGCAAGCCCTTGAGTCCGTGGACGTTGCGGCTATTGCAACCGCCAGTTTGTCTGGATTTGACGCGGCACAGATCATCTCGTTGACCAGCGAGCAAGTGGCTGGCTTGACCACTCGCCAGCTTGCGGCTTTGGGAACTCAGCAAGTGGTGGCGCTGCAAACGGCAGACATGGCAGGACTCTCGTCCGACCAGGTTCGTGCTTTGCAGACCCAGCAAGTCGCTGTTTTGACGACGGCTCAGTTGCCCAACCTCTCGGCCGACTGGACTTCGGCGCTGTCTACCCAACAAGTGGCCGCCATTCAAACAGCCACCTTGTCACGCATGACTTCTGCGCAGGTTGCCGCCTGGACCACGGCCCAAGTGGCAGCGCTCGGAACGGCCCAAGTCGCCAATCTCACGACCCAGCAACTGGCTGCCATCGGCAACGACAAAATCAAGGCCTTGGACACACAAGATGTCGCAGTGTTGACCACGGCCCATGTCCAATCGCTGTCACGTGACCTGCTCGAGGGCATGACCACGGCTCAGATGGCGGCGATGACGACGGCACAGGTGCCCACCCTGTCGGCCACGCAAGTGGACTATTTGTCTGCCGCCCAATTGGCTGCCCTCCAAACGGCTGCTGTCGCAGCGCTGGCAACGGCAAGCGTGGCCTCCTTGAGCAATGAGCAGATCGCTGGCATGAAGGCTCAGCAGATCGCTGCCCTGGGGACCGCTCAGGTGGTCGCTGTGGACTCCTTGGCGATCGACGGACTGACGACCGATCAGATTGTGGCATTGACCACAGCGCAAGCCGCCGTCCTGACCACCAGCCAGTTGTCGCGTTTCAGTGACAAACAGATGCAAGCCATCCAAACCGATGACTTGATCAGCCTGACCACGGCACAAATTCGTTCGCTGAGCAATGATCAGGTCACGCAGTTGACGACCGCACAATTTGCGGCCTTGCTGACCTCGCAACTGCCTGGGCTGAGCACGGCACAGGTTGCAGTCATGGAAAACGCAGACATCACGGCTTTGCGCACCAGCCAACTTTCTGGCTTGAGTACCGCTCAAGTCCGTGCAGTCACGGCCACACAGGTGCCCGCGCTTACGACCGCTCAAGTCGCATCCTTGCGGACGGATCAGGTTGCCGCTCTTGACTCTGCCGTGATTGAAACCTTGACCACAGCCCAGGTCGTGTCCTTGGGGACATCACAGGTGGCCGCGTTGAGCACGTCACAACTGAGCCGCATGACAGATGCCCAAATCAAGGCTATGGAAACGGCAGATGTCGCCAGTTTGACGACCGCCCAAGTCCGCTCCTTGAGCAATGATCAGGTCATTTCGTTGACCACAGCCCAAGTTGCAGCCCTCACCACGGCACAGGTGGCTGGATTGTCCACTTCGCAAGTGGCGGCGATGGAGAATGGCGATGTTGCGGTCATGACGCCTGCACAGGTGGCAGCCCTTAGCACTGCGCAAGTCAGCGCACTGACAGCAGATCACGTCGCTGCGATGACGACAGCGCAAGTCACCGCACTCACCACAGGACAAATTGTGGCCCTGGACTCTGGTGACATGGAGTCGCTGACAACGCAAAACATCATTGCACTGAACTCTGCGCAAGTGGGTGTTCTGACCACCGCGCAAATCAGCAAGCTGACACAAAGGCAAGTTCAGGCGCTAGAGACAGCAGACCTGGCGGGATTGACCACGACACAGATCCCGTCTGTCAGCGATGAGCAAGTGGGGTGGCTGACGACCGTTCAAATTGCTTCGCTGAAGCCAGTGCAACTGTCTGCTTTCACGTCATCGCAAATTGCGGCGATTGAAAAGGCCGATCTGGTGGTCATGAACTCGGCGCAGGTGGTGGGCTTGAGCACCTACCAGATGCAAGCCTTGACGGCTGATCAAGTGGCAGCGTTCACCACGGAGCAAATCGCCGTCTTGAAGAGCGATCAACTGGCTGCATTGGATTCCAGCGACATTGAATCGCTGACCACTGCACAGGTTGTGGCATTGAACTCGACACAAGTGGGAGGCTTGACCACGGCCCAGTTGTCGCGCTTCTCCGAGAAACAGTTGCAGGCCATGGAAACGGCTGATCTTGCCGGCTTGACCACACAACAGGTTCGCTCCTTGTCAGATGATCAAATCCGTTGGCTGCAGACCGCCCAAGTGGTGACCCTTAAAGTGGCGCAAGTGTCGGCACTGAGTTCATCGCAAGTGGCTAATCTGGAAAAAGCAGATCTTGCCGTAATGACGTCCGCCCAAATTTTGGCGTTGTCGACGGAGCAGGTCAATGCCCTGCAAGCTGACCAAGTGGGCGTGCTGACCACGGAGCAAATGGTGGTCATGCGCAGCGATCAGGTGGCTGCCTTGTCGTCAGCCAACATGGCTTCCCTCACGACGTCGCAACTCGTAGCTCTGAGCTCCTTGCAGCTCAGCGCCATGACCACGGCTCAGTTGTCACAATTCTCTGATAAGCAACTTCAGGCTATCGAGGCAGCTGATGTGGCAGGCTTGACCACGCAGCAGTTGATCAGTCTGAGCAACGATCTGGTGATTGCACTGACCACGTCGCAGGTGGTTTCCCTCAAGCCAGCCCAAGTGGCCGCGATGCTGACCTCTCAAGTGGAAGCTTTGGAGAATGCCGATGTGGCGGCATTGACCTCTGCCCAAGTGCTGGCTTTGACCACGGAACAGGTGAAGGCATTGATTGGTGACCAAGTTGCTGCCTTGCGCACTGACCAAGTGGCTGTCTTGAAGAGCGATCAACTCGCAGCGCTGGACTCTAATGATGTGGAATCTTTGACCACGGCTCAGATGGTGGCATTGAGCTCTGCGCAGCTGAGTGCATTGACCACGGCACAGTTGTCACGCCTGTCGGACCGCCAAGTGCAGGCCATTGACGCGTCGGATGTGTCTGGCTTGACCACAAGTCAGGTCATCGGGCTCACCAATGACTGGATCGCGGCCTTGACGACCGGTCAAGCTGCCAGTTTGAAGGCTGCGCAGATCGCAGCGTTCACGACCCAGCAAATCGTGGCCATTGAGCCGCGCGACCTGGCTGTGCTGGACAGCGCACAGATTCGTGGCTTGACCACTTCACAAGTCGCTGCTTTGCTTGGCGATCAAGAAGCCAGCCTGACCACGTCTCAACTGGTGGCCATGACCTCCGATCAAATTCGTGCGCTGACGTCAGAACAAGTGGTTTCCCTTTCGACGGCCCAAATGAATGCCCTGACTTCCTTGCAAGTTTCGGCATTGACGACTCAGCAAGTGACCGCCATTGAGGCCGATGACTTGGCCGTGATGACCTCGGCTCAACTGGTTGCGCTGACAACAGAGCAAGTGCAAGCTCTGAAGACCACGCAATGGCCGAGTCTGACCACCGCACAAATGCCGTCCTTCAGTGCCAAGCAAATGGCGGTGCTGACCACAGAGCAATTGCGCTCTATTGAGGATCGTCAAATCTCTGCGCTGACTTCAGTTCAGACCCGTGCTTTGGACACAACCCAACTGACAGCCTTGAAAGTGGAGCAAGTGTCCAGCTTGTCCACGGCCGGTCTTTCGGGGCTGACCTCGCTGCAACTGTCTGCGTTGGAGACTGTCCAAGTGGTAGCTTTGACCACCCAGCAAGTGGCTTCATTGCAAGTGGCTCAGGTCAAAGGATTGACCACTTCGCAAATGCTTGCCATGGAAGGCGACGATGTCAAGGCGATGACCACGGCGCAAATCGCCGGTTTGAGCTCTGATCAACTCAGAGCTCTTAGCACGGACCAAATTCAGGTCTTGACAACGGGGCAGGTATCAGCTCTGTCCGTCACCCAGGTTGCCAGCTTGCAGGTGTCGCAGCTACAAGCAGTTGAGGGTGTTTATCTGAAGACTTTGAGCTCAGATCAGATCCGCTCGCTGACCACTGAACAGGTTGCGGGACTCAAAGCATCCCAAGTCCCCGACTTGACAACTGCGCAAGTGGCCGCCTTTAAGACCGTTCAGATTCAGGCACTTGAAACGGGTGACTTGCAGCAACTGACGACTCAGCAATTGGCCGTAATCGATTCTGCGCAGGTGCGTGCTTTGACCACCAGTCAGGTGGCTGCATTGACGGTGGATCAGGTACCTTTCCTCAGCACCGAACAGATCGCTGCATTGTCTTCAGTACAGGTGATGGCACTGGAGACCGCGGACGTGGCGGTATTGACAACTCGACAAGTTGCGAATTTGAGTGTTGCGCAGATGAAGGCAATGACTACAGAGCAAATTGCCTCCATTGAAACGCTGGACTTGCAGGCTTTGAGCACAGATCAGCTATTCGGTCTTACCTTAGCGCAAGTGCAAGGGCTCTTGACTGAGCAAGTGATCGCTTTGCAAACGCATCAAGTTGCTGCGATGTCGTCTGCACAAGTTGGCGCTCTGACCACCGATCAGATACAAGCTTTGGAGACCCGCGACATTGTGGCGCTGAGTTCACAACAGGTTCGTGGCATGACCACGGCTCAGGTGGCCGCATTGCTGGCAACACAAATTGCAGCAATTGAAACTGATGATTTGGCCGGATTGAATGCGCTAGGCATCCAGGCATTGACCACTGAACAAATGGTCGCTTTGACAACAGCGCAAGCAGTTGCACTGTCATCTGTCCAAGTGGCTGCACTTCAAACAACTCAGCTGTTGGCGCTTGAGACCAGAGATCTTGCTGTCTTGGAGTTGACGCGTGTGACAGCCCTTAGCGCAGATCAGATCAAAGCCTTGTCGACGGACCAAGTCGTGGCTTTGACTACCGAACATGTTGCAGGCTTGAAGACAATGCAAATTCAGGCATTGATGACTGAACAGCTGGCTGCCTTGGAGACGCGTGATGTAGCCGTCTTGGGTAGCCACCAGGTCCGAGCCCTCAGCACTGCCCAAGTGGCGTCACTCACGACAGCGCAGATTCGAGCATTGACCACAGATCAAATTTCTGTGACTTTGAACGATCAAGTCGCTGCTCTGACCACAGATCAAGTGACGGCCCTTAGCACCAGTCTGATGGCGGTGCTCAATTCCAAGCAGTTAGGGGCAATGACCACCAGTCAAGTGGCTGCACTTTTGACAAGTCAGTTGCCTTCGCTTGCCAGCGACAGCCTTAAGGGGTGGTCTGCATCACAGGTAGCAGCGCTGAGCACGGCAAATGTGGCAGCACTTACAACTGCTCAAGTTGGTGGAATATCTCTGGCTCAAGTCCCAGCCTTGACCATCAGCCAAGTTCAGGCCCTGGAAACGGCTGACATGGCAGTCTTCGCTTCGAATCAAATTCGGGCCTTGACAACTGATCAGGTTGTGGCTTTGACGACAAGCCAAGTAAAGTCTCTGACGCCTGAATTACTCACCAGCATGACCGCTACTCAATTTGCCGCAGTCGAGACGGTGGACTTGCAGGTCTTGACAACGGCACAATTGGGCAGCGTCACTTCGGCACAGATCAGGGCTCTGTCCACGGATCAGTTGGTTGCACTCACTACCATCCAAATCCCTTACCTGACCACTGACGCTGTAGCCAAATTGACGGTGGGTCAAATATCTGCTTTGACCAATGATCAAGTGAAATCGCTGACCACCGAACAAGTTGTCGCACTTCCGACAGTCAGTCTGGCAGCCATGACGACTGCTCAAGTAGCTGTGATGGAAACACGCGACATAGAGGCGTTAACCCCTTATCAGTTGCAAAAAATGCCCACCGCTTCGTTGTCATCTCTGACTACGGCACAAATCGTAGCGTTGACTACTGAGCAGGTTGAATCCTTGCCGACAGCGAGCTTGGTAGCCTTGACCACTCAGCAGGTTGCTGCACTTGAAAACAGAGATGTTCAGGCATTGACGGCATTGCAAGTCCAAAAATTGACTACCAATCAGCTAAGTGGAATGTCGTGGTCGCAAATTGGTGCCATGTCAACGGATCAGTTGACTGCGCTGACAAGCGCTCAGAAGTCTGCGGTGCTTGCAAAGGATGCCACCTTGAACGCCAGTGGCTTGAGCACGGATCAAAAGATGATTGTCAGCAATAACAGCATCACACCCGTGATGCTGGACCTGAATGGCAATGGCATCCAAACCTTGGCCTTAGAGCAGGGCACGCAGTTCGATTTGGCGGCACAGGGCGAGGCACAGCGTGTTGGTTGGGTTGCGCCTTCCGATGGCCTCTTGGTGCGTGACTTGAACCTAGACGGCATCATTCAGAATGGACGTGAGTTGTTTGGTTCGTCTACCGTTTTGCCCAACGGACAGACCGCACAAGACGGCTACCAAGCTTTGAAGGCTTTGGACAGCAACCGCGATGGCGTCTTGGACAACCGAGACGAAGTTTTTGCGTCCTTGCAAGTCTGGGTGGACGGCGACTCTGACGCATTCACCGATGGAGGAGAGTTGAAGTCTTTGGCGGACCTGGGCATTGTTTCTTTGAACCTGCAGGCTCAGGCTGGCACAGCGGTAGACCAGGGCAACCTCTTGGGCTTGGTATCCAACTATCAGACCACCGATGGCGCTCAGCACGCTATGGCGGACGTTTGGCTGCAAGTCAATCCGGAAGACTTGCGAAAGAACGTGTCCCAGATGACCCAGGCTTTGGCCGAGTTGTCATGCGATGCGGATGTCTTTGCCTTGGCATCGTCTGCGACCACGGCCAGCGTACCTGCACCTTCCTTGCAGCCGACGTTAGCGCAACCCGTCAGCCCCATGGCGCAGGCTTTGGCCCAATTTGATGCCAACGGTCAACCTTATGCCACGGCATCCAGCTTGATGCTGGCCTCGGATCCGACAAATTCGTCAACTCAGAAGTTGTTGGCCAATCCGGACGATCTGAACAAGCCTGTTCTCGGGAGCAGTCTGGGATGATGTTGTTGGCGCGAACCAACACTGAGAAGGGAAGCTTGCGCTTTTTCATTACACTCTGCGCAAGCTTCCTCTTGGTAACTCAGTGACCCAGCACACCACCCTTCAGTGCCTGACGGCGATCGCCCAGCACCATGGCATTCAGGCCTTGCCTGAACGCCTGGTGCAGGACCATGATTTGGGACACGAAGAACTGAGCACTCGGCAGTTGATCAAAATTGCCGAATCTCTTGGTTTGAAATCCAGCAGCCGTCAAATTGCATTGTCAGAGCTTGCCGAATTAAAGGGCGTGTTCCCGCTGATGGCTCGCAAGCGTGACCAACGCGCCATGATTGTGGCCGGTTTACAAAAAACCGACTCCGGTGAGATGAGGCTGGCAATCCTTGATCCCGCTCTGGATGCCAGCAAAGTGACTGTGATGAACCAGTCCGACTTTGAAAATGCTTGGTCAGGTGAAGTCATTTTGACCAAACGACAGTACCGTCTCAGTGACGTGGACAGACCTTTTGGGCTGATGTGGTTTATTCCGGAAGTATTAAAGCAACGCGATGCCTTCCGCGATATTGCCATTGCCACTCTGGTGCTGAATGCTTTGATGCTGGGATTGCCCATATTCACCCAATTGGTGATTGACAAAGTGCTGGTACATGAAAGTTATTCCACTTTGTTTGTTTTGACGGTGGGCGTCGTATTGATGGTTCTGTTTGAAAGTGGGTTTACTTTCTTGCGGCAGTACCTGCTTCTGGCTGCAACCAACAAAATAGACATTCGCTTGATGCGGCGTACTTTTTCGCACATGCTTTCGTTGCCTATTGATTTTTTTGAACGTCACACCGCCGGCATGTTGGTACGCCACATGCAACAAACCACCAGCATCCGGTCTTTTTTGACGGGTTCCTTGTTTTTTACATTGCTGGAGTCGATGTCTTTCTTTATCTTTTTACCTGTCCTTTTCTCGTATTCGGTCATGCTCACTGCCGTGGTGTTGGTCATTGCGCTGATGATGGCCGTGGTCATTGTTGCCTTGATCAACCCCTTCAACCGCCGATTGCAAGCCTTGTATGCCGCCGAAAGTCAGCGCCAATCCATGCTGGTCGAGTCCATTCATGGCATCCGGACCATCAAATCCATGGCTATTGAGCCCAAGCAGCGCAAAATTTGGGAGCAACGCTCGGCCGATGTGGTGATGATGAATTTCGGCGTGGGACGCATGTCCCTGGCAGCGCAGACCGTCACACAATTGTTGCAACGGGGCATGACCATTGCCGTTGTGGGCCTTGGGGCGGCGCAGGTGATTGACAAAGAAATGACCGTTGGCACCTTGATTGCCTTTCAAATGTTGTCGGGGCGCGTGACGGGGCCGCTGGTCCAAATCGTGGGCTTGGTGCATGAAATCCAGGAAACGGGGCTTTCTGTGAAGATGTTGGGGGAGGTGATGAACCATCCACCAGAGCGCCAGTCCAGCGGTGGTCTACGCCCGCCTGTGCAAGGCGGCATCACCTTCGAAGATGTGACCTTCCGCTACCCTGGCTCCAGCGTGGCCGCGTTGGACCGCATTTCCTTACGCATTGCGCCAGGCCAGGTGATTGGCGTGGTGGGGCGAAGCGGTTCAGGCAAAAGTACCCTCACCAAACTCATTCAAAGCCTTTACCCAATTCAGGAGGGCTTGATTCGGTTTGATGGGGTCGATTTGCGAGAAATCGATCTGGCTTATCTTCGCCGCAACATCGGTGTCGTGTTGCAAGAGAATTTCATGTTCCGCGGCACCATCCGCGAAAACATTGCGATGACCAAGCCCGATGCTTCATTTGAGCAAATTGTGGCTGCAGCGCAATCCGCTGGCGCAGACGAGTTCATCGAGCGATTACCTAAGGGTTATGACACCCTGCTAGAGGAAGGCGCGACCAATTTGTCAGGCGGCCAACGCCAACGTTTGGCGATTGCGAGGGCCATTTTGCCTCTGCCGCGCATCTTGATATTGGATGAAGCCTCCAGCGCGCTAGATCCCGAGAGTGAGGCCATTTTCATGCGCAACCTCTCAAAGATCGCGCAGGGCAAGACGGTGATCATTGTCAGCCACCGCTTGTCCACTTTGGTGAATGCAGACCATATTTTGTTCTTTCAGCGGGGACAAATCCTGGACGCGGCCCGCCATCCAGAATTGCTAGAGCGCTGTGAGCCCTATGCTCACTTGTGGAATCAGCAGATTGGGCGTGTATGAAAGCTTGGTTCAAGCAAATTTTCATCCCTGCGTCTCATGACAAGGCCGTAGATTTTTTGCCTGATGCGGATGAAATTGAGCGCACGCCCATTGCACGAGGGATTCCCGTCACTTTGTATGCCTTGTTGAGTCTTTTTGTGCTCATGGTGCTTTGGGCGGCATTGGCCGAAGTAGACATGGTTGTGTCCACCAAAGGGCGATTGGTGGCTACGACGCCCAATATTGTGATTCAACCTATAGAGACGGCACAAATTGACAGCCTAGACGTCACCGTCGGTCAGGTTGTTCGCAAGGGACAAGTGTTGGCGACCTTGGATCCCACAGTCGTGGGTGCCGATGTGACCCAGTTGCGGGATCGCTTAAAGAGCTTGGAGGCTCAGGCCGACCGGCTGCGCGCGGAAATAGACGGAAAAGCGTTTGGCGGCCGAGCCAATCCCCATGAAAGCTTGCAAGGTAGCCTGGATCTTGAGAAGCTTGCAGGTCAAAAGGCTAGGCTACTGCGTTTTGACGAAAACATCGCGCGCTTGAAATCGTCAATTTCTAGTAACGCGGTTGAAATCGTCAGCTTGGAACGTCGCTATCAGTCTCTGAAAGAAATTGAAGACATGAACGAGCAACTGGTAGAGAAGCAATTTCAGTCACGGCGTGCTTTATTGGAAAGTCGCGACAAGCGATTAGAAGTGGAGCGGGAGTTGGTCAGTTTACGCAACCGGGCCAATGAAATGCAAAGAGAGTTGGCTGGGGCAGAGGCTGACAAATCTGCATTTATCAAGGAAAGCCGTCAAAAGGCATTGGAAGAACTGGTGAGTGTTCAGCGTGAGAAAGACAGTTTGGCTGAGCAATTGGTAAAGGCAGATCGTCGAAGTCGCTTTATTTCGATTGAGGCGCCTATGGACTCGGTGGTTCTTGAGGTGGCGAAGCGATCAAAGGGTTCAGTCATCAAAGAGGCTGAAACTTTTATAACATTGGTGCCTGTAGATGCTCCACTTGAGGCTGAGATTAAGATCAATGCAGCTGAAATTGCGAATGTCGCCACAGGTGACCCTGTGCGGGTCAAGATCGATGCATTTCCCTTTCAAAAGCACGGGCTTATCCAGGGCACACTTACAAAGTTGAGTCAAGATACAGTCAACTCGGATGAGACTACAAAAGGTATCGCAAGTGCTTATTACCTTGCGCGCGTTACGTTGGGTGAAGTGAAATTAAGAAATCTTGACAAACCTCTTCGATTGATGCCGGGAATGTCAGTCGGCGGAGAAATTGTTGTAGGTAAAAGGTCAATTTTGAGCTATTTGCTTTATCCAGTTATACAAACTCGTGACGAAGCTCTGAATGAAAAATAAAGAGACTTAGAGCTCTTTTAAGAAATTCTGATAAAATCATTTTTCGATAAAAATTTAAACTTTGCCGCTTTACTCATAAAGAGAATATCAATCTGTAGTAGTGTATCTTCACTTCTGTGAATTTCAAAAATATCAATTGGTATAAAATTTTTATATTTAAAAAAATCGAGATAGTCTTGAATGCATGGTGCTCCATCATTGTATTTTATGATTGGACATTCAATATAAATAAGTGATACCTCGCCGATTAAATTTGATGCGCCATTTAAGATATCAAGTTCCGAACCTTGTGTATCAATTTTTATGAAATCGGGAGGAGGTAGCTGTAATTGTGAAACCAAGGTATCTAAAGTAATGCATGGTAGCGAAATGAATCCTTGGTTGTCATATGACTTTGTTGTTTCTTTATAATAACTATCGCCAGTGTTAGAACCGTTGAAAAATTCAACATGTGTCCTGCCTGGATTGCTTAATACGGTTCCACATAAATATGGAAAATTAGTGGACTTAAGTATTGAGTCATATGCAGGATTTGCTTCAAAAAGATAGAACTTTGAGTCATGGAGTACAGATTGTTGAATTTGTTTGCTCCATAAGCCGTGATGTGCACCTATATCGTAGACAGTATGGATATGAAGTCCATTACTCTTTAAAGTTCGCAAAAAATTTAGCAAATTATTCATGATATTAAATTAACTCTTGAATGAAGTTTTTATATTCATGGATAACATGTTCGACACTTGGGCCTAAATAGTTATTCATAAATAAAGAATATTCCAAATCCGAAAACCATTCAAAACGGACTTCTTCAAAGGATTTCTTAAAAATTAATCCGTTAGGCACTAAAAATTCTAGTGCATTGATTTTAGGGATGACGTGAATCTTATGATTGAGCGGATGAAAAATATAACGATGATGAATATGACCAAGCCAGCCGGTATTTTCAATTCTACTTAATTCAGTATAAGCGGATGGCATACTTATAATGCCTGCCTTGGCGATCCGAGGAAGCAGTGCGAGTGCGGTGTAGGGGTTGTATACATCTTCTAGGGTATGGCTGCATATTGCATAATCGAATTTTTCGTCGTCAGCTTTGTTTAATATGAAATTCCAATGACTTTCATTGCATATGTCTGCGTTAATAAAGCGGGAATCAGTGAATGGTGCATTAATATCTACAATAACGTCAGCAATGTCAGATGTCCATCCTCCACCTGCTATGCCACCAATATCAATCACACGAAAATTCGGATCTAAATTTTTTGCAGATATAATAAATTCTCTGATGCGCTGCCTACCGGCTGTGATTGTGCCAAATGTTGATTTAATCATGTTCACTCATGTTTTCAAATTGTTTGAAACGTTGAATTAAATTTATAGGATCATCATAATCATTGGATACAAGATCGGATAGAGTCTCGGTAATCAAATCGGAGGCGCGAGATGAGAAAATCATTTGAAGAGGAGCTATGCACCACAATGATGAATTAGGAAAGTACGGGGACTTTCGATCTTTTAACAGACTATCAATGCTGAGGCCTTCTGCTTTTTTAACATGTTCTAAATCATGCTCAGCTATGCTGGAAATTTTTGAGACAAAATCTTCGTCATTTCCAAGATATGAAAGATGCCACCCGCCTTTCTTCAGTATTATTGAGGTCGCGGGTTTTTGTATTAATGGCCATCGCATCTCTCTGACTGCTTGAGGCTTAAAGTTACTACTGTGCTTGAACGCAACTGAACCATACCAATACGGAGAATTAAATCCTTCAAGAAAGTTCGCATCGTTGGAATTTTTGTTTGAAATTCTTAAAAAATTCAACCTGAAATATGTTAAAAATTGCTGAAAATGGTAAAGGGTATTGTCTTGTGCGAAATATTTGTTACTTTGGAATTGTGCAATCCAATCGTGATGCGGGATTTCATCAAGATCAGAAATAATGATAATATCGTCTGGGTTGGCGTCTTGATACAACCCTTCTAGCGAGTTTCTTTGATAATTTTCTCTGCCCCAGGAATCTAGTTCTTGTGAAAATTGATGAATATACGATACTCGGACTTTTTTTGAAATCCAAGGGTTGTTTTTAATGATTTCGGGTAGAAGTAGTTGTTTGGGATGACCAGCGTGGGTAAAGGCCGCTTCTACAATACAAAAATGATCCACGTAGTCCCAAAGCAATTTGATGCGAAATAATAAAAGTCTTTCCTCTCGGAAAAAAGTAAAGCAATCGAAAATTTTCATGTCAATCAATAAAAACTGTTTTAAATTTTTTCATGACTTCCGTAGGTGAAAACTTATTTACTAATTGCTTGCAAATTGGAGATGTTTCCAGGCAAGAGTAGAAAACATCGAGAAAAGTAGTTTCACTGTAAAGCATGTTTGTGTTTTTCAGTAAATCAATATGGTGTCGATCAATACCACCTTCGTAACTGATTACGGGAACGTTTAAAAATAGTGATTCACACAGTGCGAGTCCAAAAGTTTCACCACTTTGTCTTGCATGTAGCATCATATCGCAAGTGGAAATGAAATTGGATTTCACTTGTAAATCATTAATGCTATCAACATATATTATATTATCATGAATCACAAACGGTCGTGTGTTTGCTAGTAAAAAAACAATTCCAGAGTCATTTTGGGCAATATATTTAATTTGTTCTTTAACAAAATCAATGTCAAATGTGTCGTAGCCACCAATTCTGCCTATAATTTTTTTTTGCGGTGGTATTCCTAGTTGTCTTCTCAAATCCAGATTGGGCTTAGGTAGATTAACAATGTGAGGAACGAATGGAATTTTATGGTTGCTGAGTTCGCGAGATAGCCACTCTGAAATATAGGCGAATCTATCCCCGTACGGTTGTTTGTATTGAAATACCGCGTGAATCGCTGACTTGCAATTCATAGGGGTCGGTTCAATTGCGCCTGACCTCAGGAAATAAATGAGGTCTATATCAGTTGTATCCCTGTCTAAATTACTCAGACTCATAGGTCTTACTTCAAATGATGCTTGAAATCTCTTCAATACATCAGGTTCGGTTCCTTTGTCTTTTTCATAAGGATGCTGACAGTCATAGCCAATAACACTTTCATTGCCGAGCAACTCTTGGTTTGCAACTGCATAATCCCAAATTGCTGTGCTCGTACCTCGATAGGTTAGCGTATTCGAAAAAAAAAGTATTTTCATTTGAGCAGTTAGGTTACTTTTTTACAAATTGTAATAAGATGTCCGCCGCGCCATTCCTGGCTCACTATTTCAAATTTACCAATGAATCCATACATCCGAGCAAGTGTATTGACATCATCAAAATAAAGTGGAAAAGTTTCTTCCGTAATGAAGTTCACATGGGTTGGATCTCTGAACACAGACATTTCATAGGGACTCTTCCCTGGTACTGCAGGAGTAAATGAATAAAAAATACCGCCAGCTTTGAGCACTCTCCATATTTCATTCATCAATCGAATAAAAGGATATGTTCTATGCGGAACATAGAGTAATGGGGGAATGTGTTCAAGAAAATCGATGGCGGTAACGTAATCGAACTCGTCGTCTGGAAATGGAATAGGCTCAATAGCAAGATCTGCCCTGAGAATATTTCTATCAATATCAGTTCTGACATCAATACCATAAACATTTGATGCTGAAAAAATATTTCTAGGCTCAGCACCGCACCCTAAGTCAAGTGATTTTGTCATTAAAATTTCTTTCATTAAAGTCAAATTTACTTAGCAATTTCAAAAAATTATTTTTATGATTGATTTCGCATTGAGATATCCCAAACATTAATTCAGTCAATCGGTTAAAAATAATTTTTTGGTCTAAATTTTCTATTAAGTATTCTGGTTGCATTTGATAGACAATAGGCAAATTCAATAATCCGTGGAAACCAAATGTATCACGATTTGAGTAGGGTGCTTCATATGAAAATTTTGAAGCAATTATTTCATCTGCAAATTGAATTGAGTATTTTTTCTCTAGTTTTTCTCCAATTGTTCTGCATATAAATACATCCTCAGCCTCTCCTGGCAGCCTGTTAGGAGCTAAATGAGCAATGGATTCAATTAATTTTTTAGAGCGGAGTGAGAATCCGCCATTCCCAACTTTTCGATCGGGGAATTGAGGCCACGGTGCGCCGATATAGTCATATTTTAAAAAATCTTCAATAAACCTATTTCTGTTCAAAGCAAACCCATCATATTGGATAATCAAATAATGATCAAGTTCTACGTGTTCTACAATTTGAGTTAGTATTAATTCATTGTATTTTTCAACCGATGAAATTTTCCCTATGACCTTTTTGTCATATCCATTTCCAAAAGTCTCGTGGTCTGTATAGACCAAAACATGTTTGGGATTGATTCGGTTGATAGTATTTTGTAAGGCATTATTTGCTAATGCATAGTTATGAGTGTCGGCAATTATCAGTCCGATTTTACTCATGGTTTGTAAAGCTTTTATTTATTTCAGCCCATTCAAATCTAATAGGATTCTCAGGGTTAGGGAATCCTAAAGCAGCTTTTGCCTGAATCAATTTTTGATTGATATCGAGATCCCGATTTAAATCGTTGGTTCTCGCTTTGTGTTGATAAAATTTTACAGACTCTAACAGTACGCGATTAAATCCGAATTTAATAACCTGATTGTGAAAGAGCACATCCTCAAATCCATAATTTCCGCAAAAATCCTCATCAAAGCCATTGAATTTATCTAGGGCTATTTTGGATACTAAAAATGTATTGATGTGCGGGTCCACAAATTCTCCATTGTGAATTCTAGGGAACATGTAAACATTATTTTCATCCAAATTATTTATATTTTGGATCAATAGATCTAGCTCTTCACTCAAAGCATAATTGTCAATATCGAAAAAAAGCATCCAATTACTTTTCGCCTGAAGCTTAAGTAAATTTTTACACCCAGCCATGTTCCAATTTATGTCGGTAGTAACTCTGAATAACCTGATAGGCAAGTCTCCACAATCAATCACATACTTCTCTGACGAATAATCGTCTACCAACAAGATTTCAATTTGCGCTTTACTCTGTGGTGAAAGCTTGCGCCACTCAGTGAGTTGCTGGTTCAATCCGTCTATTCCATTATAAAAATGGGTGCATAAAGTGAGCTTGGTCATGTTTTATTGGTAGATTTTATTGAGTGAAGCAACGCAAGAATCCCAACTGTTTTCCTCTTGTAGGGTGGAAGTTCTATTCGCTGCACTTTTGTGCCTTACTTCCATCAGCGCTGCACACAGTTGTTGGAAATCTGGCTCAATGTAGGCGTTCACTGGAATTTCATTTTTCAGCCCAGCGTTGATGAACAAGGATCCATTGAGTTGTGTATTGAAATCATCAAGTACAAAGTCACTGGTTGCGCCGTCTCGAGTTGTGATGACGGGTGTTTTACATGCTTGCGCTTCTCTTACCGGTAAGTTATAGCCTTCTGCACGGTAAGGGGATACGTAGACATCGGCAACGTTGTATAGTGAATTCAATTCATTCAGTGTTAAGTTAAATGGAATCATGGTGATGGCTTTCAGAACATCTTCAGATAACAATCCGTGTTCTGAAAGAGTTTGACCAATAAATTCCTCAGTATTCAATGTATAGGTGTTTCTTTGATCTTTCAGAATCAATCTAAGATCCTTTCGCTTTAAGCGTGCAATTGCAAAAGCTCTTATCAGAAGATCCATACCCTTGGCCCAATGCTGAGTGCCAACGTTCAACAATATGACTTCATCACTTTGAAAACCCAGTGCCTGTCTTTGCATTGAAATGACATCAGACGAAACGGGGTAAAAGTAGTTTCGATCAACACTGTGAGGAACAACATGCACCATGTCCTCTGGAATGCCGTTTGCAAGTATGCGGTTTCGGCTCCATCGGCTGGGGGTCACAATGAAACCGCCTTCCCCGCGAAGTTTGGGTATTGTTTCAAGGTTTATTGTCGTGACATCAAGTCCAAATTCTGTCACCATAAAAACGCCTGTGCGTTTGTTCTTAACAGGTTGTAGATCGAATGGTGAGTAAATACGATAAACGGCATCAAAATCAGTCAGTTTCTGAAATTGATCAATGATTGCTTGATCTGACTCGAGCAATCCTGCTGGGTTTTTATGTTTTCCCCAGGTATCAAAGAAAAATGGCATGTCCACATGGCCAAGCTCAATAGTGGGTTCTTTCGCCCATGCTAAAAGTTGAAATTGGTTGACCAGAGCATAGGAGTGACTGATGCCTCTCCAGCCTTCAACTTGAAGTCTTAATTTTGGATTCATAAATTTTTTTGCATCATTCGGGCAGGCTACCGCAGTCCTAATTCAGGATGTTTGAAAACGCCAAGCAATTCATGTGCCTTGAAATTTTGACAGTTAAGGAATTTGTTTTGTCTGTTCATACGCTGATTTGTTGTTTGTAAGAGACGGTGTAACCGCTTAAGAGTTGGCACGCCCTTTGCTGTGGTTGATGCACCCGGCTCATACCTATGGGCCTCAGTCAACTTTCCGTCACTTCAGGAGCATCCATGTCCCTTCTACAAGAACTGATGAACCAGGCCGCAACCGGCAGCCTTTTGCAGCCTCATCTGATTAGCCGCTTCTCGGCAGCCGAAATTCGCGAGTCCATTCAGCAGTTGGTGGCCACCGAGCAAATCGACCTCGCGTACGCCCTGGGTGACGCGGGTATGAGCCTCTACCCGAAGAGTGAAGACATGTTGGCGATCAATGGCCTGCTGGCCATCATGCGCCAAGATTGGCAGCAGGCTGTCGACCTGCTGGAAGAGTTGACACAGTTGCAAGGCGAGCAGACCCAGCCCTTCACCTATGTGATGCTGGTGCGCGCCCTGCGCTGCAACCTGGAGCCGGCGCGTGCGCTGGAAGCTGTTCGCAAAGGCCTGAAGGCCTACCCGGACCAACTTGAGCTGGTGGCTGAAAGTCTTGCTTTGGATGACTTCAGTGACGCCATGTCTTCAACGGGCCAGTCCCACTAAGCGGCAATAAAGTGAGCAGCGGCAAGCGGCAACCCTTTGCCTCCCCAGCTGACACAACCTTGCCGCCCCTCTGTTTTATGCAAGCGCCACTCGGTCAAATCACGGAAAAAACTGTGAAGATCATGTCGACAAATATCTGGCACGCGCTTTGCTTGAATGTGTTCATAGTTTGATCGACCGAGAAGGTCAGGAGAAAACCCATGGCAGTTATCAATACCAACGTTAAAGCGCTGTTCTCTCAGGCAGCACTGGCTTCTACCGGACGGGCGCAGACCGTCGCGATGCAGCAATTGTCGACAGGCAAGCGCATCAACTCTGCTCGCGATGATGCAGCTGGGATGGCCATTGCCACCCGCATGACGCATCAGATTCGCAGCTTGAACCAGGCGGTGCGCAATGCGGGCGATGCTGTCAGCATGATTCAAACGGCGGAAGGCGCGACCAACCAGATCACCGACATGCTGTTGCGCATGCGAGAGCTGGCAATTCAGGCCGCCAACGACACCAACTCCAACGATCAGCGCAGCTATCTGGATCTGGAATTCCAACAACTCAAGAAGCAAATCGTTCAGATCTCGGAAAACACCGATTGGAACGGCTTCCCCTTGCTCAACGGCACGGCCGGTGAAATCGTCGGGCCGCTGCCGGTCTACAAGGCAACGGGTAACGGTTTGTACGACGGCACCATCACCAATGCGGTGACGGAAGGCTCGGCCATCACGACTGTCGCTGGTGCAACCATCACCGCAACAGGCACGGGTACCTTGGCGAAAGCCGGGCATTTGGAAGTCAACCTGGATGCAGCGGTCGTCGACGGTGACGAGGGCACGGCCACCTTGCGTTTGGAAGATGGCAGCGTGGTGACCCTGGATTACACCGTGGTGAACAATGATTCCAGCAAGCCGACCATCCTTCGCTTCAAGGACACGCTGCTAACCGATGGCGATGGGACGTTCGACCTGGTGACCAACACAGCCAACGGCTACAACTCCGCCCAGGTGGTGTCCGTGGACATTGGCCGCAGCTTCAAAACAGTTCAGCCGATCAAATCCAACGACGTCATCATCAACGGCATTGGTGTGCCTCTGGCCTTGGCCAAAAATGACACGATTTCTCCGCAAGACAGTGGCAATGCCATTTCAAGTTCATTGTCGCGTGCAGCGGCGATCAACGAAGTTTATGGTCTGACGGGCGTTCGCGCTGTGGTTCAGAAAACTGAAATGAGCGGTGCGGCCATGTCGGGCGACGCCATTCTGACGGGAACCAGCTCTGGCACCGTGACCATCAACGGCTACACCTCGGCCAAGTTCACCACCGTCGAGAACAACACACGCTCATCGCGTGAAGAGGTGGTCAAGGCCATCAACATGATTTCGGAACTGACGGGCGTGGTGGCCAAAGACACAGGTCTGGACCAGAAAGGCATTGAGCTCACCGCCGCCGATGGCCGCAACATTGAAATTGCCTTCAATACCAGCGACAGCACAGTCGCAGATTTTTCATCGCGCACTGGCCTCAAGCAGGGTTTGCAAATTGGCACCTATTCGCTCGAGTCCAAAGTGGAAACCGATGTCAAGATCACCTCTTCTGAGAGCGGCGTGATTGAGCGCGCCGGCTTGCGCGTGGGTGACTTCACCGAAAACATCACACGCATGTCGACCTTGGAGCGTCCCAAAGTTGAGCCGCCGGTGGCACAAATCTCCGTGGTGGACTACAGTGGCGACCCAGACGGTGACGTCACGGTGGTGGTCAATGGCGAGTCCTTCACAGTGAGCCAAGGAACGGCAAACAGCGTCTCGACGGCGCTGATGAACGCCATCAACCTCAAGAGCGACAAACTGCAAGTCAGCGCCTCGGTGGGTGCAGGCGATGAATTGGTTTTGACTTCGACCGTGGAAGGCGTGCCTTTCACCTTGAGTGGTACGATCACTGATGGTGCACAAACCATAGAGTTGAGCACGCCTGTGGCTAACACGCCGCGTGCCGACCGTGCACTCAAGCACGGTGACCTGGTCATCAATGGCGTGGAAATTCCAGGCAGCATTGAAACAGGCGATGTGTATTCTCAGGAAGTCGCTAACAGCAGCAACCGCGCCAGCAGCGCCATTGCCATCGCCGATGCGATCAACTCAAAGTCGGACATCACAGGCGTCAAGGCGGTAGCGAACTCTGCCGTCATGTCAGCGACCTCTGCGGTCAACACCAAACTCCCGGCTTCGGGCTACTATTCAATTTTCGTGAACGGCCAACAGGTGACCGTTTACTTGAGCCAAAACGAAACCGCTGATGAGCGTCTGAACAACATCATCAGCGCTTTCAAGAAGCAAGAAGGCCAACACGGCGTGGTAGCCACAAAGAATGCCATGGGCGGCTTGAGGCTGGAAACCAAGGATGGACGAAACCTCTCCACCTGGTTTGATTCCACTCAGCTGGATGAAGACAACAACGTTCAGTCGATCACGGCCAGCATGTTTGGCTTGCAGTCTGGAACGGCCGTGCCTCAAACCACCACCGTCACTTTGGGTGGCGGCATGGCGGTGGGCGACAAAGTCAGCTTCAAGATCAACAGCACGGTGGTGGAAGTGGAGGCGCCTACAGCCAACGACCCTGACGCCTTGGCTGCTGCGTTTCAGACCGCCATCGGGCGCACCGGACTGGATGACCTGGGCATCACGGTGTCTGTGACGGACAACGTCATCACCTTGGAATCCGAAACCAATGCTTTCGAGGTGGGTACGGTCGTCACAGAAAATAGTCTGACCTCGGTCACCATTGCATCCCAAGGCGGGGATCCCGCTGAAACCGTCATCCCCGTGGCCAGCGACGTCCTAGGTTACCCCGACGCCGACGCCAACTGGGATGGCGCCAAAACCCAATACGGCAGCGTGACGCTGATTTCGGAAAAGAAATTTACCATCGAGTCAGGCACCAATGGCCAAGGCGCCAGTTCCAACCTGAGCGCCCTGGGCTTCATCGAAGGCACCTATGGTGGCCGTTCTGCCGCCGACCTCTCGCCCCCGCGCGTGGGTCGCATGAACTTCCAGGTGGGCCCGAGCGCCAACCAGGTGATTTCTTTCGACCTCGCCGACTTCGGCAAATCCGGCCCGATCACCCAAGAGATCACCTGGGACGTGGACCTGGACCCCATGAAGCCAGGTGATACCGTTCCGACACCCGGCACGGCCAACCCGATTCACAACGGCAAGCCGCTGACCCGCAGCTTCATCACCTCCAAAGAGTCTGCTCTGGAAGTGCTGAACAAGCTGGATGCGACGATGGACCGCGTGAACGCCACGCGTGCCACCATGGGTGCGGTGATGAACCGTCTTGACCATGTGATCACCAACTTGACCAATGTGTCCATGAACCTGTCTGCTTCGCGCAGCCAGATTGAGGACGCAGACTACGCCTCCGCCAGTACCGAGCTGGCCAAGACGCAGATCATGCAGCAGGCGGCGACCGCTGTGTTGGCGCAAGCCAACACCAGCCAACAGTCGGTGCTGAAACTGCTGCAAGGCGGTTGATCGCGCAGGCTGAAGTGTCAGCACAGTGACGTCCAGGAGCATTCACCATGCCTGCGATGCCACTGGCTGACCTTCGCGATACCCCGACGGGGGGGGCCAATTGCTGGCAGTGTCGTTATTTCGGCATCAGCTGGGATACCGCACGCCCTTACAGTTGCCGGCTCATGGGCTTCAAATCGAAGGTGCTGCCCAGCATTGAGGTGCTGCGCGCGGATGGCCAGGTTTGCCGTGGTTTCGTTGCCAAAATGCCGATTGCGGCATCGGCTGCGCCGGTCGCTACCCCTAAGCCTGCTACAAAACCGTCAACCCGTGTCTGGGAAGCCTAAGGCAGGGCTGTCGAGTTTTCGTCTGAATAATCAATTTCATTTATATTTAAATGAATTCTGACGATTTAAAGAATTCATAAGTACTCAAAATAAACATGGCATAACGTTTGCTTTTCAGTCTTACCTTTATTACAGGCTGATCAACGTGATTGCTTCTTCTGTCAACGCCCTACATGCTGTCTGGCTGGACCCGTTTAGTCCGCTGGGCGAGGCCGAGCGCGCCCAGTTGGATGCCGCTGGCGTCACCCTGGAATGTGTTGCAACCTTAGGCGAAATGAATGTAGCCCTGCGCCGTGCCCATGTGCTGGTCGTGCGGCTGGGGGACAGCGCCGATTTGCTGTTGGAAGTCCAGACGCTGATTGCCCAGCTTGGCCATGTGGTGCCTGTGCTGTGCCGTGTCGAGCGCCGCCGCATGGAGGTGGTCGTGGAAGCGATGCGCCTGGGCGCTCTGCACGTTTTGCCTGCTGATGAGTGGGAGCCACAAGCCTGGCGCGAGGCTTTGCAAGGCTTGAACGCCCCCGAATTGAAGAACAAAAGTTATGTTTTCGTGGATCCCGTGAGCCAGCACCTCTTGGCCCTGGCTCAACGGGTTGCTCAAGCCGAGGTGACGGCCTTGTTGGTGGGGCCTACTGGCGCAGGTAAAGAAGTACTGGCGCGCGTGCTGCACGAAGCCTCTCCGCGTGCCAAGGGGCCTTTTGTGGCCATGAACTGCGCGGCTTTGCCTGAGCATTTGATCGAAGACATGCTGTTTGGCCACGAAAAGGGCGCCTTCACAGGCGCATTGAAAGAGCACAAAGGCTTGTTCGAGCAAGCACATGGCGGCACCGTCTTCCTGGATGAGATCGGTGAGATGCCGATTCATTTGCAAGCCAAATTGCTGCGTGTACTGCAAGAGAAAAAATTGAACCGCCTGGGCGGTGAAACGCCCATCACGCTCGATGTGCGGGTGGTCGCTGCCACCAACAAAGATTTGCGCCAAGCCATCCAGCAGCGTGAGTTCCGCGAAGACCTTTATTTCCGCATCAGCACCTTCCGCTTGCGCATCCAGCCCTTGGCAGAGCGTCCGGGCGACATCGTGCCCTTGGTGTTGCAATCGCTGGCGCGTCATGCCAAAGAGGGTGTGCCGTACAACTTGTCGACCGAGGCGCGTGACATGCTGCTTCAATACAGCTGGCCTGGCAATGTGCGCGAGCTTGAAAACGTGGTGCAGCGCGCCGTGGTGCTGTGCAATGGCCGAACCATCACCCCTGTGCATTTGATGTTTGACGAGGCCAGCGCCATGAACGCTGTCCCGGAGCTCGCCCCACAAGCGCCTCAAGCCGTGTCGCAACCCCTGCCACCGCAAGCGGCCTACGAGGCCTTACCCAACACGCCGGTGGCCACGCCCGAAATGCAAGCCTACGTTGCCGAACCCGCCGAGGAGCCGGCAGCCCTGGCGGTGAACCTGCAGCATGCCGTGAAGTCCAGCGAGCAACAAATCATCATGGCGGCCTTGCAAAGCACCGAAAGCCGCGAGGAAGCCGCTCGCAAGCTGGGCATCAGCCCGCGAACCCTGCGTTACAAACTGGCTCAACTGCGCAACCGCGGCATGAGCCTGTCGTTTGCTGAGTAAGGAGAGACAGATGATTGATCGCACCTCCGCCGCCAACATCCAGTCGATGCTGGAAACCATTCGTGCTTACCAGTCGCAAGCCGCCACTGGGACGCGTGGCGCCGAAGACATTCAGGCGCCCAAAACACAGATGCCCAGCTTCACCGATTCGGTGAAGAACATCATCGACAAAGTCAATGACGTGCAGACGCAATCGACGAATCTGCAAGAGGCCTTTCAGCGTGGAGAAGATGTGCCCCTGACCGATGTGGTTTTGGGCATGCAAAAGTCCTCGCTGGCCTTCGAGGCCACCCTTCAAGTGCGCAACAAAGTGTTGAAAGCGTACGAAGAAATTTTGAACATGCCGGTTTAAAGACTGAGAGACCACCATGGCTTCCGCTACTGCCTCAATGAACACGCCCGCAATGGCCCTGCCTGGCAGCGATGCCAACGCAGCTGATGCGCCTTCTGCTAACAATGTCCGTCTGCCGGGTCAAACCGCGCCGACCGCTGCCGCTTTGAAGCCAGGTGAATTGGCCCGAGGTGTGGCCAACCAAGCCATTGGCGATCCCATGGGCATGATCCGCGACATGATGCGCCAGCCCACGGTGCGCAAGGTGCTGCCAGTCATCATCATCTTGTTGGTGGTGGCCGCATTCGGTCTGGCGTCCTTGTCAATGAAGACGCCGAACTACCGCCCCTTGACCATGATGCTGTCCGAGGCTGATAAGCAGTTGGCCCTGGAAGCTTTGAAGGGCGCAGATTTCAAACCCGAAATCGATGCCACCACCGGCCAAATCACGGTGCCGGCCAACAAATACCACGAGGCCAGGATGCTGGTCTCCTCCAAAGGACTGCCGCGTACGGACGCCCAAGGCATTGAAGGCTTGAAAGACATGCCGGCCATGACCACCAGCCAGTTCATGGAGCAAGTTCGCTACAACAATGCCATGGAGCAAGAGTTGGCGCGCACCATCAGCCAGATCGGCGGCATCAAAAGCGCCCGCGTGCACCTGGCCTCACCCAAGCAAAGCGTTTTTGTACGCGACCGCGTGCCTACCAAGGCCTCGGTGGTGATCACCCGCGCCCCTGGCAAATCGGTCTCTTCTGCCAACGTGCAAGCCATTGTGCAATTGGTCGCCTCCAGCGTGCCTTATTTGGCCCCTGAAAACGTGTCCGTGGTGGACAACTTCGGCACCTTGATGAACGACATGCTGAACGAGGCCCCTTTGGGTTTGACTTCGGCGCAATTGCAGCAAAAGCAGCAAATGGAAGACCTCTACCGCACGCGCTTGATTCAACTGCTCGCCCCCATCGTGGGCGAGGCCAATGTGAGCGCGCAGGTCAGCATGGCTTTGGATTTCACCCAACAAGAAGTGACGACCGAAGATTTCGATGCCCGCGACAAAGGGCCGAAGACGCGTTCAGAGCTTTTCGTTGAAGACCGCAACACCTTCAAAGACGCCATTGGCATTCCAGGCTCGCTGACCAATACTCCGCCCAACCCGCCGCAAAACCCGGCGGCCACTGCGGCCACCGGGGCTGACCCGGCCAAGGGCCAAAGTGAAAAGGGCGTTCAAGTCACCGCCCGCAGCACCAAGAACTACGAGCTCGACCGTGCCGTGCGCCACACCAAGGCCGCCATGGGCACCGTCCAACGCATTGGCGTGGGCGTGCTGATCAATGAGCGCCCCATTCCTGCAGGCATGAAGGTGGAGAAGCCGGCCGATGGCGCGCCTGCCCCCACCACCATTCCCTATACCCAGGAAGAACTCGATCGCCTGAACCAGCTGGTGCGTGGTGCCGTGGGCTTCAGCGAGAGTCGCGGTGACGTGGTCACTGTGGTGGCCACACGTTTCGAGCCCCAGGTGGATCCTGATTTCATCCCCTGGTACAAGGATGAAACCGTGACCGCCATCGCCAACAGCGGTGTGGTGGCCTTGTTGTTCATGCTGTTCCTGTTCCTGGTGGTGCGTCCCATGGTTCGCAAAATGACCCGCCCGGAAATCGACCCTGCTGCGATTGCTGCAGCCGCGATTGCCGCAGCCACCGCCGAGGCTGCTGCTGCTGAAAAGCTGAAAGCCGAGCGCATCGCTGCCGCAGAAGCCGAAGTGGCTGCTCGATTGGCGCAAGAAAAGGCCGAAAAAGAAGCCGCAGAAGCTGCCGCTGCACAAGCCGCCGCGGAAGCTGCCGCTGCAGAGGCCGCTGCCGCAGAAGCCGCCAAGCTGGCGGCCGAACAAGGCGAGGAGAAGGCCGATGAAATTGAAATCCAGGAAGGTGAAACTCTGGAAGAAATCAAGGCGCGCATGTCCAGCTTGAAGCCCAAGAAGCCGACCATTTCTGCCGATATGCTGAACACGGCCAACACTTATGACGACAAAGTGGCCTTGTTGCGGATGATCGTTTCGGAAGACACGGCCCGCGCCCGGGTTGCTGGCGTACTCAAGAACATGATTCAATCGAGCTGATAGGCTTGACTGAACGAGGACTAGACCATGGCCGACAAAGATTCCAACGACATGACCAGCGCACCCGTGGGCGCAGATTGGTCGCCCGAGCTGCGCGCCGAAATGGCCGCCATGACTTCCACCCAACGCGCCGCCGTGCTGATGCTGCTGCTCGGTGAAGAGCAGGCTGCAGACATCATCAAATACCTGAACCCGAAAGAAGTTCAAGCCCTGGGAGGGGCCATGGTGGCCGCTGCCGACTTGTCCCAAGAGGCCGTCAATGCCGTGCTCGACGAATTCGTCGACATGCTGAAAAAACAGACCAGCCTCAGCCTGGGCAATTCAGACTACGTTGAGAAAGTGATGCGTCGCGCGCTCGGCGACGACAAAGCGGCGTCGGTCTTGAATCGCATCATGCCGGGTCAGGGCACCAAGGGCCTGGACATTTTGAGCTGGATGGATGCGCGCTCGATTGCCGACATGATCCGGGGCGAACACCCCCAAGTGGTGGCCATCATTTTGTCCCTGCTTGAGCATGAAGTGGCTGCGGACGTGCTGATTTACTTGCCCTCGGACACACGTGCCGAGGTGATTCAGCGTGTGGCCAGCCTGGATACGGTTCAACCTTCTGCGATGGCTGAACTCGAGGCCATCATGAAGATGCAGTTTTCGAAGAATTCCTCGGCCAAATCATCCAGTTTCGGGGGCATCAAAGCGGCCGCCAAGATCATGAACATGACCAAGACCGAGCTGGAAAACGCGATCATGGCCAACCTGGGCGAAATCGACCCCGATTTGATGCAAAAAATCCAGGACAACATGTTCACTTTCGAAAACCTGGTGACCGTGGACAACAAGGGCATTCAGGTGTTGATGCGCAACGTCGAGCCCGACATGTTGATGGTGGCCTTGAAAGGCGCCAGCGACGGCGTCAAGGATCGCTTTTTGGACAACATGTCCGAGCGTGCGCGCGGCATGTTCAAGGACGACATGGAAGCCAAGGGGCCGGTTCGCATGGCCGATGTGGAAGAGTCCCAGAAGAAAATCATGCGGATTGCCCGAAAGCTGTCAGACTCTGGCGAGCTGATGTTGGGAGGGGCAGATTTTGTTTGAGCTGGCTCATCCTGCGGCTGTGCCCAAAGATTGGCAAAACCTCGAGGTGTTGGCGCCCAAGGGCCTCAGCGAATCGGATTTCAATGCCATGGACTGGGACGCAGTGCCCAAGTTGGATTACGCCAGCTCGCAATTTCGGCAGTTGGCGATTCCAGAACCGGCGCGCGTGATCGACAGCGTTCACGAATTTGTGATGGAGGATTTTGGCGCTTCGCAGAAAGTAAATTCCAGCAAAACCATGCCTGTGACCGAAGCGGACGCAGAAGCTGCGCCTGCCCAGGAGTCTGCTACTTTAGACGTTCACCAAAGCGAGATCACTTTAGAGCCAACAGAGCCAATGGGTGATGACGCTGTGCCTGCGCCGGACTTGGACATGCATGCGCAAGATGGCGATTTTCTGAACTGCGATGAAGTGCCCGACTTGGACCCTCTGGTGGTTGAAGACTTGCCAGCACAGGAGAGCCAGGCGCTAGGCGAGGCAGAAGCGCCCGCGCCTTCTGCTTTGGATTCGGCTGCATTGGCGCAAGCTTGCGAAGAGGCCTATCAGCGCGGCTTGCAGGAGGGCCGCGAGGTCGCGCAGGCTGAAGCCCAAGAGGCTTTGTCCCAAGCACTGGCAGAGGCGCAAGCTGCTGCCGAGCAAGCACAGGCCCTGGCGCTGGAAACTCAGCACAAAGAATTGAGTGAAAAAATCCAGTCTGAGCTGGCGCTTTTGCGAGAAGTGACGCAAAAGCTGGAAGCCTGGACTGAGAATCCCAAGCAGCTGTTTGAGCCTTTGAAACGATTGGCCTTGCACCTTGCGGAGCAATTGGTCTTGGCAGAGCTGAATGTGTCAGGCGCTGCCATCGAGCGACTGGTTCAGCGTTGCCTGGACGAATTGAACCTGCATGGCAGCCAAGTGGTGACGGTCGAATTGAATGCGCAAGACAAAGCGCGGCTTCAAGAGATCGCCAGCGATACCCTTCAGAATATTCAATTGCTGGCTGTTCCTGGGCTGCAGCCAGCCAGTGTGCGCGTGATTGTCAACGACACCCAGGTAGAAGATTTGGTGCAACACCGGCTGGAAGCCTTGGCCCATGGCCTGCTTGGGCAGCCCGAGGCTTGGCGTGAAAAATCGCCGTTCTTCCGGCAACCCCTGGCGCAACGTGAATCTGAGGTGCAAGACGTGGCCCAGCGCCCGGCTTTGCCTGACACAAGCTCTGATGAGGTGATCGATGCTTGATTTGGTCAATGTGGCTCTGCGAACCTTGATGTGCCTGGCATTTTTGCTTTGGGTGGTACGGCCCATGCTGTTCGCGATGAGCCGGCGTGAGCCCAACCAAGTGGAAATCGAAGAAATTGTCGATTCCGCTGTCCATTCGGCCTTCAAGTCACTGGGCGTCAAAAACCCGCCGCCCAGAATGCTTCCCCTGGTGGCTGCGCCCGTGGTGTCACCCGATCCTGAGCCCGTGCCATCTGCCGAGCCAGGGCGCGGTGACGATGCCAGCGAAGCGCAGGCGCTTGCGCCAGAGGACGACAAATCTTCGGACACCCCTGTGAGTGATGGACCGCAAGAGAGCGCCGAAACCACGCAAGCTGCTGCAGATGATGCCGAGCCCGATCCTGAAGAGGCCCTGCGCCAGATGCGCGAGCGCATCAAGCAAGAGCAGAAGAAAGCCGCCAAGCCGACGATTCCCACTGAGCTGCTGCAAGACGCCAACAGTTACGAAGACAAACTGATGGTGGTGCGCATGCTGGTGGACCAAGAGCAGTCGCGCGTGGCCAGTGTGCTCAAGCGCATGATCAAAATTGAGTGATGGGCCCTATGTTTGATTTTGCCGAAGAAGTTTCCCATTGCCTGCCGCGTTTGCGTGCGCCCGAACCTCAGCGCACAGGCACCTTGGTGCGCTTGGTCGGCCTGACTTTGGAAACCCGCGGCATCATGGCGCCCTTGGGCGCCTGTTGCGAGGTGGTCGGGCGCCATGGCCACCGCGTCGAGGCGGAAGTGGTGGGCTTCAATGACAAAACCTTGTTTTTGATGCCGTTCACAGATCCCGTGGGCGTGGGCCCAGGTGACATGGTGCGCGTGCTCAGTCATTCCTCCCAAGTCTGCCTGGGGCCCGAGTTGCTGGGGCGCGTGATTGACGGCCGCGGCCAGCCGCTGGACGGCAAGCCTGCGCCCAAGTGCCGCGACACCCTGGCCCTGATGGGGCGCCCGCTCAATCCCATGGAGCGCGGGCCGATTCAGCAGGTCTTGGACGTGGGGGTCAAGGCCATCAACGGTGTGCTGACCATGGGCCGCGGCCAACGCATCGGCTTGGTGGCAGGCTCCGGTGTTGGCAAGAGTGTGCTCTTGGGCATGCTGACGCGTTTCACCAAAGCCGACGTGGTGGTGATTGGCTTGATCGGTGAGCGTGGTCGCGAGGTTCAGGCTTTCATCAGCGAATCATTGGGAACAGAAGGCTTGGCCAAGTCGGTCGTGGTGGCTGCACCCGCCAATCTGTCGCCGGTGCTGCGCTTGAAAGCCACGCACATGACCCATGTGATTGCCGAGTATTTTCGCGACCAAGGCAAGAATGTCTTGATGCTGTGTGACAGCCTGACGCGTGTGGCGCAC
The DNA here is from genome assembly GCA_964442645.1 of uncultured Bordetella sp. Classification (GTDB taxonomy): domain Bacteria; phylum Pseudomonadota; class Gammaproteobacteria; order Burkholderiales; family Burkholderiaceae_C; genus Limnohabitans. The sequence goes on along the minus strand of CAYTZZ010000018.1, from coordinate 34,246 downwards.
GCCCAGCGTGAGATTGGTTTGGCCATTGGCGAGCCGCCAACGGCCAAAGGCTACCCGCCCTCGGTGTTTGCCCTGCTGCCCAACCTGATCGAGCGTGGCGGCGTGGGACGCCATGGCCACGGCTCGATCACCGCCATTTATACCGTGTTGGCCGAAGGCGACGATGCCTCCGACCCGATCGTGGACATCGCCCGTGCCTCTTTGGACGGCCAAGTTATGTTGTCACGCAAGTTGGCCGATTCGGCGCATTACCCGGCGATCGACCTGAACGGCTCGATTTCCCGCTTGATGCAGTCATTGTTGAGCAGCGAGGACATGAAGATGTCCAACAAATTGCGCCGCTTGTGGTCGCTGTACCAGCAAAACGAAGACCTGATCCAAGTGGGCGCCTATGAAAAAGGCTCCAGCGCAGAGGTGGACGAGGCCATCCGTTTGCACGATCGCATTGTGAATTTTTTAAGGCAAGACATGCACATTGGCCAAGACTATGAAAGTACCCGCCAAGAGTTGCGCCAGTTGCTGACCGCCGATTGAGACCTGTAAGCCATGAAAGCACGTGAATGCTGGCCCGTGTTGGCCAAAAAAGCGCAAGAAGAGGTGGACGCTGCCATGGCGGTGGTGGTTCAGATTCGCCAAAACATTGAGCATCTTCAGGCGCGTCGGCAGCAGTTGCTGGACATGTACGCCGACTACAAGCGAAAAATCGAAGACAAGCAGCAGCAATGGCACTCCATGGCCGACACCGCCAACCATCGCCAGTTCATGGCGCACCTGCTGCAATTGGTTGAACGCATTGACCAGGATTTGCATCGCGCCCACCAAGAACTGACACAAGCCAGAGAAGCGCAGAAAAAAGCCGAGCAGCAGCGCATCAAAATGACGTCCCTGATGGAACAAGACCAGCACCGGGTCAAGGTCTATCAGCTCAAAAAAGACCAAAAAAACATGGATGCCCTGGGCATCACCTTGTTCAATTTGAAGGCTTGACCCAGCCGGCCTCAAGCCAGTGCCAATAGTGCGGGCGAAAGGCCCAGGGGATCAACTGGGTCGCCGTACCCTGCGGAAAGACAACCCGGGTGGCATGGTCCTGCCAAATGCCTTGGGCATCCAGCAATTGAAGCAGTTGTTGGGTTTGCGCCTCATCTGGCTGCAAGGTCGTTCCGGCCCGCGTCAAGCTTTGTGGGTGACGCGGCGTCGAGGTCTTCGCATCGGTGGGGCCGGAATACATGTCGTGCAGGCTGCCCCATTCCCGGCCTCGCAACACATGCTGGAGTTGCCCGAGCTGTCGCTCGGCCACTTCCTCGTCACCCATTCGGTAGCGCTGTTGGCCCAGCACATTGTCAAACCAGATGCAGGCTTGCGGGTGCTGTTTCAGCAAGCTGGGCAGCCCAGCGATGGCATCGGCTCGATGAAAGCGGATTTCGCTGCCACTTGCTTTCAGGTTTTTGCCATGGCGCAGCTTGAAGAGCCAGGGGGCCAGGGGGTCAATGTCATAGGCGTCAATCTGGCGAAACCGCTGCAGCCAGGCGGGTGGCATCATCCAGCCTGCGCTGCCACCCAGCAACAGCAAGTGGTCTGAATGGGGGTTTACGCGGCTTAAAAATCCGTCAATGACGCTCAGGGTTTCTTCCCACCGCTTGAGCGAGGCCAAAGCGTGAAGGTGCCAATTCATGCCCCCCGTGCCGCCAGCACTGGCGGCATCTTGGAGCCAACGACCCCAATGGTGGCCTGGTGCGCGCTCAGAGGTCACAGAACCTCCCGCCAGGCAGGCCAGTGGGGGTGACGGTAATCCAACATGGTCCGGACTTTGCGAGTGAAATGCATGAGGAAAACACTATAACGTGCGGGATAATCGAATCAATTGCATTTTCTTCAAAAATGTCAAAAACCAAGAGGTAATACATGGCGTCGATAGATTGGGCTCGCTATGCCCTCAGCGCCACCTGGGTGCTGGTGCTGATGGGCGGTTTGCTCTGGTGGCTGCGCAGACGCAAGTCGGCCTTGTTTCCGAAGTTGGACGCGCGCCGGATTCAGGTCTTGGAAATTTGCCCCTTGGGCTTGAAGCACAAAATGATGTTGGTCCAGGCTGACCAACAGATGGTGTTGGTGTCGGTGAACCCTCAGGGCTTGCAGACCCTGCACGCTTGGCCTGCTGATGCGAGCGCCCATTTGCCACCCACCGTTTCCCAAGGAGTGAACCATGCGGTTTAAACATTGGCTGCCCATTTTGGGATTGCTGGCTTTGTTGATTCCAGCGTGGGCGCAAGCACAGGGCATTCCCATGGTGAATGTCACGGGCGGCAAGTCGGGCCAGCAGTACAGCCTGACCTTGCAGTTGCTGGCCTTGATGACAACGCTGACGTTGTTGCCCTCCATCTTGCTGATGATGACCTCTTTTGTGCGGATCATCATTGTCTTGTCCATTTTGCGACAAGCCCTGGGAACGGGGCAAACCCCTCCCAACATGGTGTTGGTTGGCTTGGCGCTGTTTTTAACCCTGTTCATCATGTCACCGGTGTTTGATGACATCTACCAAAACGCCATTGGCCCCTACATGAACGGCAACATGCCTTTCGAAAAAGCCTTGGCCAAAGCAGAAGCGCCGGTGCGTGATTTCATGATTCACCAAACACGCGAAGATGACATCACCATGTTCATGCAAATCGCGCAGAAGAAAGAAATTGCCAGCGCAGCCGATGTGCCTTTCACCACCTTGATGCCCGCATTTTTGACGTCGGAGCTGAAAAGCGCGTTCACCATCGGCTTCATGATCTACATCCCCTTTGTGGTGATTGACCTGATTGTGGCCAGCGTGCTGATGTCCATGGGCATGATGATGTTGTCGCCCATGATCATTTCCATGCCTTTCAAATTGATGTTGTTTGTGCTGGTGGACGGCTGGACCCTGCTGATGGGGTCGTTGGCGTCAAGTTTTATTTTCAAGTGAGGTCGCGATGGACACAGCCATGGTGGTAGATCTGGGACGACAAGCGCTTTGGATGACCATGCTCATCTCAGCGCCCTTGCTGGGCGTGGCCTTGTTGGTGGGCTTGATCATCGGTGTCTTTCAGGCAGCGACGTCGATCAACGAGCAAACCCTGAGCTTCATCCCGAAGTTGGTGGCGCTGGGCCTGACGCTGGCCATTCTGGGCGGCTGGATGATCAACACCCTGGTGGACTACACCCGGGTGTTGTTTGGCCGCATTCCGACCTTGTTTGGGTGAGCGAGGCCCCATGAACCTGTTGATGCTTGACTTGGTCGATCGCTTTTATGCATTGATCTGGCCGTTGCTGCGCATCTCTGCCTTCATGGGCTTCGCCTCGATTTTTTCCATTCGCGCTGTCAATTTGCGCTTGCGTATTCTGATCTCCTTTGGCCTCACCGTTTTTGTGTCGATGCAAATCGACATTCCCAAAATCGACCCTGTGACCGTGGTGGGAGTCAAGGAAATTTTCAACCAGCTGTTCATTGGTTTCAGCATGGCCATGGTCATGCAATTGGCCACGGCGGCACTGGTCATTGCCGGTCAAGCCTTGTCCGGCTCCATGGGCCTGACCATGGCCAACATGATTGACCCCACCTTGGGCAACGTGCCGGTGCTGTCGCAGTTCTTCACCTTGTTGGGCACCCTGGTTTTCTTGGCCATTGGCGGGCACCTGATTGTGTTTGGCATCCTGCTGGAGTCTTTCACCCAGTTTCCGATTGGCCAAAGCCTGATGACGCAGGCCTTCATGGGCAAGATGATCGCCTGGAGTGGCATGATGTTTTTGGCGTCCTTGCTGATCGCCTTGCCAGTGTTGATCACCTTGCTGTTTGTCAACGTGGGCTTGGGCTTTGTCACCCGCGCCGCGCCCAGCCTCAATATTTTTTCGGTGGGCTTCCCCGCCATGGTGTTGTCCGGTTTCTTGATTCTTTGGCTGGCCTTGCCCAATGTGATTGGCCGAATCAATTGGCTCTGGGTTCAAACCTTCAATCAACTTCGCAGCTTGCTGCTGACCTGACATGGCAGAAGAAGGCTCGTCCGAAAAAACAGAAGAACCGACAGCGCGAAAGCTGCAAAAAGCCCGCGAAGAGGGCCAGGTTGCGCGTTCGGTAGAGCTGCCAACGGCCGTGCTGTTGGTGACGGCCACCCTGTTTTTCACGCTCATGGGCAGTTGGATGTTCAAGCAGATGGGGCAGTTGTTCACCTACCAACTGGCCTTTGACCGCAAGGTGATGGACAAGGCGGAATTGATGCCCTCCTTGTTTGCGCAATCCTTGCTCGATGGTTTTTTGCTGGTCTTGCCCATCATGCTGGTCTTGTATGTGATGGCCATCATTTCGTCGGGTTTGACTGGCGGCTTCATTTTTTCGATGCAGCTCATCAGCCCCAAATTCAACAAACTCAACCCGCTGAGTGGCTTGGCCCGCATGTTCGGCATGAAGGCGCTGATTGAGCTGGCCAAGTCGATTGGAAAATTTGTGATCGTGGGCGCTATTTTGTTGCTGTCGGTCATGCACAACATTGACGACTTGTTGAACCTGAACCGCATGGACCTGGGCACCGCGGTGCGCCATGCGGGTGAAATGATCATCGATGCCTGTTTCTGGATGAGCATGGGCTTGGTGCTGATTGCGGTGGCAGACGTGCCGCTGCAGCGCTACCAAGTCCATAAGAAACTGAAGATGACCAAGCAAGAAATCAAGGACGAAATGAAAGATGCGGAGGGACGCCCAGAGGTGAAGGCGCAAATCCGGCGCCGCCAGCGCGAAATGGCCAACAACAAAATGATGGCCAAGGTGAAAGACGCCGATGTGGTCATCACCAACCCGCAACACTTTGCCGTGGCCCTGGAATACGACCCCAGCGCAGACGGCGCCCCCATGTTGATTGCCAAAGGCACGGATGACTTGGCCCGGCGGATTCGCGAATCCGCCAAAGAGGAGGGCATTCAGTTGTTTGAGGCGCCAGAGTTGGCGCGCGCGTTGTACTTCACCACGAAGGTGGACGAGCCCATTCCGGAGTCTCTTTACCATGCGGTGGCCCAGGTGATCGCCTATGTGTTCAGCCTGAACGACCGTTACCCAGGCGCTGAGGGTTATGTCAAGCCCACCCCGAAGATCCCGGACAATATGCGGTACGACGAAAATGGTTTCTTAATGCAATGAATGGCTTGACTGAATCTGCGAACCCATGACTGATTTCTACCAAAGCCCTGGCGACAAGCTGCGCCTGGATATTCTTCTGAAGACGCTCAGCGAAGGCAAGCTGAACCTGGCCATTCTGGGCGAGGACGAGGTCGGCTTGGCCCACTACGCGCGGCGTATTGCCCAACATCTGCGCCAAAATCCAGCCATTGAGGTGGAGTTGTGGACATCGGCCGATTCTGAAAAGCTGGTGCAGCGCTTCAACGAAATATTGTCTGAAGTGTCGGTTCAAGAAGCCTTGGACAAAGCGCAAAAGGCGGCCACCAAGCGCTACATGATTTTTCCAGACGCGCAGTCCATCCAAGAGATTGATTTGCAGTTGCTGGCGCGCTTGATCAATGGCTTTCCGGCCAGCAATATTCACGTCATTCTTTTGGTGAATAGCCTGCAGCCGCATGAGCGAAAGTTGGCAGCTTTTGGCAAAAATTTGATGCAATGGGTTTTGGAGTCTGAGAACCCCGCCCCCAAAAAGTTAGAGCGGATTGAGACTTTCGACGAAGCCGCGGCCGAGTTCAATGCTGAAGCCTCAGCCTCTTCCAGGCCAGCGCAGTCTGCGCCGTTGACGCCACCGGAGTTGGACCAAGTGGTACCCGCTGCCAGCAGCTGGGACGTACCCGCAGCCTCAACCGCCAAGGGAAACGGTTTATTGGCTTGGGGCGTGCTTTTGGTGTTGCTGGTGTCGCTGGTTGTTTTCGGCTTCTTGTACCAAGACTTCATCAAGTCGGAGTTTGAAGCGATGAAGGGCTATTTGTCGCGCCAGTCCCCGGTTGGCGCCAAGGAGGCTGCTCCCGCTGCGGCCACGCCTTCTGTCGGCATGTCCAGCACGGCGCAGTTGCCGGTGAAACCGGACGATTCGCTGATTCCGGAGAAAGAAGCCCTGATCAAGCCAGAACCTGCAGCCCCAACGGCTGTGGCCGCTGCGGAGAACAAACAGACAGTTGCTGCGCCAGCTCCAGAAGCCATCCCGCCGACATCCCCTCCAGCCCCGTCGCCAGCGCCTGTGCTTCCCGTGGCCAAAGCAGAGTCTGTCCCGCCGCCCCCGAGAGATGACAGGCCGTGGATCGATAAGCTGCCAGCCACGGGCTGGGTGCTGCAGCATGCTGCCTTTGACACCCAACAGGAAATAGAGCTGTTTCAATCGAAACAAGCGGCTTTCAAGGACGCCAAAATTATCAAAACCAAGCGCAAGACCGGTGCAGCTTATTACATTCTGCTCACAGGTCCCTATGCCACCCGACAAGAGGCAGAAAACTTGATCAAGACCCAGCCGGCCATGGCCAAGTCCTGGCTGAGGGCGATCAAGTCCATCAAAACCCAATTGCAAGAATGAGTCAACTTCTTGGGTTTCGTGTCGATAGCTTAGAGGGGGATATTCCGCATGAGTGAAGACATTATTCGAAGTACCAAAGAGCATGAGGTGGTAATTCCTGAAGGATCCATCAATGCCAAAAGCAAAAGCAGCTCCGTGGGGACCGCCAGCCCGGAGCCTGAGCACGTCGAAAAAGTCAGCAACACCAACGAGATCGTGGATCGCCGTGTTTCCGTCGATGAGGCTCAAGCTTCTGGCATTGAGAACGTCAAGCTGGATGCTCTACCCTCTGTTGGTGAGAATCGTGTTCTTCTGCCAGAGGAAAACCAGGAAGAAAACCGAATTCGTGTGCCGGATGAATCGAATGACGAGAACCGAATCCCTGTGATTTCCGATGTCGTGGAAGAAGGTGACAATGTTTTGGTCGTGTCAGAAAAGGGCCTCACCGAGAACCGCGTCAAGCTACCAACTGATGCACCTGAGTTGCAAGATCCGCTCTTGGTCTCTGAGAGCGAAGCGCCACCCACGGCCCCAAGCCCCCCCCCTGAAGTTTTGCCTGAGCACCACAGTGAAACTGTAGATGTTCCTCAAGTTGCCGCCGCCTTAGTCGATACACGTAGAGAAGAGTTCGTAGGCCGCGTGGTCAAGCTTCGTGAAGAAGTAGACCACTTGAATCAGCGCCTGGATCGACTCGAAAAGTAATTCAAAGGAACTCATATGGCGCAAGAGAACACCAGCGACGCGGCCAGCGAAGCGCCCGCGGCGGATTCCGTTGCGGCGGGCGCTGCCAAGCCTGAAGTGTCGTCATCGGCGCCTGAAGGCCTGTTGGACAAAGCGGCCTTGGCCGAGGGATTGGACGACCTCGAGACAGAGGCTGCCGATTCCACCGAGGTCGCCAAGCAGCTGGAAGAGTTGACTGGCGTAGTGCTGAGTTCGGCCGAGGTGTCGACCCGCTCAGCGTCTGTGGCGGCCAACATCAGCCAGGACATGCGAACCGTGATGGACCAGATCACAGAGTCGCACAAGCGCAGCGTCCAGCACTCTCGCATCATTCTGGGCGGTTTGTTGGCTTTCTTGTTGATTGGCTTGGGAACTTTTTTCGCCATTGCCACGCGCATGCACCAAAACATCCGCCAACTGGATTCGATGTCTCTGGCCGTGGGCAAGCGCGTGGTCGAACTCGACGCCACCGTGAATGCTTTTGTGGAAACCAGCCGCACCTTCAATGATTTGAATGACAAGCTGGAGAAGCAAGCTGACTTGCAAGGCAAACTTGAGCAGCGTTTTGAGGAGATCCAAAAAACGATGGCCGCAGTGCCCAACTTGGTGGCGGACCAATCGGGCAAAACCTTGGACACCAAATTGCAAGGACTGCAAAAGCAAATTCAGGCTTTGGAAACCAAGGTGCAGGATTTGTCCAAACGCCCGCAACCCAACCCGGGTCCCAGCCAGCAGGCTGTGATTTCCGAGATTCAAAAACTCAAGAAGGATTTGGACACGGCCAATGCCAATGCCAAAGCTGCTGCTGTGGCAGCTGCCCAAGCGCAGGCGCAAGCCAAAGCCAAACCGGAGCCTAAGCCGGAGCCCAAGCCAGAACCCAAAGCAGCGGAAGTCAAGCCGCCACCGCCGCCACCTGTGCCTGCCATGCCACCTGCGCCTTCACAGCGCGACAAGATGTTGGTCTACCCGCGTCCCAACACCAACAACGGCACTCAGTGAAGCGTTCTGGCTTGAAAGCTTGAAGCGCTGGCCGTAAGCCAGTGATCCTGAAAAATCAACGGCAGGTCTTTCAAGGCCTCTGCGTTGTCGGCCTGGCGCAAGCTCCCATGGGGCACGGTTGGATACAGCGCAGACAAGGGGCGTGTCTCCGCATGGCTCACGCGGCGCATCACATGGCGCAGTGACAGCTCCGAGGGCGCGTTCAGTCCTGCAGCTTCAAGCAATTCTTTGAGGGACTCCAGCGTGTTGCGATGGAAGTTGCGCACCCGCTGTGCTTTGTCCGGCACCACCAAGGCCACTTGGCGCTTGGGATCTTGGGTGGTAACGCCGGTGGGGCAATTGCCCGTGTGACAGGTTTGGGCCTGAATACACCCCAGGGCGAACATGAAGCCGCGCGCGCTGTTGCACCAGTCGGCGCCCAGCGCAATCACGCGCACCATGTCAAAGGCGCTGACAATTTTGCCGCTGGCGCCCAAACGGATGTGCTGACGCAAATCCAGCCCCAGCAGGGTGTTGTGCACCAGACGCAAGCCCTCTTGCAAGGGGGTGCCCATGTTGTCCGAGAACTCCAGCGGGGCCGCGCCCGTGCCACCTTCCGAGCCGTCCACCACGATGAAGTCGGGCAGGATGCCGGTCTCCTGCATGGCTTTGGCAATGCCGAACCATTCCCAGGGATGGCCTATGCAAAGCTTGAAACCCACGGGCTTGCCTTGGGAGAGTTCGCGCAGCTTTTGCACAAATTGAAGGAGTTCGACGGGTGTTGAAAAACTGCTGTGACTGTTGGGTGACACACAGTCTTCGCCCACGGCGACGCCGCGCGCTTCGGCAATTTCGGGCGTGACCTTGGGCCCTAACAACACACCGCCATGGCCAGGCTTGGCGCCTTGGCTTAGCTTGACTTCGATCATTTTCACTTGTGAACTGGAAGCGTTCTCTTGAAATTTCTCTGCACTGAAATGGCCGTTGGCGTCGCGGCATCCAAAGTAGCCTGAGCCGATTTCCCAAATGAGGTCCCCTCCATGCACACGGTGGTAGCGCGAGATGGACCCCTCGCCTGTGTCGTGCGCAAACCCGCCCATGCTGGCGCCTTGGTTCAAAGCCATGATGGCGTTGGCGCTGAGTGCGCCAAAGCTCATGGCGGACACGTTGAACAAGCTGATGTTGTAGGGCTGTTGGCATTGGGCACCGCCAATAGGGACACGGAAATCATGCCCTTCGATGTGCGATGGCGAGACAGAGTGTGTCAGCCACTCGTAGCCTATCGTCTTGACCTCCAGTTGTGTGCCAAACGGCCTTTTGTCAGATTGCCCTTTGGCGCGGGCATAGACCAAGGAACGTTGCGCCCTGGAGAAGGGTGCGGCCTCTGTTTCACTTTCCAAAAAATACTGCCGTAACTCTGGCCGGATGGTTTCCAGCATGAAGCGAAGGTGGCCGATGATGGGGTAGTTGCGCAAAATGGCGTGGTGGGTCTGTTGCAGGTCGTGGATGCCAACGACCGCCAAAAAACCAAACAGGAGTGCCCACAAGCCACCATTTCCAGAAACGACAAAAATCGCCAGAGAGACGCACAGTCCTGCCAGGGCCACAAAGAATGCGGTGAAGCGCACAGGATAGTAATGGTTCAAACGTTCCAGCATAGGGGCTCCAGAGGGCTGAGAGAAGTTGATTTAACAAAATCAACAAGTTAGGTGCGAAGCTTAAAAAGGGTGGCCGCACCTGACCATGAGGGTAAACCTTTGGTGGGTCTCCCTAATCGTGAAAACCCCATCGCATCATGGATGGTTTTGCGCGATGCTTTGCAGACGAGACAGGAGGCAACCATGTACAAAAAGATTTTGCTGGCTTACAACGGCTCGTTGAGCGGTCAAAAGGCTTTGCTGGATTCTGGCGGTCTGGCAGCCTGGGGGCAGGCTTCCTTGCATTTGGTCGCCGTCATGCCTTTGAACCTGAACACCGTGGTGGCCGAAGGCATTGTGTATTCCATGCAGGAAGAGAAAAGCCAGCGCCAAGCCTTCCAGAAAATTCTGGACGAAGGCCTGTCCATCTTGGCCCAACACGGTTACCAGGCCACTGGCGAGTTGCTGTCAGGGGACGCCATTCACGAAATCTGCGCCTGTGCCAAGCGCATCTCAGCCGATCTCATTGTGGTGGGCCACAAGCACAAGAAAGGCTGGGTGGAGCGTTGGTGGTCGGGCTCGATTTCTACCTCGCTGATCGAAGAGTCGCCCTGCAGCGTCTTGGTCTCGATCGTGTGATTTACTCGGCCTTTGCGCCCGAGTCTTTCACCACCTTGGACCACTTCGCAATTTCAGCGGCTTGGTACTTGGTCAACTCTTCCGGGGTCGACAGCACGGCGTCCAAGCCCAGGGTTTTCAGGCGTTCTTGCACCTCGGGCAAACGGTAAACGCGCTGCACTTCGGCGTTCAAGCGGTCAATGACGGGCTTGGGCGTCCCGGCGGGGGCAAACATGGCGAACCAGGTGGTGGCTTCAAAGCCAGGAATGGTCTCGGCCACCGTCGGCACGTCCGGCGCGGCTGCCGAGCGCTTGGCCGTGGTTTGCGCCAGTGCGCGGATCTTGCCTTCGCGGGCCATGGGCAAGGCCGAGGGCATGTTGTCGAACATCAATTGAATGCTGCCGCCAATCAGGTCGGGAATGGCGTACTGACGGCCTTTGTAGGGCACGTGTGTCATCGAGGTGCCGGTCATGGACTTGAACAACTCACCCGACACATGGACCGAGGTGCCCACGCCGGGTGAGCCAAAGGACAGTTTATTGGGATTGGCCTTCATGTAGGCCACCAGCTCGGTCACGTTTTTGACCGGCAGGTCATTGTTTACCACCAACAAGTTGGGGGCCGAGGCAATCAGTGCGATGGGGGTGAAATTTTTCACCATGTCGTAGGGCATCTTTTCGTACAAAGAGCCATTGATGGCATGCGTGCCCACCGTGCCCATGACGAAGGTGTAGCCGTCGCCAGGGGCTTTGGCCACGATGTCGGCGCCAATGTTGCCGCCAGCGCCGGGTTTGTTGTCCACGACCACCGGCTGGCCCATTTGCGCTTTTTCGCTGAACAGACGCGCCAGAATGTCGGGTGCACCGCCAGAAGGGAAGGTCACCACCAGGCGCATGGGCTTGTTGGGGTAGCTGGCTTGTGCCCAGGCGCTGCCTGAGCCCAAAGCCAGCAGAGCCAGGGATGCGGGCACGATGTGCTTCAGAAAAAACGAACGTTGCATGGTCAGTCTCCTTTATTTTGAAATGGATGCGCTCCAGCGCTCGTCCCAACCATGGCGTGCCTGGTCGAGGTCGCGCCGCTGGCGCTTGGTGGGCCGGCCTTGCTCAATGCTCAAGGCCGGCTCGCGGGACAGTCGCCTTTGTTCTCGGGTTTGCTCGCCCAATAAAAGGCTCTCGGGCGTTTCGGCATAAAGCTGTTGGGCCACCGGGGCCGGCCCCCGTTGTTGGCTCAAGCCCTGAACTTGGACAGTACGCACCACGGCGGTTTGGCGAACAGCAACAGTGTCGCCGATCTTGATTTCCCTTGCCGGCTTGGCCTCTTGGCCATTGACCTGAACACGGCCTTTCAAGATTTCGTCGGTGGCCAGCGAGCGGGTTTTGAAAAACCTTGCCGCCCACAGCCACTTGTCAATGCGCATTTTGTCCATGGTTTTTGATTGTGGGAGAGAATGTTATCCCATGTCTTCTTCCCTACTTTTGCCCTACCTGACCCAAGCCCATGCGCCGCTGACCCGGCCCATTCGCGCCTTAAATGAATTTGGCGACCTGCAAGACCTGGACATTCCTGCCGAGCGGGCCTTGACAGTGTATGTCGACAAACAGGAGTTGGTGACCCTCATGACCTTGGGCGCTCACCCTGAATGGCTGGTGCTGGGGTATTTGCGCAACCAGCGCTTGGTGGCCAGCGTGGACGAAGTAGAGTCCATCACCGTGGATTGGGAGGCCGGGGAGGAGGGTGCGGGCGTGGCCGCCGTCAAGACTCGCCAAGGGCTGCAGGATTTGGCCAGCAAGACGCAACACCGCGTGGTGACCACAGGCTGCGGGCAAGGCAGCGTGTTTGGCGACTTGATGTCGGAGGTCGAAAACTTGAGCCTCCCACCAGCGCGTTTGACCCAAGCGCGCCTGTATGCGGTGTTGAACACCATGCGCATTCAAGAAACCACTTACAAATCGGCCGGCTCGGTGCACGGTTGCGCCTTGTTCCAAGGGGAGTCCTTGCGCTTGTTTGTCGAAGATGTGGGCCGACACAATGCCATCGACACGCTGGCGGGCTGGCATTGGCTGCAAGACAACACCGCGCTCGACCCCGCCGACGCCTTGTTTTACACCACCGGCCGCTTGACCAGCGAGATGGTGATGAAGTCTGTGCAAATGCAGGTGCCGGTGGTGGTGTCGCGCAGCGGCATCACGCAAATGGGCTATGAAATTGCCGAACGCTTAGGGCTGTGCACGGTGGGCCGCGCGACCCACAAGCATTTCTTTTGCTACACCGCCCAGCACCGCTTTGTGGTGCAGCCCGCGTTGGCGCAAAGCGGCGTCAAGGTGGTGACCTGAATGGCTGTTCTGCAAGCCGCATGGCGTTCCCTTTGGCGAGACGCGCGCGCCGGTGAGTTGCGATTGCTGTTAGTGGCCGTGTGCCTGGGGGTGGCAGCCTTGACCTCGGTGGCTTTCCTGGCCAACCGAATCAATGCCGGGTTACAACGCGATGCCGCTCAGTTGCTGGGGGGCGACGCGGTGGTGGTCAGTGATCAACCGCCCCCCGAAGCTTTTGCACAGCAGGCGCGAAACGCTGGCTTGCAGGTGGTGAGCACCTTGAACTTCCCCACCATGGCGCGCGCCACGCAAGACAAGGGCGGGCAGAGCCGGCTGGTGGCCCTGAAGGCGGTCAATCCTGGTTACCCGCTGCGTGGGCGTTTACAGGTGTTGCACAACGCACAAGCCGTGGACACCCGCGACATTCCCGCGCGGGGTGAAGTGTGGGTGGAGGCGCCCTTGCTGGAAGCCCTGGACCTACAAGTGGGCGACGCGCTGTTGTTGGGCGAGGACCAATTGCGCGTGTCTCGCGTGCTGTTGGCCGAGCCTGACCGTGGCGCCGGATTCATGAATTTTGCGCCTCGGGTCATGATGAACGAGCAAGACTTGCCTTCGACGCGGTTGGTGCAACCGGCCAGCCGCATCACTTGGCGACTGGCGGTGGTGGGGCCTGTTGCGGCGGTCAAGGCCTATACCCAATGGGCAGAAGCACACAGCAAACTGCCCGAAGTCAGGGGTGTTCGCATAGAAACGCTGGAGGCGGGCCGGCCCGAGATGCGGCAGACGCTGGACCGTGCTGGCAAATTTCTGCGCTTGGTGGCGCTGCTGGCCGCGTTGCTCAGCGCCGTGGCCGTGGCCTTGGCGGCCCGGGCATTTGCCAACCGCCACCTGGACGATTGCGCCATGCTGCGTGTCCTGGGCCAAAGCCAGCGCAACATCGCCTGGACCTACACCCTGGAATTTTTCGCGGTCGGCATCGTGGCCAGCTTGGGAGGTTTGTGCCTGGGTTTTGGGCTGCACCTGGTGTTCGTGCACCTCTTGGCTGGCTTGGTGGAAACGGCGCTCCCCCTGCCGGGTTGGGCGCCTTGGGGGCAAGGCTTTGGCATTGGCTTGACCCTGATGGTGGCGTTTGGCTTGCCACCGGTTTTGCAATTGGCCAGCGTGCCCGCTTTGCGCGTAATTCGCCGCGATGTGGGCCGCATGCAGGTCGCCTCGCTCAGCGTTCTGGGGCTGGGCCTGGCGGGCTTTGCGGCTTTGCTGGTCAGCGTCAGCCAGGACTGGTGGTTGGGCCTGATGGTGGTGGGTGGTTTTGCAGCCGCCTTGCTGCTGTTCGCGGGCATGGGCTGGCTGGCCGTGATGGCCTTGCGCAAGGGCTTGAATGAGGACACCGCCCCAATTTGGCTGGCCATGGCCACACGCCAGTTGGCGGCGCGGCCTGGCTTTGCCATGGTGCAAGTCAGCGCCTTGTCGGTCGGTTTGCTGGCTCTGATGTTGCTGGTCTTGTTGCGCACCGACTTGGTCAGCAGCTGGCGCCAGGCCACCCCTGCCAATGCGCCTGACCGCTTCGTGATCAATGTGCAGCCTGACCAGTCGGATGATTTTCAAGCCACCCTGCGCGACGCAGGGATCACGCAATTTGACTGGTACCCCATGATTCGGGGCCGCCTGGTGGCCATCAATGGCGAAACCATCACGCCCGAGCGTTTTCAAGACGAACGCGCGCAACGCCTGGTGGACCGCGAGTTCAATTTGTCGCACAGTGCCCAGGCACCTTCCCACAACGCGGTGGTAGCAGGTGAATGGCGGCCCGAAGAAAAGGATGGCCTGAGCATCGAAGAGGGCATTGCCAAGACCCTGCGTTTGCGGCTGGGTGACGTGTTGCGCTTTGACATGGCAGGCATCCCGCACGAGGCCCGCATCACTTCGGTGCGGCGGGTCGACTGGACCTCCATGCGCGCCAACTTTTTCGTGATGTACCCGGTCAGTCGCATGCCCGAGGTGCCGCTGACCTACATCGCCGCTTACCGGGCGCCGAATGTCAAAGGCTTTGACAATGCCCTGCTGCAGCGTTATCCCAACGTGACCAATGTCGACATGGGCAACACGCTGAACCAGGTTCAGCGTGTGCTGGGGCAAGTCATTCAAGCGGTGGAATTCTTGTTCCTGTTCACCCTCGCAGCAGGTTTGGTGGTGCTGTTTGCCGCAGTGACCGCCACCCGCGAGGAACGCGCCCGCGACTACGCCATTCTTCGTGCCCTAGGGGCAACCCAACAATTGCTGACGCGCGTTCAGCGCACAGAGTTGGTCGGGGTAGGGGCTCTGGCCGGTGGCTTGGCGGCCAGTGTCGCTTTGGGGCTGGGGTGGGGCTTGGCGCGCTTTGTCTTTGAATTCCGCTGGACCGGCTCTTTCTGGACGCCTGTGCTGGGCATGCTGGCAGGCGCTTTGCTGGCCTGGGCGGCAGGCTGGTGGGGCTTGCGAGACGTGTTGCGCCGCCCCGTGGTACAAACCTTGCGCGAGGCCACACACTGACACACCATGGACACTTCTGACGCAACCCCTCACGCCACCCCGTTCGACTGGATTGGCGGCGAAGAGCGTGTGCTGGCGCTGACCGAGCGCTTTTACGATTTGATGGACCTGGAGCCTGAGTATGCCGAGCTGCGTTCGGTGCATGGCCCCCATCTGGGCAATGCGCGGCAAAGACTGTTCTGGTTTTTGTGCGGTTGGTTGGGCGGTCCCCAGCACTATGTGGAGCGCTTTGGCCACCCGCGCCTGCGCATGCGGCACATGCCGTTTCCCATTGGCATCAAAGAGCGCGACCAATGGCTGGCGTGCATGAACCAGGCCATGCTGGAAACCGGCGTGGATGAAACTTTGCGCACGCGTTTGTTGGAAAGCTTTTTCCAAACGGCCGACTGGATGCGCAATGTCGGGGGCGGACCAGGCTAAGGTGTCAGGCTTGGCCCTTGAGCAGCACCACCAGCGCGCCGGCGCCGCCTTCCGCCGGCTTGGCTTGCACAAAAGCCATGACCTCGTTTTTTTGCACCAGCCATTTTTGGGTTTTGGATTTCAGCACGGGCGTTTTGCCCGGTGAGCCCAAGCCTTTGCCGTGCACCACCCGTACGCAGCGCCAACCCATGCGCATGGCATCGCGGATGAATTGACCCAAGGCGTCGCGGGCCTCATCGCTGCGCAAGCCGTGCAGGTCCACCTGGCCCTGAATGGACCAGTCACCACGGCGCAATTTGCGGGTGACGTCGTGGCCAATGCCAGGTCGGCGAAAGCTCATTTGGTCGTCCACATCGAGCAGGGTGGAGACATCGAACTCGTCGCTGAGGCTTTCGCGCAGCGCGGCTTGGTCGTCCAGCGCTTGCTGAAACGCCGTGGGGCTGGGCCGCGTGACCTGCAACTCAACCCGAGGCGCATGGTTGAGCGGCTTCACCGCACCAATGGCCCTTTCGAAAAGCTTTTGCTCGGCCAGGCGGGCTTTCTCGGCAGCTGCAGCGCGTTGACGCTCGGATTCTTCGCGCGCTTGTTTTTCCGCCAGCGCTTGGCGCATGGCTGCCAGTTCTTGCAGGGATTTGGCTTTCAAAAGTAACCTTTCTCCAGCATGGACAGGGCTTGGCCAGGTGCCACGATGATGTGGTCGAGCACGCGGATGTCCACCACCAGCAGCGCGTTACGCAGGGTTTGGGTGAGGGTTTCGTCGGCCTTGGAGGGCAGCACGCTGCCGCTGGGATGGTTGTGCGCCAACACCACCGCATGGGCGCCCTGGTCGAGCGCAGCCTTGACCACCTCTCGCGGGTAGACGCTGGTTTGCGTCAAGGTGCCTTGGAACATTTCGCGAAAGCTCAGCATGCGGTGCTGGGCGTCGAGGAACAACACGCCAAACACCTCATGTGGGCAGTGGGCCATGTGCATTTGCAGGAACAGCTTGACCGCTTCGGGCGAGGACATCAGGTCGCGCGCTTGCATTTGTTCGGCCATGGCACGGCGCGACAACTCGAGCACGGCAGACAACTCGGCGCGCTTGGCCGGCCCGCCCATGCCCTTGATGCTGCGCAAGTCTTGCGGGGTGGCTTGCAACAAGCCCGCCAAGCCCTGAAAGCGCGTCAGCAACGATTGCGCAAGTTGCAACACGCTGTGGCCCTTGACGCCGGTGCGCAACAGCAAGGCCAGCAGTTCGACATCGGTCAGCGCGGCAGGGCCGAGGGCTGCTATTTTTTCGCGGGGTCGCAAGGGTTGGGGAAGATCTTGGAGCAACATGGCAGTCATGAAAGGGGCAGGGCCTTGCTTAATGCGCCTCGACTGGATGGCGTTGACCAGGGTTTTGTGAAGCTTTCTACAATAGCCTCCAGTTTACCGAGACCCGAATGAACACATCCGCCACTGCGCCATTGCCCCGTATCCAGACGGGGTCCTTTCTGACCCTGCACTACCGATTGGCAGGCCCTCAGGGGGACATCATTAACACCTTTGAAGGGCAGCCGGCGACCTTGACCCTGGGCGTCAGCGAGCTGTCGCCGGCCATGGAGCAGCGCCTGTTGGGCTTGGAGGAGGGCGCGCGCGTCACCTTCGAATTGCCGGCGGGCGAGGCCTTTGGCGAACGCAACCCGGACATGATGCAGTGGGTCAGCCGACGTTTGCTCAAAGAATTTGGCGACCCGGATGAAAACTACCAGGTTGGGGATGTGGTGCAGTTTCCCGCGCCCAATGGTCAAGGGTCTTACGCCGGCGCTGTTCAGCAAGCGCGTGAGGATGCCGTGTTGTTCGATTTCAACCATCCACTGGCAGGACAACCCGTGATCTTCGAAGTCCAAGTGATTGGGGTGTTGTGATGACGGCGCCGCGCGTCCAAGAGGTTTTGCTGGCCGAGCCCCGCGGGTTTTGCGCCGGGGTAGACCGTGCCATCGACATCGTGGAGCGGGCCATCGACAAATTCGGGGCGCCCATTTATGTGCGCCATGAGATCGTGCACAACACCCATGTGGTCAACCATCTCAAAGAGCGCGGCGCGATCTTCATTGAGGATTTGCAGGATGTGCCGGCGGGGGCCACCCTGGTTTTCAGCGCGCATGGCGTGCCCAAATCGGTGGAACACGAAGCCCAGGCTCGCGGCTTTCAGGTTTTTGACGCCACATGTCCTCTGGTGACCAAGGTGCATGTGGAGGTGGCCAAACTGCACAGGGAGGGCTACGAATTCATCATGATCGGCCACAAAGGCCATCCGGAAGTGGAAGGCACCATGGGCCAGCTCGATGCGGGCATTCACTTGGTGGAAGATGTCGCCGACGTGGCCGCTGTGAAGTTGGCCCAAACCGAGAAGCTGGCCGTGGTGACCCAAACCACCTTGAGCGTGGACGACGCCGCCGAAATCTTGGCCGCAGTTCAGGCCCGCTTTCCCCAGGTTCGCTCTCCCAAGCAACAAGACATTTGTTACGCCACCCAAAACCGGCAAGATGCCGTTAAACTGCTCAGCAAGCAGGTGGATGTGGTGATCGTGGTGGGCAGCCCCACCAGCTCCAACAGCAACCGCTTGCGTGACGTGGCCGAAAAGCATGGCGTGCCCAGCTACATGGTCGACCATGCCTCTGAATTGCAAGACGCGTGGTTGCAAGGGCGGCCGCGCGTAGGGGTGACAGCCGGCGCCTCGGCTCCCGATGTGTTGGTGCGCGAAGTGATCGAGCGGCTTCGCGCCCTGGGGGCCGTG
Organism: uncultured Bordetella sp.; assembly: GCA_964442645.1. Classification (GTDB taxonomy): domain Bacteria; phylum Pseudomonadota; class Gammaproteobacteria; order Burkholderiales; family Burkholderiaceae_C; genus Limnohabitans. Next base: position 15,774 of record CAYTZZ010000018.1, on the reverse strand, counting down.
TCGGTGCGCAGCCTGGAGGGCGTGCAAGAGCATGTGAAGTTTCCCCTGCCCAAGGGCTTGAAACTGGACTGAACGGCAGGCCGTCGCAAACCTACAATAGCGGCATGTTAGACATCAACCAGCTCCGCCGCGACCTCGGGTCGGTCACCGCCCGCCTGGAAGCCCGCAAGAACCCGCAACCCTACCTTCGTGTCGAGGCTTTTCAAAGCCTGGAGAACGAGCGCAAAACCCTGCAAACCCACACCGAGACGCTGCAGTCTCGCCGCAATGCCTTGTCCAAGCAAATTGGCCAACTCAAGGCCAAAGGCGAGAGCGCTGACGCTGTCATGGCCGAAGTGGCTCAAATCAAGACCGATCTGGAAACTTCTGCAGCGCGCCTTGACGCCTTGCAGGCGGAGCTGCAAACCCTGTTGCTGGCCGTGCCCAACTTGCCCCATGAAAGCGTGCCCACCGGGGCTGACGAGCATGGTAATGTGGAGTTGCGCCGTTGGAGCCCTTCTGGGACCGAGCCCCAAGCCCTGGCCTTTACGCCCCGCGACCATGTGGACTTGGGCACGCCCTTGGGGCTGGATTTCGACACCGGCGTCAAGCTCTCTGGCTCGCGCTTCACGGTGATGAAGGGCGGCATCGCCCGCTTGCACCGTGCCTTGGCGCAGTTCATGCTGGATGTGCAAACCCAGGAGCACGGCTATACCGAGTGCTATGTGCCCTACATCGTGAATGCGGACAGTTTGCGCGGCACGGGCCAGCTGCCCAAGTTTGAAGAAGACCTGTTTGCCGCCAAAAAAGGCGGGCAAGAAGGCGAGCTCGCGCAAGAGCAGTCTGCGCTCTATTTGATTCCCACCAGCGAAGTGCCGTTGACCAATTTCGTGCGTGACACCGTGGTTGCAGAGAACGAGCTTCCCATCAAGGTGACGGCGCACACACCGTGCTTTCGCTCCGAAGCCGGCAGCCATGGCCGCGACACCCGCGGCATGATCCGTCAGCACCAGTTCGACAAAGTCGAAATGGTGCAGATTGTTCACCCCGACAAAAGCTACGAAGCCCTGGACGAAATGACCCAGCACGCCGAAGCCATTCTGCAAAAACTCGGTTTGCCTTACCGCGTCATGCTCTTGTGCACCGGTGACATGGGCTTTGGCGCGGCGCGTACCCACGACCTGGAAGTGTGGCTGCCCGCACAGAACACCTACCGCGAGATCAGCTCGGTTTCCAATTGCGAGGCTTTTCAGTCACGCCGCTTGCAAGCGCGTTTCAAGACCGCGCAGGGCAAGAACGAATTGGTCCACACCTTGAACGGCTCTGGCCTGGCCGTGGGGCGCACTCTGGTGGCTGTCCTGGAGAACTACCAGCAAGCTGACGGCAGTGTTCGCATTCCAGAAGCTTTGCGCCCCTACATGGGCGGCTTGGAATGCCTGCAAGCATCTACCTGAGGCAAATTTTTATGCGTGATCGTCATTTCCTGGTTCTCTCTGTGGCGCTGGTGCTGTCTGCATGTGCGTCACGACCCATCGAAGGGGAGATGAAAAGCGACATGCCTCGGCCCAGCGTTGACATCTTGGGTCAGACCCAACTTCCTGCAGGCGCCAAGATTCAACATGACAAATCACTGATCATGGGCGCAGGCGATCAATGGGTCGGTCGCGTCAGTTTGGATGTGGGGCGGGACCTCAGCGCGGCCTACAAATTTTTTCTGGAAACCTACCCGCAGCAAGGTTGGACCTTGGTGACGGCGGTGCGTGGTCAAACCAGCTTGCTGGTTTTCACCAAACAAGAGCGCAATGCCACAGTGGAGTTGCAAGAGGGGAATTTGTTAAGTGGGGGAAGTGTCACCTTGACGGTGTCCCCCCGAAATGCCACGGTGAGTGCCCCGCGCAAGCCTTGAGGCTGGGGCCTGCTAGAATATGCTGTTCAACACGCGGAGAGATGGCAGAGTGGTCGATTGTACCTGACTCGAAATCAGGCGTACGGTTTTCCCGTACCGAGGGTTCGAATCCCTCTCTCTCCGCCAGTACAAAGACCTCAAACCTGCTCAGCAGGCTTTGAGGCAGCCTCAGGCCCCGCACCACGCGGGGCTTTTTGCTTTGGGCTCCTGACTGCGGCCTGCGCCAGGGGACCGGAAGAAGCGTCTCAAACCCCGTTTGTCTCAAAACCTCATGACTTTTTCGGACATGGTTCAGAGCCTTGAATTTGCGGATTTCAGCAAAACAGGCTGTGAACCTAGTTGAAGGAAATTTCGTTGTTCAGAGTACTTTGATGTCACGTTGAGAGTGAGCAATTTAAAACCGTATGCCCTTCGCTTAAATCAAAACTTGAAAGCTGTCGATAGGCTGCTTGAGGCTGGGAGCGGACCATCACGGCGGATATACAGACGGCAGCAGTAGACCATCAGAAGCCATTTAAAACATGTTACTGAGAATTAAAAGTCATCGAGGAGTAGCCTCATTTTTAACTGAAAAGGCTTGAGTCAACGCACTTGTCCCTCAGTGTTGAATTGCAACGCAAAGTGAGCCACTATTTGCAACCAATATTGAGCCACCGGTTTTTAAATAATTTGGCCTAGTCGGTTGTGGATAAGTTTAACTGTTCTGCGTTTTTTGCTCCTTTCCCTTTTGATTTCTTTGACTGTTGAGAGTTCGCTTGGGACTGCTTGAAACGCCAACTCTCATTGCCGGTTTCAACAATGTGACAGCGGTGCGTCAGGCGGTCTAGAAGAGCTGTGGTCATCTTGGCGTCTCCAAACACATTAGCCCATTCAGAGAAGTTCAAGTTGGTTGTGATCACCACGCTGGTTCTCTCATAAAGCTTGGACAGCAAATGAAACAGCAGTGCGCCTCCAGACTGCGTAAACGGCAAGTACCCCATCTCATCCAGAACAACAAGGTCCACGTACATCAAGCGGTGAGCCAGTTGGCCGTGTTTGCTTTGAGACTTCTCAAGCTCCAGCGCATTTACAAGCTCCACCGTTGAGAAGAAGCGAACTCGCTTGCCCTTGGCCCTTACCGCTTGAATGCCAAGGCTTGTTGCAAGGTGCGTTTTGCCAGTGCCAGGGCCGCCCACAAACACCACGTTTTGTGCGGTGTCTACGAACTGCAAGTCATGCAACTGCTTCACAAGTGCTTCGTCCACGTGCGCTTGCTCAAACTCAAAGCCCACCAGGTCTCGGTGCGCGGGGAACCGTGCAGCTTTCATTTGATACGCCATAGAGCGAACTTCCCGCTGCGCCGTCTCAGACTTAATGAGCTGGTGCAGCACCACCTCGTGGTCTAGCGTCTTCATTCTGGCAGTACCCAGAATCTCTGGCCAAGCACTGGCCATCCCATGCAAGCTCAAAGACTTGAGTCCATCAATGACATCGCTCATGATCCAACCTCCTGCTCGTTTCTAAGCGCGTCGTAGCGCTCAAGGTTGGCTTGTGCCGGTGTATTCAGATGCAGCGGTGTTTCAATTTGAAGCCGCTCAAGGGTTGGCTCCTTCAATCTGCCCAACACATTCAGAATGTGCTCAGCGCTCACCCGGCCAGCTTGCAAGGCCAACTCGGTTGCCACCAACACCGCCTCAAGCCCGTGTAAGTTCACAGCCCCCAACACCTGCGCCATCACGCGGTCACCACCAGTGTGTTTGAGCAGTTGGCGCTGCAGCTCTTGCAAGGGAGCGGGCATCTCTTTGAATGGCGCCCCATTGCGAAGAGCTCCAGGCTTGCGCTGAATCAGCTCAATATAGTGCTGCCAGTCGTAGATGGTTTGATCACGCTCAAAGCTGCGGGTCAGTCTTACGAGGCTGCCGTCTTGGGCCACAACCAACAAAGTTTCTGGATACACACGCAAGCTCACCATCTGATTGACCCACTCACACGGCACACTGTAGCGATTGCGTTGGTACGTGATCAAGGATGTAGAGCTGACCCGCACAGGCTGCTCCACATAGCCATCAAAGGGTCTGGGGCATGGCATTAGCCGGGCGACCTCGTCTTGCCACACATCGGCAATAGTCAGCTCTGGCCACTGGGGATGGGCTAACTCGCTCCACGAGGTTTTGCATGCAGTTTGAAGCCAATCATTGAGCTCTGCCAAGCTGGTCCAGTGGCGCTCGGCCGCTTCTCTCAGAACGCCCCGACGCCTGTCTTGTACGTTCTTCTCCACGATGCCTTTCTCCCAACCGGCAGCTCTGTTGCAGAACTCGTGCTCAAACAGGTAGTGACCCGTCATCGCTTCAAAGCGGGCGTTGACGATGCGCTCTTTGCCATGGCCCACTTTGTCGACGGCCGTTCTCATGTTGTCGTAGATACCGCGCTTTGCTACACCTTCAAAGACAGCAAAGCCCCTTGCATGAGAATCAAATAGCATCTCGTGGGTTTGGGTGAAGTAGGCCACCAGCAAATACGCTCGGCTTGCCGCCAGTTTGATGTGGGCCACATCAAGGCGCCTTCTCAGGCCGCCAATGACCAGGTACTCACAGCTCCAATCAAACTGGAACGCTTCGCCCAGCTCAAAGTGCATGGGCACAAAGCCAGCACCCCGAGGCTGGCTTTGCTCCTCGCGCCAATCTTTTGCAAAGCGGTAGACGGTTGTGCTGCTGCCCGAGTACCCCATGGCCTGCAGCGCTTCGTACAAAGCTTTGACGCCGCGGCGCTCTCGCTTGTTTCGATAGCTATCGGCTTTGAGCCAATTGCTCAATTGATCTTTAAAAGGATCCAGAACACCAAAGGTCGGCTGACGCTTAGGGTATCTGGGCACCGTCACCTCTGCCTCTTGAAGCCACCGGGTTGCGGTGTTGCGAGAGATGCCAAGTTGACGGCTAGCTTGTCGGATGGAGACCTTGTCGCGAAGGACAAGTCTGCGTAATTTGCTCAAAGTTCCCACGTTGATCACTCCTTGCCCATCCTTGCTCAAAAATTAAGCAGGATAGGCGATTGGGGTGGCTCAAATTTGGATGCAAATTCTCTTCAAAGTGGCTCATTTTTGGATGCCATTCAACAGCGGACACCTTGCCGCCTCGCTGCTTGATCTTCTCTTCCTCGATGCGGCGCTTCAACTTCTCGCGCCTACGCTTCAAGGATTGGTAGATGGCCTCGGGGCTGGAGGCCAGGCGCCGCTGCAAGGCGGTCAACGCGAATCCGACTGTGCCCTTGCGCTTGCCATCCAGGGCGTCCGCCCGGTTCATCTCTTCTTTGACGTAGGCCGTGACGAGGTTGTAGAGCTCGGCCTCGGCTTCGGAGAGCTTGTAGTTGGCGGTATAGGCCAGACGTTCGGGAAAGAGCCGCGTGCCGTCGAACTTCAAGAGGTCTTCTTTGACCATCCGACGCATCAGGTCTGAGACATCGACCTTGTGGGCGCCGTCGCGGAACTTGCCATAGAAGCGGTCGGAGTCCAGCAGCGACAAGAAAAGCTGGAAGTCCTCTTCCTTGCCGTTGTGCGGCGTGGCTGTCATTAGCAAGAAGTGGCGCGTAACCGAGCCTAGGAGCTGGCCGAGCTTGAAGCGCTTGGTCTCGTTGATCTTGGTTCCGAACCAGGTGGCGGAGAGCTTATGGGCTTCGTCCACCACGATCAGGTCGAAGCGCGTGAGCTTCAACTTCTCTTGCAGCTCCTCATTGCGCGAGAGCTGGTCGAGACGAGCCACGAGGAGATCGTGGTCATCGAAGGGATTGCCAGTGACGCTTTGGTCGACGAGCTCGCGCGAGAACAGCGTGAAGTTCACGCCGAACTTCTCGCGCATTTCATCCTGCCACTGCTCCACCAGGCTGCCTGGCGAGACGATCAGGATGCGAGCCGCGTCGGCACGCATCAGCAGCTCCCGGATCAGCAGGCCTGCCATGATGGTCTTGCCGGCGCCGGGATCGTCGGCCAGGACGAACCGTAGTGGCTGCCTGGGCAGCATGGACTCATAAACCGCGGTGATCTGGTGCGGGAGCGGCTCGACGTTGGAGGTGTGCACCGCCATCATGGGGTCGAACAAATGGGCCAAGTTGATGCGAATGGCTTCCGCCGCCAGCTTGAAGCCCTCACCGTCAGCCTCAAAGCTCCACGGCCTGCCAGCGGTGGTGATTTCGAGGTCTGGCTCGTTGGAGCGGAACAGTACCCGCTCCCCCAGCCTCCCATCGTCAGTCCGATAAACCACCGTCACGGCGTTGTCGCCGAGCGGGTCCATGCTAACCACCCTAGCAACTTTTCCCGGTTCGATACCAGAAATCAGTGCTCCCTTAGAAATGTCCTCGAGTTTCACTGGCCATGTCCCTCGTTTTGTTCAGATTGTTTTTTTATCCAGGCGTCAATATCTGCCTTCGAAAATCGCCAACTTCCTCCAACCTTAAAAGCGGGGATCTGCTTGGCTCCCGCCAGCCGGTAGATGGTTCGTTCTGTGACCTTGAGGTAGTCGGCGACTTCCCCGATGGTCATGATGGCGTTGTCAGCAGCGCTGGATGGCATGGTCTTGGCCAGATTGGTGGTAGAAAACACCAGCATAGTGCAAAATTTTCAATCTGTGGTTGAAAGATTGAAATATTGTGCTGACCGACAGGCTCACTCAGTGAGCCAGGCTATACGATCTTTCTTGGTGCCTTGTGCCGGAGCAGGGTACGTATGCTGTAAACGAGGGGGAGTGCGTGCGCGTTGAAATTGTTATAGGGAACATCGTCCGCCAGCCGGATGTGGACGCGCTGGTGAATTCAACGAATGCGAATCTGCGCTTCGGGTCTGGTGTTGCTGGTGCCATCCACACGGCTGCAGGAACCGAGCTGGAGCAGTACTGCCGCCGATATTCGCCCATCGCTCTGGGTGATGCGGTAGTAACCCCTGGATTTGAGCTTCCGAACCCGTACATCATTCATGCACGGGCGGCCAGCTACATCAATGACGATCACCCCGAGCGGTATCTTGACCTTGCCGTCGCTCAAACGCTACGAGTGGCAAAGGAGGCGGGTATCAAGACGATGGCAATGCCTGCCATCGGGACGGGTGTTTTCAAGTTCCCGCCTGAACTTGCGGCCGATATCATCGTGAAGGCCCTGCTAAGTCGTGCCCCCGAATATGCCGATATCACCCTCGTGCGGATCTGCGTTCCTGATGATCAGATGAAAGCAGTGTTTCAGACCGCTTTGGATACCGCCGTTGAAGCATCCAGCCGGAACTGAGCCAGGAGCTTCTTCTCCTGCTGTTTCCAGTCCATAGGGAACGGCTCCAATAGGTCCTTCATGGTCAGCCAAGCAGGGTGCGATCCCTCAAGGATCGCCTGAACCACTGTGGGCGACAAGTAAGCCAGCCGCAGGATCCGGCTCACATAGGACGGGTTGATTTTTTCTGCTGCAGCCAAGTCCTCGATGGTTGCGTAGGTCCCGTCGTAAAGCAGGCGCTGCCACCTGAACCCGCGGGCAATCACCTTGATCATGGTGTTATCGATCGTGGCCTCGCGGCGCACCACACCTCGCGATCCATCCGGCAGGACGATGACCGTTTTGCCGCCCCGCGGTCGAAAGGTCATTGGGATGTTGGTCGTTTCGGGCATTTGCGCGGCCTGACTCATGCAGCCTCCTTGTAGGCGTGTTGGCGGACCGTGTCTCGCAACAGTTTGGTCATGCCCGTGGACTTCCACTTGATGCTGATCCCGTCTTTGCGCACCGTGATCCGTTCGATCAGCGCTTTGGCGATGCATGCCTGCTCAGCCGGAAATAAGTTGTCCCAGACCTGGTCAATCGACTGCAGCGTCTGGATTGCATCGGCTTCGCTGAGGTCTGGTCGAGACAAGGTGACTTCACGGACTGCCGCTGCAAGGATTTCCGGCGCTCTCAACACGCCCCGCAGTTGCTCGACCACAACCCCTTCGATTTCGCCGGCTGGCACACGTCGGATTTCGCAGGACTCTTTGCCGAGCTTAATGGCGTCGGTGTTGATGTAGTAGCGGTACTGCTTTGGACCCTTGCTGGTCCAGCCAGGCGTGAAGGCACGGCCCTCCGGAGAAAAAATCAACCCGCGCAACATGGACGGCGCCTTGGTTTCGCGCATCCCATAGCCGCCCTTGACGTGCTTGTCACCCGCTTTGAGTAGTTCCTGCACCGTATCCCAGACCTCTTGATCAATGATGGCGCTGTGTTCGCCAGGGTACTGCTGCCCCTTGTAGGCGGCCATACCGATGTAGACAGGGTTCTTGAACACCTTGTAGACGTATCCCTTGGTGATCAACTTGCCTTGGCGTTCGATTCCCTTGCCGGTGGTCCAAGACTTGGATGTGACGCCCCTGGCGCGCATGTCTCTGACAAGCGTGGCCATCGAGGGCATCGCAGCGAACCTCGTGAACATCTCCCGCACGACCTTCGCCTCTTCCGGGTTGGGTATCAGCTTGCGGTCTGAGACGTCATAGCCCAGGGGTGGCATTCCACCCATCCAGATACCGCGCTGGCGTGAGGCAGCGATCTTGTCGCGCACTCGCTCGCCAGCCAGCTCTCGTTCGAACTGGGCAAAGGACAGCAAGATGTTCAACGTCAGCCGGCCCATGGATGTGGTGGTGTTGAACGCTTGCGTCACCGATACGAAGGTCACCTTGTGCTCATCAAAGATCTCGACCAGTTTGGCGAAGTCGGCAAGTGAGCGTGACAGCCGGTCGATTTTGTAGACAACGATGATGTCGACCATGCCGCTGCGGACGTCTTCCAGCAGTTTTTTCAGGCCCGGGCGCTCCATGTTGCCGCCGGAGAAGCCCCCGTCGTCGTAGCGCTCCCGCGCCATGAGCCAGCCTTCTGATTTTTGGCTGGCGATGTAGTTTTCACAGGCATCCCGCTGGGCGTCCAGCGAGTTGAAGTTCTGGTCCAGCCCTTCTTCGGTGGACTTGCGCGTGTAGATGGCGCAGATCAGGCGACGTTCTGCTGTCATGCGCTACTCCTTGCCGAGCCCAGTCCGAAAAAGGCCCAACCGTTGCGGTTCGTGCCGGTGATGGCGCGGGCAATGCCAGACAGCGATTTGTAGCGTCGCCCCTGGTAGTCAAAGTAATCGACGCCCACAAGAACCTCAAATGGTGCGCCTTGCCACTCCCGGATCAGGCGTGTGCCGGCGATGGGGCGGTTGTCCAGGCGACGTCGCCTGACCTCCTTCTTACCCCCGTCCAGCTGTTCACCCAGCAGCTCAAGGCGCTTAGCGGTTTCCCGCTTGAGGCCTCCGTAGGCCAACTCCTGGATGCGGTACGCCAGGCGGGTTTCAAGGAAGCGGCGGTTGAACGGAGGCGCGTCCTGGTGGAAGAGGTCCCGCCACATCTGCTTGAGTTCGGCGGTACTGGCGGTTTTTAGGGCGGCCACGCGGGCCACGATGGGTTCAGTCACTGGGGTTCTCCTTGGTAGTCAGGACACCCCGTACTAACGCTCTGTTCGGTCAGGTTATCAAGTCCATCCTGGCGGTCTCGCATGCGAATGACGGCCATGGCCAGGATGACGCCCACGATGGCGGCCGGGGACCGCTCAGGGTGCTTCTTCTGTGTGTTGCGGGTGGTTTGGGCTGGCATGAAGGTTCATACCGGCGCAGTACTGGCTTTTCTCAGCCTTTGTCGTGAGTGACGAGAACCTGTTATTCGGACAAAATATTCCCTGTCGCGCAAGACAATGTTTCATCAGCGCGGTTCACACAAACAAGTAATCGGACGGTGCGCAATGGGTTTTTACAAGCAATTTGAATACTTTGACCCGCAAAAAGGCAGCTTGACGGATTGGCGTTTTCCGCAGGCCTCTTCTGTCATATACCGCGCACGATCAATTCTTCGTGATCGATCCCGTGAAGAAATATTCAGCATCGCTGAAGATGCCGATCAGATCATTTCTGCATATTTCGATCAGGAAAAAGAAAGCGTCATTGATGCCATAAAAGCCGATGGTAGGTACGACCTTCTTGAGGGCGATGAAGACCGGGTGACCGGCTTCAAGGACGAAGCTGCCGAGCACTATGACGTTCGCAACTCGGACAATACGTCTGATCTTGATGCTCTCCAGGAGGCTATTGGTTCACTGTTTGATCCGACGGTCGTGGAGATTGAAGGTCTGAAAGAGTATGAATATTTCGCCGTTTTAGCACTTTGGTTGATTGGCGATTTTGTTCAAGATTACGAGCATAAATACGACTTCGCGCAGCACAAATACATACCTCGAGAACGCAATTCTCTTGATTCTTACGATACAGCAAAAGCGGCCAAGCATCTAATTGATGCAATGGAGGCCGTTTGCTACGCAGAGAAGCTGCGTGACATCGAGCGTTTGGAGCTGAAGTACCAGGAAAAAATCGAAAAAATACAGGCTGGTAAGGCTGTCAAGATCGACAAAAAAGATCTTGAAGGAATCAAGGAAGAGTTGCGCAAACAAATTCAGACAGAAAGCTTGGAGAGAAGGCGAGAACAATCAATCAAAAATAACGACATTCGCCATCAAAGCAACAGGCAGATCAAAAAATTAGTTCAGGATCAGTTTGCTCAGGATCCTCGTCGGTTCAATAGCGCGGAAAAGGCTGCACGCCACTTTGTAGACGTCTTGGAAAATCAGGGAGTTATCCGCGAGCAAAGAACGGTTGCCACTTGGATCCGTGAGGCAGCTAAAGCCCATGGCATTCGCTTTAGATGAGCCAACGAACATGAAGGCCATCATGACTTACGAAGACAAAAGGCATCCTCATGGGGCTGACTGACCTAATTGGGAAAATCCAGTCAACGTTGCCAGACTTTCTGCTGATTGCAGTGAGCTCGGCAGATGGCACTCCAGACGGAGAGAATTTTCATGTCCGGATCAATGACGTTTTTGTTCCGCTGGATTACGAAAACCCAGCAGAAAAAATCAATGATTTAATTGATCTACTGCACAGCCGCGTTGTTTACAGCAGTGGTGATGCGTACTTCGAGCCACCGAAGGCGTTTGTAAACCGAGATTACGCCAAATTTACCGGGGAAGATCTGCAAGAGATATTGAGCAATCTGGCCGAGGCCCCTGTTGCTCTATTTATTTCAAAAACTGATTGGTATGTGGATGTGATGGGGTCCGGCGCTTTTTACCCTCTAAAAAAAGTAACCGCATCCGAATTCATTAACTACATCCAGGATAAGTACTGGGAAGGCGTGATCGAGTAGCACGCTCTGAAAGTATCAGATTGCCATTGCATTGGTCTGAAACGGGGTTTGCAGTCTCCGTGGGAGACCGTACATTGTCCAGACTCTTTCGAGACTGTACGTACTCCGTTGGATGATGTCCCATCTCCTTTGGTGTGTGTACGGCGACCACTGGACGGTCGTATTAATTAAGGTTTCCGCCCACCATGATTACCCCATGAAAACGAACATGGAGCCGAAATCATGGAACCCCAAACCAGCCGAACAGGCTTGCAAGATGGCAGCGAAATTCCTGCAAGCAGAGCCACAAGTGAGCAGGCAGCAAACGACAGTATGTTTGTTGCGGCTGTCAATGCCGCCAAGACCCGCGCTTACAGGGCGGCAGTAACCGCCGGGCTGAGCCCGACCGAGCGGGAGGACCTCTACCAGGAGATCCTGCTCGACATCTACGAACGCAAGGGCCAGTACGACCCTTCACGCGGCGCACCGGGTACCTTCACTGGTCTGGTTTCGACACACCGTACGGCCGACTTTCTGAACGCCCGCAAGGCGGACAAGCAAAAACTGGTTTTTGCTGAGCCTGAGTACGTTGACACGCTGGAAGTCGTCACGATTGATCGGGCGATTCATGGCTACTTTTCCTCCCAGCCGTCTGCCAACGATGAGGATGGGGGACACATTGATTCAGATCACCATCAGGAGCTGCTTACCGACTGGGACGGCGACGATGATCTGTTTTCGAACTCGAGCACCCAGCGCGACCTGCTCACTGCGCTGGCCTACATGAGCGACGAACAGCGCAGCCTATTCGACCTGCTTGCTGCCCACCAGGATGTTCCTGCTGCCGCCAAGGCCTCTGGGATGTCCAGCGCCACCTTCTACCGCCGTGTTGACGACCTGCGCATGCACTTGCGCATGTTCGGAATACGGCCGGCCGCCTGACCGACCGCGGGGTGGCTGAGAAAACCAGCCCCCTCGCTCGGTAAGAACCTTCAAGAACCGCAAACGCCGCGCCCCTCTGGGCGGTGGTGGTAGGCCAACTCACGCCTGGAGATTTGATGTTGAACGCAAAAACCATTGTTGAAACCACGCGCAGCCAACTCGGGTTGGGCGTTAACGCTGGCGCAGCCACCCCACCGGTGTACGTGCCACCTGAAAAACTCACCGAAGCCGGTCTGTGCGACTGGATGGCTAACGCCCTGGTTGGCCAGTCCATCCAGTACCACGAAGGCTTCCTGTTGCTGGACCGCTCTGACTCGGGCAGCGGCCTCGAGTCCAAAGACCGAAACCGCCTGCACGCACTGGCCAGGCGCGCCTGGATCGCCTGCGAGCTGGGGTTGGTCCACCTGTTCAGTCTGAAGGTGTCTGAAGGCCATTACCGCTACATCGCCGTGCGATCGGCCAGCACCCTCACACCCCCCGAAATCCGCACCCGCCTGCGCCAGGTTGGTATGCCATCCCCCGTGCCCGCCACCGGCACCCATTGAGCAAGAGAGTCCCCATGATCCCTGAACCCGATGCCCTCGACGAGGTGGGCAACTTTGTGATGGCAGAGCTTGAAAACCTGCCACTGGCAGACCTCGACCGCCTGATCCAGCGCGTGACTAACGTTGAGGACACTGCCCGCCACTACAAGCAGTTCCTCCAAAGCGTGTTGCACCACCGCTTCGGTGAGCGGGCGCACCAGCTGCGCCAAGAAGCCGGCAAGAACACCGGTACGGTCCGTTTCGATGTTGAAGGCCATACCGTGATTGCCGACCTTCCCAAGAAGGTGGAGTACGACCAACGCAAGCTCAAGGAAGCCGTCGAGGCCCTGCGCAAGTGGGGCGAAAACCCCGAGGACTACGTGAGCCTCGAGGTCAAGGTCGCCGAGGCCAAGTACACAGCCTGGCCGCCAGCAGTGCGCCAACTGTTTGAACCCGCTCGCACCCTCAAAGCCGGCAAGCCCACCTACAAGCTCGAGCGCATCGTGGACGGTGTCGTGCCCGAGGCAGCGAACGACAGCCAGTTTGGGGAGAACGACTGATGGCCATCACCCTTGCGCAACTCAACCGTGCCGGCGCGCCTAAGCCCCCGCGCATCCTGATCCACGGTGTGGCCGGCGTCGGCAAGACCACCTTCGCGGGTCAGGCCAACAAGCCCGTGTTCATCCAGACCGAAGACGGTTTGGGCACGCTGTCGGCTGCGAACTTCCCGCTGTCAAAGACCTTCGACGAAGTGATGGAGGCGCTGGCAGCGCTCTACACCGAGCAGCACGATTTCGCCACGGTCGTGATCGACAGCGTGGACTGGCTCGAACCGCTGGTCTGGGCCAAAGCTTGCCGCGACAACGGCTGGAACTCGATCGAGGACGCCGGGTACGGCAAGGGCTACGTTGCGGCCCTGAACCTCTGGCGCCAGTACATCGATGGACTCAACGCCCTACGCGACGACCGCGGCATGACCGTGGTGCAGATCGCGCACACCGACATCAAGCGATTCGACTCGCCTGAGCACGACCCCTACGACCGTTACGTGATCAAGCTCCATGCCCGCGCCGCGGCATTGCTGCAAGAGCACTCGGATGTCGTGCTGTTCGCCAACTACAGGATTTCCACCGTCAAGGCGGACGTCGGCTTCAACAAGAAGGTCAGTCGTGCCGTGGGCTCCGGCGAGCGTGTCATTCACACGGTCGAACGCCCAGCCTTCCTGGCCAAGAACCGCTACGACCTGCCCGACACGCTTCCCCTTGAGTGGTCTGCCTTTGCGCAGGCCATGCCTGAAACCTTGCATCCCACCCTGATCCCATCCACCACCACCCGCACCTGAAAAAGGAGAAATCACCATGGCTTCATTCGGACAAACCTTCGACGCATCCTCTGTCGCGCCCAGCACCAGTTACGACGTACTGCCCCCGGGCAAGTACCTCGGCCAGATCGTCGCCAGCGAAATGCGCCCTACCAAAGACGGCACCGGCCAGTACCTGTATCTGGAAGTCGACATCCTTGAGGGTCAGTACGCCGGTCGCAAACTTTTCGACCGCCTCAATCTGGTCAACGCCAATCCCGACACGGTAGAGATCGCCAAGCGCACGCTGTCGTCGATTTGCCGTGCCGTGGGCAAGATGCAGGTGAGCAACTCTGAGCAGTTGCATCTGATCCCGATCACCCTTGATGTGCGGGTGCGTCCACCCAAGGGCCTGTACGGTGAGTCCAACTCCATTCGCTATCTGCCGCGAGCCGGCTCGGCGGGTGCTTCGGCTTCATCCACCCCAGCATTTCTTCAGCCACCGCAGGCAGAGACTGGCCGTCCAATCGCGACAGCACCCACCATGACGCCAGCGGCCAACGGGCTGCCCTGGAAGCGCCACGCCTGAGGAGTCATTGCGCATGCATGAGCACGCTCCAGCGGCTATGCCGATCCGACTGCCCAGCACCTTGCAGGGCTGCCGTGAGCGGTTGGCCGCACTTCAAGATGAGATCGCGTCCATCCGGATTCAGATCGCCACGACCGACATCCGTCGCCAGACAGAAAAGAAGTCGCTCGATGCCACCTGGTTCCACCGTGCCAAGACGGCGCTGCGCCTGAAACAGCAGGAGCTGGCGCAGCTGACCGCTCACATGGCCAAGCTCAACTCCGCTGAGCCTGGGGGCCACCGAGAGCGGTTCAAGGATGCGCTGATTGAGGTGCTGCGTGCCGACTGCGACGATGAGCGCTGGCAGTCAGCGGTGACCCGAGCCCGGGAGCTTCACGCCAAGCAGGGGGTGCAGCATGGCTGAATTGCCCAGCATCACCAGCCCCACCCGAGAGGCGATCTTCGCTGCCTATGAAGCCGACGCGGGAGACGGGTTTCGTGCCCATCTTGGCGCGTCGCTGATCGGCAAGGAATGTGAGCGCGCCCTCTGGTTTGATTTCCGCTGGGTCACCCGCGCCCAGCATCCTGGCCGACTCTTGCGCCTTTTTGAAACCGGCCAGTTGGAAGAAGCTCGGCTGGTTCAGAACCTGCGCCGCACCGGGGCGACTGTTCTGGAGGTTGATCCGGACACGGGTCGCCAGTTTCGGGTTCAAGCGCATGGCGGTCACTTTGGTGGATCGCTCGATGGCGTGGCCATCAACTTGCTGGAGGCGCCCAAGACCTGGCACGTGCTCGAGTTCAAGACGCACTCGGTCAAGAGCTTCAACGATTTGATGGCCAAGAAGGTGCGCGAGAGCAAGCCGCTGCACTTTGCCCAGATGCAGACCTACATGCACCTCATGGGCTTGACCCGTGCGATGTACCTGGCGGTCTGCAAGGACACCGACGACGTTTACGTCGAGCGGGTCGAGGCAGATCCGGCTTTTGCGCAGGGCCTATTGGCCAAGGCGGAGCGAGTCATCTTCGCGGCCACCCCACCGCCGCGCATCAGCACCGACCCTGCCTGGTACCAGTGCCGCATGTGTGACCACGCACCGGTCTGCCACGCGGGTGCAGCGGATGCGGCGGCCCCCGAGATCAATTGCAGAACCTGCCTGCATGCGACACCCGTCGACCGTGGGTGGCACTGCGCACGTCACGACCGCCGGTTGACCGAGGCCGACCAGCGCGCTGCCTGCGCCATGCACCTCTTCATCCCATCGCTGGTGCCGGGCCAGCAAGTCGACGCCGGCGAGGACTGGGTCGAGTACGAGTTCGCCAGTGGGAATCGCTGGCGCGACACCGGTATGAACAAGTATGCGAACACCTTTTAAGGA